>JAFQZN010000043.1 GCA_017405865.1 Oscillospiraceae bacterium | reverse complement strand
AGTCAAAATTCTTGCGAAGCAAGCTTTTTGCAACCTAAATTGTTAGAAAAACCTGAATAAAACAGAAAAACGTTTAAACAGGGAATAATCCAAAAATTGTTTTAATAATTTTGACGGTTACGGACTTTTTTGACAGTCTGTCAGGGCTTCCGCAGCTTGCGGAAGCCCTGTTTGTCCACCTTCTCCTCAAGGAGAAGGCTTTCCCGTCCGTGTCATTGCGAGGCTGCGAGCAGCCGTGGCAATCTGTCCGTAGCAGGTATGGCACGTGCTGCGTATTACGGTCGAGCCAAAGCCTCCCTTGTGTAGTGGCCCAGGCCACCCTCTCTTGCCCCTTCGGGGCAATTCACCTTGAGGGAGGTGGCTGCCGTCAGGCAGACGGAGGGATTGACAGCCTCCCTCGCCAGAGGAAGCCACAACCCCTCAGTCACGGCTGCGCCGTGCCAGCTCCCCTTGCACAGGGGAGCCTTCGTGCAGCTCATTCGTCAAAGTGTCCCGCATCGAGACGCACAGATTGCAACGCCGCAGTTGCGGCTCGCAATGACACGGATGGGGAGTGTTCATCATTGTGCATTGTTTCCAAACTGTGCCGCTTGACTTCTTCTGTATTTTGTGGCACACTATATCTGTAAAAGGAGGTGGCATTATGCCCGAAATGAAATGGATCTGGCTGGCGGCGCTCGTGCTGTTTGCCGTCTTGGAAGCCTCCACCAGCGCGCTGGTGTCCGTGTGGTTTATCGGCGGCTCCCTGATCGCCATGATCGCCGCCCTGCTCGGCGCGCCGATCTGGCTGCAGCTCGTCCTGTTCTTCGCCGTTTCCGCCGCGCTGCTCCTGCTGCTGCGCCCGATCGCGCGAAAATATCTGAAGAGCCGCACCGTCGCGACCAACGTCAGCAGCAACCTCGGCAAAACCGCCGTCGTCACCGCCGCGATCGACAATTTGCGCGGCACGGGCGCGGTGAAGATCGGCGGCGTGGAATGGTCGGCAAGAAGCGCAGACGATACGCCCATTGAAAAGGACGCCGTCGTGCGCGTCACGAAAATCGAAGGCGTCAAGGTCTTCGTAGAACCGGTAAAGGAGGAAATTACGAAATGAGCGAATTTTTCAGCGAGAATTCCGGCATCATCCTGATCGTCATCGCGGCGATCGTCCTGTTCATCATTTTGATCAAAAACATCTCCATCGTCCAGCAGTCGCGCGCCTACGTCATCGAGCGGCTCGGCGCGTTCTCGACCGTCTGGGAGGTGGGCATCCACTTTAAAATCCCGTTCATCGAGCGCATCGCCAAGCGCGTCAGCCTCAAGGAGCAGGTGCTTGACTATCCGCCCCAGCCCGTGATCACGAAGGACAACGTTACCATGCAGATCGACACCGTCGTGTATTTCCAGATCACCGACCCGAAGCTCTACACCTACGGCGTCGAGCATCCCATGATGGCGATGGAAAATCTGACCGCGACCACCCTGCGTAACATCATCGGCGACCTCGAACTCGACCAGACGCTGACCTCGCGCGACCTCATCAACACGAACATGCGCTCCATTCTGGACGAAGCGACCGACCCGTGGGGCATCAAGGTCACGCGCGTGGAGCTGAAGAACATCCTGCCGCCGCAGGACATCCAGAACTCCATGGAAAAGCAGATGAAGGCAGAGCGCGACCGCCGTCAGGCGATCCTGCAGGCAGAGGGCACGAAGCATTCGCAGATCCTTGTGGCAGAGGGCGAAAAGGAGTCCGCCATTCTCCGCGCCGACGCGGAAAAGCAGGCGGCGATCCTCCGCGCCCAAGGTCAGGCAGAGGCGATCCTCGCCGTGCAGAAGGCAACGGCGGAGGCGATGCAGATGCTGAACGAGGCCTGCCCGAACGATCAGGTCATCAAGCTCAAGGCGCTCGAAGCGATGCAGAAGATCGCAGACGGTCAGGCGACGAAGATCATCATCCCCTCTGAGATTCAAGGGCTTGCCGGTCTGGCGACCGGGCTGGTAGAGAGCGCGAAGAAATGATCCGGAAATCGTCTTCCTTTCACCGCTTTCTCAAGATCGCGCTCGGGATCACGCTCGGCCTTGCCGCCGCGCTGACGGTCTTTCTGATGGTCGTTCCGGAAAAGGAGGCCAGATCCGCCGAGCTGCAGGGCCTCCTGCTCTTTCAGGACGGGGAGACGGCAGTCTGCACGGTCCGCGTGGACGGCAGCCTGAACACCTACGCCTTCGAGCAGGACGCGCCCGTCTTTGACGGGACGCTCCGAATGGACGAACAAGCGCCCGAGGCGGTCTACCTGACCTTTGACGGCGACTACGCCGTGCCGAAGTCGGACGGCGCACGCGCCGTGCTGACGAGGGACATGGAGCTTGCCGCGCAGCTCACGCAGGACGGACGCGACTGCCTCCTGCTCGCGCCCGCGCCCGATGCACAAACGGCGCAGACGCTGCTTGCGCGCTTCCTCGCAGACGTCCCCTTCGCCCGCAAGCTGGGCTGGGAGACATACAGACAGGAATAAATGAACGACAGAAAAACCGCAGAGCTGACCGTCAGCTCTGCGGTTTGTTCAATTCACTACGTTCTGCGGGGTTCCCGCGAGGAAGCAGCGGATATTCTCCGCGGTGATGCGCTGCAGGCGCACGCGCGTCTCGTAGGGCGCCCACGCGATATGCGGCGTGAGGAAGCAGTTGGGCGCGGCGAGCAGCGGATTGTCCGCCGCGATCGGCTCCTTTGACACCACGTCCGCGCCGAAGGCGGCGAGCTTTCCCGTGCGGAGCGCGTCTGCGACCGCAGGCTCGTCTATCAGGCCGCCGCGCGCGGTATTGAGCAGGATCGCGCCGTCCTTCATCTTCGCAAGGGACGCAGCGTCGATCATGTGCAGATTCTCCGCCGTCTGCGGGCAGTGCAGCGAGACGACGTCGGCTTTGCAAAGCAGCGTGTCTAAATCGACAAACGCCGCGCCGTCGGGCACGGTTTTTTCATGCCGCGCCGTGATCAACAGCTTCATGCCGAAGGCGAGGGCGATCGCGCCGACCGCCTGCCCGATCGCGCCGTAGCCGATCAGTCCCATCGTCTTGCCCGCAAGCTCCGTCAGAGGCTTGTTCCAGAAGCAGAAATCCGCATTGCGCTGCCATTGCCCCGCAAAGACCGCCGCGCTGTGCAGTCCGACCTGCTGCGTGATCTCCAAAAGCAGGGCAAAGGTCATCTGCGCGACCGCGCCCGTGGAATAGCCGGGGACGTTGCAGACCGTCACGCCGTGGGCGCGCGCCGCTGCAGTATCGACGATGTTATACCCCGTCGCGAGGACGCTGACGAGCTGCAGCTTCTCGCATGCCTCGAAGACGTCCGCGCCGAGCGGCGCCTTGTTCAGAAGGACGATCTCCGCGTCGCCGATGCGGTCGACCGTCTGTTCCGGCGCGGTGCGGTCATAGACCGTCAGCTCCCCGAGGGAGCGGAGCTCCTCCCAGCTGACGTCGCCGGGATTGGCGGCATAGCCGTCCAGCACAACGATCTTCATCACCAGAACTCCTTCGACGCCCTGCGCTGCGCGAACATGTACCAAACCATGACGCCCGTTGGAATGACGAGCGCGGCAATGTCCGCCCAGAGGAAGTTTGCCTTCAGGATCATCGAATAGTAGAAATAGGCGAGCCCGCAGACGATCATCGCAATGCCGAGCAGCAGCAGACGCGGCTCAACGAAGTCGATAAAGCCGTCCACGTCCACGCAGGTTTCGGCCGTACAGCCGCCCGGATATAGAAACTTGTTCGGGAAGAGCATGCAGGTCCTGCGCAGGCGGAAATAGGTATACAGCGCGTAGATCCCGCAGCCGTACAGCATGATCAGCAGGATCAGCGAGAGCATGCCGTCCACGGCGAGGGGGTTTCCCTGCGCGGCGGCCTCCGTCGCCGCAGTCGTCTCTGTGAAAGCAGTCAATAAGCGGTGCATTTATCCGTCCTCCGTTGTATGATACTGCCATTATAACAAGTCCGCACCCTCATTGCAACCGATTTCCGCCTGCTGTGGGCAGTTTTTGAAACGTCCCTCTTGACAAACATGAGATACGGTGTTATAGTCAATTTGCGACAAGGTCGCAAATTGCATCTCGCCGGAGGGTTTGTTCCTTGGGATACATGACTTCTCAAAGAAAAGCGTTGTTTGACGCTTTGGAGCAGCACCGCGACGAAGCGCTTACTGCCGAGCAAATCATCGCGCTAATGGATAAAAGCGCGAGCAGAAGCGCCGTTTACCGCAATCTGTCGGCGCTTGAAAAGCAGGGGCTGGTGAAAAAGACAGTAATCGGCGGAGCGAACAGAGTACTCTACCGCTATGTCGGCTCCAAGGAATGTCAGGATCACCTGCACCTTGAATGCTCAAAATGCGGAAAGACCTACCACTTAAAGACGCCTGCCACCAACGCGCTCATTGACGACGTGATGCAGGATGCAAATTTTCAGATCGACAGCACAAACACCGTTTTATACGGTGTCTGCGGAAAATGCCGGAAAAGCTGACCGGCGCATTTTACAGGAAAGGCGGTGTTCCTCATGGCAAAGCAAAGACGTTTGGCGGCGGCGATCCTTGCCGTCTTCGTTCTTGTCGCCGTGATGACGTCGCTTTTTATTATGGCGCACGAAGTGGATCACGACTGCACCGGTGAGGATTGCCCCGTCTGCGCCGTGATCGCGCTGTGCAGGAACGCGCTGAAGGTGCTGTGCGGCACGTTGATCGCCGCCGCGCTGCTCTTTGCGTGCCTCCGCTTCACCGCGCCCATTCTTTTGCCTATTCGCGTTTCTTCATACAGCAAAACTCCTATCACCCTAAAGGTCAAGCTTCTGAATTGATATAAGAATCAGCAAGGGAGCAGTCTGCCTGACGGCAGGCTCTTTCGGCGTATGCCGGCTTCCTTGCTTTTTGCACGCTTTTTTCACGATCATTTCAATTACGGAGGCCTATTTTATGAAAAAAATTCTATCGATCACACTCTGTCTGCTGATGCTCCTCGGCGTCATGACGGGCTGCGCTGACGAACCTGCAACGCCAGCGCCCCCCCAACCCGACAGCGTCACATCGGAGCAGAATCCGACCGACGCCCCTGTGGAAAAAAAGCTCAACATCGTTACGACGATCTTCCCGGAATATGATTGGGTAAAACAAATATTAGGCGATCAGGCAGACCGGGCGGACATCACGATGCTGCTCGACAACGGCGTAGACCTGCACAGCTACCAGCCGACGGCGGACGATATCGTGAAAATCTCGACCTGCGACATGTTTGTCTACGTCGGCGGCGAGTCCGATGAATGGGTAGAGGACGTGCTCGCCGAAGCGCAGAACAAGGATATGGTCGTCGTCAATCTGCTCGAAGTCCTCGGCGACAAGGTCAAAGCAGAGGAAGTCAAGGAAGGCATGGAAGCAGACCACGACCATGAGCACGAACATGAACATGAGGAAATTGAAGAAGAAGATATTCAGGATCGCGCGCTCTCGGAATTCGAGGGTGAATGGAGTTCTCTGATCCCCCTGCTTGAAAGCGGCGCGCTTGAAGCGTACGTCGAGCACGAAGCGGAGGAGGACGGCGCCTCCACCGACGAGGTCCTTGAAGAACTTGCCGAAAAATGGGCTTGTGACGCTGTAACGATCGCGATCGACGGCAGCACGATCACCTTTACGTATGTCGACGGAACGAGCGAGTCCGCCGAATATAGCTATGCGGGCTACGTTCCCGTAAGAGCCGAGGACGGAGACATCACGAGCGTAAGGTATCAGTTTGAGGCAGATGCCGACGGCGCTCCGAAATACGTACAGTTCAACGACCACGGTCACGAGCCTGCTGATGAGGTAGAACACTTCCACGTATGGTTCGGAGACGAAAGCTTCGACGCGCTGCTCAACGCAGCGTCCAATCCCTTCTTCGTTCCTGCTTCCGCTTCGAGCGAAGAGGTGCTTGAGGAATTGATGGGCGGACACCATCACGAAGAAGAGGAAGAGGAAAGCGACGAGCACGTTTGGCTCTCCCTGCGCAACGCCGCCGCCCTCTGCGACTATCTTTCCTCCAAGCTTTGCGAGCTTGACGCGGACAACGCCGAAGCTTACGCCGCCAACACCGACGCCTACGTGGCAAAGCTGAACGCGCTCGACGCCGATTACCAAGCTGCCGTGGACGCAGCAAGCGTGAAGACGCTGCTGTTCGGCGACCGCTTCCCCTTCCGCTATCTGACGGATGACTACGGGCTTGACTATTACGCCGCGTTCGTCGGCTGCTCGGCGGAAACCGAGGCGAGCTTTGAAACGATCGTCTTCCTTGCAAACAAGGTGGACGAGCTGGGTCTGCGCGCGATCCTGCAGATCGAGAGCGCGGACGGCCGGATCGCGCAGACGATCCGCGACACGACCGCCGCAAAGGATCAGGCGATCCTGACCATGGATTCCATGCAGTCGACGACGTCCGCCGACGTGGCAAACGGCGCGTCGTATCTGACGATCATGGAGCAAAACCTTGCGGTTCTTGCGGAAGCATTAAAGTAAAACATATCTGAAAGCGCAGTCGATTGGAAAGGCGGATGAATATGAATTCAAAGAACTGGAAAGCGTTTTTATCCACGCTGCTGACCGCAGCGATCCTCGCGGCATGTGCGGGCTGTGCAGACAGCCCTTCTCCGGCTCCGACGGAGACGACCGACCCGACGGAAGCCACGCAGGAGGCCGTGACAACAGAACGCCCGGAAACGTTCAGTCAGGATGAATATGTACTCTATCAAAACGTATTCTACAGCGGCTACGGCGCGGACTACGACGGCAAGCCCACGGAAAAGGAAGGCGTCTTCGCCGTGATCCATGACGCCTACAACGATCGGCTGCGCTATTACGTCTGGGGTTATTACGACCAGACCCGCTGCTGCGACTGGCAATGGGAATTCGTTCCGCAGGATGTGAATGCTCTTCCGCCCGTCGGCTCGCTCGTTACGGTGCGGGGCACCTTTGCCTCCGGCGAGGAAGCGCTGGACGGCTACTGGATCACGGACGCGCAGGTGGAAACGGACGCCGCTTACACCGGTCCCGCCGCCGACCTGGATATGCGCTCGATGGGCGCGACGCTGGAGCGCGTGCAGATGTACAACATTATGTACCATCCGGAAGCCTTCGAGGGACAGACCTATTTTGCCTACGGGCGCATCGCGTCGGTCAATTCCATCCAGGACCCCTACTATGACGGCTCCTGGAGCAACACCATCACCTGGGGCGGCGACCTTCCCGCCGTCGGCACGCTCGTCGAGGTCACCGGCACGGTGGAGGGCGGCACGCTTTCCGTGCAGTCGATGAACGAGATATAAGACTGGGGGACATTCCGATGGCATTACTCACTTGCAAAGACCTCTCGCTCGGCTATGAGGGACACGAGATCGTCCGCGGGCTGAACTTCGAGGTCCATTCCGGCGACTATCTGTGCATCGTCGGCGAAAACGGCTCCGGCAAAAGCACGCTGATGAAGACAGTCCTCGGCCTGCAGCCGCCGCTCGGCGGTACCGTCCGCACGGGCGACGGACTTGCGCAGAACGAGATCGGCTATCTGCCGCAGCAGACCGTGGTGCAGCGGGATTTCCCCGCGTCCGTCCGGGAGATCGTGCTGTCCGGCTGCGGCGGCAGGATGGGGCTGCGGCCGTTCTATTCCAAAGAGGAAAAGCAGCTGGCGAAGGATATGATGGAAAAACTGGGGCTGACCGCGCTGGCAAAACGGTGCTACCGCGAACTGTCCGGCGGTCAGCAGCAGCGCGTGCTGCTGGCCCGCGCCCTGTGCGCGACGAAGAAACTGCTCCTGCTCGACGAGCCGGTCTCGGGTCTGGACCCGAAGGTGACGATTGAGATGTACGCCCTGATCGCGCGGCTGAACCGCGACGAAGGGATCACCGTCATTATGATCTCCCACGACATCGGCGCCGCCGTGCGCTACGCCAGCCACATCCTCCATATCGGAAATACGGTCTTTTTCGGCACCAGGGACGAGTACCTTGCAAGCGACCTTTCCGACAGCTTTCTGAAGGGCGGTGAGGCGGAATGAGCGAACTGCTCGACAAACTGGCGCTCTACCTGCAATATCCCTTCGTGCGCTATGCGATCATCGTCGGCGTGCTGATCGCGCTGTGTTCGTCGCTTCTGGGCGTGACCCTCGTTTTGAAGCGCTATTCCTTCATCGGCGACGGGCTTTCCCACGTCGCCTTCGGCGCGATGGCGATCGCCGCGATCGCGGGACTGACGAACGAGATGCCGCTCGTGCTGCTCATCACCGTCATCAGCGCGGTGCTGCTGCTGCGCACGGGGCAGAACGCGAAGATCAAGGGCGACGCCGCCGTGGCGATGGTCTCGGTGGGCGCGCTGGCGATCGGCTACCTGCTGATGAATCTGTTTTCAAAATCCAGTAATCTCTCCGGCGACGTCTGCTCCACCCTCTTCGGCTCTACGTCTATCCTGACGCTGACGAAGACCGAGGTGTGGATCTGCTGCGCGCTGTCGGTCGTGGTCGTGGCGATCTTTCTGTTCTTCTACCACAAGATCTTCTCCGTCACCTTCGACGAGAACTTTGCCCGCGCGACCGGCACAAAGGCGGGGCTTTACAACCTGCTCATCGCGATCGTGATCGCGGTCATCATCGTGCTGGCGATGAACCTCGTCGGCTCGCTGCTGATCTCCGCCCTCGTCATCTTCCCTGCGCTGGCGGCGATGCGGCTGTTCAAGAGCTTCCTGTCCGTGACGGTGTTCGCTGCCATCTTCTCCGTGATCTGCGCCCTTTTGGGGCTGCTGATCGCCGTGGTGGCAGGCACGCCCGTCGGCTCAACGATCGTCGCCGTGGACATCGTCGCCTTTGCCGTCTGCTGGATCGTCGGCGTGGTAAAGGGAGGGCTTCGGAAATGAAAAAGCAGCTTGCTGTGATCCTTTGCCTTGCGCTTCTTGCTTCAATGAGCGCCTGCGCAGGTTCTGCCGCGCCGGAGGCGTCGGAGACTGCCAATATGCTCCGCAGCGCCGAAGCCGTTTCCGAACCGGCGCTTGAGGCTCCTGCCGCGCAGGTCGAGAAGGCTCCTGTCCCGCAAATAACGGAGACCGCAGGCAGCGCCCTGTCGGAAACAGCAACACCGGCAGAGTCCGTGGTAACCCAAACTGTACCGACACAGGCACAGCCCGCTCCCACTGCGCCGACGCAGGCACAGCCCGCTCCCACTGCGCCGACGCAGGCACAGCCCGCCCCCACTGCGCCGACGCAGGCACAACCGACGCCAACCGCAACCCCGGAAACGGAGCCGCAGCCGACCGCGCCTCCGGAAACGGAACCCCCTCAGACCGTCGGCTACGGCGGCGTCGATATTGACCTGACGATGTACAGCAGCACGATGCTGTTTTCACAGACCTATAACATGCTGGTCGACCCGACTCCCTACCTCGGGCAGATCGTCCGCATGCGCGGGAGCTATATCGTCTATTCCGACGGCGCGAGAGCCTGCCTGATTTCGGATGAGGGCGGCTGCTGTCAGGAGGGCATTCACTTCTCTCTGCAGGAGGGTATTCCCTACCCAGATCTCGGCACACAGGTCACGGTGGTCGGCATCTTCGGCACCTACTATCTCAACGGCGTGCTCTACTGCCGCCTGTATAACGCCATTCTGGAATAAGGAGGATTGACGCTTGCGATGAAAAAATCCCTGCTTCTGATGCTTCTCGTCTGCATGCTGCTCCTTTCCGGATGCAGCGCCGCGCTGTCCAATAACAGCGAAAGCGTCCGTCTTCCTGCCAGCAGCGACAACCTGTGCGACGTCGATCTGACGGTATTAAGCTCCACGATGGTCTATTCCGAGGTATTTCAGATGATTTCCGCACCGGAGTCATATCTCGGCAAGACTGTCCGCATGCGCGGAAGCTTCGCCGTTTATGAGGGCAGCAGCAGGAACTACTTCGCCTGTCTGATCGCCGACGCTACCGCTTGCTGCGCGCAGGGGATCGAGTTTGTCCTCCGCGATCATCGTGTCTACCCCGCAGAATATCCCGAGAAGGGGGAGGAAATCACCGTCGTGGGCGTTTTTGACGTCTACAAGGAGGGCTCTAATCAATTCTGTCAGCTGGTAGATGCGGTCATAGAGTCATAGTGATCAAAAAGAGAGACGCCGCAGCTGCGGCGTCTCTCTTTTTGCAAAGCGGATTGCGCATTGTTTTGGTTGACATTGGCAGCGGTTCAGACTATAATTATATATTAGAGTAATATGTATTCCGGAGGAAACAAACGCATGAAAAACACCGAAAAAACCATGGATAAAATCGTCGCGCTGTGCAAAAACCGCGGCTTTGTCTTTGCAGGCTCCGAGATCTACGGCGGTCTTGCCAACACGTGGGACTACGGTCCCTTGGGCGCGGAGCTGAAGAACAACATCAAGCGCGCCTGGTGGAACAAATTCGTCCAGAGCAACCCCTATAACGTCGGTCTGGACGCCGCCATTCTGATGAATCCGCAGACGTGGGTCGCCTCGGGCCATCTGGGCGGCTTCTCCGACCCTCTGATGGACTGCCGCGAGTGCCACGAGCGCTTCCGCGCGGACAAGCTCATCGAGGACTACTGCGCCGAGACAGGCACGGAGCTGCCGAAGCCCATCGACGCCTTTTCGCAGGCGGAGATGAAGGACTTTATCGAGGAGCATAACGTTCCCTGCCCGACCTGCGGCAAGCACAACTTCACCGACATCCGTCAGTTCAATCTGATGTTCAAGACCTTCCAGGGCGTCACCGAGGATGCGAAGAATACAGTGTATCTGCGCCCGGAAACCGCGCAGGGCATTTTCGTCAACTTCGTCAACGTCCAGCGCACCACCCGCCGCAAGCTGCCCTTCGGCATCGGCCAGATCGGCAAGTCCTTCCGCAACGAGATCACCCCGGGCAACTTCATCTTCCGCGTCCGTGAGTTTGAGCAGATGGAGCTGGAATTCTTCTGCGAGCCGGGCACCGATCTGGAGTGGTTTGCCTACTGGCGCGGCTTCTGCAAGCAGTGGCTGCTCTCTCTGGGCATGAAGGAGGAGAACCTGCGTCTGCGCGACCACGACCCGGAGGAGCTCTGCTTCTACTCCAAGGCGACGACCGACTTTGAGTTCCTCTTCCCGTTCGGCTGGGGCGAGCTGTGGGGCGTCGCCGACCGCACCGACTACGACCTGACGCAGCATCAGAACACGTCCAACAAGGACCTGACCTACTACGATCAGGAGAAGAATCAGCGCTACATCCCCTACGTCATCGAGCCGTCCCTCGGCGTTGAGCGCAGCTTCCTCGCCTTCTTGGTTGACGCCTACGACGAGGAGGTCGTCGGGCAGGACAAGAACGGCAACGACGACGTGCGCACCGTTCTGCACCTGCATCCGGCGCTCGCGCCGTTCAAGGCGGCCATCCTGCCGCTTTCCAAGAAGCTCTCGCCTGCCGCCGAGGAGATCTACCGCGATCTTCAGAAGGAGTTCATGGTCGACTTTGACGACGCCGGCTCCATCGGCAAGCGCTACCGCCGCGAGGATGAGATCGGTACGCCGTTCTGTATCACCGTGGACTTCCAGACCGTCGGCGACGACACGACCCCGGCCGATCACGCCGTCACCGTGCGCGACCGCGACACGATGGAGCAGGTGCGCATCCCGATATTCGAGCTGAAGAGCTATCTGAAAGAAAAGCTGGTGTTTTAAGGCAGAATGAAGTGGAAAAAATATGAGCGGCAGACCGGGGGCGTGACGAAAGAAAAGAACCACGCGGCCGGGCGCAGAATGCTGCGCACCGTCCTGCTGCTCCTGCTGGCAGCGGCTGTGCTGACGCTCTGGTGCCTCTTGGTCGGCACACGCAGCTATGAAAACGGCGTTTCAATGGTCGGCGCCTACTTCACCGAAAGCCCTCTCACCCTGCTGCTGAATTTCCTGCCGGTCTTCGTCTTTCTTGCGATCGCCTACGTGCTGACCAACCGCGCGTGGATCGCGTATCTTGTGACTGCGATCTTCTTCCTGCTGATCGTCTTTGTCAACTATTTCAAGATCGACCTGCGCGGCGAGCCGCTCGTCTATGACGATCTGGCGATTGCAGGCGACGGCCTCGGCATTCTGGGCGAATACAGCCTGCATATCCCGAAATGGCTCTGGCTCTCCCTTGCGGTGATCGCAGGCGGAACCGTGCTGCTCAAGTTCTTCGCCGGTGCGAGAATCACCCGCCGCTTTTGGTGGACGCGCGTCGCGACGATCCTGCTGTGCGTCGGCCTCGGCGTGTTCTCGTGGTTCCACTGGTACACGGACGACATTTTGTACTACAACTCTACCGTGTATGTGCAGCATTCCTTCAATATCTGGCGCGACGACGGCAAAAGCGCGGCCGGCGGCCTGTTCTATTCCTTCCTGAACTCCGTTCACGAGGCCTATCCCGGTACCCCGGAGGGCTATACCGAGGAGGGCGCAAGGCAGACGCTCGCGCAGTATCCCGACGCGCCGATCCCGGAGGAGAAAAAGGTCAATCTGATCTGCACGATGCTCGAGAGCTTTTCCGATCTTTCCGTGTTCGACGGCGTGACCTTTGACGTCGACCCCTATGCCGACTTCCACGCCCTGCAGGCGGAGTGCTACCACGGCACACTGATCGACGACAGCATCGGCGGCGGCACGATCAACGCAGAGCGGTCGTTCCTGACGGGCTTTGCCTACCGGCACCCCGGCTATAACAGCAATACCGCCTCCTTCGTCTGGTATCTGCGGGAAAACGGCTACCGCACCGAGGGCGCGCACCCCGGACACGACTGGTTCTACAGCCGTCAGTCGATCGACCGCCGACTGGGCTTCGAGGAATACTACTTCCACGAGGGACATCTGGAAAACTGGGTCACGGACGGCGACTATCAGGGCTTTGCGACCGACGCGCAGCTCTTTGCCGAGCGCCGCGACGCTTACGACGCGCGCGACAGGAGCGTGCCGTACTTCTCCTTCACCGTGACCTATCAGGGGCACAGCCCCTACGAAAGGGAGCAGCTGCCGCGCAGGCAGTACGTCAGCGGCCTTTCGGAGGATGGAGATCGCATCGTCAACAACTATCTCACCAGCATCGCCGATACCGGCAGACAGATCGCCGCCTATGTCGACAGCTTCCGCGACGATGAGGAGCCTGTCGTGATGGTCTTCTTCGGCGACCACAAGCCCTTCCTCGGCGACGGGCAGGCATATTATGCCGAGATGGGGATCACGGGAAAGGCAGGCACGACGGACCGCTTCAGCCTGTATTCCACGCCCTATCTGATCTGGGCGAACGACGCGGCGAAGGAGGTTCTTGGCAGGGACTTCACCGGCGAAGGCCCGACGATCTCCCCGTGCTATCTGATGAGCGAGGTCTTCGACTGCTGCGGCTGGACGGGTCCTGCATGGATGCAGTTCCAGCGCACCGTGCGCGATACTTTGCCCGTGCTGCACTTCCGCGACACCGTGCTCCACGACGGCGCCTTGACCAGGTCGAAGAACGCAGCGGAGCAGGCGGCTCTGGACGAATTCACGCGCATCGAGTACTACGTCCGGCAGACCAAGCCGACGCTCCCGGCTGCAGAAGAGGATTAATCGGTACGTTACCGCAGTTCGGCGGTTAAACTATAAGGAAAAGGAATGGTTACTATGGAAAAAATTGCAAGCAAGACCCTGGCAATCACCGCGACCAAAGCAAGACTGCTCGGCCTTGATGCTGTGCATACGGCGGCATCCGGCCACATTGGCGGCAGCCTGTCTGCCATCGACGCCATCACGACGCTGTATTTCGGCGTGATGAACGTCGACCCGAAGGATCCCAAAAATCCCGACCGCGACCGCTTCGTGCTGTCGAAGGGTCACTGCACGCCCGCCCTCTACCCGGTGCTGGCGCTGCGCGGCTTCTTCCCGATCGAGGATCTGAAGCTGTTCCGCTCCATCAAGGGGCACTATTCCGGTCACGCCGAAATGCGGCACGTCGCCGGCGTGGATATGTCCACCGGCTCTCTGGGGCAGGGCATCTCCGCAGCGGTCGGCATGGCGCTGGGCGGCAAGCTCAACAAGAAGGACTACCGCGTCTATACCGTCCTCGGCGACGGCGAGATCGCGGAGGGTCAGGTCTGGGAGGCGGCAATGTCCGCCGCGAAGTACGGTCTTGACAACCTCTGCGCGATCGTGGACGTAAACGGTCTGCAGATCGACGGCGCGACGAAGGACGTCATGCCCTCCGAGCCGCTGGACAAGAAGTTCGAGGCGTTCAACTGGAACGTCATCAAGGTCGACGGTCACGACTACGACGCGCTCTTACAGGCGTTCGACGACGCAAAGGCATGCAAGGGCAAGCCCACGGCGGTGCTGATGAAGACCACCAAGGGCAAGGGCGTTTCCTTCATGGAGAATCAGGCCGGCTGGCACGGCAAGGCGCCGAACGACGAGCAGTACGAGCAGGCAAAAGCCGAGCTGGAAGCGAAATTAGCAGAATTGGAGGGCAAGTGATATGGCAGGCAAGATCGCAACCCGCGCCGCCTACGGCGAAGCGCTGTGTGAGCTGGCGGAAAAATACCCGGAGCTGGTCGTTTTCGACGCAGATCTGGCAGGTGCAACGATGACCAAGGGCTTCGCTGCCAAGTATCCCGAGCGTTTCTTTGACATGGGCATCGCCGAGTGCAACATGACCGGCGTGGCGGCAGGCCTTTCCACCTGCGGCTTCAAGCCCTTTACCAATACCTTTGCCATCTTTGCCTCCGGCAGAGCATGGGAGCAGGTGAGAAACTCCATCGCCTATCCGCATCTGAACGTCAAGGTCGTCGGCTCGCACGGCGGTCTGTCCGTCGGCGAGGACGGCGCGACCCATCAGTGTATCGAGGACTTCGCGCTCATGCGCGCCGTCCCCGGCATGAAGGTGCTCTGCCCCTGCGACGGCAATGAGATGAAGCTCGCCGTCGAGGCGCTTCTGAACTACGACGGCCCTGCGTACATGCGCCTCGGGCGCAGCGCGGTGGACATCGTCACCGACGAGATCCCCGGCTATAAGTTCGAGCTCGACAAGGGCGCAGTGCTGGCGGACGGCTCTGACGTCGCCGTGATCGCTACGGGTATCATGGTGCAGATGGCGCTCAAGGCGCGCGAAATGATGGCGGCGGAGGGCGTTTCCGTCCGCGTCATCGACATGCACACGATCAAGCCGCTGGACGAGGAGCTGGTGCTCAAGGCGGCAAAGGAGACCGGCTGCATCGTCACCTCCGAGGAGCACAACATCATCGGCGGTCTGGGCGGCGCGGTCGCCGAGTGCCTGAGCGAAAAGTGCCCGACTCCGCTGGTGCGCCACGGCGTCAATGACGAATTCGGCCGCAGCGGCACCGCCGCGGCGGTGCTGGAGGCCTACAAGCTCACCGCCGAAGGCCTCTGCGAGAAGATCCGCGAAGCGTTAGCGAAGAAGTAATGCAAAGGGGTTGCCTCGTTTGAGGCAACCCCCAGCGTGTCGAAAAACCCTTTTCGACACGCTGACAGGCTGTCAAAAAGTTCGGAAGACAAGCAACTCACGACCGTCGGCGTACATAGGTACGGTAGGTCGTGAGTTGCGCAGTAAGTCAAAATTCTTGCGAAGCAAGCTT
>JAFQZN010000067.1 GCA_017405865.1 Oscillospiraceae bacterium | reverse complement strand
GGTCAAAAAGTTCGGAAGACAAGCAACTCACGACTGTAGGCGTATATAGATACGGTAAGTCGTGAGTTGCGCAGTAAGTCAAAATCCTTGCGAAGCAAGCTTTTTGGATCCTAAATTGTTAGAAAAACCTGTAAAAATAGATAACGTTTGAACAGGGAAATAATCCAAAAAAATGTTTTAATGATTTTGACGGTTACGGACTTTTTTGACAGTCTGAAACGGGGCTGGCGCTCGCCTGCCCCGTTTATTACATCCATCAAAACGCGATACGTTGAATAAACCGCATAAGGATCGTGGCGACCTGTGCTCTCGTCGCGTTGCCCTGCGGGAGGAGCTTGCCGTCGGAGCCGCCGATGATGCCCTCGCCGACCGCCCATGAAATTGCATCCGTCGCCCAAGAGCTGACGCCAGATTGTCAGCGAGGCGGATGAGGTGGTCGCAGGAGCTGCGCTCGAATTATGATAGTGTTCCGATTTCGGGCGTTCCCCGTCTTACGCGGCGGCATGTGGGCATGCCGCCCTACGCGGCTCCGTTCATCGGGAAAGCGTCCCGCATCGGGACGGACGGATTGCACCCGCAAGGGGTAGGCCGCATCCGTAAGGCAGCAAAGCTGCCAACGGCTGCGCTCCCACGCTTGACTTCCTCAAGCTCACAATGACGCAGTGCGAGAAGCAGCACGAAATGCAGCGGCAGGGGAGATGCCGTTTCTCTTATATAAGAAGCGGGAGCGAGCTTTTGCTCACTCCCGTTTGCAGGATTTCATACAGTTTTCGCAGTCGCCGCCGCAGGTTTTGCCCTTGTGGCGGACGAGGTAGAGCGCCGTCGCAATCAGCCACGCGAAAACGGCGCACAGCAGAACGATCTCCAGCCAGCCCATTCAGAACACCAGCAGCGCAAGCTGATAGATCAGCGCGGCGAAGAGCCACGCGACGACGCACTGGAACACGGCGACAACCGCGCCGCGCCATTTGCCGCCGAGCTCCCTGCCGATCGCGGCAGTCGCGGCAACGCAGGGGGTATAGAGCAGGGTGAAGGTCAGGAAGCTGACGGCGGAAGCGACGCTGAACAGCGACGCCAGACCGACGGAGAGGTTTTCCATGCCCGTTCCGGTCAGAATGCCGAGAGTGCTGACGACCGCCTCCTTCGCCGTGAAGCCCGTCACGAGCGCGGTCGTGATGCGCCAGTCGCCGAAGCCGAGCGGTCGGAAGATCGGCGTCAGCACCTTGCCGACCCACGCGAGCAGGCTCTGCGCGCTGTCCTCCACGAAGTTCAGATACACGTCAAACGACTGCAGGAACCAGATGACCAGCGTCGCAACGAAAATGATCGTAAAGGCGCGCTGCAGGAAGTCCCTTGCCTTGTCCCACAGCAGCATGGCGACGCTCTTCACCGATGGCATGCGGTAGTTCGGAAGCTCCATGACAAACGGCACGGGCTTGCCGCGGAAGAGGGTCTTTTTGAACAGCAGCGACACCAGAATGCCGACGACCATGCCGCCGAAATACAGCAGCACCATCATGAGGGCGGAATAGTTCGGGAAGAAGGCGGCGGAAAAGACCGCGTAGATCGGGATCTTCGCCGAGCAGCTCATAAAGGGCGTGAGCAGGATCGTCAGCCTGCGGTCGCGCGAGGAGGGCAGCGTCCGCGTCGCCATGACCGCCGGAACGGTGCAGCCGAAGCCGATCAGCATCGGCACGAAGCTGCGCCCGGACAGGCCGATCTTACGCAGGAGCTTATCCATGACGAACGCCACGCGCGCCATGTAGCCCGTGTCCTCCAGAATAGACAGGAAGAAGAACATGACGACGATGATCGGCAGGAAGCTCACCACGCTTCCCACGCCGGCAAAGATGCCGTCGATGATGAGACTATGTACGACGGGATTGAGGCCGTAGGCCTTCAGCCCGCTGTCTACGGCGACGGAAAGCCGGTCGATGCCCGCTGCGAGCACGTCCTGTAAAAACGCGCCGATCACGTCGAAGGTCAGCCAGAAGATCAGCAGCATGATGCCGATGAAGATCGGCAGCGCCGCATACTTGTTCGTCAGAACGCGGTCGATGGCGACGGAGCGGATATGCTCCTTGCTCTGCTTTGCCTTGACGACCGTTTTTGCGCAAAGCCGCTCGATGTAATCGTAGCGCATGGACGCGATCGCGGCGTTGCGGTCGAGGCCGCCCTCGTCCTCCATCTGCTTGATGCTGTGCTCCAGCAGCTCCTGCTCGTTCTGGTCGATCTCCATGCGCTCGATGATGTCGGTATCGCCCTCGATCATCTTCGTGGCGGCAAAGCGTCTTGCGATTCCCGCCGCGCGCGCATGGTCCTCGATCTGGTGGGAGACGGCGTGGATGCAGCGATGCACCGGACCGTCGTCGCAGAAGTCCACGCGCAGCGGGCGGTGCTTCGCCTTCGCCGTCTGTACTGCCGAGTCGATCAGTTCCGTGATGCCCTCGTTCTTCGCCGCAGAGATCGGCACCACGGGGATGCCCAGCTCCGCAGACATTTTATTGACGTCGATCGTGCCGCCGTTGCCACGCACCTCGTCCATCATGTTCAGCGCCAGCACCATCGGAATATCCAGCTCCAGAAGCTGGAGCGTCAGATAGAGGTTGCGCTCGATATTCGTCGCGTCGACGATATTGATGATCCCGTCCGGATGCTGGCTGAACAGGAAATCGCGCGTGACGACCTCCTCGCCCGAATACGGACGCAGAGAGTAGATGCCCGGAAGATCTGCCACCGTGCAGTCCTTCGAGCCGCGCATCTGTCCCGTCTTGCTGTCGACGGTCACGCCGGGGAAATTGCCGACATGCTGATTCGCGCCCGTCAGTTGGTTGAATAATGTCGTTTTTCCGCAATTCTGATTGCCGACCAGGGCGAACATCATTTCTCGCTCACCTCCGGCAGAATCTCTATTTTTGCCGCGTCCTCCAGGCGCAGTGTCAGCTCATAGCCGCGCAGGCGGATCTCCATGGGGTCGCCCATCGGGGCGATCTTCTGCACCGTCACCTTCGTGTTCGGGATCAAGCCCATGTCCAGCAGGCGGCAGCGCAGTACGCCTTCCCCGCCGACTGCGGTGATCAGTCCGCTCTTTCCGACCGCAAGTTCCTTCAGCGTCATCTTTTTCTCCTCCGAGCCGATTATGTCATTTCTCTCAAATGATAGCACAAGGACGCATTCATATCAAGCGGCGCGTCGAAAAATACTTGTAATTTTGGCGCGGCGCCGTTATAATGTGGTTATTCTGATGATGGAGAGATTCTATGAGAGTGCTTGCCATTGATTACGGCGACGCGCGCACCGGCGTTGCGATTTCCGACGCGAGCGGAACGATTGTCGGTCAGACCGCCGTGATCCACAGCTACAATGCAAAAAAGACTGCCGCCGAGATCGCCCGTTTCGTCAGAGAAAGCGGCGCAGAGCGGCTCGTGATGGGCTTTCCGCGCAACATGGACGGCAGCGAGGGACCGAGGGCGGAGCTTTACCGTTCGTTTGCCGCCCTCGTGGAGCAGGAATGCGCCATGCCCGTCGTTCTTTGGGACGAGCGGCGCACCACCGTGGAGGCGCATAATATCCTTTCCGGCTGCAACTATCACGGCAAGAAGCGCAAAGAAACCGTGGACGCCGTCGCGGCGTCCCTGATTCTGGAGGGCTATCTTTCCTTCCTGTCGCGCTGACGGCCGAACAGCTCCGTCAAGCCGACGACGATCAAAAAACCGCCGAACAGTCTGCGCAGCACCCCCGTATCCATTGCCGTTGCCAAGAACGCCGCGCCTGCGGCGCTCACGCAGCCGGCGAGGATCGCGGGAAGGACGACGCGCGGACGGATCAGGCGGTTTTTTATATGAAATCCAAGCGCGCAGGCGGCAGTCGGCAGAAAAAAGAGCAGATTGACGCCCTGCGCGCTTTTCTGCTCGATCCCCATAACGGCGGTCATCCACACCATGAGCAGCGTTCCCCCGCCGATCCCCAGCCCGGACAGCACGCCGCAGACCGTCCCCGCCAGTCCGGCAATCAGCGCGCTCACAGCGTTAGGAGGCGGAAGCCGCCCCAGAGAATGAACACGCCGAGCGCGCGGTGCAGCCACTTTGTCGGCAGCTTTTTCAGCGTCAGCCCCGCGATCGCGCCGCCGACCGCGCCGCCGATCAGATACGGCACGGCGTCCGGCAGAAAGCTGCCGCCGCGCAGAGAATAGACCCCTGCCGACACCAGCGAGAGCGGAAGGATGATGCACACGCTGCACGCAAACAGCTCGTGCTGCTTTAGCTCCGTCGTTCTTGACAGCAGCGGAAGCAGCAGCATTCCGCCGCCCGCGCCGAACAGTCCGTTGGCAAGCCCCGCCGCCGCGCCGCTCCACAGCGGCGAAAACCGGTGTTTTTTCAAACCTCCCACACCCTTTCCGCATGCAGTTTTCCTCTGCATGCGGTTTTTATTCGCCTATCATATCCGTCCGTGCTGCAGAATATACTCTCACATAAGAATTGAACGAGGTGGGAGAATGGAACAAACAACCGTAAATCATATCACGCTGGTCGGCAATCTCGCGTCAGCTCCGGCGTTTTCGCACGGAAATCACGGGCGGCGTTTTTATTCCTTTTATCTGGAGGTGGCGCGACTGTCCGGCGCGATCGACCGTTTGCAGATCCTTGCGTCGGAGGACGTCCTGTATCAAACGCAGGTGCAGGAGGGAGACGCCCTGCTGATTGAAGGACAGATCCGCTCGTTTAACAATCGCGCTCCGAGCGGCAGGCGGCTGATCATTTCCGTGCTTGCGGAGACGATGGAGGTCACTGATGCGCCGCACGACAACCGTGTGCAGCTGCAGGGGATCATCTGCAAGGATCCCGTCTATCGGCGCACCCCTCTGGGCAGAGAGATCTGCGACGTGATGCTCGCGGTGAACCGCCCCTATCACCGCGCCGACTACCTGCCCTGCATCCTCTGGGGACGCTGCGCGCAGGAGGTCGCCGCCTATCCCGTCGGCACGCCGCTTTTCTTAACCGGGCGGCTGCAGAGCCGCGCGTATATCAAGGTCACGGACGGCGTCGCCGAGGAGCGCACCGCCTACGAGATTTCCGCCATCACCGCCGAGCTGGCGCAGCTGCCCTGACGCAGAAAACCCGCCTTTCTGTCACGGAAAGGCGGGCTTTCTGTCTTCGGTTTATACCGGCTCGTCCATCAGGCGGTCGAACTCCGCCGCGACGCGGTCGAACTCCTCCTCCGGGATGTCGAGCAGCTCGAAGTCGTCGTCCGTCGGCACGTAGCCGTAGAGGTAGACGTCGTTCGTGTCGTCAAACGGCTCCAGCGCAATATACTGCTTGTCATCCAGATCAAAGATGCCCATGATGCCGCAGTCTACGCTTTCGCCCTCGTCAAATTCCAGTGCAATGATCTCGTCTTCCGAGTACTGTGCGCGTTTGTCTTCCATCGTTATTCCTCCTGTCTGGGTTGTACTGTTATTATAGCCCCTGTTTGTGAAAAGTGCAAGCCTATTCTGCCAAAAACTGCCGGTATGCCGTCGGAAGGCCGATGGTTTCCTTCAGCTCCCGCCGCGTCACCCACGTAAACTCGTTCTGTTCGGCGCAGTCGAGCCAGCAGCAGGTCAGCTTCCATTCCACGTGCGTGAAAATATGGGTGCGCCGCACGGTCTTTACGATATTACGCGGATGCACACCCCAGTCCTCCGCCTGCCGCAGCATTTCCTCGACGGTCAGCTCGCCCGGCACGTCCGGCAGCTGCCACAGGCCTGCCAGCAGGCCCGTCTTCGGCCGCTTGCAGACGGCAACCGTGTCTCCGCACTGCAGGAAGAACACCGTCCGATGCTCCACCCTGCGCGGCTTTTTTGCCGCGCGGACGGGATAGCGCTCCTGCGCATTCGCCAGCTGCGCCCTGCAAAGCTCCGCAAGCGGGCATTGCGCGCACAGCGGCGCGCCGTTCGGCAGACAGACCGTCGCGCCAAGCTCCATCAGCGCCTGCGTGAAGTCGCCGCAGTGTCCCGCCGGATAGATTTTTCCCAGTCTCTGCGCGACGTCCCGCTTGACGTGCTCCTCTCCGATCGGCTGATCGGAGGCGAGAACTCTGGATACGACGCGCAGAACGTTGCCGTCCACGGCGGGCGTCGGCTGCTCAAAGCAGATCGAGCAAATCGCGCCTGCGGTATAGGCGCCGATGCCCGGCAGGGCAAGCACCTTCTCATAGTCGCGCGGAAACACGCCGCCGTATTCTTTCACGATGACGACCGCAGCCTTTTGCAGATTTCTCACGCGGCTGTAGTAGCCCAGCCCCTCCCAGAGCTTCAAAAGCTCGTTTTCGTCGGCGGCGGCAAGGGCTTCGACCGTCGGAAGCCTGCGCAGAAAGCGCTCATAATACCCCTTGACCGCCTCCACGCGCGTCTGCTGCAGCATGATCTCGGAGAGCCAGACGTGGTACGGCTCTCTGTCGTGCCGCCACGGCAGATCGCGGCGGTTTTTCTCAAACCACGGCACCAGCCGCGCGGGTAAGTCTTGCAGCATAGGATCTCCCTTCGTAAAAAGAGGCTGTCTCTTCCCGAGGCAGCCTCCCGTTTCAGCCTTTTTTGTCCTCTGACGGTTTTCTCTTTCTTCTTCTGCGGCGGGTCGGTACGCGCCGCGCGGCAAGCTCGTCGAATTTCTGCGCAGCGTCGGACGCGCCCTCGTAGATCAGGCGGCTGACGCGCAGCGTGCCGTCCGTATCCTTTTGCAGGCGGATGCGGATCAAGTACCTGCCATGCTCCGGGCAGGAAGCCATCGTCATATAGCGGCGTCCCTCCTGCGCGATCCACGCGCCGTTCGGCATGGGCGTGCCGCACTGCGGGCAGTGACTTTTCAGCTCCGTCATGGCGGTGATCGCCTTTGCCTTGTCCTCATAGCCGCGGAAGACCGCTCTGCCGATGCAGCCCTCGGGCGGGTTGCCGTGGAAGCCGTCGGCATGATGCTGCAGCGCCTGTGCATATTCCGCGATGCCCTTTTTCAGGTCGAGTCTCGCGCAGATCAGCGCGGTATGGTAGGCGTCTCCCAGCGCGTCGTGCGCCGGGCGGCTCGGCTCGATCCCCAAAAGCTCCATTGCCGACGAAAGCGCCTTCTGCGAGGTGCCGCAGCCGGTCTGCGCATTGAAGAACATCTGCGCGTTGTACCATTCCTTGATCCAGTCCGGCTCGTCGTCATGCAGGAGGATATTATCCTCGAGGATCATGATGTCGTCAAAGCCCCACGTCAGGAAGATGCATTCCCCGCCGATCCACTTGCGGAAGCGCTGCAGCGCCTCCGGGAAGGGCAGCCCCTGCTCCCGCAGCGTTGCGTCGCGCAGACCGGTGAGCTTGGAAACGCGGCTGTTGAGCTTTTTATAGTACTTCGGGCGCACCAGCACCTGAAATTCGTCGGCGACCGTGCCGTCCTCGAGCATCCGCACCGCGCCGATCTGTATGATCTCGCCGTGGATCTCGACCGGCAGCACCTTTTTCGCAGCGTACGAGCCGGGCCACGGCTGATTCCATTCCATATCCAAAACAATGTATTGCATCCTGCGATCTTCCTTTCTGTCGCTTATCATACCACAGTTTTGCGCCTGCCGCAACCGGTCTGATAAAGTTTTTGACTTTTTCCCGGCATTGATATATAGTAAGAAAAAACGGAGGTGTTTCTATGATCCAGATCATCAACGGCGGTGTTTTCTATCAAAACGGCGTCCTGACCCCCGCTGCGCAGTGCGCGCTTTCTCCCGAAGAAGGCAGAAAAAAGACGATCGCCTACGGCATCCTTGCCGCGCATAACATCTCCGGCGATATGCGCAGTCTGAAGCTCCGCTTCGACGCCATGGCGTCGCACGACATCACCTACGTCGGCATTATCCAGACCGCGCGCGCCTCAGGGCTGGAAAAGTTTCCGCTTCCCTACGTGCTGACCAACTGCCACAATTCGCTGTGCGCCGTCGGCGGCACGATCAACGAGGACGACCATGTGTTCGGTCTGTCCGCTGCGAAGCGCTACGGCGGCGAATTCGTCCCGGCGCACCAGTCCGTCATCCACAGCTATATGCGCGAGATGTACGCGGGCGGCGGCAGGATGATCCTCGGCTCGGACTCCCACACGCGCTATGGCGCTTACGGCACGATGGCGATCGGCGAGGGCGGGCCGGAGCTCGTCAAGCAGCTGCTGTGCAAGACCTATGACATCGCCTATCCTCGCGTGGTCGGCGTGCATCTGACCGGCAGGCCGAGAGCCGGCGTCGGTCCGCAGGACGTCGCGCTCGCCATCATCGGCGCGACCTTCAAGCAGGGTACCGTCAAAAACAGCGTGATGGAATTCTTCGGCAGCGGCGTCGCCGCCCTTTCCATGGACTACCGCAACGGCGTGGACGTCATGACGACGGAAACGAGCTGTCTGTCGTCCGTCTGGCAGACGGACGACACCGTCCGCGCCTCCCTTGCCGCCCACGGCAGAGCCGACGCCTACCGTGAGCTCGCGCCGCAGGACGGCGCGTATTACGACGCGGTGCTGCAGGTTGACCTTTCCTCTGTCGAACCGATGATCGCGCTCCCCTTCCACCCCTCCAACGTCTATACCATCCGGGAATTCAACGAGAACGCGGAGGAGCTGCTGCATGCAGTCGACGAGAACGCCGCTTCCGCGCTGGGGCTCAAAAAGCAGCCCGAATCCCTGACGAAGAAGATCAGAAACGGCAGATTCTACGCCGATCAGGGCGTGATCGCCGGCTGCTCCGGCGGCACGTATCAAAACCTCGTGAAGGCGGCGGAGATCCTCGGCGGCAAGCCGCTCGGAAACGGCAGCTTCTGGCTGTCCTGCTATCCCGCCAGCCAGCCCGTTCTCATGGAGCTGCTGCGCACCGGCGCGCTGGAAAAGCTGATCGCCTCCGGCGCCTCCGTCCGCAGCGCCTTCTGCGGTCCGTGCTTCGGCGCAGGCGATGTGCCTGCCAACGGCGCGTTCTCCATCCGCCACTCCACACGTAATTTCCCCAACCGGGAGGGCTCCAAGCCTGCCGACGGTCAGGTTGCCTACGTCGCGCTGATGGATTCGCGCTCCATCGCCGCCTCCGCCCTGAACGGCGGCGCGATCACACCCGCGACAGAGCTGGCGGAGCTGACGGAGGACCCGTCCTTCGTGGATTATCACTTTGACCCTGCTCCCTACGAGCGCGTCTACCGCGGCGTTGGCAAGCCCGATCCCGAGCAGCCGCTCGTCTTCGGCCCGAACATAGCCGACTGGCCTGCACAGATCGCATTGCCTGAAAATCTGCTCATCACCGTTGCCTCGGCGATCTACGATCCCGTCACGACCACGGACGAGCTGATCCCCTCCGGCGAGACCTCCTCCTATCGCAGCAATCCCCTCCGCCTGAGCGAATTTGCCCTGAGCCGCAAGGACCCCGCCTACGTCGGACGCGCCAAGGCGGTTCTGGCGCAGGAAATGCTGCGCCGCGAGGGAAAGCCCGCCGATCTTGCGGGCTATGATCCTGCAACGACGGGTCTGGGCAGCGCGGTCATGGCGATCCGCCCCGGCGACGGCTCCGCCAGAGAGCAGGCGGCGTCCTGCCAGCGTGTGCTCGGCGGCGTGGCGAACCTCTGCGAGGATTTTGCGACGAAGCGCTACCGCAGTAATGTCATCAACTGGGGCATGCTCCCCTTCACCGTGGAGAATATCGCCTCTTACAATATCCAACCGGGCGACCGCGTCTATATCGCAGGCGTCCGCAAGGCGCTGCAGGGCGACACGGAAAGGCTCGAGGGCATGCTGCTGCAGGGCGATAAAATAACGCCGCTCCCGCTCAAGCTCGAGCATCTGACCCGCGAAGAGCGAGACGTCATCCTCTCCGGCTGTCTAATCAACTATTACGCATAACGATGATAAGAACGCCGCGCTGTGAAAACTCACAGTGCGGCGTTGAGCGTGTCAAAAAAGACTTTTTGACGCGCTCATGCGGATTTTCAAACTTAAAATCAGTTTGAAAATCCTGCTTTATTGAACGTGAAAGACAACCCTGACGGTTTTCTTTCACACTTTCTTTCCCTCCGAAATAACTACTCCCTACGTTTTTTGACAG
>JAFQZN010000042.1 GCA_017405865.1 Oscillospiraceae bacterium | reverse complement strand
AGAACCGTCATCCAAAGTGAACTTTAAAAGCTTCTTGGACTTGGGTACTGCCTCGCATTCGAGAACCTTCACTGCGCGGAAATCGGACTTGGAGAAGGTCTCAAAATCGACCTGCTCCTGGAACAAGGGCTCGATCACGACATTGGAAAAGTCGATCTTTTCCTCGACGACAGGAGCCGCTTCAACCGGCTTTTCTTCCGCCCTGGTCTCGGCTTTTTCGGGCTTTTCCTTGTCCAAAGGTTTCATTGTCGGGAAGAGCAGGACGTCGCGGATGGAGGCGGAGTCCGTCAGGAGCATGACCAGTCGGTCGACGCCGAAGCCGAGGCCGCCCGTGGGCGGAAGGCCGTATTCCAGCGCGGTGACGTAGTCGTAATCGACCTGTGCGTTGCTCTTGGGATCGAGCTGTCTGCGCTCGGCGACCTGCCGCTCGAAGCGCGCCTTCTGGTCGATCGGGTCGTTCAGCTCGGAAAATGCGTTGCCGAATTCGGTCGCATTGATGAAATACTCAAAGCGTTCCGTGAACGCGGGGTCGGACGGCTTGCGCTTGGCAAGCGGACTGTTTTCCACAGGGTAATCGTAGATAAAGGTCGGCTGGATCAGCTTTTCCTCTACGAACGCATCGAAGAATTCCGCGAGGATCGCGCCCTTGGTCGGAAGCTCGGGCAGCGCGACGTGATACTCCTTGGCAAGAGCGATCGCCTCCGCGTCGGACTTCACTTCCGCGAAGTCCACGCCGGAATACTTCTTGACAGCCTCGATCATCGTCATGCGCTCCCAGTGACTCAAGTCGATAGGAATGCCCTGATACTCGATCTGCAGGGTGCCGCAGACCTTCATCGCGACGGTCTTCATCATTTCCTCAACCAGATCCATCATGCCGTGGAAATCGGTATACGCCTGATAAAGCTCGATCGTGGTGAATTCCGGATTGTGCTTCGGGTCCATGCCCTCGTTGCGGAAGATGCGGCCGACCTCGTAGACGCGATCCATGCCGCCGACGACCAGCCGCTTCAGGTACAGCTCGGTCTCAATGCGCAGGACCATGTCCATGTTCAGCGTATTGTGATGGGTGAAGAACGGGCGCGCGGACGCGCCGATCTCAAACGGGGTCAGGATCGGCGTATCAACCTCAAGGAAGCCCTTGGAGTCGAGGAAGGCGCGAAGCTCGCGCAGGATCATGCTGCGCTTGACGAACGTTTCCTTGACCTCGGGATTGGCGATCAGATCGACGTAGCGCTGGCGGTAGCGCGTTTCCACGTTCGTCAGGCCGTGAAACTTATCCGGCAGCGGCAGCAGCGCTTTGGACAAAAGCGTGACCTTGTGCGTACGGACGGAGATCTCGCCGCGCTGGGTACGGAAGACGTCGCCGTTGACGCCGACGATGTCGCCGATGTCGAGCTTGCGGCAGTCTTCAAAGTCCGCCTCTTCCATTTCGTCAAATTTGATGTAGAGCTGGATGCGGCCTTCGCTGTCCTGCAGGTCGGCAAAAATCACCTTGCCCATGCCGCGCTTGCTCATCAGGCGGCCTGCGATCGCGACCTGCTTTCCTTCCATCTCGTCAAAATGCTCTTTGATCTTTGTGCTGGTGGTCGTCACGTCAAACTTTGTCTGCGCAAAGGGGTTTCTCCCATCCTCGCACAGCTGTGCCAGCTTTTCTCTGCGGATCCTCACCTGGTCGACCAGGGAGAGCTCCTCCTGCGGTACAAACTTTGCCATAGTTTTCTCCATTCTGCCGAACGGCAGTAAATTTCAGCGGTTTACGTCCAGAATCTCAACGCGGATCGTGCCGGCGGGCGCTTCGACGTCGACGACGTCGCCGATCAGCTTTCCAAGCAGGGCTTTTCCGAAGGGAGAGTCGTCAGAAATGCGGTTTTCCATCGGGTTCGCTTCCTGCGAGCCGACGATCGCAAAAACCTCCGTCTCATCCAGCTCGAGGTCGCGCACCTTGACGGTGCAGCCGATGCCGACGCGGTTTTCGTCTGCGGCGTCCGTCGTTTCGTCGATCACGACGGCATGGGACATGATCTCCTCGATCTCGCTGATTCTGCCGAAGACTCTCGCCTGCTCGTTCATCGCTTCATCGTATTCGCTGTTTTCGGAAAGGTCGCCAAAAGAACGCGCTTCCTTGATCTGCTCTGCGACTTCCGTTTTTCCGATGGTTTTCAGATAGTGCAGCTCCGCTTCGAGTTCTCTCAAGCGGTCTCTGGTCAGTTTGTATTCTTTTGCCATGCCATGAGCCTCCAATAATACAAATATGCGCAATGATTATAGAGGAAAGCGCAAGTTCTGTCAAGCACTTATTTGCCGAGCGCGTCAATCGCCGCCTGCAGCTGCTCGTCGTCCTCATGCGCGATCTTCTCGTAATACAGGTTCAGATACGTCTCGTCGTCGACCTCGACAATCACGTCCGGCGTCACGCCGACGTCCGCGAGCGTAACGCCGTGCGGCGTCTGATAGTGACCGGTGGAGATCGCGATCGCGGAGCCGTCGCTCAAGCGGAAGGTCTGCTGATAATTCGCCTTGCCGCAGGTCTGCGTGCCGACGATGACGCCGGCTTCATATTCCTGCAGCGCAGCAGCGAAGAATTCCGCCGCAGAATAAGAATCGTCGTTGATCAGAACCGCCATCGGCATATCAAGATAGCTCGCGTCGGAATAATCGACGTCCTCCTTGCCCTTGTAATCCACGGAGCGGAAGAGCGGGCCTTCCGGCAGGAGGTAGTCGAGCAGTGCGACCAGCTCGTGCTTCATGCCGCCGGGATTGAAGCGCAAATCGAAAATCAGCGAATCCGCGCCCTGCTGCATCAATGCCTCGATTGCCGCGATCGCATCGCGGGAGGAATGGGTATCAAAGTTGTTGATCTTAATATAGCCGACGTTGTTTTCCAGCAACTCGTAGACCACGACCTCGATCTCGATCGTCTGCCTTGTGATCGTTACGTCAAATTCCTCACCGTCGCGCAGGATCGTGATCGTAATATCCGTTCCCTCTTCGCCGCGTACGCGGTGCTGCGCCTCGGTCATGCCCATCTGCACGGCGTTTTCGCCCTCTACGGCGACGATCATATCGCCGATCTGCAGCCCGGCCGCCTCGGCAGGGCTGTTATGCGACACGGATACGATAGAGAAGCCGGGATCGTCCTCATTCGTCATCTGGATCGTCACGCCGATGCCCACGTATGCATTCGCATTGCCCTCCTGATAGGCGGCGTAATCCTCGGCGCTGATATAGTAGCTCCACTTGTCGCCGGTCGAGGCAATGGCAGCCTCGGCTAAATAGTCGCCCAGTTCATCCGTAGAATAGCCGTCAACGTAGTACTGGTCCAGAATCGAAACGATCTCGTCCAATTTTTCCTTGTATGCCGTGTCCTGCGTCTCGGCAGGCGTTACGGCGCTGTTCTGGGTCGGCTGTGTGATCGTGCTGTGGATATAGCAGCCGGTCAGCGAAAGACAGACGCCAAACACAAGCAGGATGCAGAGCGTTTTTTTCAAAATGGAATTATAGTGTTTCATAGCAGCCTCCGATGCGCATAGATAATTGTATGCCCGGAGCCTGCAGTGCAGGCTCCGGGTCGGGATCAACCGATCAGGTCAGCCGGAAATATAGTTCATCGGGTTGACGGTATCGCCGTTATAATAAATGGTAAAATGCAGGTGCGGTCCGGTGGAATAGCCGGTCGAGCCGACGTAGCCGATGACCTGACCCTGCGAGACGAACTGTCCTTCACTGACGATGTAGTGGGTCATATGTCCGTAGAGCGACGAGAAGCCGTCCATGTGGTTGATCGTTACGTAGTAGCCGTAAGCGTAGTTATAGGTCGCGGTGGTGACATAGCCGCTCTTGGTGGCATAGATCGCGGTGCCTTCATAGGCTGCAAGATCGACGCCGTTGTGCATCGTATAGTTGCCTGTGATGGGGTGGACGCGGTAGCCGTAAGAGCTTGTGACGCACACATAGCCGCTGCGGTCGAGCGGGAACAGGAAGCCTTCGCCGTTGCTCGGATAGACCGGCTGCGGGTCGGGATTGTCCGGCGTGGGAGGTGCGGGCGGATGCGCCGCGATCCATTCCGCCTGCAGGGCGGCCGTCTTTTCAGCCTCCAGCGCGGCGATCGAATCGGTCAGCGCCGTCAGCTGCGCCTCATATTCCTCGTCGAGCTTGATCAGCTCGATCTTATCTGCAACCAGCTCCGAAAGCAGCTGATCCGACTCGGCGCGCTTTTCATCCAGAAGCTGCTGCGCCTGTGTCAGCTCCGCCTTCTTCTGCTCCAGAATGACCTTCTGCGCCGCGAGGTCTTCCTTGGCGGCAATGACCTCGGAAGCAAGCGCGCGCATCTCGTCCATCATGCGCTGATCGGTTTTTGCAATCTCCTCGATCATGGCGCGGCAGTTGAGCATATCGGCAAAGCTCTCCGCGTCGATCAGCACCGACCAGAAGGACACCTCGCCGCGCTCCTGCATGGCGCGCATGCGCAGCTTGTAGCGGGCAAAGAGATCGTCCTGTCTGCCCTGCAGCTCATCCAGTTCGGCCTGCTTCTCGGAAATCAGCAGATTGTACTGGTGTACCTGTTCGGTGACGTTTTCGATCTCGAGACGCGTCAGCTCGATCTCCTGATCGACCTGCGCCTTCTGTTCGACGATATTCAGCGTTTTATTCTCATTCTCCGTAATCTGCGCTTCCAGCTCACTGCGCTGCTGCTCCAGCTCGTCCGACTGACCCTCCAGCTCGTCGATCTCCGCCTGAATCTCGGCGGAGGTCTTTGCGTTGACGATCATCACGACGAAGCCCGCGAGCAGAGAAATGACTAACAGACCGGCGATCAGAGAAATCAACAGTCTTCTGTACTTGTACATAGTATTCCTCCTATCTCAAATACAAATCCGTTTTTTCAGATTATACCTTCAGGAAGCGGCGGATGGACATCAGGCTGCCGAAGATGCCGATGAAGAAACCGGCGCCGGCGCAGATCACCGCCATTGGGAGCAAAACCTCGGTAAACGGAACGACCGTCAGAACCTCCAGCCCCGTATTCAGGATCGCTTCGCGGATCAGCTCGTACAGGCCCCATTCGATGAAGAACGAAAGCACCGCGCCGAAGAAGCCGAGAATAAAGCCCTCCACGAAGAACGGGAAGCGGATAAAGCTGTTCGTTGCGCCGACCATCTTCATGATCGCGATCTCCTCGCGGCGATCCAGCATGGCCAGACGGATCGTATTGGAAATAATAATCAGAGAGACGACGAGCAGAACGGCGGCGATCGCCAGCGACGCGATATACAGCACCGTGCGGATGGTCGCCAGCGCATTGCCGACCTCAATATCCGCGTAGACGTCCGCCACGCCGGTCACGTTCTCAAGCGCAGACTTCGTCTCGGCGATCTTGGCGTTATCGACGAGCGTGATCTCAAACTGGTCGCGCATGGACTGCGGATCCAACCCCTCGAACAGGGACTGATCGGAGTCGCCGATGAAGCTCTGCAGCGCTTCTGAACGGGAGATGAATTTTGCGTTGGCAACGTTGTCAAGCAGATTGATGTCGGAACCGACGCTCTTGGACTCCGCCTCGGTATAGCTCTCGTCGATGCAGACGACGATCCGCGTCTCCTTCTGCACGTCCTCCACCGTCAGATTGAGGTTGTAGCAAATCAGCAGGAAGCTGTTGATGATGACAAGGCAGGCAACCGTAATGCTGATTGCCGCGAAGGACATAAAGCCATGCTTGAAGACGGCGCGGAAGCCTTCGCCCAACAAATATCCGAAATTATTGTGTTTCATACCACGTACCCGTCCATTCCGTCGCTGATCACGCGGCCTTCATCAATGTGTACGACGCGCTTGGTGAAGCGGTCGACAAGCCCCTTCTCATGGGTGACGACCATGACGGTCGTGCCGAGGGCGTTGATCTTCTCCAGCAGGAGCATGATCTCAAACGAACGCGCCGGGTCGAGGTTGCCGGTCGGCTCGTCAGCAATGATCATCGTGGGGTTGTTGATCAGGGCGCGGGCGATCGCAACACGCTGCTGCTCGCCGCCGGACAGCTCGTTCGGCAAACGGCGCCCCTTGTTCTCCAGCCCAACCAGCTCGAGCACGTAAGGCACGCGCTTCTTGATTTCCTTGTTGGAAGCGCCGATCACGCGCATGGCAAAGGCGACGTTTTCGTAGACCGTCTTGTTTTCGATCAGGCGGAAGTCCTGGAAGATGACGCCCAACGTACGGCGCATATAGGGGATGGAGGAACGCTTGATGGATTCGAGCTTGTAGCCGTTGACCAGAATGGAGCCGGAGGTCGGCTTCAGCTCTGCCGTCAGCAGCTTGATAATGGTCGACTTGCCCGAGCCGGACTGACCGACCAGAAAGACGAATTCACCGTCGTCAATGTGCATATCAATGCCGTTGAGCGCATGCGTTCCGGTTTCATACGTTTTTGTAACGTTGATTAAATCAATCATAGTAACACCAGATTCCTTACTTCATTCGGTTCTCGCGGGAAGCGAGATATTTTTTGACCATCAGCGCGACCTTGAAGATAATCGCGTCGTCAAATTCGCGCAGATCGAGCCCCGTCAGCTTCTTGATCTTCTCCAGACGGTAGACGAGCGTGTTTCTGTGGACGAACAGCTTGCGAGACGTCTCGGAGACGTTGAGGCTGTTTTCAAAGAACATGTTGATGGTAAAGAGCGTTTCCTGATCCAGAGAGTCGATGGAGTTTTTCTTGAACACCTCGGAAAGGAAAATATCGCAAAGCGTCGTCGGAAGCTGATAGATCAAGCGCCCGATGCCGAGGTTTTCGTAATTGATCACGGTCTTCTCGGGGTCGAACACCTTGCCGATCTCGATGGCGACCTGCGCTTCCTTATACGAATCGGCAAGCTCGCGCAGATGCTCCGACACCGTGCCGATGCCGATCGTCGTGCGGGCAAACAGCTCCGTTTTGAGTCGTTCTTCGATGTTTTTCGCCATTTGCGTCAGTTCTTCCCCGGTCACGTCCGGCGAAACGTGGCAGATCACGGCTTGATCCGTCTCGTTGACGCTGATGACGAAGTCCTGCTGGTCGCCGAACATGGACTGCAGCAGCTCTACAACGGCGACGTCCGCGTGACCGCGCTGGCGGACGAGGAAGACAACGCGCGGCTGCTCCGTCTGGAAATGCAGTTCCTTCGCGCGAATATAGATGTCGCCGGGCAGGATATTGTCCGTGATGATATTTTTCACGAAGGTGCCCTTGTCATGCTTTTCCTCGTAATAGCTTCTGGTGAAGCCGAGGGACACCTGCGCCATGCGGCAGATCGCGGCTGACTGTTCGTCCGTCCCGTCAGTAAAGACGCAATAACCGAAGGCGGAGTTCCATCCCTTCAGCGCATAGAACGTACGATTGCCGACGCAGACCGGCTTTTCCGGGTCAGCGTTCACTGCGGCAACCGCATCGGTGAAGCGCTCCCCGAGCAGCGCCGTGCTGCCGCAGGAAATCACGGTTCCCTCTGCGTCCATCACGCCGATCGTCCGCTGCGAGGCCTCAGAAAGCTGTTCGATCACACTCTGAAACATACGACTCGCCATAAGCCGTCCTCCTTGTCTTTCGGAAAAATGCCGACTCTCGGCAAAATTCTACATGCAATCATACTCCATTCTTCAACAGATTGCAAGTCTTTTTAGACATTTTATTTCATTTTGGAGGCGCGATTTTATGGATTTTTTATAGTTTTTCGTGAATTTTGACAAAGCGGACAAAAATTTTTGAGCAAAATGTTTCAGTTTTGATTGAAAAATTTTTCGTCAAAATGAACAGATTCCAATCGCTCGATTTCCTCATTTGTCAGTTCACGTGACATTCCGAGTGGAAGGTCGCCCAACGCAAGGGTCCCCTCTGAAATCCGCCGCAGATAAGAAACGGGTTTGTTCCGGCTGGCAAGCATGCGGCGTACCTGATGATACTTGCCCTCTCTCACCCGGACGAGTGACTTCCCTTCTCCGAGCGGCTCAAGCACTGCAGGCAGGCACGTCGTCCCGTCTCTCAAAACGCAGCCCTTCGCAAAGGCGGCTACGTCTTCCGCATCCGCCGTACCGGCATGCTCGGCATAGTAGCATTTTTCGATCCCTTTCTTCGGTGAGAGCAGGCGGTGGGCAAGATCTCCGTCGTTGGTAAACAGGAGCAGCCCTTCCGTGTCCATATCCAGCCGCCCGATCGGCATCAACCGCCGGTACTGCGGCGGAAGCTGCTCCATGACGGTCGGATACCGCGCGTCCGTCGCAGCCGTCACGCAGCCTGCAGGCTTATGGAGCATCACGACGATCCGCCTGTCGCCCCTGCCAACCGTTTGACCGTCGAGGGTGACGGTTGCGCTTGTCTCGTCAATCTTTTGCTCCGGCACGGTGCAGACGGCGCCGTTCACCGTCACCCTGCCGGAGCGGATGACGTCCTTCACTTTCCTGCGTGACTCCACGCCCGCCTCGGAGAGAAATCGGTCCAGTCGCTGCATGGCGCTGCTCCTTTCGTCATATTCGTCCCATCGGGGACATACAGTATACTACATCTTACAATCGGGGGGAATTCCATGTTTGTTATGACCGCAAAAGTTTCAAAGACCAAGCTGATCGCGGCCTGCCTTATCCTCATTGCGGCAGTTTTGCTGATTGTCCTGCTTGCCACTGCCGACGGCGCGCCTGCCGATGCCCAAGTGCAGGCAGGCAGCACGAACGACGAACGCGTTGCCTTTCTTGCGACCTTCGGCTGGAGCGTCAATGCAGAGCCGACGGAGGCGCAGAAGGTGCGCATTCCGGATACAGCGGAAAACGAGGTCTTTGCCCGCTACAATGACCTGCAGAAAAGTCAGGGCTTTGATCTGACACAGTACGCAGGCAAGGAAGTCACGCGCTACGTCTACGAAATCCTGAATTATCCGGAGGCGTCCGCTCCCGTCTACGCCAGCGTCCTGGTCTACGACGGGATCATCATCGGCGGCGACGTCACGAACACCGCGCCGGAGGGCGTCATCCACGGCTTCAGCATGCCGCAGGCGTCGGAGCCGCAAAACGTGAGCGAGGCGACGGACGCGCCGACTGAAGCCGTAACGGAAAGCGTCACGGAAAATCAAGGATAGTATAGCATAAAAATAATTATAAAAAAAGAGTTGCATTTCGGTTACAAATCTGATATAATCCTCTTGTGTGAAATATTGTCTTCAGGGCAGGGTGCAATTCCCGACCGGCGGTAAAGTCCGCGAGCGCGTTAAGCGCATGATTCGGTGCGATTCCGAAACCGACAGTACAGTCTGGATGGAAGAAGACGGAACTTATCATTCCAAGCCCGAAGAGTTTTCTTCGGGCTTTTTTACGGAGGAACGTATATGAAGCAAAAAAAGAGAATCGGAGCAAGGATCATTGCCGTGGTCGGCGTGCTGACCGCAGTCGCCGTCGTTTTGCAGTATCTTGAAATATCCATTCCCCTCGTGCCGAGCTTTCTCAAGCTCGATTTCTCCGATCTTCCGGCGCTGCTGGGCGCGTACGCCTTCGGACCTTTGGCGGGTGTTCTCATCCAGCTTCTGAAGAATCTGATCCATCTCGCCGTCTCGCAGAGCGGCTTCGTCGGCGAGCTATCCAACTTTCTGCTCGGCGCGGTGTTTGTTCTGGTCGCCGGTTTGATCTATCAGCGGAAGAAGACGAAAATGCGCGCGCTGATCGCCGGTCTCGTCGGCGCGGCAGCCATGGCGCTTGTCAGCGTACCGGTGAATTACTTCATCGTCTACCCGTTGTACTACAGCGTCCTCGGCTTCCCGGAGCAGGCGGTGCTTGATATGTATCAGGCAATCCTCCCCTCCGTCGGCAGCATTTTTGAGTCGCTGCTGATCTTCAATCTCCCGTTCACACTTGTCAAGGGGCTGATCAGCGTTTTCATTTCCATGCTGATCTACAAGCCGCTGTCGCGTCTTTTCAAGGGAGAATAAAGTACATATACAAATCCGCCGCTGTTCAAAAGGAACAGCGGCGGATTTCGTTTATTTTATCGTTTCAAGGCGCTTTCTCAGCTCCGAGGCCGTGATCTCATAGCCCTTTTCCATGAAGGGATAGGAAACGCGCTCCGGGTTTTCCGCGCCGAGCAGGGCTGCGATATAGCGCAGCATGGCGGGGTTCTTGACGAGGAGCGGTCCGGTCAGATGGGTGCCGAAGCAGTTATTCTTCCGGAAGCCCTCGGCTCCCCTGTCAGACTCATTGCCGAAGCCCATCTGAAGCTTGAACAGCGGCTGCTCCACGCCGGAGGTTTTGCTGCACTTGTTGATAAAGCCGACCAGTGTTTCGTCAAAGCCGTCAAAGACGGCGAGGCAGTCGCCTGTGATGCGGCGCTTCCCCTCGGCTGTTTCAAATGAGGCGATATGCAGGCCTTCGTACTCCGTCCCCTCCGCGTCCGTGAGCCTGTCGCCGAGCAGCTCGAAGCTGTTGCCGGTAAAAAGCAGGACCTTTCCCTGCTCACAGGCAGCGTTGAGCGCGTCGCGGTAGGACACAAGCTGCGAAAGCGCCAGTTTCTGCTTCCGCTCCGTGCCGGAGCCCATATAGAAAAAGTCGTAACCGGAAATATCCTTTTGCTCATACAGGGAGAGCGTATCTACGCTGACTGTGCAGCCCAGATCGGCAAGGAAGCGCGCCAGAACGGAAACGTTCGCGTATTCCCCGTAGAGATTCATCACATCATCGTAAAGATGCAAAATCTTAACTTCCATAGCGTTCCTCATTTCACCGTCACGTTGGACATCAGCTTGTCCTTGTCCGAGAAGCAGGTCACGGCATAAAGCTGCTGATCGCCGTGCTCGCGCAGGTCGGCGCAGGCGGCGTCGATGTCCTCAAACACCTTGAGCTTCTCCTGCGGGATCTTCGTGAAGGAGAAGCGCGTTGCAAGATCGTTGCAGTATTTGCCGCACAGGTAGATGCTCTCGACCTGCGGCTGATCGAGCTGCTCAAAGTTGATGTCCCACAGCCATGAGGTCTCGCTGGTGAAGTATTTGCGGCTGACCGCGTCGACAACGATCACGACACTGCACGGTGTCTTCTGCGCCATGGCGAATTTGAACGACAGGTCGTAGGAGATCGAGTTTTCATGCTTGGAGATCAGGAAGATGCCCGGATGCGCGCCGAGCGTGAATTCGATATATCTTCCGTTCTTCAAAATATAATTGCTGACAAGAGAGGCGATCTGCTCGCCGGGAATGCCGAGCAGGGTGCAGACGGCATAGGCAGCAAGAATATTATAAATGTTATAGACGCTGCGAAAAGCGAGCTTGATTTCGTCCTTGCCGTTGACGGTGATTTTGCTGTTTTCCAGATCGACGTCCGTCACCGTGTAGTCCGTGTCGTGACGCCGGAAGCCGCAGGAATCGCAGCGATATTTGCCGACGTGGTTAAAGTGATAGTAGTCATAGGTCAGCGGCTTGCCGCACACGGGGCAGTAAAGCCCGTCGTTGTAAGCGCCGGAAAACTCCTCCGTGTCCACGCTGCTGTGATCCAGTCCGAACCACAGGACGTTATCTCTTCCCTGCCCGAACAGGGATACCGTCGGATCGTCCGCGTTCAGAAGCAGGGTCGTGTCGTCAAAAACGCTCTCCTTGATCGCGTCGTAGACCCACTGGGGATGACCATTTCGCGTGAGCTGATCGCGGTAGAGGTTCGTAATGACGTAGTGCGTCTGGTGGAACCAGCGGAAGGTGTACTTCGTATAGCGCTCGTCCGATTCGATCAGCAGGACGTCCTGCTTCATTTTCCCGCCGAGGGTGCAGGAATTGAGGATCATCGTCGTCACACCCTCGATCTGGTTGGAGCCCTCCGCATTGTAAGCGACGGTCTTCCCGGAGGCCTTCAGAACGGAGGCGATCATCTCCACCGTGGAGGTCTTGCCGTTGCTGCCCGTGACCGCTACGATCATCTTGGGCTTCTGAATGCGCGCAAGGATGTCCGGGCAGATCTTCAGTGCATATTTTCCGGGCAGGCTCGTCCCCTTCCCGACAAGCCCGCCGACAAGCCGGATCAGTCTGCAAACGAGGATCGCAAGGAATTTTCTCATATATTAATTTCCTTTCCTGTTCAGCTGAACTAATAAATACTATCACAATTTGACACGTTACGCAAGCATATTCAGAAAATCCTGCTCGCTTAATACGGGAATCCCAAGCTCGTTCGCCTTTTTCAGCTTACTGCCGGCATTCTCGCCTGCGACGACGTAGGTCGTCTTTTTCGACACCGAGCCGGACGCCTTGCCGCCGAAGGCCTCGATCTTCGCCTCCGCCTCGTCACGCGTGAACAGAGACAGCGTGCCGGTCAGCACGAAGGTCATGCCGTCAAAGCGGTGATCCTCCTGCTTGATCGTGCTTTCAAAATTCACGCCCGCCTCACGCAGACGCGCGATCATATGCTGTGACTGCGGGTTTTCAAACCACGCGGCGATATTTTCAGCAGTGACCGCGCCGACGTCTCTGACCTGCGTCAGCGTCTCGCGGTCTGCCTGCATCAGAGCATCCAGCGAGCTGAAGGTTTTCGCGAGCACCTTCGCGGCCTTTTCGCCGACCTGTCGGATGCCGAGCGCGAAGATCAGGCGGCTGACGTCGTTCTGCTTGCTCGCTTCGATCGCGTCCAGCAGCTTGCTTGCCGCCTTTTCGCCGCTTTTCCACAGGCTCTTGAGGTCGTCCAGCGTCAGATAATAAATATCTGCGGGCGATTTGATATGCCCGTTCGCGATCAGCTGCTCCACAATGGAATCTCCCAGACCTTCAATGTCCATTGCGCTGCGGGAGACGAAATGCGCGATATTCCGCGTAAGCTGGGCGGGACATTCAATGCCCGTGCAGCGCATAGCGGCGCCGTCCTCGTCGCGTTCGACCGGAGCGCCGCACACTGGGCAGGTCGACGGCAGACGGTACGGGACTGCGGCGGCGGGACGCTTGGAGGCAACGACCTCCAGAATTTCGGGGATGATCTCCCCTGCCTTGCGGATCTTTACGGTATCGCCGATGCGGATATCCTTCTCGCTGATAAAATCCTGGTTGTGCAGGGTCGCGTTCGTCACCGTCGTTCCCGCCAGACGCACGGGGTCGACGACCGCCTTCGGGGTCAGAACGCCGGTGCGGCCGACCTGCACGACGATCTCGCGCAGAACCGTCTCTTTGATCTCCGGCGGGTATTTGAAGGCGCACGCCCAGCGCGGGAATTTTGCCGTGCTGCCGAGCTGCGTCCGCTCGTTCAGATCATTCAGCTTGACGACCGCGCCGTCGATGTCAAAAGCGTATTCGTAACGGTTTTCTCCGATCAGACGAATCTGTTCGATCGCCTCCTGCGCGCTGCTGCACAGCCTGTAAGGAATGACCTTGAATTTCATCCCGCGCAGGTAATCCAGCGTTTCCGCATGGGTCGCAAAGCTGACCCCTTCGGCAAGCTGCAGATTGAAAATCAGAATGTCGAGCTTTCGCTCTGCGGCAATCGCGGGATCAAGCTGCCGCAGACTGCCTGCGGCGGCGTTGCGCGGATTTGCAAAGAGAGGTTGACCCTTCTCCTCCCGGTCCGCGTTGAGCTGCTCAAAGACCGACCGCGCCATAAACACCTCTCCGCGCACGATCAAACGGTGCGGCGCGCCGGAAAGGCGCATCGGAATGGAACGGATCGTTTTCAGATTCTCCGTCACGTCCTCGCCGATTCTGCCGTCGCCGCGCGTCGCGCCGCGAACGAACGCACCGTCGACGTATTCCAGCGCGACGGACAGGCCGTCGACCTTCGGCTCTACGCTATAGCAGGCGTCCGGGAGGCTCTGACGGAGCTTTTCGTCGAAGTCCCTGACCTCTTCCTCGGAAAACACGTCCTGCAGACTTTCCAGCGGAACCTCATGCTCGTACTTCTCAAAGCGGCTCAACGCTTCTCCGCCGACGCGCTTGGTCGGAGACAGCGGCGAGGCGTACTCCGGGTACTGCGCCTCTAATTCCTCCAGCTGCCGCAGCATGCGGTCGTACTCATAGTCCGGCATCGTCGGCGCGTCAAGGACGTAGTATTTATGATTTGCCTCCTCCAATATCTCGGTAAGGCGTTCGATTTCCTGCTTTGCGTTCAAGGCAGCTCCTCCATTCCGAAGTAAGTGGTCGGCACCGTGCCGACGATCACGGTCTCCGCTGCGGCGACCGATGCATCCGCTGTAACGTCGAACGTCCCCGACCAAGTCAGCACAGTGACCGTCACTTGAATATCAATGTAAATGCTGTGGCGGGTCTGATTGATTCCCGCCGCAGAAAAGTCGTTCCGAAAGGCCGCGTCCGAGGTGCGGACAGCGAGCACGCGCACCGGCATTCCAGGCCCGCGTCCGGAAAGCAGCTCCGGCAGCAGTACCGAGCCGAGCGGCACACGCATTTCCTCCACGGACAGATTGGACAGCTTTTCGTCGATGCACTTCAGAATCCCCGTTTTCAGGAGATTGATCCGCTCCATATTCGTGCGGATTGCGGTGACGGCGCCAGTCTGATCCTTCTCCACCGTCACAATATTCTCATACTCCAGCCTGCCCGCTGCGATCTGCTCGGCGATCGCCTCGTTGATCGCGTCGGACGCCTGGTTGCTCACCTGCGTTTCGACAAGCCGCTGCGCCATCGGCGCAAGGCGCATCCGCACCAGCAGGGTCAGCACCGTCAGGACCGTCAGCACGACGGCCAGCACGGAGCGAAGCCGGTCTCTGCCTGCAAAGGTCATACCCATCCCCCCGTATAGATTTATTCGGGGGAACGGCATTCGTTTACAGCTTTTTCATTCTCGTCGACGCCGCGCCTGCCATCAGGCGCTTCGTGCCGAACTGGTCGAAGGCGATCTCCAGCATGGCGTCGTTGCCCATTTTCAGGACGGACAGCACCATACCTCTGCCGAAGGCGTCGTGCTGCACCATATCGCCCTTGGAAAACTCCGGGATTGCCGTTTTCTTCTTCGGCGCGCTGAAGGTGTTGGCGTTCCAGCGCGGCGCCTGCGGCTTCGGGGCGGTGTAATCGTAGGGCGCGTAGGCCTTCGGCTGTGCCGCAGACTTGTTTAGCAGCAGCTCGTCCGGGATCTCGCTCAAAAAGCGCGAGGGACGGTTGACCGTTGTGTGACCGTAGAGCATGCGCTGTCTTGCGCTCGTGACGGTCAAATGCCGCTTCGCCCGTGTGATCGCCACATAGCAAAGTCTGCGTTCTTCTTCCATCTCCTCGTTGTCGCCGATGGAGCGAAGGCCGGGAAACAGGCCTTCCTCACAGCCGACGATGAAGACATTCGGGAACTCCAGTCCCTTCGCCGAGTGCATGGTCATCATCACCACGGCGTCCGCGTCCTTGTCGTACTGCTCGATGTCGGTATAGAGCGCGATCTCCTCCAAAAATCCGTTGAGGGTCGGCGCATCGGTATTCTCCACGTAGGTCAGAATGGAGGATTTCAGCTCGCGCACGTTCTCCAGACGGGTGCGGTTTTCCAGATCGTCCTTCTGCTCCAGCATCGCGGTATAACCCGTGCGGATCAGAAGCTCCTCGTAAAAGTCCGGCAGGGGCAGCGTGTTGAGCAGCGCAGCGCACTCCTCAATGAGCATGGTGAACGCCATCAGCTTCTGCGCCGAGCGTTCCAGCGCCGGATAGTTATAAGGGTCGCTGATCACGCTGTAAAGCGGAGCTTGCGCAGCGGCGCAGAGCCGTTCCATCGTTTCGATCGTCTTCGCGCCGATGCCGCGCGGCGGCTGATTGATGATTCGCTTCAGACGCAGATCGTCGCTGCGGTTGTTGATCACGCACAGATAGGCCAGCATGTCCTTGACCTCGGCGCGGTCAAAGAAGCGCGTACCGCCGATGATGCGGTAGCGCACACCGCTGCGCTTGAAGGCATATTCGAGCGCGTTCGACTGCGCGTTGGTGCGGTAAAGCACGGCAAACTGATTGAGGTTTTTCCCCTTGGATTCCGAAAGGATCTGATTGGCAACGAAGCTCGCCTCGTCGCTTTCGTTCATCGCCTCATAGTGCAGGATCTTTTCACCGACGCCGTTCTTTGTCCACAGGTGCTTGCCCTTTCTGCCACGGTTATTGGCGATCACCGCGTTCGCAGCGTCAAGGATCGACTGCGTGGAGCGGTAGTTCTGCTCCAAACGGATGACCTTCGCGCCGTCAAACTGGTTTTCAAAATCGAGAATATTTCGGATCGTCGCGCCGCGGAAGCGGTAGATGCTCTGGTCGTCGTCGCCGACCACGCAGATATTCCGGTATCCGCCCGCCAGCAGCGAAGCAAGCAAATACTGCAGGTGGTTGGTATCCTGATACTCGTCGATCAGCACGTAGCGGAACTTGCGCTGATAGTAGGTGCGCACTTCCTCATATTCCTGCAACAGCTGCACCGTCAGCAGGATGATGTCGTCAAAATCGACGGCGTTCGCGCCCTTCAGCCTGCGCTGGTATTCCTCATACAGCTCCGCGATCCGCTTCATGCGGAAATCGTCGCCGGCGTTGTTTGCAAAATCAGCGGGCGTCCGGCGTTCGTCCTTTGCCTTGGAAATCATGCCGAGGACGGCCTTCGGCGGGAAGATCTTATCGTCCAGATTCCGGTCGCGCAGGATTTCCTTCATCACCCGCTCGGAGTCCGCAGTATCGTAGATCGTGAAGCTCGTATCATAGCCGAGGCGCCCGATCTCGCGGCGCAGGATACGGCAGCAGGCGCTGTGGAAGGTCATTGCCCAGACGCCCTCGCCCTGCGCACCGAGGAGATTGCAGATGCGTTCCTTCAGCTCGTTGGCCGCCTTGTTCGTAAAGGTGATTGCAATGATCGACCACGGCGCGACCGGGCGCAGCGCACAAAGGCCGTCCGCCCGCCATGTGTCCGCCTCGACCGTGCCGGCGTTGACGCTCTCCAGATAGATCACGTCGTCCTCCGTAATGCCCTCCGGGATCTCCTCACTGTCAGAAGCGCACCCGAACCGGATCAGATTGGCGATCCGGTGGATCAGCACGGTCGTCTTGCCGCTGCCCGCACCGGCCAGCAGAAGCAGTGGGCCTTCCGTCGTCAGGACCGCCTCGGCCTGCCGCGTGTTCATATCGGAAAACTGCCGCGCAATGTATTCGCGCCGTGCAGTCAAAAATCGCTGTGCAAAGTTCTCTGTCATAGTTTATCCTGCCTCTGCAAAAATCTTCCTCTATTTTATTACATTTCTCATCAGAAATAAAGAGCGACTTTTCTTCCTTGCTGAAAATTTTTATTACATTTTAGCTTGATTTGTATGTATCTTTTTATTTTCCTTATTGATATACTAATGCAAACGAAATAGAAAGGAAGTATTTGCTCATGGCACTTTCCTCCTCTGCCCCTTGGCTTAACTTCTATGGCAGGATGCCGAAAACCATAGATTATCCGCGCCAGACGATTTATCAGCTCGTCGCGAAGGCCGGCGAAAGCTATCCGGCGCTTCCCGCCTACGAGTTTATGAACCGCATGACGACCTATGCCGAGTTCATGACGCGCATCGACCGGGCGGCGAAGGCCCTGTACGCGCTCGGCATTCGCAAGGGCGACCGTGTGACGATCTGCATGCCCAATGCGCCGCAGTCCGTCGACTGCTTCTATGCCCTCAACCGGATCGGCGCAGTTTCCAACATGATCCACCCGCTCTCTGCGACGGAGGAGATCACGTTCTATCTGAACATATCCAAGAGCAAGGCGATCCTGACGCTCGACCGCTTTTACGGCAAGGTACATTCCGCCATTGAAAAGACCGAGCACAAGCCCCTTCTGCTGATCGCGCGAATTCAGGACGAGCTGAACCTCGCCCTGAAGCTCGGCTTTGCGCTGACGGAGGGACGGAAATATCCGAAGCTGCCGCGGGACGGCAGCTACATGCTCTGGTCGGATGCGCTGAAGCACGGCGCCGCCGAGCTTCCGGCAGACGACGGCACTGCCGCAGAATGCGCAAGCATCCTCTATTCCGGCGGCACGACCGGTACGACGAAGGGCATCTGCCTTTCCAGCTACAACTTTAACGCCCTGGCGCTGCAGACGATCGCCGCCAGCGGCTGCGAGAACATCATTGGCAAAAGCATGCTTTCCGTCATGCCGATCTTCCACGGCTTCGGTCTGGGCATTGGCATCCATACGGCGCTCGTCGGCGGCGCGAAGTGCATTCTTGTCCCCAATTTCAATATCAAGGTCTATGCAGAGCTCCTTCGCAAGAAGCATCCGAACTTTATCCCCGGCGTTCCGACGCTGTTTGAGGCGCTGCTGCGCACGAAGAATCTTGACGATTTGGATATGTCCTTCCTCATGGGCGTTTTTTCCGGCGGCGACTCTCTGTCCGTCGAGCTGAAGCACAAGGTCGACGCCTTCCTCAAGGAGCACGGCGCCACCGTGCAGATCCGTGAGGGCTACGGCACGACCGAATGCGTCACCGCCTGCTGCCTGACCCCCATCGACTACGCGCGCGACGGCTCTATCGGCATTCCCTTCCCGGACACCTTCTTCAAGATCGTCAAGCCCGGCACGCAGGACGAGGTCGAGCCGGAGGCGGAGGGCGAGATCTGCATCTCCGGTCCGTCCGTCATGCTCGGCTATCTTGACAATCCTGAGGAGACCGCCCAGACCCTGCGCCGCCATGACGACGGCCGCATCTGGCTGCACACCGGAGACCTCGGCAAGATGGACACCGACGGCTTCGTCTACTTCCGTCAGCGCATCAAGCGCATGATCATCACCTCCGGCTACAACGTCTATCCCAGCCAGCTGGAGAACATTATCGACGGTCACGACAAGGTGCTGCTCTCCTGCGTCATCGGCGTGAAGGATCCGTACAAAATGCAGAAGATCAAGGCGTTCGTCGTTCTGCGTCCCGGCTTCACGCCAAGCGAGGAGATCAAGCAGGAGCTGCTGGCCTACTGCCGCGAGCGGATCGCAAAATACGCCATGCCGTACGACATCGAATTCCGTGACGAATTGCCGAAGACGCTGGTCGGCAAGGTCGCATACCGCGTTCTCGAGGAGGAGGAAGCTGCAAAATGACGAATAAGCGTGTCTGGGAGCTGGACGCACTGCGCGGAATCTGTATCCTCGGGATGATGGTCGTGCATTTTATGTATGACCTGACCGTCTACGGCGGGAAAAGCATTGATCTGCCGAAGTGGTTCCTGCTGATGCGTCAGTACGGTCATATCCTGTTCGTGTTGATTTCCGGCATCTGTGCGACGCTGACCTCCCATTCCACGCTGAAAAGAGGACTCGTCGTCTTCGGCTGCGGCCTGCTCGTTTCCTACGTGACCCTGTTCATGGACCTCGTGCTCGGCTTCACCGATCTGCGCATCTGGTTCGGCATTCTGCATATGCTCGGCCTGTGCATGATCCTCTATCCTCTCTTCCGGAAGCTGCCGTTTTGGGCCTTTGCGCTGCTCGGCGTCTGCTTTCTCGTCCTCGGCTACTGGATGCAGACGCTGACCGTTTCCGTCGATTATCTCTTCCCGCTCGGGCTGCGCTCGGCAAGATTTTACGTCGGCAGCGATTACTTTGCGATTTTCCCCGGCTTTGGCTGGTTCCTGATCGGCGCGGCTCTGGGAAAGACCGTCTACCGGAATAAAACCAGTCTTCTGCCAAAGGTGAAGGAAGACAACTTCATTCTGCGCGGTCTTCGCTTCATCGGCAGGCACTCTCTGTGGTTCTATCTGCTGCATCAGCCGGTCATGTTCCTGATCGTTTTTCTGTTCATCGTATAAGTACGCTGCAGCACCCTTCTGATTTGATGAAGGGTGCTGTTGCTTTTTAGCATTTTTACAGGTATACTGTAGAAAAGGCGGTGAAGCAATGAGCGAGCAACTGAAAAAGCCGTACCGGATCGTAACCACGGTCTACGTTACGCTGATTTTTTCCTTTTTCCTTCTCTTTTTTGATAAAAACGGTCTGGCTGCGATCTCCACGGCGAAGCTGCGCTGCTACTACGCGCTCACGCTGGCCTATTTTGCCTCCGTCATTTTTCTCGCACTGTATCAATGCGTACGGCGGAGAGTGACGTGGTCTGCCTGCCGCAGCGAACTGAAAAGCACGCCTGCCGCAGCATGGCTGATTACGCTGTATCTTCTCTTCACGCTCGTTTCCTCCCTGCTGTCTGACTTTGACACGGTCTGGGTCGGCGGCGGGCGGCGCGAGGGCATGCTGACGATCTCACTGTACTGCATCTCTTTCCTGCTTATCTGCAGGTTCTACCGTCCGAGGCTGTGGCATTTGTATCTGTTTGCAGCAGCAACGACGGCGTTTTGCATGATCTGCATTTTACAGATGCGGAACGTCAACGTTTTCGGTCTGTATCCGTTGATCGGAGCGAAAAACTCCTGCGCGGACTTTATCGGCGCCTTCATCGGCACGATCGGCAACATCGACTTTACGGCCTCCTTTCTCTGTATCGCAATTCCGATCTTCTGGTGCAGCATCCTGCGCCTAAAGAACAAGCAACGATTCTTTCTCGCGATCCCGCTGCTGCTATGCTTGAACGTTCTCGTGAAAATCAACGTCAGCGCAGGCTGCTTCGGTCTGATCGTGGGAACGCTGCTGACGGTTCCCGCCGTCCTGCCCTGCGGAAGGAAAGCGAGGATTTCCGTTTGGATCGCCGTTGGCGCCCTGTTCCTTGCGGCGCTGATACTGGTTTATTTTATTCCCATCCGGCAAACGGAGCTGAAGCAGCTGCACAACATTCTGCACGGGAAAATCAAGGATTCCTACGGCACCGGCAGAGTCTATATTTGGCGCAGAACGCTGCAGGCCGTTCCGTCGCATCTTTGGTTCGGCACGGGGCCGGACACGATGTCGCTGGCTGACTTTGCCCGGCAGGACGTGCTGGACGCAAGCGGCAATCTGAAATACGTCAGGCTCTATGACGCGGCGCATAACGAATACCTGAACATTCTGTTCCATCAGGGCATTTTTGCGCTGCTCGCCTATCTTTCCGCACTGGGCGTCACGTTTGTCGGCTGGATTCGCAAATCGAAGGACAACGCGCCTGCCGCAATTGCCGGCGCAGCCGTTCTGTGCTACTGCCTGCAGGCGTTCTTCGGCATCAGTCAGCTGATCACCTCGCCCTTCTTCTGGTGCACGTTCGCGATCCTCGTGAACGTGCTGCAGGCCAAAAAAGAAGCACGGGAAAATTGACTTTTCCCAAAAACCGACATATAATACTATTTTGTAAAACTACCGTAATCGGAGGGATTCTTATGGCGAACAGACCATTCGGGCGGCAAAAGCACGTCACAGGTCAGGGAAATCACGTCGGCAGACGCGGGGAAGGCCTCGGCACGGGACCCGTCGGCAATTCCGGCGGCTATCAGGACAGACCGAGCTCCGGAGGCGGCGGACGCAGAAAGGGCACGTTCTTCGGCAGCGGCAATGCAAGCTCCGACAGCGGGACGACCCGAGGTCTCGGCGGCAAGGGTCTGATCGCGATCATCGTCATCGCCGTCCTTTTGTTGGGCGGCGGCGGGATCAGCGGCCTGTTCAGCAGTCTGTTCGGCGGCGGCACTACGGCGACGCCTTCTTCGCAGCAGTCGCAGTCCGGCTCGTTCTCTCTGCCCGATCTTTCCAGTCTGTCGGGACTCGGTGATCTGTTCGGCGGCAGCAGCAGCGTCGCCTCTGACTGGACGGCGCAGAAGAACACCGGTGTTCTCAATACGAAGGTCGCAGCCTCGGCAAGAGACAAGCGCACCGTGATCTACGGCGACGGCAGCGATCAGGTCACGCTCATGGTCTACCTCTGCGGCACCGATCTGGAGTCAAAGAGCGGCATGGCGTCCAACGATCTGCAGGAGATGTGCAACGCCACCTTGAGCAGCAATGTCAATCTCCTCGTGTACACCGGCGGCTGCAAGAGCTGGAAAAACAGCTTTATCAGCAGCAGCAAGAATCAGATCTACAAGGTCGAATCCGGCGGCATGCGCTGCCTCGTCAAGGACGACGGAAACGCCTCGATGACCAAGCCCGCGACCCTCACCGGCTTTATCAACTACTGCACGAAAAACTACCCGGCTAACCGCTATATGCTGGTGCTTTGGGATCACGGCGGCGGCTCTTTGAGCGGCTACGGCTATGACGAAAAGAACAGCAGCTCCGGCTCTATGACCTTGAGCGGCATCAACGAGGCGCTGAAAAATGCCAAGACGACCTTTGATCTCATCGGCTTTGACACCTGCCTCATGGCAACGGCGGAAAATGCCCTCATGCTCACGAATTACGCCGATTATATGATCGCCTCGGAGGAAACCGAGCCGGGCATCGGCTGGTACTATACCAACTGGCTGACCGCCCTTTCCAAGGATCCCGGCATGCCGACGCTGACTCTCGGCCAGAAAATCGTCGATGATTTCGTGGATCAATGCAGCAAGCAGTGCGCCGGCCAGAAGGCGACCCTGTCCGTGATTGACCTTGCGGAGCTGGAGGCAACTGCACCGCAGAAGCTCAAGGACTTTGCTTCTGCGACCTCCGAGCTGATCCGCAGCGACGGCTATCAGACCGTTTCCGACGCGAGAAGCAGCACGAAGGAATTCTCCTCCTCTAACAAGATCGACCAGGTCGACCTGATCCATCTTGCCTACAACATGGGAACCGATGAGGGCAACGCGCTGGCGCAGACGCTGCTCGACGCCGTGAAATACAACCGTACCTCCTCCAACATCTCCAACGCCTACGGCCTTTCCATCTACTTCCCCTATCAGCGCACCTCGAAGGTTGACAGCGCCGTAGCGACCTACGAGGCAATTGGCATGGACAGCGAATACACCCGCTGCATTCAGGAATTTGCCAGTCTCGAGGTTGCCGGTCAGGCGGCCTCCGGCGGCAGCGGCAGTCCGCTCGGCTCTTTGCTCGGCTCCTTCCTCGGCGGCTCCTCCGGCAGCTCATCTGGCGGAGGTCTGGATATCGGCAGCGTGTTAGGCGGACTGATGGGCGGCTCTGATCTGTTTAACGTCTCTGGGCTGACGAGCGGCAACACCGGCTTCCTCGGCAAGGGCTTGAGCATGGACAGTCAGGACTTTCTGGAAACGCACCGCTTCAATCCAGATGCGCTCGTCTGGACGGAAGAAGACGGACGGCAGCAGCTCGTCCTCACCAACGAGCAGTGGTCGCTCGTGCACGATCTGGAGCTGAACGTCTTTATGGACGACGGCGAGGGCTTCATTGATCTCGGTCTGGACAACGTCTTTGAATTCACGGACGACGGCGCGCTGGTCGGAGAATACGACGGCACGTGGCTCGCCATTGACAATCAGCCGGTCGCCTACTACTATGAGGGCACCGATTTTGACGGCACAAATTATACGATCACCGGCAGAGTCCCCGTTTTGATCAACGGCGACCGCGCCAATCTCATTCTCGTCTTCGACAACGCCCATCCCTACGGCTATATTGCCGGCGCAAGATACGACTACGTGGGCGGCGAGACGGAAACCGTCGCAAAAGGTCTGACCGTTCTTATGCCCGGCGATACGCTCGATTTCCTCTGCGACTACTATTCCTACGACGGCGAATACCTCGACAGCTATCTGCTCGGCGACCCGATGGTCTACCGCGAGGGCATGCAGATCAGCAACGTCTACCTTGACGCCGCCGCGCTGCAGGCATGCTATCGCTTCACCGACATCTACAATCAGTATTATTGGACGCCGATCCTTCCCTGATCATCGAAAGGACGTGGTAGTATGGCCGGCGGTTTCGGACGCGGTGGGCTCGGCCCGCGAGGCTTTCTCACCGATGAAGAAAAGCAGAATATGCCCAAGGTGACCAAGCAGCTTCTGGTACGTATTCTGTCATATCTTAAGCCCTATTGGCTGCAGTTCCTGCTGGTATTCGCTGCTATTTTGCTCTCTGCCACCGTCGGTCTTCTTCCCTCGATCATCACCGGACGCATCGTGGACGAGGCGCTGGTCGGCAAGGATCTGAAGCTGCTGATTCAGCTGCTTTTGCTCGCCTTCGTCACGATGGCGGCCTCGCAGATCATCGGTGTTTTGGAGAGTTATATCAATGCGTGGATCTCGCAGCGGATCATCTTTGACATGAAAAACCAGATGTACGACCATCTGCAGCACATGCCCCACGCCTTCTTCACGGCGGAAAAGCAGGGCGACATCATCACCCGCATGAATACCGACATCAGCGGCGTCAGCACCGTGATTTCCGGCACCCTGTCGAGCATCGTCAGCAATGTGGCGACGGTCGTCACCACGTTGATCGCCCTGTTCTCCATGAGCTGGCAGCTCGCGCTCGTCGGCATCGTCGTCATTCCCCTGCTGATCCTGCCGACCCGGAGCGTCGGCAAGACCCGCTGGAAGCTGCTGACCGAAAGTCAGGCGAAAAACGACGAGATGAATCAGCTCGTCAACGAGACGCTGTCCGTCAGCGGCTCCCTGCTTGTCAAGCTCTTCACCCGCGAGGACAGAGAGTACAGCCGCTTCCGTTCGGTTAATGAAGAAGTGACGAGGCTCAACCTCAAGGAGCAGCGCAGCGGCAAATGGTTCGGCGTGATCATGGGCATGTTTACACAGATCGGTCCCCTGCTGATCTATTTCTTCGGCGGACTGTTCATCATTCTCTCGCAGGTCAAGATCGGCCCCGTTACGATCCCCATGAGCGGCACGCTGACCGTAGGCGTGATCACCGCCACGGTCGCGCTGATCAACAGGCTCTACCGCCCCGTGCAGTCGCTTTTGAACATTCAGGTGGATTTCACCCGGTCTTTGGCTCTGTTCACAAGAATTTTCGACTATTTCGACATGGAGAACACCATCGTCTCCAAGCCGAATGCCCAAAAGCCGGACGTGACGAAAAAGGACATCGTTTTTGACCATGTCGTCTTCTCCTACGATCCGGAAAAGCCGCTGCTGACGGACATTGACTTTACCGTTCCCGGCGGCAGGATGTACGCGATCGTCGGGCCGTCCGGCTCGGGAAAATCCACCGTCGTCAATCTGATCCCCCGTCTTTATGACGTGTGCGGCGGCAGCGTCAGCGTGGCAGGCGTCGACGTGCGCGACTTTGATCTTTCCTATCTGCGCGACTGCATCGGCGTCGTTACGCAGGACACGTACCTGTTTAACGGCACGATTCGGGAAAATCTGCTTTATGCCAAAGAGGACGCCACGCAGGAGGAGCTGGAGGAGGCCTGCAGAATTGCAAGCATCCATGAGTTCATCGTCAATCAGCCGGACGGTTACGATACGATGGTCGGAAACCGCGGCTTGAAGCTCTCCGGCGGCGAAAAGCAGCGTCTGTCCATCGCGCGTGTCATTCTGAAGGATCCGAAAATCCTGATTCTGGACGAGGCGACCTCCGCGCTGGACTCCATCTCCGAAAATGCGATTCAGGATGCGCTGGAAACGCTGATGGAGGGCAGGACGAGTATCGTGATCGCGCATCGGCTCTCCACCATTCTGAAGGCAGACCGCATTCTCGTCGTGCAGGGCGGTACGATTGCCGAGCAGGGTACGCACGAGGATCTGCTGGCGCAGGGCGGCATCTATCGGGAGCTGTATGAAACGCAGTTCCGCAAAATATTGGAATACGAATCTGACAAGGATTAATAAAAACGGACGGTGCAGCAAGGAAGCTGCACCGTCCGTTTTTTGTAATGTTATTATCTTGCAGAATCCTTCACCTTGGAACCGCTGAAGAATTCGTCCAGACCGTTGAACCACTGTCCGCCGACCGGTGTGCGGTTGATCCGCAGATAGGTGTCGAAGAAGCGCAGCTCCGTCGTCTCCGTATCGATATTGCAGAACACGCGGAAGCCGTTGTCGTAGATCGCGTTGAACAGTGCGTCGTCATAAGCGTACAAACCGCCGCCCTTCGGGTACATGAGCAGATCCGTTTCACCGACAATGGACTGGACTTCGTCCTTCCATTTTTTGAGGTCGGCCGTCAATTCGTCCTGCGCGGCGTCGCCGTAGCTGATATGGTCGTAGGTATGCGAGGCGAATTCCCAGCCGAGCGACTTCAGTGCATCGGCGACCTTTTTGGCCTCTTCGACCTCTGCATTGTAGGTCGCGCCGTCGAGCTTTTCCTTCCACGCGCTGCTCGTGTGGTATCCAAAGATGCCGTCGCTGCCGGTCAGGCTGAGGATGCCCCTTGCGCCCTGATACGTAAAATCCGGATGGTCGCGAAGGAAGGCCTCCAAAACGGGAATCAGGTCGAAATCTCCCTGCTGGATCTGCCCGTCGTACGTGATGTACTCGCAGGTGATATTCCCGTCATCGTCCAGAATCAGCTTGCTCGCAAAGCCGTCACCGTCCTTGTCGGCGTAACCGTCTGCATTGCCGTCGGTCATGGTCGGGGCGTAGTTCAGATCGTCCTGCACCAGAACGAGCGGTTTTTTGCCGGCCGGCAGGTAAAGCTCTGCCGGCTCATAGGCCGCAGCCTGATCGGTGTTGGCCTCACCGTAATTCAGGGTATACAAGTCGTGGATACTGACGAGGATGTAGTTCTTGTTATACAGCTCCTGCAGGATCGCCTTGAATTCTGTTACCGTAACCATATAATCGCGGTAATAGCTTGCCTGCACGTCGCCGTCAAAGGCGCGCTGCGGATCGACGATCAGGCTGTGGAAAGACAGCATGGAGATCTTGGAGACGTCTTCCCACTTGACCAGCATCGACTGCGCGCTCTGGTAGCGGGCGTTTGCGTCGGTAAGCTCCGGCTGCTGCATCCAGTCTGCGCCGTATTCGCGCAGGACGCTGACGGCGCCGTCATAATCGTAGCTTGAGGCGAGGCGGTCGGCGCGCGTTATGAGACCGCTGATAATATCCTCTCTCGAAAGCGTCGTTTCGGTGGCCTCCGTTTCCGGCGTATCGACCGTGCTGCCGGATTTGATTTTACCGATCAGGATGATCAGAACGACGATGATTGCAACGACGAGCAGGGCGGCAAGAATCAGCTGCGCAAGGCCGCGATAGTTGAGCTTCTGCTTTTTCTTCGGCTGCTTTTTCGCAGCGGGACGCTGCTGCGTTGCCGTCTGTGTCCGCTGCCGATTTGCAGGGCGGTCGGACGGCTGCCGTCTTTCCTCTGCCGGAGTCTCCTGCACACGCGCAGATTGCTGCTGCACCGGAGGCTGCGGCAGCGGCTCTCCGCGCTGCTGCGCGAGGAACTGTTCCACGTCCCATTCGGAGTCGATCTCCTGCAGGAAAGCCTCCTCGCCTACGAACGGTTTGTTTCTGTTTTCCTCCATCGCGAGCTACCTCTCTTTCTTAATCTTTGAGTAATCTCCGCCTTGCAATATTGATGGTGTCCTCCTGCATGTGATTGATCCAGGAAAGGCTCTTTCCGCAGCCGAAGGCGACGCAGGAATCGGCGTCGTCTGCGACCATGCATTTGATCCCCGTGCGCTCCTGCAGCAGCATGTCCATACCGTAGATCTGGCTGCCGCCGCCGGTCAGAACGATGCCGTTCTTGGAGATGTCGCCCACCAGTTCAGGTGTTGTTTCTTCCAAAACGTCCAGCACCTTGTCGCAAATCTGCCTTGCCGGGCGCTTGAGGCTCTCCATGACCTCGTCGGAGTTGATCACGATCTCGCGGGCAAGGCCGGTCTTGAGATCTCTTCCCTTGACCGCCATGCTCAAGACCTCCGGCCGCTGCCAGACGCAGCCGATGGAGATCTTGACGTCCTCGGCGGTATTGCTGCCGATCACCAGGGCGTAGTTCTTACGGACGTATTTGACGATCGCCTCGTCAAACACGATGCCCGCGACCTTGATCGAGGCGGACGTCGCAACGCCGTTCATCGAAAGCACGCCGATATCTGTCGTGCCGCCGCCGATGTCGACGATCATATGACCTTCCGGCGCGGAAATGTCCAGCTTTGCGCCGATGCCGGCGGCAAGCGGCTCTTCGATCAGATGTACGCGACGGGCGCCTGCCTCGTTTGCCGCCTGAATCACGGCGCGCTCCTCGACCTCCGTAATGCTGCTCGGGACGCTGATGAGCATTCGGGGCTTGATGACCGCATACTTGACCACGCTGCGGATCATCTCCGTCAGCATTTTTGCCGTCAGCTCGTAGTCGGAGATCACGCCGTCCTGCAGCGGATGGATCGCAACGACGTTGCCGGGCGTTCTGCCGAGCATATTTCGCGCCGCCGCGCCGACCTGCAGCACCTTGCCGGTGTTTTTGTCGAGCGCAATCACGGACGGTTCGCGGAGCACGACGCCCTTTCCAGCCGCATAGATCAGAACGTTAGAGGTACCAAGGTCAATGCCGAGGTCTTTGGAGAAGAATAACATACTGTCACCTACTATTTCTTACTTATCTTTCTTGTCATTATATTGTGTTGCCGCAAGGGTTGCGCATTCCACCTGCACCGCCCCTGCCATGCGCAGGACCTTGCTGCATTCGCTCAAGGTCGCGCCGGTCGTGATAATGTCGTCGATCAGCAGCACCCGCTTGCCGCGAAACCGCTCCGGATGGACCGCGCGGTATGCATTCAAAACGTTGCCGCGGCGCTTTGCCGCACTTTTCTGCAGCGATTGCGGTGGATTGTCGCGCACCTTCTTCAGGGTCGGAACGCAGGCACAATGCAGCTCTGCCGCAACGGTTTTTGCGATCAGATACGCCTGTTCATAGCCGCGCTTCTTCCGGCGCTTTCCGCTGATCGGCACCCAGGTCAAAACGTCAAACTCGACCTTGCTGCGCAGCAGCAGCATGGCGATCAGTCTGCCGTAGACCTGCGCGTAGTGCTGCATCCCGCCGAACTTGAAGCGGTGGATGGAGTCGACGACGTAATCCTCGTAGGAATAAACGGACCAGCACTGGCGGAAGTTCTCACCGCGCTTGATCGAACCGCCGACCTCCGGAAGCGTTTTTCTGCATTTTGCGCAGATATCCGTCTCGTCCTTCTTGAGCAGCTTTCCGCAGAAGGTGCATTTTGGCGGATAGATCAGATCCAGCAGCCATGCAAACAGCTTCACGTTGCCTCACGCTCCGCAAGCCGGTGCCGCAGGCCGCTGTAGCGCTTGTTTCTGCGGTTGTTTTCCGTCATCTGCGCGACGACCTCCTCATTTCCGACCAAAATGAGAAGCTCTCTTGCACGGGTGATCGCAGTATACAGCACGCCGCGCGTCAAAAGCATCGGCGCTCCGGCGTAAGGCACGAAGATGACTGCGCGGTACTCGCTGCCCTGGCTCTTGTGCGCCGTGATGGCGTAGGCAAGCTCCAGCTCCGGCAGCAGGTCGCTGTCGTAAAGGACCTCCTTATCGTCAAAGAGGATGCGGATCGTGTCCTCCTGCTGGTCGATCTCCAAAATCATGCCGATATCGCCGTTGAAAATACCGGTTCCGGCGCCGCCGCCCCGCTTTTTCCACATTATATCATAGTTATTCCGAATTTGCATCACCCGATCGCCTTCGCGGAAACAAATTTCTCCGCTGAATTTTTCTTTTTTTGCGGGAGACGGCGGGTTTAATACGGATTGAAGGACCGTATTCAGATTATGGGTGCCGGTCTCCCCTTTTCTCGTCGGGCTGATCACCTGGATTTCGGAGGACGGAATGCCCATATGATCCGGCAGACGCTTGGCGCAAAGCTCGGCGACCGTCTGCACCACGGCGTCTGGGGAGCGGCGCTTGAGGAAGAAGAAGTCCCGGTCCTTTGCCGTCAGCACGGGCAGCTCGCCGTGGTTGACCGCGTGCGCGTTCATGACGATCAGGCTTTCCTGCGCCTGACGGAAGATTTCCGTCAGCGCGATCGTCAGCACGACGCCGCTGCGGATCAGATCGGCGAACAGGTTTCCCGCGCCGACCGAGGGCAGCTGATCCGGGTCGCCGACCAGAATCAGAGAGGCCTCCTCGGGCAAGGCGCGCAGCAGGCTGTGCATCAGCAGCACGTCCACCATCGACATTTCGTCCACGATCAGCGCGTCGCAGTCGAGCGGTTCGCTTTCATCGCGCACGAAGTACATTTCGCCTGTCTCGGGAGAAATCTGCGCCTCCAAAAGACGGTGGATCGTCGAGGCGTCGCGGCCGGTCAGCTCCGAAAGACGTTTGGCCGCGCGTCCTGTCGGCGCGGCAAGGAGCGTCTTTTTCTCCATACGGTCAAACAGCGATAGAATGCCCGCGAGCGCCGTCGTTTTACCGGTGCCGGGGCCGCCGGTCAAGAGCATGATCCTGCGCTCGGCAGCGCATCGGATCGCCTGCTTTTGCAGCAGCGCATAGGTGATGCTGTTTTCCCGCTCGATCGAGGCGATCTGCTCATCGGCAAAGCGCAGCGGCTGCGGCTTTTCATGCGCCATGGAGATCACGCGCTCGGTGATATAGCGTTCTGCTTCGCAGTATTCCGGCAGGTAAACCGCCTGCAAACCGGCGATTGCGTCGATTTCCACCCTGCCAAGCTCCGCGAGCCGGTCGAGCGCCTCGCGCACGGTATCGCTGTTCAGCTCCAGCATGGAGGCCGTCGCGAGCGACAGCTTGTCCAGCGGCAGGAAGGTATGTCCGTTATTGAGATTATGACGCAGCTCGAAGATCACGGCAGCCTCGACGCGGCAGTAGTCGTCACCGTCAAAGCCCAGCTCCAGCGCCATCGCATCGGTCGCGGCAAAGCCTGCGCCGAACTGTGGCAGCGTCAGAAGATAGGGGTTGTCGTGGATCCGCTCCATGGCCTCCTCTGCATAGACGCGGTAAAGCCGCACGGCGATCTCCGCAGGGATACGGTAGCCGGCCAGAAATTCGATCAGCCTGCGCACACCGACCTGCCGGCGGAAGGAGATGCCCATTTCCAGTGCCGCCTTGAGGGAGATCCCGCTGATCTCCGCAAGGCGTTCGGGCGCGGTATCCAATATCTTCAGGCTGTCTTCCCCGAAACGTGCAACGATCTTTTCGGCGGTTTTCGGCCCGATGCCGCGCACCGCGCGGGAAGACAGATACGCGCGGATGTCGTCGGTCGTGTCCGGCAGCAGGCGCTCTAAAAACTCGGCTTCAAACTGCTTGCCGTAGTTGTTGTGCATCGCCCATTTTCCGGTTACGATCAGCCGTTCGCCGACGATGGGAACGGGAATCGTTCCGACGACAGTGATCAGCGCGCCTTCTTCTGCATCCAGCTTGATCACTGCGTATCCGTTTTGCTGATTTTGAAATATTACCGCAGCGATCGTGCCGCTAATCAGTTCCTGCTCCAACCTCGTCGTTCTCCTGTCGTATGTAATCGAAAACCTGCGCCTTGGAACACAGCGCGGTGTCCGGCTCCCTGCGAAGCAGCAGTTCAGCCGTTTCCTGTGCCTCCGGCGTCAGTCCTCCGTCAGCGAAAATCAGCATGCCGCGCATTCCTCTGCGTTCGCGCAGATGCAGGCAGGCGCGAATGGCATGCTCCGCTTCGGCACTGCCACCGCGCAGATAGTAAACATGAACCGCATCGTTTCCCGGAAACGGAAGCAGCACCGCCTCCAGAAGCGCCCGCAGTACCATCAGCAGGCCGCAGGCGGCAAATGCAGCAAGGATCAGTTTCAACAGCATTTCCATCACCAAGACAGTCTATGTTTCGTCTTGTTGTAATGTTCCAAAATATATTTTACTACATATAGTGGTAAATTACAAGAAAAAAGCTGAAGATTGTACTTCAGCTTTTTCTGATAATCGCTTCCGCGCAGAGCATGCCGTCGACTGCGGCGGACATGATGCCGCCGGCATAGCCCGCTCCCTCTCCGCAGGGATAAAGACCCTTGATCTCGCTCTGCAGGTCTTCTCCGCGCAGGATCCTGACGGGGCTGGAGCTTCGCGTCTCCGGGGCGGTCAGCAGCGCCTGCGGCGAAGCAAAGCCCTTGAGCGATCCGTCGAGCGTTACGATCGCCTGCTTCAGCGTGTCGGTGATTTTGGGGGGAAATAGCTCGTGCAGGTCGCAGAGCGTCACGCCGGGGCGGTAGGTCGGCTTGACCGCACCGAGCGCCTGTGACGCTTTCCCGGCGAGGAAGTCTCCGACCGTCTGCGCGGGCGCGCGGTAGCTTTCGCCGCCGAGAACAAAGGCGCGGCGCTCCAGCTCCTCCTGCCAGAGCATGCCGCCGAGAACCTCCTTGCTTGGAAAATCCTCCGGCTGCAGTGTTACGAGCAGGGCGGCATTCGCGTTTTTGCCGTCCCGGGCAGCCTCACTCATTCCGTTTGTCACAACGCCGCCCTGCTGCGAGGCAGCAGCGACGACGCTGCCGCCGGGGCACATGCAGAAGGTATAGGCCGAGCTTCCGTCCGGTAGATGGCACGACAGCTTATAATCGGCTGGCGGTATTCCGTTCCCCGACGGTCTTCCGTACTGGGAGGCGTCGATCTCTGCCTGCCTGTGCTCGATGCGCACACCCATGGAAAACGGCTTCGGCTCCATCGGGATATGAACAGAATCAAGATAGCGGAACGTATCGCGCGCGCTGTGACCGATCGCAAGGATCAGATCCTTGCAGGCAACCGTCTCCATTTTTCCGTTTTGAAGATACTCTGCGCCGCTCATTCGGCCGCTTTCCGTCTTCAAGCCGGTCAGCTTCGCGCCGAATCGCACCTCGCCGCCCAGCGCGATCACCTGCTGACGCAGGTTCTGCACAACCGTAAAAAGCACGTCGGTGCCGACGTGCGGCTTGGCGTCGCAGAGGATCTCCTCCTGCGCGCCGAAGCGGACGAATTGCTCCAGCACCCAGCGGCCGCGCTCGTTTTTCGTTCCCGTGTTCAGCTTTCCGTCGGAAAATGTCCCTGCGCCGCCCTCGCCGAACTGCACGTTCGATTCCGGGTCGAGCGCACCGCCGCTCCAAAAGGCTTCGACCTTCCTTCTGCGCTCCGGCGCAGGCTCGCCACGCTCCAGAACGATCGGCCGCAAGCCTGCTTTCGCAAGCACCAATGCAGCAAACATACCGGCCGGGCCGAAGCCGACGATCACGGGACGGTCCGGCGACTGCTTTTGGGGGACCGAATAAACGTATGGCGTTTCCCGCGTGATCTTTTTGTTCTTATTTCGGCGCAGCAGCGCGCCCTCGCCGCTGTGCAGCGTGACGTCCACCGTGTAGACCCAGCGCAGCTCCGGCTTTTTCCGCGCGTCGAGAGAGCGGCGGAAAACCGTCAGGGATTTGATCTCCGACGGCTTGACGCGCAGCGCCTGCGCAGCGTGATAGAGCAGATCGTCTCTGCCGTGCGTCGAAGGCAGAATTATGTCTCTGATCCGTATCATCTCGTGCTCCTCAATTGCCCCGCGAGACGGCCGGAAGACCACGCCCACTGCAGATTATAGCCTCCGCAGTCGCCGTCGATATCCAGAACCTCTCCGGCTGCATACAGTCCCGGGCAGAGCTTGCTTTCCATCGTCGTTTCGTCAAACTCGTCCGTGCGGACGCCGCCCGAAGTCACCTGCGCGCCGTCCATTCCCATCGGCCCGAGGACGCGAAGCGAGAAGCCTTTGATCTGACGGGAAACTGCGCGCAGATCGGCGTCTTGAAACGCATTGCACGGCTGCTCAAGCGAATAGCCCAAGGAGCGCAGCAGCGTCCTGCCGAGGCGGTTATGCAGCATGCCCGTGAGCAAATCCTCCGCCTTTAATTCCGGCATGGTCCGGCAGCGCTGCGCCAGCATCTGCAGGATTTCATCCTTCGTTAATTCCGGCAGGAAGTCGATCATGAGATTCTCCTCCGGCACGGCATGGGCGGAGAGTTCAAAGATCACGGGGCCGCTCACGCCGTAGTCCGTGAACTGAAGCTCGCCGCTGCGCTTCTGTCCCGCATGCCGCACTTCGACCTCGCAGCGCACGCCCTTGAGTGATCGCACGTAGGTCGTATCGGTGCGAAGCTGCACGAGTGACGGGAGGAGCTTCGTTCTCGTGTGACGGAAGGACGACAGGAGCTTATAGCCCCAGTCCGTACCTCCCAGCCTTCCGCCGGCACAGCCGCCTGCGCAGACGATCACGCGGTCGGCGTGGTAGGCGGTCTCTCCGGCGACGGCAAGAAATCCGCCGTCTACTTGCCGCAGTCCCGTGACCTCCGCGCCCGTGATGACCGTCACGTTCTTCCGCTGCTCCAGCGGGAGGCGCAGGACGTCTGCGACGCTGTTTGCGCTGTCAGAGCGCGGGTAGACCCTGCCGCTCTCCTCTGTCACGGTCAGAAGCCCCAGCGAGAGGAAATAGGAAAGCGTGTCCTCCACGCCGAACGCATGCAGCGCGTATTGGCAGAACTGTGGCTGTTGTCCGTGATAATTTGCAGGGGTCAGATTGCGGTTTGTCAGATTGCAGCGTCCGTTGCCCGTGGCAAGCAGCTTGCGCGCCATTCGCGCCTGCCGTTCCAGCAGCACGACCTCGTTATCCGGTTGTTCGGAAGCGGTCAGCGCGGCGATCATACCCGCTGCGCCGCCGCCGATGATGAGCACCTTCATAGTATCACTCTCCGTTTTCTGCTTTCATTATAGCCGTTTCTCTTCGTCGTGGCAAGTAGCTTCTTCGGATTGCGAAAAACTCGAATCACAGTATAATCCTTACGGAACAAAACTCAAAAATCAGCGTCAAAGAAAGCAAAGGAGGAATGCGCCCATGTCGATACGATCGGAACGCCTGCGCGAGCTGCTGCCCTGCGTGTCGCATTTCTGCGTTGATTTCGCCTGCACGGCGCTGCTGACCGCTTCATGCCTCGGAGCTTCCGCCGTTTCGGTGATCCTATGCGCTGTTTTGTATAACGGCTGCGCCTTTGCGCTGCAATTGCCGATCGGGATGCTCGCCGACCGCTTTTGCCTTCGTCACGTGCTGTCTGCCGTCGGCTGTCTGACGGTTGCGCTCGGAAGTCTGTTGACTGTGCCTCTGCTTTTGTGCATCGCCGTTGGGCTGGGCAACGCCTGCTTCCACGTGGGAGCCGGACGCGAGGCGCTGCTGCTCGGAGGCTCGCGCGCAGCGCGGGTCGGTCGGTTCGTCGCGCCCGGCGCATTCGGCATCTTCCTCGGTCCGCTGTCGGCAGCTATCTTTTGGCTCACGCGCTGCGCTGCCCCGCTATTGCTCCTTGCCTGCGCGCTACTTTTCTGTCTCCAAAAACAGGAGCAGACCTCTTCCGCACCGCCGCTTTCGCTAAAGCCGCCGCAGTACGCCGCGCTCGTCATCTGCATGTTTCTGACGGTGCTGCTTCGCTCCTATATGGGTACGGTCACGCGGTATGCGGAGCTGTCTTTGCCGACGTTTGCCGCTGCAATGACCGTTTGTGTTTTTCTCGGAAAGTGTTTAGGCGGAAGTCTTGCAGACCGCTTCGGCGCGTTTCGTTTCCAGCTCCCGGCGCAGCTGATCGGCACGGCGCTCTTTGCGCTGTCGGTTGTCTTTCCGCCGCTCGCTCTTCCCGCCGTGCTGCTGTTCAACACCACGATGGCTGTCACCGTTCACACGCTCTTCAGAAGTGCGCCATCCCACGCCGGCGCGATGTTCGGTCTGACGACGCTCGCGCTGTATCTGGGCGTTCTGCCCCGGCTGCTCGGCGCGCCGAATCCCCTGTTCACCCCATGGGGACTTGCGTTGATCGGCTGCATCTCCGCTATGACGCTGCTGCTTGGGCTTCGCCTCGCGCAGAAGGGAGCCGGTGCGCATGACGGCTGATTTGATCCGTTCCCTTTTGATCAGTCTTGGCTTCACGCTTTTGCTCGAGCTTGGCGCGGCGTTCGTGCTGGGGGTGCGGGACAAAAGGGATTTTCTGCTTCTTCTGCTCGTGAACGTTGTTACCAATCCCCCGCTCGTGCTGACGCTCGATCTGTGGTATATCGCGCGCGGCATGCCGCCGTGGTATCTGATCGGCGCGTTGGAGCTTGCCGCAACCGCAGCGGAATGGCTGCTCCTGCGCCGCCGTCTTGCGTATCAAAAGCTCTCGCCGCTGCTGCTGATCATCCTGCTCAATACGATTTCATTTTCAGGAGGACTGTTGCTATGAAAAAAACTCTTTCTCTCATTCTTGCACTGTTTTTATGCTTTGCCCTGTCGTACAGCACCTTTGCGGACGTCTGGATTCCTCCGATCGACGACGAATCCTACTGTGCGGGATTGGAGGAGCTTGCTTACAGCAAGGGCGGCGCAGAAGTGCTCAACCGGTTTGCGAGCGAATACCTCCACGCCGGGCTGAAAACCTTCGACGAAAGTACTGCGGACGGAGTGATCGCCGCTGCCGTTGTGCGCATGATAATGCAGCATCCGGAGCAGTACAATCGTGTCTTGCGCGATCCTACCGGCGTGACCGGCATTTCCGAAGAAGCCTTTGCTTCCTGCGCGGAAGCAAGATTCGGTCGGACCCTCCGCGCCGGGGACTTCTATTCCTGCGAAAACGGGTACTTCCTCGTGAGCGAATCAACACCGCTGACGGTCGAAACGCCAAGCGACACTTCCTACGCGAAGAGCAGCGATTTCTCTTCCTATGCCGATCATGCCGCTCACCCGCGGAACCTTTTTGCCTATGCGAATAGCGCTTACTACCTGGGCGACGGCAACTACCAAATGTACTTCCTCACCTATGAAACGACGTCTGACCCGGAAACGTGCTATGCGATAAACGACCCGGAAACAGCAGAGAACGCGAGGCGCGTCGGCTACTGCTACATGATGCTGAAGTACAGCGGCGACGTCGAGGCAACGCAGTTTGACCCGTCTGACTTTACTCTTCTGGGATTTTATACCGATACGCTCACCGAGGAAGAAACAGAGCGCCTCAACCAACGAGAGACCCAAACGGTCACGGAGCCGGAGTCCCCTCCCACATTTGCGATGGCGGTCGACGACGCGCCTACAGACGAAGCGCCGCAGGACGCAGGCTTCTGGACGACCGGCACGATCCTGTTGACGGTCGGCATAGCTGTTTTGGCAGTCGGCGCAGCAATTGCCGTTCTGCTGATCAAGAAGATAAAGCGCTGATCGCGCTTTGTTCTTGACAGCTTCCGCAAAAACCGCTATGATTGACGCGGAGCTGATGCAAATGACAATGGATGAAGTGATCCGAAGGATCAACGAGCTTGCGCGCAAGGCGAAGTCCGAGGGTCTGACAGAGGAGGAAACAGCAGAGCGCAACGCGCTGCGCAGGCAGTATATCGACGCCTTCAAGCGCAGTCTGACCGTGCAGCTGGAAAACACCTACATCGTCACGCCGGACGGCAAAAAGACGAAACTGACGAAGAAACAGGAACGGTCGTAACAACCGTTCCTGTATCTTTATAATGTCACTGTCAAAACGGCAGTCTGATGATTCTCTTTCCGATCAGCAGAAGCGTCACATAGACCTGCAGGAGGAAGAGCAAAGGGAAGCCCAGCGCAAATTTCAGATGTTTGGTCTTGTGGTGATAAAAATACATGCCGAGGCAGCCGCCTGCCGCGCCGAAAAATGCAGCGGCAAGAAACAGCACGCGCTCCGGGATTCTTCTTTCGCGATGGCGCGCACGTAGTTTATCCGTCCGCATCAGAATGAACGCGGTCACGCTCATAATGAGGACGACGGCTGCATAGAGATAAAACATAACGATCACCTTTCGGAGGGATTATTGTGAAAAAAGCATTTACTTTCCTTTGCCTGCTTCTGATTGTATCATTGACCGCCTGCTCTGTCAAGGAAGATGACACGGAATGCCTGAACGACGTCTATATCGTCCCGTCGATCCCCGCCTTCTGCGTGAACGCTCCCCTGCCGGAGGATGCGGTCATGGCGGCTATGACGGAGGACGGACAGCGGATCTTTTATGTGCACGACGACTTCACGGTCTGCAAGGAAACCATCACTGCCGCCTCTGCCGGCGAGGCGCTTCTGGCCTTGACCGGCCGGACGCAGGAGGAGTTGCATCCCGTCACGGTCGCGACCTTCCCGCAGGAAGAATACCGTTATGCCTGTACCGTGGCAGGAGAAGACGGCACGGAGGTCTGCACCGGTGTGCTTTTCTTTGACGGTACGCACGGCTACAGCCTGCAGATCACCTGCGACGCAGAAGCGGAACAGGCCTACCGCGACGTGTTTGCCGAGATTCTGGCAGGCGCGGTGCTGGACGCCGTTTGACAAATCGGGAAATATCGGATAGAATAGTTCCTGAAGGTGATACCGATGAAAAAATGGCTGATCGCCGCACTTTTGATTTTTCTCGCACTGCTGATCGCCGTCAGCGTATTTCTGATTGTCCGGTTTCTTTCCATTTACGGCGACAGTCAAAAGACCGCAGAGACGGAAACGGCGCAAGGCGCCGATATCGAAGCCTATGTTACGGAGCAGTGGCCCGGCTATCGCGCCGCCTACGACAGGGCGAGCGGCATCCTCACGCTGTCAAAGGATACGCCGCTGTCCTATGACGACGCCTGCGCTTACGGCGGCAGCGTTTACGAGGGCGAGCTTGCGCCGGAGACGTTCCAGCGCGATGTGTCCTCCATTGCGCTCGACGTTGCCTCACACTGCGGCGTTTCCTCCCTCACCGCGACGCTTTGCTATTTGAGCACGGACGAAAAGCCGATCTTCACGGTCAGCAGCAGCGGCGAGATCTGGACCTGCTGGAATACGACGGAACCGTAAAACGGAGAATTGCCAATGAAAGAAAGAATCAAATCCCTCTTTGACGCCAAGCTGTGGAAATTTCTGCTGGTCGGTGTGCTGAACACGATCGTCGGGAACGGTCTGATGTTCCTGCTGTACAATCTGGCGCACTGGGGCTACTGGCCCTCGACGGCCGTCAGCTATATTCTCGCCAGCGTGATGAGCTACTTTCTCAACCGATACTTTACGTTCAAATATCAGGGCAGCGGCTGGAAGGTCGTTTTTCGCTTTGCGCTCAATATCGCCGTTTGCTATCTGCTCGCCTACGGCATCGCGCAGCCGCTGATGAAATGGCTTCTTTCCGGTGCAACGGAGAGCGTGCGCGACAACGTCGCCATGCTGACCGGCATGTGCCTGTTTGTCGGCTTCAATTATCTCGGCCAGCGGTTCTTCGCCTTCCGCGAGGAGAAGGAACCGCCGCAGGAAAAGGAAGCGGAATGATTCCTTACGGGGAGGTGCGCTGCGCCTCCCTTTTTATATTGACAAGCGAAAAAAATTTGTTATAATGCATAGGAAAAACGCTTTTCGAGGTGAAAAAACGTGCTTCGCCGCACTCTGCAAAGAATCGTACCTACATATGCTCTCCTGCCCCTGGCGTTCACGGGTCTGATGAATCTCGTATCTTACACGGGCGCCAAGTGGATCCAGTCGATCTTCGCTTTGGACAATGCGCTCGACATGACGGCGAAATGGGATATGATGATCCCGTTTGAACCGGTCTGGATCCTTCCCTATCTCATCACATTCGCATTTTGGTTCTACCTTTACACAACGATCGCAAAGGAAGGTCCCGAGGCTGCCTACCGGCTTGTCACGGCAGACTTTCTCGGTAAGATCGTCAGCATGATCATCTTTATCGCGATGCCGACCACAAACGTCCGCCCCGAGGTCGCCGGCACCGGTTTTATTCCCTTTGTCATCCGCTTCGTCTACTGGATCGACGCGCCGCGCAATCTCTTCCCGTCGCTGCACTGCTATATCGCATGGCTCGGAACAAGGCAGATATTCGAGGCAAGGAAGCTGCGCCACAGAGGTCTCAACGGCGTGCTTTGCGTGATCGCTTCTCTGATCGTTTTCGCCTCCACGCTTTTTACCAAGCAGCACGTCATTGCAGACGTCATTTCCGGCGTTGCGCTTGCGGAGATCTGCTTCGTGATCGCAAAGTATACGAAGCTGCCGAACGTGCTCAAGGCGTGCAACGAGCGCTTTATGAGAACAAAGCTGTGCAAATTTTACGACACGGAAAACTGGAGAACCGTATAAATTTACCGCCTGCAAGATCTGTTCTTGCAGGCGGTTTTCATTGTTCATCAGGAGACGCGGATGATGCAGGTGTATTCTTTCCCGTTGTAGGTGATGATCACGTTCGTCGTGCCGCGATTCTTCGGCGTAACGACGCCGTCCTTTACCTCGCATACGCTCGAATTCTCGATCGTATACGTGATGTCCGAAATATGTACGCCGTCGGAGTCATAAAGGAACAGATCGTACGTCTCGTTGCGCCACAGTGAAAGGGTCACGTCGGTCAGCTGCAGGTGCGCGCCGTTATCGGGATTGCTGCCGAACGTGCAGCGGATCAGTACCTCTGCCTTCTTCCCGCCGACCAGTGCGGTCACCTTCGTCTTGCCGCCGCTGATTGCCGTCACGATACCGTTCTGACTGACCTTGGCGACCGTCACGTCGTCGCTCGTCCATTCCACGCGCATGCCTGCCGGCAGATTCATCACGCGGAGCATCAGCGTCGCTCCCTTGGCGTACAGCGAGGCGTCCAGCGGATAATTGAGCTGAGGCGTAAAATCCTCCGGCGTCGGTGCCTCGGTCGGAACGACGGTTCCGGTCGGGTCAATGCAGGAAACGGTACAGCTGATTTTACGGTCGCCGCAGGTAAGCTCGATTTCCGTCTCGCCGTAGCCGGAAGCAGCCACGGTGAAGGCAACGGTTTTCATTTCCTCGCCAATCTCGGTCTGCGCTTCTTTTGAGATCGTCGCGACCGACTCATCCTTGCTGATGCAGTAAAGGGTCTTGCCGCAGTTGAGGTTGACGCTCGCCGTCAGTACGGCAGTCTCGCCGGGCGCTTCAAATTCAAGCCGTTCCTGATCCACGATCAGCTCCTTGCAGCTTTGGTCGACGTTGTCGATATTGTAGACGTCTTCCCGGACGATCCGGTCCTCCAGACCCGGCCACCAGCCGATCATGTCGCCGATAAAGTAGAACACCACCAGAACGGCCAGAATCAAAAACACCAGCGCCGCGATCCGGAAGGGCTTGGGGTCGGGATTCTTCGTTTTCTTTTTCTTCGGGGCGGAATACTTTCCCTTTGCGGCACGCTGACGCTCTCTGCGCTCCTCCGCCGTGATGCGGCGGCGCTGCACGGGGCGGCTGGCTTCGTCCTCCGTTGTCAGAGAGCTGCCGCAGAGCGGACACTTGCCGAGCGTTTCGTCGTAAACCGTTCCGCAGTAATAGCAAATCAATTTGTTTTCCATATGATGCAGCGCAAATATGCGCCTATTCTCCTTTCAATTCATGTAACATATATTGCACCGTTTTCCATATCATATCATTTTCTTTAGAATATGACAAGAATCTTATTGATTTTTTTCCAAAAATGTCATAGTATATAGTTGATTATTTTTGAGTTTTCATAGGAGGCGAATGCGATGTCTGATCTGAAAATGATCTCTCCTTTGCTGGACGGAATGCAGGTCGAAAAGGAATCACCTGCGCATAAAGGACGCAAAAGCTATATTCTTCGCCGCGATTCTTCCGATGATCGGTTTGTTCTGAAGGTTCTTTCGGTCCCCGCCGCCGACAGTCAGGTGCGCGCGATGATCCTCTCCGGCGCTTATCCCGATGAGGCGGCCGTACACGAATACTACGGCAGAGTCGTCAGCAATATCAAAGCGGAGCTTGACGCCGGCAAAAAGCTCGCCGAGAGCGGCTTCTTCTCCGGCGCGCTGGATTATCAAATCGAGCCGAAGGAGTCCGGCGTAGGGTTTGACGTCTACATACTCCGTCCGTTCCACATCCCGCTCAACGAGCTGATTTCCCACGGCGCGATCACCAACCTGCGCGCGATCAATCTGGGCATTGACCTGTGCGATTCTGTGAATGCCTGCCGGAGCGCGGGCTATATCTTCGGCAATATCAAGCCGGAGAACGTCTTCTTGACCCATTCCGGCCGATTCATGCTCGGCGATCTCGGCCTGATCCCCTTGGAGGATCTGGAGTATGCCTGCCTGCCGGAGGAGTATCTCGGCGCCTACTCCGCGCCGGAGCTGTCCGAGATCACATCCGCTCCCAACCGGACGATGGACATCTACTCGCTCGGCATGGTGCTGTATAAGATCTATAACGGCAATCACGACCCGTTTGAGGATGAAAACACCGTCGAGGGCATGGCGGACAGACTCCGCATGACGGGCAAGCCGCTGCCCACCCCGATCTACGCCGATTACGAGCTTGCAGGCATTATTCTGAAGGCCTGCGCCTTCAACCCCGAGGATCGCTATCAGTCGCCGGACGAGCTCAAGCAGGCGATCTGCATGTATATGCAGCGCAACGAGATCTCCGATACGCTGATTGTTCCGCCGATCGTCGCGGACGAAGCGCCGATCGCACCGGACGCGGAAGAGACAGAGCCGACGGACGAGCCGATCCGCATGACCGACGCCGATCAGCTGGACGACGACTTCCGCAAGAGCTTCGCTCCGGATCTGTCCGGGGCAGGCACGGAAAAGGATATCGACAAGACGATCGCCATCCCGGTCGTTACGCCGACGGAGCCGCGGGTCGAGCCGCAGCCCGAGCCTGCAGAAGCAGCACAGGAACCGGAGCCGATCACCGAACCGGCGCCGGAGACTGCAGCGGCACAGCCGCAGAACGGCAGCGGCGCGCCCGCTGCGGAAGAATCCGAAGAAGCGGAGGCCGACGAAGACTTCGACCCCGATCAAATCAATCTGGACGAGCTTTTAGCCTCGGTCGAGCGCGTCGTCAACAAAGAGCTGCCCGAGCCTGAGACGGAAATCCCGACGGCAGAGACGGCGCTGAAGGCCACGGAGGACGCGGCTCCCGTTTCCGACGAGTATGTCGACGGAGCGAAGGAGCCGGAGGAGGAAGAAGCCGAAGAGGAGGCTCCTCGCCGCTCCGGCAGGGTCGGCAAGGTCTTTTTGATCATCGGTCTGCTGCTTGCGATCGCTGCTGTCGGCTGGTTCCTCTGGCAATGGTTCTTCGTCCATGCCTCTGCGGTCAATGTTCTCGCCTGCAACACCGAGGAAATGATCATCGAGCTGGTCACGAACGATACGCAGGATAAGTTCGTCGTTACCTGCACCGACAGCTACGGCAACGCCTACCCCGTCGACGTCGTCGCCAATCGCTACACCTTCTCCGGCTTGAGCGAGAAAACGACCTACACCATCACCGTCGAAGCCGCGCCTTACCACATGCTGACCCCGGCGAGCGTCACCACCCTGACGCGCACCACGCCTGAAGCGACGCGGATCGTCGACTTCACCGCCAAGCGCGGAGATGAGGACGGCGAGGTACTGCTCTCCTTCCTGCATGAGGGGCCGACGCCGTCGCATTGGATCCTCTCCTACACCAACGCGGACGGAAGCAGCGCGAAGTCCTTTGACTTTGACGGCAACGCATTCCTCGTCACGGGTCTGACGCAGGGCGAATCCTACACCTTCACGCTGGAGGCTGCGGGAGACGTCTTCCTCTCCGGCACAACGACGGTAGAGTATGAGCTGCTTCCCTTCGTGGAGGCGAACGACCTCGATATCGTCGACATCGACGGCAGCAATCTGCACATCCAATGGACTGCCGGCAAGAACCTGCCCGAGAAATGGACGATCGTCTGCGAATCCGGCGACTTCAGGCAGGAAGGCACTTCGCAGGAAACCGCTTTCACCATCACGGGGCTTCCCGATTTTGCAAGAGATTATACGATTTCCGTCAGCGCAAGGGGCATGGATAAGCCCGAAACGTTAGTTCTTCCCGCCAATCCGATCGTTGTTGACAATCTGAAGGCGACGGCAAACGATGACGGCACGGTCACGCTCGCTTGGGAAACCCCGGCCGGCGCTCCGTCCGGCGGCTGGTACGTCACCTATAACGCAGTCGGCAGCTTCCATACGGAATACCTGCCCGATGCGGAGAACAACGCGGTAAGCGGCAACAGCACCGTGCTGAACAGTCTGATCCCCAACACGGAATACAGTATTTCCATCGCAACGACTGCGGCCGACGCTTCGTCCCGCGTCTTCGGCGAGACGACTACCGGCGTGAAAACCGCGGCAGCGCAGAACTTCAAGGATTACGGCATTAACCCCGACGCGCCTCTGCCCGTAGACGGCGGCTACGTCACGCTGTGGACCGTTCCGGAGACAGCGGACTGGAAATACACCGATCTGACCGATAAGAAGAACGCCTTCTCCGCCTCGGATAAGATCGCCGTCTGTCTGGAGGTCAAGTCTGTCAACGCCTCGGAGGATTCCATCCGTCTGACCTACGTGATCCGCGACGCGGAGGGCCACGCCGTCACCGACGCCGTCAAGACGATGGCGTGGAACGACATGTGGTACAGCCGCCGTCATGCCAGCGCGATCCCGATGCCTGAAAAGGACGGCGCCGTCGTCACCGGCAGCTACACGCTGGAAATCTACGTCAACGGCAAGCTGCTCGCCTCCGCAGCGTTCACCATTTCCTGATTTCATCAACAATATCAAAGGAGATATTTAAATAATGGCAAAAAAAGTTATGATCACCGAGACTGTCCTGCGTGACGCCAATCAGTCTCTGATGGCAACCCGGCTCCCCTACGCGGATTTTGCCGACATCCTCTCCACGATGGACAAAGCCGGCTATTACTCCGTAGAGTGCTGGGGCGGCGCCACCTTTGACTCCTGCCTGCGCTATTTGGGCGAGGATCCGTGGGAGCGTCTGCGCAACATCAAGAAGGCGATGCCCAACACCAAAACGCAGATGCTGCTGCGCGGGCAAAACCTGCTCGGCTATAAGCACTATCATGACGACGTGGTGGAAAAGTTCGTAGAGCTTTCCATCAAGAACGGCATTGATATTATTCGCATCTTCGACGCGCTGAACGATTTCCGCAATCTGGAAACCGCCCTCGCCGCCGTCAAGAAGTACTCCAAGGAGTACGGCCGCCACGTGATCGCCTCCGGCTGCATTTCCTACACGCAGAGCCCGGTGCATACCGTCGAGAAGTATGTCGAAATGTGCAAAAAGCTGGTGGAAATGGGCTTTGAAACGCTGTGCCTGAAGGACATGGCGGGCACGATGAGCCCCTTCGAGGCGGAAGGCCTGATCAAGGGCATCAAGTCTGCTGTCGGCAATGTACCGGTCATCCTGCACACGCACTGCACCACCGGCATGGCGTATATGACGATCACCAAGGCGATCGAGGCGGGCGTGGACGTGATCGACTGCGCAACCTCCTGCTTCTCCAACGGCACCTCCCAGCCCGCGACGGAGACGATGTTCTACGCGCTCGGCCAGTACGGCATTGATACCGGTCTGAATGAAGACGCGATCAACAAGGTCAACGACTACTTCAAGCCGATCAAGCAGAAGTACATCGACGCCGGCACGATCAACCCGAAGTCCATGGCGACCGACTCGCAGGCGCTCGTGTATAAGGTACCCGGCGGCATGCTCTCGAACATGATCGCCAACCTTAAGGACATGAACGCGATGGACAAATTCGACGAAGCGCTCAAGGAGATCCCCGCAGTCCGCAAGGACCTCGGCTATCCCCCGCTGGTCACGCCGCTGTCGCAGATGGTCGGCAATCAGGCGGTCACGAACGTTCTCGTCGGCGAACGTTATAAGAACATCTCCAACGAAGTCAAGAACTACTTCAAGGGCGAATACGGCATTGCTCCCGCTCCCGTCAGCATGGAACTGCAGGACAAGATCCTCGGCGCGGGCAACCAGCCCATCGACTGCCGCATCGAGGACAGCAAACGAACGGGCAAGGACTTTGCAGACGCAAAGGCGGAGCTCGGCGAGCTGGCGCGCAGCGAAGAGGACGTCATGAGCTTCATCTGCTTCCCCAAGCAGGCAAAGGAGTTCCTTGAAAAGCGCAAGGCAGCGGAAGAAAACGTCTGCACCTACAGCATCGAAGAGATGTAAGGAGGCGGCGCTATGAGTCATATCATTCTGGATGCGAACGATTTCGGTCTTTCCTTCCTCGGGGTCGGTGACGCCGGTCTGACCGGTGTGCTCGGCTATGCCGTCGTGTTTATCGGTTTGAGCCTTTTGTTGGCAGTCCTGCTGATCAGCGGAAGCATCTTTAAGGCAAAGGCAAAAAAGGCGGCAGCCGTTGTTATGCCCAGCGATCCGGCTCCCGCACCGGAGGCAAAGCAGGCGCCCGGCAGCGCAGGCGAGGTCAAGCTGTTTGACGTGCCGGACAAGGAAGCCGCCATGATTATGGCGATCGTCGCGGACAAGCTGCAAAAGCCGCTGAACGAGCTGCGGTTCATTTCTATCAAGGAGATTAAGTGAAGATGAAATATAAAGTTACCTTAAACGGAAAGACGTATGAAGTGGAAGTAGAAGCGGGCAAGGCAATGCTTCTGGACGAATATGAAGCCTACGCTCCCGCTCCCGCCGCTCCGGCAGCGGTCGCTGCCCCGGCTGCCGCACCCGCTCCCGCCGCTGCGCCTGCCGCAGTCACCCTCGCCGCAGGCGAGCCCGTACCCGCCCCCATGCCCGGCGTCATCCTGAAGCTCCTCGTCAAGCAGGGCGACAGCGTCAAGGAGGGCGATACCCTCGCCATCCTCGAAGCCATGAAGATGGAAAACGAGATCGCCGCTCCCAAGGCCGGCACGGTCGCGCAGGTCGTCTGCAAGGTCGGCGACAAGGTCGATACCGGCGCTGCACTGATCGTCCTTGCGTAAGGAGGGGCAGAATGGATATTATCGGTACTCTGAAAGGGCTGCTGACAGACTCCGGCTTTGCTTCTCTGATGGCGGAGGGCGGCTGGCAGAATCTTGCCATGATCGTCATCGCCTGTGGGCTGCTCTACCTCGGCATTAAGAAAAGATTTGAACCGCTGCTGCTGGTCGGCATCGCCTTCGGCTGCCTGCTGGTCAACATCAGCTGGTTCTACAGCAAATTAAGCAGCGGTAACCCCGATGCGCTCTTCCATCAGGATCTGTGGGACGCCTTCCTTGATCCGTCCAGCCCCGCCTACCACAGCTACGGCACGATCCTCGCGCACGGCGGCCTGCTCGACATTCTCTACATCGGCGTCAAGGCAGGCATCTATCCCTGTCTGATCTTCATGGGCGTCGGCGCAATGACGGACTTCGGTCCGCTGATCGCCCGTCCGTCCTCTCTGATCATGGGCGCTGCCGCCCAGCTCGGCGTGTTCATCGCCTTCTTCGGCGCAAGTCTGATCGGCTTCACCGGCGCGCAGTCTGCCTCCATCGGCATCATCGGCGGCGCGGACGGCCCGACCGCCATCTTCCTGACCACCAAGCTCGCGCCCGAGCTTCTGGGCGCGATTGCCGTCGCCGCCTATTCCTATATGGCGCTGATCCCGATGATCCAGCCGCCCATTATGAAGGCGCTGACGACAAAAAAAGAACGCGAGATCGTCATGAAGCAGGCACGAGAGGTCTCCAAAACGGAAAAGATCCTCTTCCCGATCATCGTCACGATCTTCGTCGTTCTCCTGCTCCCCTCCACCGCCCCGCTGATCGGCTGCCTGATGCTCGGCAACCTCTTCCGCGAGTGCGGCGTGACCGAGCGTCTGTCCGACACGGCGCAGAATTCCCTGATGAATATCGTCACGATCTTCCTCGGCACCTCCGTCGGTGCGACGATGATCGGCTTCCGCTTCCTTGCGCTGGATACGGTGAAGATCATTCTGCTCGGTCTGTTCGCCTTCTCGCTGTCCACGGTCGGCGGTCTGCTCGTCGGCAAGCTGATGAGCTGGCTCTCCAAGGGCAAGATCAATCCGCTGATCGGCTCGGCAGGCGTCTCCGCCGTTCCGATGGCAGCCCGTGTCTCGCAGGACGTCGGCAGAAGATACAACAAAAACAACTATCTGCTGATGCACGCGATGGGTCCGAACGTCGCAGGCGTCATCGGCTCTGCGATCGCTGCAGGCTTCCTGCTCAAGGTCTTCGGCGGCTGATAAATAGTGAAAAGCGTGCGCTGAACACCAGCGCACGCTTTTCATTGACAGAAATCAGTCGAAATGATAGAATAACGATAGCTACAAAAAGGGAGGTCTTTCTATGCAATATCAAGCGCTTCGGAAAGAGGCATCCTCCAGACTGATGCTCTTTGCGACCCTTTCCATAATCCTGATCCTGCTTGCCATGGCAGCGGTCGTCTGGGCCGTGATGGACGAGTCCTTTGCCGTCTATCCCGTTCCGGGCGAAATGCGCTTTCTTCTCAGGATCATCGTGTTCATTATTTTGATTCCGTTCCTCGGCGTAGCTTCTCTGCCGATCATTGCCCTGTTTATGATCTACGCGAACGCGCGCTCTGACCGTCCCCTGAAAACGGCGGGCTTCACGCTCCTGCGCGGCTATATGATCGCGAATATCGTATTCTGCGCGTTCGAGCTGCTCATCTCCTTGATTCCGCTCGTCACGTTCTACACCGTGCCGATGGCGACCTCCATCTTCTCGTCGCTTCTCTCACTGTATATCGCAATTGCCTCCGTAAGCGCGCTGAAGACAGCCAAGGAAGTCGTTACCTTCGGGTTTACCTACCGAAAAATCTCAACTCTGCTGCCGGTCTCGATCCTTTGCTCCGCCGGCCTGCTCGGACTGAACCTGCTCCTTACGGTTCTTGCGAATACCGTTCCTTCCCTGATGGCCGAGCTGTCCAGCTTCCGTATGTCAACGGCCGCCCTGTACTATTCCAGAGTCGCTGTCTCGGGGTTGAGCATCATCAGCTCCGTCTTATTCGCTATTCTCTGCATCCGCGGCAAAAAGGCGCTCTCACATCACAGCGCAGCTCCGACTGATCCGCTTGAATTCTGACAGAAAGCACTCCATGAAGGCCGTCGCGACGGCAGAACGGAGGAAAACCGTTATATGCAATATCTTGAACTGCGGAAGGTTGCCTCCTCCCGCCTGACGCTATGTGCTGCGATCGCGTTGCTGATCTCCACGCTGCTCTCTCTTGCGGTCATCTGGCGCATGGTTTTATACGAGGTCATTTATCTCTTTACGGGAAGTCTTGACGCCGAAGCATCCGAGGCCGTGATGAACACCAGGACTTTTTTCCTGATGATCCCGATTACCGTGTTTGCATCCCTGCCCGTGATCTCCGTGTTTATGATCTATACAAACGCCCGTTCCGGGGCCTCCATGAAACGCACTGGCTATACGATCCTGTTCGTCATGATGGTCGCTCTTCTGATTCTCTGCGCCGTTTTGCTGCCGTTCAGCTTGAGCGCTTTGAGTAATTCTCACTATTATTTCACGACGTGCCTTGCGCTTTTGACGCCGTTCACGCTTCTGCTCGCGTTTTCTGCGGCAAGCACGCTGAAAACGGCGCGGGACGTCGTGATCAACGGCTATACCTACCGCAATTGCTCCGTGCTTCTTCCGACCGTGCTGATCGTTTCGCTCTGCCTGAAGGCTGCTAACATCGTCGCTTTGATCCTTGCAAATTCGCTTCCCATTCTGATCCGGCTGATGCCGGAATACCGCGTTACGAGCAGGACGCTGTTCGCCGGTATGATCGTCGCCGGTGCGGCGGACTTTATCACGACCCTGCTGTTTACCCTGATCAGCTTTCGCGGAAGAGCCGCGCTGGCACACCGCTTTGAAGACCAGTGAGCATATAAAAAAGAGAGCATCTTGAGATTAAGATGCTCTCTTGCTTTCTGCACTGTCGAAGGCGTGCAGCCAGTCAGATTTCAAATAGTAGATTAGGAAGATGATGCTGCTGATCGTCCACGTCAGCGGGTAGGCGCTGAATATGACCCAGCTTTCCTTGACATACGGCACCATAATGGAGATATACGCCACTCGGATGACACACCATGCGATCAGCATCACGAACATCGGCACCATCGGCTTGCCCGCGCCGCGCATGATCGCCGCGATGCAGTGGGAAAACGACAGCATGCAGAAGAACAGAGATTCGACCGTAGACTGCCGCACGCCGATCTCGATCGCAGCGGGGTTGTCCGTAAAGAAGTCCATCAGCGGCCGAGCAAAGACGAGCATGACGACGCCGATCAGCTCTGCGGCAAGCACACAGCCGATCGTGCCGAGCTTTGCGCCCTTCTTTGTCCGCTCATACTGCCTCGCGCCGAGATTCTGGCTGACGAAGGTCGTCAGCGCCATGGTAAAGCACGTGATCGGCAGGAAGGCAAAGCCCTCTATCTTCGCGTAGGTGCCGCAGCCTGCGACCGTATCCTCGCCGAAGGCGTTGATATTCGCCTGCACGATGACGTTGGCAAAGGCGATGATGGAATTCTGCACTCCGGACGGAAGACCGTAACGGACGATTTCCCGCAGCATCGGCAGCTGGAAGCGGATCTTCCGCAGATGCAGTTGATAGTCCGTCTGAAAGTGCGTCAGACGGTACAGGCACAAAAACACGCTGACGAATTGGGAGATCGTCGTGGCCAGCGCCGCAGACCACACGCCCCAGCCGAAGCCGCCGACAAACAGAAAATCCAGCGCGACGTTGACGAGGGATGAAAAGATCAGATAATACAGCGGGTGCTTGCTGTCGCCCACGGCGCGGAGAATGCCCATGCCGAGGTTGTACATGACGATCGCGAGCGAGCCGAGGAAGTAGTAGCGGAAATATTCCACGGAGTACGGCATGACGTTGTCCGGCGTATCCATCAGCTTGAGGATCGACGGCGTAAGGCCTACGCCGATGCCGGTCATCAGAATGCCTGCCGCAAGTCCGAACGCCACGGTGGTGTGGACGGCGATCTGCAGACGTTCGGTATCCTTCGCGCCGAAATGACGCGAGATGATCACACCCGCGCCGACGGCGATGCCGCCGAAGAAGCCGACCAGTAGAAACACGAGGCTGCCGGTCGAGGTCACCGCCGCATATTCGGAGTCCGACAGATAATGCCCGACGATCCACGCGTCAGCGGTATTATACAGTTGTTGAAACACCTGCCCCAGCAGGATCGGCAGGGCAAAGGTGATCAGACCCTTCCAGATCGGGCCGCGCAGCAGGGCGTCGTTGCGTTGATTCAAGCAGTTCTTCTTCTTTCAGTGAAATCCAGCGTATTATATCACACGCGCAGTGAAATCGCAATTACTTTTCCAATATTTTCCGACAGGAAAACATATCCGCTCGCCGAATTCGTCATTTTTCGTTGACTTATTCGCGCCGAAGAAGTATAATATAGCAGATAAATTCCGAATGGAGCATCCATTATGAAAAAGTTTCTGATCACCATGCTCGTCCTGGTTTTGGTCGGCGCGCTGCTGTTCGGCCTGTATTATTTCTTCTGGACGGCTGAAAATTTTGCCTCCCTCGGCGAAAGCGCAATGAAGGACGGAAAGTACTCCAGAGCCGTCTCCCGCTTCGAGATGGCAGTCAGGCTCGACCCCGGCAACTCGGAATACGTGCTTTCCCTCGCCGACGCCTGCATCGCCGACGGCAGCTATACCAAGGCGGAGCGTTCTCTGGTCACCGCGATCAAGGACAAGCCATCTGCCGCGCTCTATACGAAGCTGTCCTCCGTCTACGTCGCGCAGGACAAGCTCCTTGACGCGCAGAAGATGCTCGACAGCATCACTGACTCCGGCCTGCGAAACGAGCTTGACGCCCTGCGCCCGGCTGCGCCCGTCTTCACGCCTGCGTCCGGCCAGTATGATGAATACGTCACCCTCACGGTCGAATGTGACGGCGACACCTACGTGTCTCTGACGGAGCAATATCCCTCGACTGCCACCGCGGTCTATACCGAGCCGATCGCGCTGCCCGCAGGCGCCAGCTCCGTCAGCGCGATCACCGTCGGTGAGGACGGTCTTGTCAGTCCGCTGACGACCGGCGATTATACGATCGTCGGCGTGGTCGAGGAAGTGACCTTCGTCAGCCCCGAGCTGGAGAGCTACGTCCGTGAGACGCTCTTCATCCCGCGCACGGCAAAGGTCATGACAGACGACATCTGGAAGATCACCGAGCTGACCCTCCCGGACAATGTAACGGAGTACAGCGATCTGATACACTTTACCAAACTGAAAAAGCTCGTGATTCACGAAGTGCCGCTCATGTCCTGCGTCTTCCTGACCTCTATGCCGGAGCTGGAAGCGCTTGATCTCTCCGGCTGCAGGATCGAGCTTGAGGACGTTGGTATTATCGCCGCATGCACTGCGCTGCGTGAGCTCCGCCTGAACAATTGCGGCCTGACGAACATTGCCCCTCTTGCGGCGCTGACCGATCTTGAAACGCTCGATCTTTCCAACAACAGCATTTCGGATATCAACGCCATCAGCGGCATGAAGTATCTCAGGCAGCTGGATCTTCACAGCAACGCGATCTCCTCTCTGGAGGCGCTCAAGCATGCAGGCAAGCTGCAGACGCTGGATATTTCCGAAAACAACATTCCTTCCCTCGCACCGCTTGGGGAATGCTCGCAGATGGAAAAGCTGATTGCCAACGACAATCATATTTCTGACATTGGCGTCGTTGCCAAGATGCCGGAGCTTGCGACCTTCTGCGCTTCACGCAATAAGATTTTCGACGCGAGCGCCGTTGCCTCCTGCCCCGTGCTGACGCGACTGGAGCTTGCGGAAAACGCGCTGACCGCCATCGACATGATCGCCGAAATGCCGCAGCTTTCCTATCTTGACGTCAGCCACAACCTGATTACCGCCATTCCCGAATTGAACACCGAGGAAAGCAAATTGAGCAGCTTCTATGCCTCCTATAACAAGCTCGAAAACGTTTCGCATCTGGCGGGGCTTTTAGAGCTGACTTACGTGAACGTCGACTACAACGACAACATTGAGGACGTCGAATGCCTTGCGCCGTGCCACATGCTCGTGCAGGTGGATTGCTTCGGAACCAAGGTAGAAAAGGTCGAGGTCCTGCTCAATATGGGCGTGATCGTGAACTTCGATCCCACGACAGCGCCGTCCTACGTTGACTGAAAACTGAAAATGGCATAAGAATCCCGTCGGAACACCGACGGGATTCTTATCAGCGTGTCGAAAAAACCTTTTCGACACGCTGACAGACGGTCAAAAAGTTCGGAAGACAAGCAACTCACGACTGTAGGCGTATATAGATACGGTAAGTCGTGAGTTGCGCAGTAAGTCAAAATCCTTGCGAAGCAAGCTT
>JAFQZN010000041.1 GCA_017405865.1 Oscillospiraceae bacterium | reverse complement strand
GCGCCGGGAAAGGTTTGATCCAGCAGAGAGATTAATCCGTTGCGAAGTGAAACGCTGGAGTTGAGCGTTCGCTCATACAGACGGCTCTGAATTTTCAGCATCTGCCGTGTTTCATCTTCCGGGGAATAGTCCCGCAGATCCCGCCAGAAGGTCAGCGCATAGTTCGCAATTTTGAGGGCATCCGCTTTATCTGTTTTAACCTTGCGGATAGAATTGTCGCTGAAATCGTGAATCAGCATAGCATTGACAACGCTGACAAAGAAACCGCATTTCTTCAATGCCAGCGCGATGGGTCGCCAGTACATACCTGTGTGCTCCATTACTACGCGAATATCTCCGTCGAGGCCCTGGAGCGTATGCGTAAGTTCTGCCAGACCCGCAGCTGTATGCAGAACGGTAAATGGCATTAAGACGATTTCGCCTCCCGGTCGGCGGGCAGCAACGGTGCTTTTGCCTTTGGAAACGTCAATTCCAACGGCGGTGATTTCGGTTTTGCTCATAAGCAAGTCCTCCATTTGTGAGATAGAATCGGCGACCGCTCTCAGACTCACTACCGATTCAGCTTGCTTAGTTACACGAATGTACGGATCGCTCCGATGATTCAACCTGCGTAAATCGAACGCTGCAATGAGAGGGCGGTTTACAGTTTGCACCAACGAGCGTGAAAGCTCAAGCAGAGCACCGTAAGACCGATTACCCCCTCATTGTAGCTTAGGTGTGAGCCTCTGAGCAACGCATTTTTTATTGCGTCTTTTCAGGGTCAAACATATTATAGCAAGCAGGGCATCTGTGGGTAGAAAAAACACCGACGCAGCTTGCCGTTTACAAACTGGCAAGCAATGCGTCTGTGGGTACATTCTCCCACCGATGCGGCTTGTTAGGGATTTGCCCTAAGACCCACTTCACAGAAAAGTCATACTTTTTCTGTGACTGCGCGCCGTTCCGGCGCTGAAAAGATTTGACGATTTCGGACAGAACTCTCGAAAGAATATTTCGAGAGTTCTGTTGTTTCTCCGACAAAAACCGGAACGCTCAAACGTTTTTCGTCCGATCGTCTCTCGCCCGGACGAAGGAAGCTGCGCTTCCGAGGGAGGCTGCCGAAAGACCACGGTGCGGTTTTTTGGCAGCGGGCGGCAAAAAGTTTTTGCTGCCCGTGTCGGGAAAGCAAGGTAGAAATTGTGCCGCTTTTACGACATAGGTTGTCGCAGCAACCGCAATCTCCGCATCCTTCTCGTACACCTCCGAAGCCCAGCGTCAGCGGGTTCGGAGGTGGGAGGAGGAAACCCGAAGCACAGTTGAAGAAACGGCAAGAGCCAAAAGCGAATGACGTTTCTGAGCCGTGCGAAGGGATTTCCGACGAAGAGCCCACGACATCTTTGCAGCTTCGCTGAAAGTGTCATAGTGGGTTAATACACTTTCGCAAAAGTGATTCTTCAAGGTCCTACGTCCTAAAGAAACGTGCTATCCGAATTAAAACATACTATGTTATGTAAATTGGGGTTGACATTTTGACGGGGTTGCTGTATACTTAAGGCAGAAAGATATTGGAGGTGGGTTTATTGAGTACAGTTTATGAGAGAATGCGGAGCGTCCGGGAAAAGGCAGGTCTTTCGCAAAACCGTCTTGCCAAAACGATCGGCATCGGGCAGTCGTGCATCTACCGTTACGAGGCCGGTCAGACGGAGATCCCGGTCAGCGTCGCGATCAAGTACGCGGATTTCTTTGATGTATCGCTCGACTATCTCTGCGGCAGGTCGGACAACCCCAGAGGCGGCAGCTATGAGGAGAAGATCAAACTCGAAAAGGCATATCCTGAAATGGATAAGTTTATCGAAATGTGCTTTGATCCGAATTCGGAGATGAATAACCGTCTGAAAGAAACCCTGAAGCAGATGCTGAAGGAAAGCGAGGTCGGCAAATGAACGCCGTCATCTATGCCCGGTATTCCTCCGACAATCAGCGAGAGGAAAGTATTGAAGGTCAGTTGCGAGAGTGTAAAGCGTTCGCAAAGGCAAAAGGACTTCAGATCGTCGGAACGTACATTGACCGTGCGTTGTCCGCAAAAACCGATAACCGACCGCAGTTTCAGAAGATGATCCGCGACAGCGCGCAGAAGAAGTTTGAGTTGGTCATCGTATGGAAACTCGACCGCTTCTCCCGAAACCGTTATGACAGCGCAAGATATAAGGCCGTGCTGAAGAAAAACGGCGTGCGTGTCGTCTCGGCGACAGAGGCGATCTCGGAAGGCGCGGAAGGTATCTTGTTGGAATCGCTCTTGGAGGGCATGGCAGAATACTATTCTGCCGAACTCGGCGAGAAGGTGCTTCGCGGCATGACGGACAACGCCCTGAAATGCAAGTACAACGGAGGTGGCCTCCTTACCGGATACACGATCGATGCGGAGCAGAACTATCAAATCGATCCGATCACGGCGCCGATCGTCCGAAGCGTATTCCAAAAATACGCGGACGGCTGCACGATCATGGACATCGTCCGCGACCTGGGAGAAAAAGGGCTGCGGACGTCGAAGGGCAAGCCGTTTGAGTACAACGCTGTGGAGCACATGCTGCATAACCGCCGCTATCTGGGAGAATACCGATTCAGAGACGTGGTCATTCCCGGCGGCATTCCGCAGATCGTGCCGCAGGAACTGTTCGATCTGGTGCAGGACCGACTGAAGACAAATCGCGAAGCGTCAGGAAGGCACAAAGCTAAAGAAGAATTCATCCTGACCACGAAACTGTACTGCGGCAAATGCGGCAGTTATATGGTCGGCGAATCCGGCACCAGCAAAACCGGCGCGACGCACCGCTATTACAAATGCGGCAAGGCAAAGCGCAAGCACACCTGCAGCAAGAAGCCGGTCAAAAAGGAATGGATCGAGAATCTCGTTATGGAACGGGTGAAACAGATCATTCTGGATGATGCGCTTCTGGACCGGATCGCGGAGGAACTGATCGCCCTCCAGGGAAAAGAAGACGAGGTGCTGGCTGCGCTCCGCAGGCAGCACGCCGAGGCGGAAAAGGCGATCAACAACCTTCTGGACGCGATGCAGCAAGGGATCGTCACGTCGTCGACGAAAGACCGCCTACAGAAACTGGAGGCAGAAAAGGAAGCGGCCGAGATTGAGATCGCCAAACGGGAGCTCGCGCAGCCGCGATTCAGCAAGGAGCAGATCCTGTTTTTCATTCACGAACTGCAAAAGCTGGACCTCAACAAGCCGGCGCACCAGCGCAAGCTGATCGACTGCTTCGTAAACGCGATCTATCTGTACGACGACAAGCTGATCATCACATTCAACTTCAAACGCAACAGCGAAACGATCCCCGTGTCGGAGATCGTCAAAAAGGAAAAAAGTTCGGATCTTACCGGAGCAACTCCACCATGCAAAAGAGAGGACACGCCAACGGCGCGTCCTCTCTTTTGCATCTTCAGAAACGAAGGGGGATCGAAAGCTCAAATCGGAACAGCGCGGTGCGCTGTTCCTGCCACCAGTCCGGAGACTGGCGGCTACCTTGGTTTTTGCCAACGGCAAAAACGCAAACGATCCCCCTTAGGATTCGGAGAGAAGTGTCGGTTCGAACACAATGTTTTCTTTTGCGCGAGCAAAAGCGGCGCGCAGCGGCGGCACGGCGTAATCGGCGGGTGCGCCGCAGTTGGGACAAAAGCGCGTGCCGGCTCGGATTGCCGCGCCGCAAGTTCTGCAAAGCATGATGACCTCCTGCTGTAAAGCGGTCAGTTGACGCGCGTGAAGGTCGAGACGTCGCCGTCCTCCTCCGTGATGGTGAACGCATCGTCGCTGATGAAGTGCAGGATTATGGTGTCGCTCACGCCATCGGAACCGTCGCCGCTTATGATAAAATCACCTGTTGCGGGATCGACCGTATAGGGAAAGGTGAAGGAAAGCTCCCCCTGTCCATTCCCCATGGGCGCGTTGCTGATCGTAAAGAAGATCTCTGTTTCGCTGCGATAAAAATTATAATAAACATTGTCGCCGTAGCTGACTTCACCGCCCGACTTGAAAACGATCGGGGTGGCAAAGCAGCCCATATACTCCAGCGCCGGACCTTCGTTGCTGCAGTTGTTGATAATTACGGGATCGGCATTGTCCTTTTCCTCGACGGGAACCGCCTCGTAGCGGTAGACCAGAGTGTACAGTCCACGGCTGATCGTCACGGAGAAGGCTCCGCCCTCCTTCGCCTCCGGCACGGCGCTCTCGCCCTCAAAGAGCGTGCCGTTCCGCCCGTCGGGATAGTAGCCCTGCGAGGGGAAGCTGCCGCCCGTGCTGATGCTGATGCTCGAGGTCTGCGAGCGGTCGGACGGGTGATCGACCGCGCCGTCGTAGAAGCAGGAGAACTTCACGTCGGACGGGAAGTCTGCCGTCGCACCCATGCTGCAGGTAATATCGTCGTAGGTTTTCAGCTCGCCGTCGACCAGCTCCTGCCAGTAGACGTGCAGCTCCTCGACCGAGCCGCTCCAATCCGTGACGCGGTCGGAGCCGCCCGCCTCGTAGTTCGGGTTGATGTTGAGGTCGATCAGCCGCCACGCGTAGGTCTGCGAGCCGGAAAGATTGATAAAGGTCTTGCGCCCGGGCAGATCGTGCGGCTGCTGGAATTGCACTTCCAGCATCGCGTCGCCGCCCATTGCGTCGCGTCCTTCGTAGACGAACAGGGTGTCGGGCATGCCCGCCTTCATCCACGCGATGTCCGTCGCCTCGAACGACAGCTCCCAGCCGTCGTCCCAGCCGCTGCCGCCGGCGCTTTCCGGCGTGTCGAGCAGCCAGTCGTCGCCCTTTACGACAAAATCCTTCTCCGTGCTGCCGAACGCCAGCACGCAGCCGTTGTACTGCGTCTGCAGGACGGTCTGCATATCGACGCGCTCGGCGATCACAAAGAAGAGCTTGTGATTGAAGTTGTCCGCGAAGCTCTGCAGCAGGGCGTAAAGCGTCGCCTGCTGACTGCAGGTCACGTCCTTCTCGATCTTCGGCAGGACGAGGTCGTTGAAGTTCTGCCGCAGGGTGTTCTTCACGGCGGCGGTGAGCTGTGCCTTCTTCTCGGGCGATATGCTGTAGATATTCTTGATGCCCGCCTCCAGCATCAGCGCGTCAAACTCCGCGCCGGACTGCTTTTCCATCACGGTCCAGAATTCCTCCGCCTGTCGGTCAAGCTCATACCGGAGCTTCTCGATCGCCTCCTGCGCCGTGGTGCGCTCGTCGCGGACGAGGCGGTTATATTGCTCGTACCAGTAATCCGTGTCGAAGGGCTTTACGTCGTTGTAGTAGTAGTTCATCAGCTTGGTGACGTAGGCTTCCTGTTCGCCTCGGGCGGTGTCCGCCATCTCGTCAAGCCCCATGCCGATCATCGCCACGCCGAAGTAGGTGAAGGTCAGCGCGGACGAGGAATAGCCCGTCGCCATGCTGTAGAGAGTGCCGCTGTTGGTCGCAATGCTCTTGACCAGATTGGCAGCCGTCGTGTTCGACTGCAGACCGTGCTGCTTGACGTCCTTCGTCAGCTGGATGCCGATGCTTATGACCGCGTAGCCGTTCATGAAAGTCGAAAGGTCCGCCTTGAGGGCTTCGCCGGTGTAGGAATAGATCTTGTCGTTCAGCACGACCTCGATCGGCGTCATGTTCAGCTCCGCCGCGCCGCCGATGACCTCGGACAGCGGACCGCAGGCGTTGATGAGGAAATCCTTGAGTTTTGAGTTGCCCTCGCCGCTCTTCGGGACCGCCTCGTAATTCATCGGATCGGCGGCAAAGGAATTCGTCGCCTGCTCATAGGTCGCCTTGTCCAGCTTCTGAATCACGTCGAGATAGTTCGGGCTGACTGCAACCGTCGCGTTGGGCGACCCCTCGTTCTGAATACAGAACAGAGGAGAGTCCAGCTTGAGCTGCTGGCGGAACTCTGAGAAGCTGTTCGTGTAGACCGTCAGCGTACCCGCCGCCTGGTCGGCAAAACCGATCATCGGCATCCAACCGCCGGTCTCGTGGTCTCTGTGTGTGATCACGTAGTTCTCCGGATCGCCGTCGCAGGGGAAGGTCAGCGTCGTGGCGGCGGAGTATTCCGACTGCTCGCCGAGGCTGATGTCATATTCGCGGTATTCCGCGCCGTCGTCGCCGACGCCGGCGCCGTGATCCTCGACTACCGCCTGCAGATTGCCGTTTTTCAGATTGCAGCTGTCTGCCTCGATCGTCACGCCACAGAGCGTTGCGGCAGGCTGTGCAAGGGACAGCTCCGCGGTCTGCCGGTCAAGGACCGTGGGCCCGTCCTGTCCGCCGCCGCGGAAAAAGCCGGGATACCAAAAGCCCGTGACCGCGATCTCCGCGAGCAAAGAAACGACCAGCAACAGTGAAACGACTTTGCTGACTTTAGAACGCTTTGGCTTTGCCGAAGCCGGGTATTGTGGATAGACCGGCTGCGGGTATTGCGGCTGCGGGGTTGAGGGAGCGATTTGCGCCTTGCTGCCGATCTGCGCGCCGCAGGCAGGGCAGAAGGAGGCACCTTCGCGCAGTTGCTTTCCGCAGTACTTACAGAATTTTGCCATATTCCGTCTCTCCCTTTACATCCGCCATCCGGTGAAGACCGAAATGAGGATGACCGCGATCAGCACGGCGTTCAGGATGCCCAGAACGGCGGGCAGGATGTTCTTTTTCATAATCGCACACTCCTTTGCAAGGGGATCGCTATTTGTTTGCTTTCGATAGCTCAATTATACTATGATGCTCCGACTCCTGTCAATTATTTTCAGAAACGGCAAGAGAAAAGCAAAAAGGCAAGTGCTCGTTTGACCTTGGCATAACAGGATGCTGATTGCCTTTTTCATAGTCGTTCCTCCTTTTCGTTTTTCCCGCAGGCAGCCGACGCCGTTCGGAATCGGCTGCCCGTTGTTTCGTGTGTGCCGCTTACAGCGCCTTGTTGAACGCCTCGAGAATCTGCCGCAGCTGTCCTTCGATTTCTTTCTGCCCGGAGAGAATCTCCTGCACGTCGACCTCATAGATCCTTCCGCTTTCGTTCATACGCTTTGCGACCTGATTGGTGTTGACGGAAAGACGGTGAAACAGAGAAAGGATGCCGCAGCTTTCAAACTGCGCGGCCGTTTCATCTTCGGACCAACTTGGTCCGAAGCAAGCTTGCTTTTCTTTCCGTCCACTTGTCGCCAATTTGGCGACAAGTTCACCTGAAAAATGGTTGTCCGAAAAGCGCATAGTTCTTTGGCTCAACTTGGACTCAATTGAATGTTGTCGGAAAATTGTGATTGAAAGCAAAATATTCGCTATGATTTTGTGAAAATGTAGTTGATATTCGCTATGAAAATGTGTATACTAATGTCAGACGACCGATTGGAGGAGATTGACAGTGTATCTGAAACGAAAGGTTGACGCGTTTCTCCGTGACTGGAAAGCGGACCCGAACCGAAAGCCGCTCATCATCAAGGGAAGCCGTCAGATCGGCAAAACGGAATCTATCACGCAGTTTGCGGCACAGAACTACGAAAGCGTCATTGAAATCAATTTTGTGCGGGACGAAAAGTACAAGGGGATTCTCTCGGACGGCTATGAGGCGACGAGCATCATAAAAAACATCTCGCTGATCGATCCGTCCAAGAAATACATTCCGGGGAAAACGCTGATTTTCTTTGATGAAATCACGGAATTTCCGGAGATTGCAACCTCGCTGAAGTTCTTCTGCATTGATAAACGCTTTGACGTGATCTGCAGCGGCTCCATGCTGGGCGTGAACTATCAGAGGATCGAAAGCAACAGCGTGGGCTACAAGAAAGACTACGATATGTTTTCTATGGACTTCGAGGAATTCCTGTGGGCGAAGGGATATGACGACAAAACGACTGCGAAGCTGCTTGCACACATGAAGGCGCTGCGCCCGTTCAGCGAGCTGGAGATGAAGGTCTACCACGCACTGTTTCTGGACTTCAGTATTCTGGGCGGGATGCCGGCGGTCGTTGCCGAATACATCCAAAAAGGTACGTTTGAAGGTTCGCTCGATACGCAGCAGCAGCTGATCGCGGATTACAAGGAAGACATTCGCAAATATGCGCAGGGCGTCGATCAGACGAGGATCCTGAACGTATTCAACCGCATTGCGCCGCAGCTTGCGCAGGAGAACAAGAAGTTTCAGATCTCAAAGGTCGCGTCGGGTGCCCGCTTCCGGGACTATCGCGGCTGCGCGGAGTGGCTGGTCGACGCCGGCATGGTGAACATCTGCTACTGTCTGGAGTTTCCGGAGCTTCCTTTGGGAGGGAACTACGAGCCGTACATGTTCAAGCTGTATTTTGCCGACACCGGTCTGCTGGTTTCCATGCTGGACGAAGAATCCCAGGACGACCTGCGTGCCAACAAAAATCTGGGCGTGTACAAGGGCGCTCTGTATGAGAATATCGTCGGCGAAGCGCTGGTCAAGCAGGGCTATAAACTTTATTACTATAGGCGGGACGACTCCACGCTGGAAATGGATTTCTTCATTCGCTCAATGGCTTCGCTGATCCCGGTTGAAGTCAAGGCAAACAGAGGAAAAGCAAAGTCCATAAAATCAATGATCGCATCGGACAGATACCCCGATATCCGATACGGTATAAAGCTCTCTGCAAACAACATCGGCCACGAAAACGGCATTTATACGTTCCCGTATTTCTGCACGTTTTTGCTGAAGCGCTTTATGGCGGGCTTCCATCCGGAGGAAGAAAGTAACGCAGAATTAGGATAGCCGGATACGTTGACAGCGGAGCTTGGCTTGTGAATACGGCACACGCACGTGAGTTACAACCTTTGGGCCTGTAACACGTGTGGGGTACGGTTCAGCTGGAAGAGGATTCACAGACGCAGTCCTCGCCTTGTGAAATGCAGAACCTCGGCATACTCAAAAAAGGGAATCGCGGAAACGCTTGAAAACACAAGGGTTTCCGCTGTCTACCGGAGGACAAAAACCGTACCGACTGCGAGAGCGCAAGGTTCGCAATCTTGAGGTCAGGGGTTCGATCCCCCTAAGGTCCACCATGCAAAAGAGAGGACATGCCAACGGCGTGTCCTCTCTTTTGCATCTTCGGAAAAGAAGGGGGATCGAAAGCTCAAATCGGAACAGCGCGGTGCGCTGTTCCTGCCACCAGTCCGGAGGCTGGTGGCTACCTTGGTTTTTGCCATCGGCAAAAACGCAAACGATCCCCCTTAGGATTCGGAGAGAAGCGTCGGTTCGAACACAAGGTTTTCTTTTGCGCGAGCAAAAGCGGCGCGCAGCGGCGGCACGGCGACGCCGTGCAAAACCGCAGTGTCACGGAGGCGGCGCAGCCCCGGAGTATCCCCCTAAGGTCCACCACGAGAAGATAATCCGAACTTCATTCCTTTACGGAATGGGTTCGGATTATTTTTATATTTCGACTATGACGAGGAATACCGCAGACAGGCAAACACGAAACGGACGCGAAAAGCAAGGAAAACAATCCAAAACAAGACACAACAGGCAAGGAGGTAAAACAAATGGAACGGAAAATCAAAAGCTGCGAGTACAATATGGACACCGTCTGTGTGGAGGTCAAATTCTCCGACGGCAGTATGCTCGCCATCGACTGCGAAGCCGTCGAGGACGTATACGACATCGGCGTATTTGAACGCTCCGAACTGGACTGGCTCATCTACAACAACCCGTTGGAGTATGCCTACCACGTCCTCAATGGCAGCGTTCCCGACTACCTGAAAGGCAATCACGAACACCGATTGATGGATTGAGCAGGAAAGAACGGGCGGGGTATGGTTCACATACCCCGCCACTTTTGCGCTCAGCCGTCTTGACGGCCTTGCGCCTGCTTCCATTCCGCGTACTTCCGCTGCCCGTCCTCGCTTTCGTAGAAAGCAATCAGTTCCGGCAGCAGCATCCGCGCGATCGAATCGACCACGTGCTGCGGAATCTCGGCGTTTTCAGATTTGCTCCGGTCTAATACTAAAATTCAATTAATTAATTCAATTGAATTCTGTATCAGAACGTCGCTGATCGACACAGTAAACTGCGTGAGCCCTTGGAGCGGGGCTGCAGTACGCGGCAGGAAAAGGCCTTGCCGACGGATCACGTCCCGGCGGTACCGCCATGAGCGGGCAAAACGTCCGAATTGCGTTTGACAAGACAGACGCCAGCAATTATAATAAGGAAAACCGCGCTTGCAGACGGAAAGGAGCGATTCCCCTTGCAGAAGAACAGCACAAAAACGCCCGTTCTGTGCGCAATTTTCGGCTCCTTTATGTTCCTGCAGTACGTGATCCTGCGCTTCTGCAATCAGGCGGGGCGCGGCTATCTGCCCGATGCGCAGCAGGAATCTGTCTACTACGCCGTGCAGGCGTTCGTGATCCTCGGCTTTCTGGTCTACGCGCTGACGCGGCGACTGCAGGGCAGGAGCGCCTGCCTGCTTCGCTGCGTGCTTGCGCTGCTGCTGATCGCATCGGCGGGGCTGGCGTTCACGCCGACCGATACCGTGCTGGCGATCGTGCTCGCGTTCCTGTCCGCGCTGCTGCTCGGCTATACCGGCGGCGCAGTCTATCTGCGTATGGCTGCGGAAGCTGCCGCCGGAAACAGAATCGGCGTTGCGATGGGCGTCGGCTGTTCGGCAGCGGTCGTCCTGCAGTACGTGCTCCAGCTGCGCTGGAACCTTCCCTGGCTGCTCTATGCAGGGATGCTGGCGGCATTCGCGCTGCTGCTTTGGCTGCTTGACGTGCAGCCGCCGCTTTCCGCCGCCGACCGGCGTCTTCCGACCCGCCGGCTCGTGTTCTCGCTGCTGATCGCTTCTGCGCTGATTCTGTTCTGCAGCTTCTACAACGGGTATATCCACCATTTGCAGGTTCTGTCCGGCTACACGGATTACAACGTCTACACCTGGCCGCGCCTGCTCTGGATTCCCGCCTATCTGCTCTTCGGCTTTCTCGGCGACTTCCGCCGCGGGCGGCTCGTTCCGATCGCCGCGCTGTGCGTCTCCGCCTTTGCCCTGCTCAATTCCGTTCTGGCGGGTGCGAGCGGCAGCGGCTGGTTGAATATGTGCCTGTTCTACACCGGGATCGCGTCGTCGGTGGCGTACTACGATCTCATTTTCTGGCGTCTGGCACCGCAGACGAAGCACCCTGCGCTCTGGGCGTCCGTCGGTCGAATCCTCGACAGTCTGCTCGTGCTGATCGGCGGTCTGCTGCACGTTTCCGAACTGTCCGCCGCCATCGTTCTCGGCATGAACATCGCGGTGCTGGTCGGCGCGATTGTGCTGATGGCGGTCAACGGAGACTTCAATCTTGCGGAAAAGAAGCCTGCGCCGCAAAGCGACCCCTTCCCGCTGCTTCAGAAACGCTACGCGCTGACCCCTGCAGAGGTCAAGGTGCTGCGCGAGCTCGTGCTGACGGAGGACAAGCAGTCGGCGATTGCCGACCGTCTCTCGGTCAAGGTCCGTACGGTGCAGGCGAGCGTCACGTCGCTCTATCGCAAAACCGGCGTCAGCACGCGCGCGGGACTGGTACAGCTCTACCGCGATGCGGAATAAGGAATTCTGCCTCCCCCTTTTCTTCGGAAAAGGGGGATTTTTCTGTTTACAGCGGCGTTTGCGGAAACCCGCAATATGCTTGCGCGGGACTTTTGTGATAAATTTTAGTGGGATAGTTTATCCAAATATCCAATTGGAGGGAACGCTATGAGATCAACTCTATGGAAACGAAGCATCGCTCTGACGCTGGCGCTGATCCTGTGCCTGTCGATTCTGCCGGCGAGCGTCTTCGGTGCAAACCCGGTGCTGACCGTGACGCCGGCGCCCGGCTTTACGGTCTATGAATTCACCGGCGAGACAGCGGACGCGAAGAGCGGTACGCCGCTCACCGGTACGCTCGACCTGAGCCAGACCTTCTACTTCATGACCGGCAACGATGTGCAGATGAGCGGCATGTGCCTGTGGCCGGTGGAGGGCGACGAGCTGCCGCCTGCGACGATCTGCAACTCCGCCTACAATGGCAAGGTCTATTCGGACGACCTGTTGGTCCTCAAGCAGGTCAGCTCGTCGAGCTTGATGGCAGGTACCATTCTCGGCAAGACGGTCGGCTACGACTGGGACACCGGGAAATTCTATGCAAACGAGGGCTTGCCGCTGCAATACATGGCGGCAGGCGACTACTACCCCGAGCCCGGCAGGTACCGCTTTTTGATGTTTTACAGCAGTTATTGCTATTATTCCGACGTTTTCACGATCACGGACAATGCCAATCTGACCGCCAACCAGGGAGTGCTGGACGCAACGTGGTTCGCTGACGGCGCGGCGACCAAAACCGTCCCCTACGACACGGAGGCGAACGTCGCAAAATTCGACATCTCCCTGTCCCTGCCCGCCGAGGTCACGGGGCTGAACAGCATTCGCCTGCTGCGCGCCGACTATGACATTTTCGGCAGCGACAGCTATTACTATTTTGCATACACGCAGGATCCGACCGGCTCCTTCAAGATCGGTCAGATCGTCGATGAGGGCGTGAACGGGGAATACCATACCTATTACCTCAAGGACTGCTCGATCGAGAATATGGCGCTCGGCTGCTACCGCACGAAGGTGCTCGACAGTTTCAACAAGCCCTTTATCGACAATTCGGTCATCGTCGTGAAGGAGGCGTCCTCCTCCAGCCCGACCATCACAACGGAGAGCCTGCCGAGCGGCAAGGCGGAAGAGTCCTATTACGCGAAGCTCGAAGCCACGCCTGCCGAGGACGGCGCGATCACGTGGTCTGTCGCCAGCGGCAAACTGCCCGACGGCGTGACCCTAAACGCCGCGACCGGTGAGCTGACCGGCACACCGACCGCAGAGGGCAGCTTCCCCTTCTTCGTCCGGGCGAGCGAATCCGGCGCGGGCTACGCCGAAAAGGAATTTTCAATCACGATCGCCGAGGCAGACCTTGCCGTTCGGGGCGAGACGAGCTTCTGGTGCAACACGGTGGAGGAGCAAATCAAGCGCGGCAGCTCCTATTCTCTCTGGATGCCGCTCAACCGCGTGCCGCACACGGACGAAACAGGCGCAGCGATCTTATACTATACGACGCTCGGCGGCGAGGGAAAGACGATCTCACAGACGCTGACCTCGCTGGGCTGGGAGAGCATGAGCGCAAACGGGACGCTCCCGGAGGACGCCGGGCGCGTCGATCGCGTGGAGTTCTTCCTGAACGGCGCTCCCGTTGGGACGCAGGCGGTCGGCAAGACGGTCGCGCCTGCGCTGGAGCTGGAAATTACGGGGCATTCCGAGCAGTACCTCTATTTGTACATTTATAACGACGCCGGCGATTGCGTCAAGAGCTATTCTGTCGGTCACGACGGCAAGACGTTGCAAATCGACTGTCTGCCCTCGGGCACGTATGAAGCGAGTCTGTCCGGTCAGCTCTACGGCTATGGCTACTTTAACTACGGACGGACGACCGTTACTCTGAACGACGGCGCGCTTCAACACGCGACGCTGCCCATTTCGCCGCATTATACCACGCGTGTAGAGATCAATCCCGCCGCCGAGGGAAAGGACGGCGCATCCAACGCCTGCATAGAATGGTACGCCGACGAGGCAGGTACGCAGAAGCTGCAGAACGGCTCCTGGCGCACACTGCTCGATGATGAGGCGGCTTGGGTGCGCGTTATCCCGCAGTATTCGATGAGCGTGACGCATCTGCCGACGGAGCTGATCCGCGTGGATCGCGGCGGCGTGACGACGGGCTTCCGCACCGTGACGGTCACGATGCCGAAGAAGCCGACGGCGACGGTCCATCTCAACGTGCTGCTGACGCAGCTTGACGGCAGCGCGCCCGCGCCGGGCTGGTATTCCGTCAGCACGACGAAGTACGGCACGAACGGCTGGATCAACACGAATTACTATGAGCGCAACGCCGAGCCGATTCAGCTCGCCGAGCTGCAGGAGGGAACGAAAATCACCGTATCCGGCAGCACCGGCTGGGGCAGCGTGAGCTATACCGTCACGGCGGCGGACGTTGCGGCGGGGAGCCTCGAGCTTCCCCTGACACTGCCGCTGGCGGACGGCTTGATCTACTGGAGCGTGACCCAGACCGACGCAGCGGGCACACGCCCGTTCTGGAATCTGGGCTATTTGGACAACGTGCGCATCTATAAAACAGACGGCGCCGAGCTCGGGTTTGTGCGCCGCAACGAGTTCCTGCTTCTGACCGACCCGGACGCGGTGACGGTCGGCGAAACACTGCGGCTCGTCGGCTGGCGCGGGGACAAGGTCTTCCCGTACGACTACGGCGAGGCGCAGTTTACCGTGATGAGCGACGGCGGACGGAAAACCGGCAGCGTGGTGCTGCCGATGGTGAGCCGCTCGCGCGTCAGCTTCTCACTCTACCGCGGGGCGGAGGCGCCCGAGATCACGCTCCTGGTCTACGGCGCGGACGGCGGTTTGCTCCATGAGAACCGCGAAAAGAACAACAAATACAATTACGCCTATTCGCAGATCGCGCTGACGACCCCCTACCTGCCCGCCGGCAGCTACTTCGTCGGCGCGGCGCCGGCAGCCTATCTCGATGGGCTGGAGCCGGAAGCCTATGATACTGCGGCGGAGCTTGCGCTTTTGCCCTATGCGGTCGTGCAGCCGGCAGGACCGCTGGTGTTTGAGCCGATCCACCTCGGCACGCTCGAGCTGCCGGAGGGCTTCCGCGCTTATCAGCAGATCAATCTCGCCGTTTCCGGCGTGTCTATGAACAAGGCGAGCGGCGAAACCTTCCGTCTGGACGTCACCGCCGCGACGAAGCCCGGCTTCACTTGGGAGAGCAACGTCGGCGGACACCAAAACGTGGAGCTGTACATCCTGACGAATCAGGCGGGAACCAACGACTGGGGCGGTCACGTCTCGACCCGCACCCTGAGCCTCAACGGGATCCCGCTCGAGATCGACCGCTGGAATCAGAACGGCACCCTGCGGGACGACGGCTCGATCACGCTGACGCTGTCGCCCGAGAAGATCGAGGCATACGGCGGCTTCCCGCTTCGTTTTTCGACGACCTGCTATATGCAGGACGCAGAAACGCTGGAGGCAAAGGCGTACCTGCGCTACTGGCAGGGCGGCAGCTTCCACAGCGACTTTGTCGGAGAATTCGAGGAGGCGACCGGCGCGCTGACGCTGACCGCGCCGAACATGATCACCGACGGCAGCTTTACCGTCTACGGCAGAGGACCTGCCTCGTTGAAGGGCGATCCCTATACCCTCACGCTCTTTATGAACGGGCAGCCGGTCGCTTCCGGCGTGACGGATACCAATCGCGGCTACTACCGCATCCGTGTCGATCTGGACGAAAATCAGCTCTACCCGATGCAGACGCTCCGCTTCAGCGTCTCCGGCTCCTATCAGGACGGTATGCGCACCTACACCTCGGAGGAGACGTCGACGCTCTACAATCCCGAGGGCGCGCAGCTGCAGACGATGGTGCTGCACTGGGAGTCCCACCAGGGCGACTTTGCGGCAGGACGCGGGCAGTCCATCGTCATGCTGAACGACGGCGACGCGCCGAATCTTTACACATACTGGTATCGTGGCGGAACCTCCGCAGATATGGGCAGGGTCTTCTGGTCCGTGACCTTTGACGGTCATCCCGAAAAGGTGCAGGGCGCCCGCATCTATATCCCGCGCAACGGCACGACGGAAACGCTGGAATGCACAAAGCAGCCCGACGGCTCGTGGGCGACCGAGCCGACCTACTTCTTCGGCGCCGCGCCGGACAGCTCGTGGGTCGAATTCGACTGCCCGGTGGAATACGGATATGTCAGCGATCCGGACGGCGCGGTCACGCAGGGCGACGTGACGGCGTTCCTCTCCCTGCTCGCAGGCGGCGGCTCGGTCAGTGATACCGACGGAAGCCCGCTGGGCGACGGGATGCTGACCTTCCTGCTCGGCGATCCGGAAAAGGGACAGCTTCCGGTCGGCTTCTCCATTTGGAACGAGAGTTGGAACGAGGCGGAGTTCGCGGAGCTGCAGAAGCTGGAGCTCGATCCGCATACGCCGAACCTGCTCCGCTATGAAGAGGGCTGGATGACCTTCGGCGAGGGCGAGGACGCCTTCACCGTCTGGGGCACGGATTCCGTCACCCGCTACGTCAATCACGACGATCACGCAAAGCACGCCTACGTTGAGGAGATTTACACCCCCGATTTCCGCCTGATCACGACCTGGGACGAGGCGACAAGGACCAAGCAGGTCTCCCTGCTGATGATCGGCGCGCTGAACTTTACGGATATGGAGTTAGGCGGCTTCGACGATGAAACGCTGCATGAAATCGCCCGCACCGGCGCGGTTCAGGATACCTGGCTGACCTTCTATGAGAAGTTCGCCGACGCCTTGATCGAGGCGGTGAACGCGCTGGACCCGGCGTATGAGCCGTCCGGAAAAATGCAGATCACGGACGTTGCCTGGACTGCAGCGCCTGCGATGCGCGGACCGAGTACGCAGGAGATCGCGAACGTCATTGAAAAGATCCAGAAGCGCAAGGAACAGATCGAGAAGGTGCTGGACAATCACTTCACGAAGATCGTACAGGACAGCTACAACTGGGCGCACGGCGAAGAGATCACGCAGCAACAGATTCGCCGCGTCAAGGACTTCTTAGACGACAACCCCTGCCTCAAGCGGCTCTACCGCTTCTGGCGCTCCGCCACGAACGACGCGAACAATCCCTACCGCGTGATTTCAGAGGCAGACGCCATGTACTACAAGGTCGGCGTCGAGGGCATCGCAAAGATTCTGGAGGAAGCCATCAATTCCTCCTCTTATCTGGAGGGCAGCGCAAAGGAAGGCGCGAAGAAGATGGGCGAGGCGCTCTATAAAGGCAGCGTTGAACGCGCCTACGACGGCTGGAAGCAGCTGCTTTACGATGCGGACATCTTTGAGCGGCAGATCGAAAACCTCTGTCAGGAGCTCTACATCGCCGCAAGGCGCGCCGAGAATGAGGAACGCGGCATCGGCGGTCTGTGCAAGGAGGGCATCGACTGGCGGCGCTTCCCGCGCGAATATTACGATTACAACAAGTATTTCGGCTACGGACCGCGCGCCTACAGCCACGTCACCCCGCCTCCCGGTCCGCAGGGACGCTACGATCCCTCCGGCTACGTCTATGAGGCCGTGCCGAGCAACCGCGTCGAGGGCGCGGAGGTCACGCTCTTCCAGTTAGAGGGAGACTATGCGCAGACGGCGGACGACAGCGGCGTCGCCCTGACCCTCTCCGGCGGCAGCCCCGTTATTGTGGACGCGGAGCTGTTCGGACTGGAGCCCAATCCGCAGATCACCGGCAGCGACGGACGCTACCAGTGGTTCGTCCCGTCCGGCTGGTGGCGGGTGCAGGCGGCAAAGAGCGGCTATGAGACGGTAGACACCGGAACGAGCGGGGACTACGGCGTCGACGCGCTGAAAAACGAGGCGGACGGGTATTACTACATGCCCGTGCTGCCGGAGCAGCTGGACGTCAATCTCCCGCTGGTCAGCTACGAGGCGCCTGCGGTGCTCTCCGTCAGCGCCAACACGCTGGGCGTCTTCGTCACCTTCACCAAATATATGGACGAGACGACGCTGACGCCGGATCGCTTTGTCCTGTTCGTAAACGGTGAGAAGACCGACTTTACCGTAGAGCTGTCGGACAGCGAAAAGAGCGGCGCGGCGGAAGCCGCTCCCAGCTACACCCGCACCGTAAAGTTGAACTATCCGGCGATCGCCGAGGGCGACGCGCTCCGGCTGATCGTTGAAAACAGCGTTTTGAGCTACGCAGGCGTTGCCATGGAGGAGCGCTATGACGCCGACGGTCTGACCGTCGCCCTGCCGGAGCAGGCAAAGACGCCGGCTGCCGAGCCCGCCTCCGGCGAGGTGGAGAAGGACACCGCGATCCGCTTTGCCTCCGCGACGGAGCGCGCCGTCCTGCGCTATACGCTCGACGGCAGCACGCCCACCGAGACCAGCCCCGTGCTGACGGACGCGATCATCATCACCGAGGAAACGACCGTCAAGGTCATCGCCACCCGTCCGGATATGCTCCCGAGCGCGGTGCTGACGGCGCACTACACCATCCCGGCAGAGAAGACGGCTCCCGACCGCGTGGTAGCGACCGTGAACGGCGCGCGCGTGAGTGACGGAGACACCGTGAAGCCCGGCAAGCTCGTTCTGACCTGCTCGACCGAGGGTGCGGAGATCTGGTACACGACCAACGGCGTCTGCCCCTGCGACGACGAAACCGCACGGCACCTCTACACCGCGCCGATCGACCTGACGCCGGGAACCTACTTCTTCCGCATCCGCGCGTTGAAGGACGGCGTTTATTCTCCGGGCTTGCCGCTGCATCTGACTGTGGAAGACGACGACGCGCACGCGCACGACTGGGGCGCGCCGACCTACGTTTGGGCGGAGGATTACAGCACTGTCATCGCGACCCGCGTCTGCAAGACCGACGCAAGCCACGTCGAGACGGAAACGGTCAACACGACCTCCAAGGTGACGAAAGAAGCCACCGTTGAGGCCGAGGGTGAGATCACCTATACCGCAGTCTTTGAGAACGCTGCGTTCACGACGCAGACCAAAACCGTCGCCACGCCGAAGCTCGTCAGACCGGTGCAGAACAATCCGTTCAAGGACGTGCAGGAGAGCGACTACTTCTATGATGCAGTTCTCTGGGCGTATTACCACGATCCGCAGGTCACGAACGGTCTCGACGCGACGCACTTCGGCCCCAACGCCACCTGCACGAGAGGGCAGATCGTGACCTTCCTGTGGAGAGCCCTCGGCGAGCCGGAATCCACGATCACGAACAATCCGTTTGTCGATGTGAAGGAAAGCGATTATTACTACAAGGCAGTCCTGTGGGCGTATGAGAACGGCGTCACCACCGGCACGGACGCGACCCACTTTGCGCCGGACGCCTTCTGCAAGCGCGAGCACGCAGTCGCCTTCCTGTACCGCGCAGCGGGCAATCCCGAGTACACGAACAAGACCAACCCGTTCAGCGACGTGTCGAGCAGCGCGTACTACTATGACGCGGTTCTTTGGGCGGTCGAGAAGAATATCACGAAGGGCATGGATGCGACCCACTTCGGGCCATCCAGCGCCTGCCAGCGCAGCCAGATCGTGACCTTCCTGTACCGCTTCATGAATCCGTAGTCCCGGCAGAAACAAACGCATAGACGCACAAACAGCCGCGCTGTGGAACTTCCGCAGCGCGGCTGTATATTGCCTTTGTGTTGATATATGAAAACTGCCGTATCACAAACCGGCAAGCAGGGCATCTCGGGGTAGAAAATCCCTTCGATGCTGCCGTCGCAGGCAGTCAGATTGCTGGCGGTCGCACGGACCTTGTCCCGTACAAGGCGGCGGGCGTCTTCCATCGACCAAAGGGGTACTCGGTCGCAGGGATAGTAGCTGGAATAGTTCGCCATTTCCGGCTATGTACAGAAAAACCCGACCGCTGAAAAGCGACTGGGTTTCAGAGATTCCACTATGCAAGATGGCAAGGCGGCAATGTTTTTCGCCCCTCTAAAAGATTGTGAAAATGTGCCGTTATGGTATCAGTTTTTGTAAAAATCAAAAAAACTGATACCACAACTTGATTTTTTTCTGCGAAAGTGGGTATCCTATAATCAGGCAGTGCATTGGAGGTTAATTATGGAACTCTACCAACGAGAAAACTATCTTAAAAAGATTCGCGGGTTCTATCACGTCGCGGATATCATAAAGGTGATCACCGGCGTTCGTCGCTGCGGGAAATCCAGCTTGATGCAGATGATCGCCGACGAACTGCGCGCAGAGGGCGTACAGGAACAGCAAATCGTCTTCCTTAACCTCGACAAGCGCGAATACCGTAAGATCAAAACTGCAGACCAGCTCGACGATCTGATCGCGTCTTTTCCGAAAGCGGAGAATATGACCTATCTGTTTGTCGACGAGATCCAGAACGTCATGGATTTTGAGGAAGTCATCAATGCTTATCGGGAAGAGGGGGATTACTCTGTCTTTATTACAGGCTCCAACTCCTACCTGCTCAGCGGCGAGCTGGTTACCAAACTGACCGGACGTTACGTGGAGATCGAGATGTTCCCGCTGACGTTTGACGAGTATCTGGAAATGAAGGCATTTTATGGGAAGCCGATCGACGCCAACCTTTCGATCGAACTGAACCACTTCATTCTGGAAGGCGGTTTTCCGCGCGCGGTCCTGCTGGATGATCTGACGGATAAGCGCAGCTATACGGAAAGCGTCGTCAGCGAGATTTTTGAGAAAGACATCCGCAAACGGGCAAAAATCAAGGACAAAGAAACATTCGAGGCGGTCCGGCATTTTATCATCAACAACTTCGGCGCGACGACCAGTATCAGCAGTTTGCAGGAGGCATTGGGAAAGTCCGGAATGCCGGTGGCGCGACGAACGCTGAGTAAGTATATCTCCGTCCTTGCCAGCGCAAAGGTCCTATATGAATGCGACCGTTTCGATATGAAATCCAAACGCGCGCTGAAGGGGAAAAAGAAATACTATCTGTCGGATTTGAGTTTTTATTTCTGCGACAACACAGATAACAGGATCAACTACGGTCCGGTATTGGAAAACATCAGCTACTTCTATGCCAAAAGCCGCGGCTACAGCGTCAGCGTCGGACGAAGCGGAACGCTGGAATGTGATTTCATTCTTCGTAACCGGGACGCAGATTACGCCTATCTTCAGGTGTCGTACACCATCGCGCAGAGCAAAGAGACCGAGGATCGCGAATACAAGCCGTTGGAGCAGATCAAGGACAACTACCCCAAGTATCTTATGACGACAGACTACCTGCTGCAGAAGCGCAGCGGCATCCAACACGTCAATCTGATGGAGTTTATGAAAGCAGGGAAATCTTTTTGACCCTTTGATTCGGCACATTTGCAGCGGGGAATTCGTGTCTTTGGATTGTGAATACGCGCAGCGCAGTTGAGTTACAAGCCCTGGGCAAGTGACACGCGTGGGGTACGCTCCGGAAGGAAAGGGCTGCGAGAAAGAAGGTCAGATACAGAGACGTCGGCAAGGCGTATTTCCGAAAAAACAGGAAACCCGGAAACGATTGAAAATACTAGGGTTTTCGCTATTTCCTGTGGAACAAAAACCGTACCGCGTGGGAGAGCGCAAGGTTCGCAATCTTGAGGTCAGGGGTTCAAACATGAGCATTTTGTCGGCAAAGCCGACCTTGCGTCCTGTGAACGCAAGCCTGCGGCACGCAGGAAAATGCGAAATGTCACGGAGGCGGCGCAGCCGCCGGAGTATCCCTCCTGATGTCCACCACGAGAAGATAATCCGAACTTCATTCCTTTACGGAATGGGTTCGGATTATTTTTATATTTCGACTATGACAATGTGTACGGACGACGGATGATATCCTTCGATAAAATGGGACAATCTGGAACAGGAGTATCTTACTCTGCGGAATAGAATCACAGGCGGAAAATAGCAAAACTTTCGCAATAAGAAATCCATAATCGAGCCATACTTTTCGGGTAATACTAAAATTCAATTAAAAAATTTAATTGAATTTTCAGACTGTCAAAAAAGTCCGTAACCGTCAAAATTATTAAAACAATTTTTGGATTATTCCCTGTTTAAACGTTTTTCTGTTTTATTCAGGTTTTTCTAACAATTTAGGTTGCAAAAAGCTTGCTTCGCAAGAATTTT
>JAFQZN010000040.1 GCA_017405865.1 Oscillospiraceae bacterium | reverse complement strand
TGTACTCAAGATCGCCGGAAGGCGTAGACTGCGTAACAACAACGTAAACACTATCATATTCTGCAGCAGCAGTCGTGTTGACAGCAAACTGTGCACCAATGTAAGACTGCAGGCTAAGGCTTGTGCTGACGATCGTCAGATTAGGATCGGTCAGTTCGGTAACAGGCTCTTCTGCGTCGCAGAGCGTGCAGACGCCGTTGTCGTAGGTGCAGGCCTCGTCGTCAACCACCAGGGTGCTGCAGACGGAGCAGGTCGCGTCATGCGTGCCGTCGCCGTTGTCGGTATAGACAAGGGTATGGCCGGTCGCCGCGATCACGATGGAAGACAACTCGGTTTCGAGCGTCGCGTCGGAGTAGTACTTGCCATAGTGGTCACCTTCGCCGGCAGTCTCGCACTCAGAGCAGGTGTAGTACGCAACATTACCCGCAGTGGTGCAGGTAGCCGCGACAGCCGCATGAGATACAGGAGTGTGAGATGCGGGAGGCGTGACCGTGCCGGTGACGGGGATGAGCTCAAGATCCTGATCCTGCGTACCCTTATAGAACGCATAGAAGTTACTGTTGGTACTGTGGTTCAGCGACAGATATCTGGTAACCGTCGCACCACTCTCTTCATTCTCAAAGGAGATGTTATACAAACCGTTGGTCTGGGAAACATTCAGTGCCTTGCCAGTCTCGCCGAGAGTCGCGGAGTTACCGGAGGTATACTCAATGTACTGACCGCCGGATGAGATCAGATAGGTACCGTCCTGCTGCTTGGTCAGCGTCCAGACCTTGCCGGCATCGACGTCGGAGTCGATCTCTGCGGGAAGCGTAGTCAGCTCAGAGTCAACAGCTTCATAACGCATGGTGCCGCTCTCTGGCAGGGTGTTGGTCATCCACCAGTAGTTGCCGCTTTCGGAACGTTTTGTAGCGATGTAGTAGTTGCCGGAGTAGTCGACGGAGTTGGGATCAATCGCGCCGCAGACGGAGCAGACACCCTCAACATAGGTATGAACGCCGGTCGCCGGGATGACTTCCGTCTTGGTATGGTTGCAGACGGAGCAGGTGTAGGTCATAACGCCGTCGTCAACGCAGGTCGCAGCGGTGGTAACGACGCCCTCACCCCAAACATGCTCATGTTCAGTAGCATTCGGATCATAGAACGCCATGACGAACGCAGCGCTCAGGCTGGAGGTCGCATAGGTGGTGAAGTAGCCGTTATATGCCTCGAGGTAGAGGTCAGCAGCCACATCATTGTAGGTATAGCCGGAGTTGACGTCGATCACGTGATAGGAAGCGTCAATGCTCCAGATCGCCTTTGTAGAGTCGGCAGCAAGGGTCAGGGTGTCTCTTGCATCGCCATAGGTCAGGAACAGTCCGTTCGGAGCCTCAAACTTGTAACCGCCTGCCACAACATGAACGGTGAACAGGGTCGCATCGGAGGAGGTGGTCAGGACGCTGCCGGAAACGGAGCCGGGAACACCGATGAACTTGCCGGCTACATCAGTAACAGCGGTCATTGCAAGAGCAGTGCCCGCGTTATAGATGTAGACAGTCTCGCCGTCGATCAGAGACGTGACGTTGACAGCGGTGAGCTGGGTCGCGCCGCAGTTCGCACAGGTACCTTCTACAAAGTTGTGTCCGGTTGCGGGGATCGCGGTGCCGACAGAAACGGTCGCGCCGCAGTCGTCACAGATCAGGTCACCCGTGTAGCCGGGCAGCAGGCAGCCGGCAGCAACAGCACCGGTCAGGGTGGTGTTCGGATGCAGGCAGGCGGGAACCGCGTCGGTGAAGAGCTCCATGACATACTGGCTGGCGTTATTTGCGTTGTAGCCGTACGCAGTAAAGCCGTTATAGTACTCCAAGTACTGTGCGTTGTTGTTGTAAACAGCGTTGACGTTCTTGAGGTTCGTGCCTTCGATCTCCCACAGGGCGTAATCGGGATCAGCCAGAGCGGCGAAGCTCAGGGAGTTGCCGGTCGCGCCGGAGGTCAGGTACAGGGTGGTGCCGTTATCGTCAATGGTCAGATGGAACTGGCCGTTGTTGTAGTCGGCAACCGTCATGATGACCGCACCCTCGGGGATGCAGAGCTTCGTGATGGAGTAGTAATCGGAAGGAACGTCGACGCCTGCCAGCTTGGTGCCGGAAGCAGTCGCGCTCAGCGCCTTCCCGCTGGACGGGTTGTAGATAACAACCTGATCGTCGTCAGCGACGGTGGTGTTCAGATAGAACTGGGTGACTTCCTTGGTGTAGCCGCAGACGGTGCACTCGAATTCGTTGCCGCCGGCTTCGGTGACCTCAAAGGTGCAGTCAGAGGTGATGGTCGCCTGGCAGCGAGAGCAGGTCTGGGTGTGCGTGCCGTTGTTGTTATCGGTCGCAGCGCCGAAGAGATGGCCGAGCGCCGGAACGATGTCGTCCTGCTTGGTCTCGTTGCAGAGAGAGCAGGTGTACGGGGTGTAGCCGTCTTCAGTGCAGGTCGGCAGGACGGTGGAGCCGGCAACCCAGTTATGGGTGCAGGTGTTGACAACCTTATGCGCAAGACCTACGGTGTTGTTGGTGTTGCTGGCATAGGTGCGGAAGGTGTCGTTGTAGGAGCGCAGGTGCGCGTTGTTGGCAGCATAGAGACCACCGTCCGCGCTGAAGCTCCAGCCGCTGGTCTCTTCTGCATGGAATGCAAGTCCGCCGGAGGAAGCCTTGGTCGCATACAGATAGCCAAGCGTGGCGTCATAGATAGTGAAACCGTTCGCGGTGGAGGTGAAGGTCAGCTCGAGCGTGCCGGACGGTGCAGTAGCGGCATAGCCGCTTGCATCGAAGGAGAACGCATCGGCAGTCTTCTGACCGTGACCGCTGGAGATCGTGCCATTGAATGCGTAGTTGTTGTTGCTGATGATGGCATAGACGCCGTCTTCGAGGCTGGTGTAGTCGTCGACCAGATACCAGCCGGCAGCCTGAACGCCTTCGACAGCGCCGCAGACGGAGCAGACGCCGTCAACGTAGTTGTGGCCGGTTGCGGGGATGACAGTGCCTGCGGTAACAGTCGCGCCGCAGTCGTCGCAGATGTAGTCGCCGGTGTAGCCGTCAGTTGTGCAGGAAGCGGCAACAGCGCCGGTGAGGGTGGTGTTCTCATGGGTGCAAGCGGGAGAGCTGTCTTCATAATAGAATGCAGCAGAAGTAAACTCAACGAATTTGTTGCTTGAGCCGCTCACCGTTACATTGAAGACAAATTTGTAATAGGCGCCGGTCGCCCAAGCAGTGCCGGAGGTCGGCGTGAAAGTGATGGTGGAGTTCGCAGCAAAGGTTCCCGATACCGTATCAATAACAGTGGTAAAATTGGAATCGCTGGCAACAACCAGATTGAGGGAGTTGACAGTGATACTGCTTGCAGCGCCAACAACTAAATCAACTTTAGAAATCGCGCTGCTCATCGCCGTCTTGGAATATACCGTGCGGTCAACAGCAGTAATGCTTTTACCGCCGATACGCCAAGGCTGCATCGTGGAGTTACCGGTAACATTCCACGTAATGCCACTAATTGCAACATCGCAATTACTGGCATAGCTGTTGTTGCTGCCGCTCGCCGGGGTCAGGGTGTAAATGAGCGTTTCAGCAGCATTCGCAGTAATGGCCAGACCTGCAAACAGGCTGACGACCATTGCCAGAGCAAGAACTAAGCTAAGGATGCGTTTCTTCATAAGCTATGTATCTCCTTATAATTTAGTTTTTGTTTCTATCGGATAATCCGTTCTTCTGCGCAACGTTATCCTGCACATAACGCTCCGCAGATGAAAAGCCCCGTTATCCGTTCGGGGCATATTCACCGTTATCAAGGTGCACGGGACACGTACAACATCGACGTACTGTCCGCAATAGAGACATTTTTGCAAGAAATTGTGTGTTAAGCGGGAAAATTCCACACTGTAGCCACAATATCCTGTTTATTCATAAAGAAGTATAGCACGTGGAAAAGGAAGTTTCAATATTGAAATCTCAAATCTTCTAATAAATCAATTATTACAGTAGATTTTTATAAATTTGTAAGATATTTTGGATAATTAGGTGGAATAATTATCATTTAAAATGGCATGGTTATCAGACAGCTTTCCCGCCCGGTTAATGTTATGAAAAAACAGAGGAGAAGATCTCCCCTGCTGTGAAGGTTTTGCAGGTATTTTGTCATTGTCTTGTTGGCTTTTTCCCATTTTTGTCATTGCCCGGCTTGTCCGGGCAATCTGTGCGTCTCGTTGCAGCACACTTTTCTGTAATACGCTACACGTGCCATACCTGCCGGGGACAGATTGCCCGCGCAGAGGCGGGCAATGACAGCGGGGGGAGGTTTTCCTTTTCTGTCATTGCCCGGCTTGTCCGGGCAATCTGTGTTTACCAGTTTTCAGAAAGGTCTATCCAATCGGGATTGCTTTCTGAAATCAGTTTATTCTTTTGTGCTCGCGTCCACCTTTTAAACTGTTTTTCTCGCGCGATCGCGGAGCGAACGTCTGAAGTAGTTTCAAAATAGACTAGCTTGTGAACATGGTAGCGCTTTGTAAAGCCGTCGACCAGTTCGTGTTTATGTTCATAGAGGCGCCGCTCCAAGTTGTTCGTAACGCCGACATAGAGAACGCGGTTGTTCCAGTTGGTCAGAAAATAGACGTAGTATTGCATTATATTACCTCAATTCGACATTGACTGGGACCGATTGCCCGCGCGGAGGCGGGCAATGACAGCGGGGGGAGGTTTTCCTTTTCTGTCATTGCCCCGAATGGGGCAATCTGTGCGTATCGTCTCGGCACACCTTTCGTAATACGGTACACGTGCCATGCCTGCCGGGGACAGATTGCCCGGGCAAGCCGGGCAATGACAGAATTTGAGATTTTCTTTATTACCTCGGTTCTACATTCCGGGGAAAAATTGCCCGCGCGGAGGCGGGCAATGACAAGTCAGGTAATCTCTTCCTATTCATTCATCAGGGCGCGGAGGGTATCGGCGGCGGCTTTGAGCTGGATCAGGCGCACCTGTTCGGAGGAGGTGCGCAGCTCGCCGATCGGCTCGATGTTCATAACGCCGGAGAAACCAACCTCACGCAGCGCATCGAAAACGTCCTTCCAGACGATCCTGCCGTAGCCGGGGAACAAGTGCAGATCCTCGTAAACCGGGCTGATCCTGCCATAGTTATCGTTCAGATGCACCGTGGCCAGATCCCTGCGGAAGACGCGGATCATCGCGGGAATGTCCTGCGCGCTGATATTCGCATGACCGGTATCGAGGCAGAGCTGCACGTGAAGGCTGCCGATGTCGCGCATGAGGTCGATCATATCCTGCGCGGTGGTATAGGGATAGGGCGGGTCGCCGGGCTTCTGGACGTGGTGAGAGTCGAAGGTATTTTCCAGATTGATGATGATGTCGTACGATTCCGCCGCAGAGATCAGATCGTGGAACCAGCGGACGTTATACGCATGAATGCGCTGCCGCATGGACAGGCTGTCCACGCGCTCGAGCTGACGCAGCGGGTGGAAGATCAGCTGCCGACACCCGACAGCGCGGCAGGACTCCATGGTGCGGTAATAAAGATCGTGCGGGGCTTCATAATGCCAGTCGGCGGGAATCCCCTGCTCCCACGACGCATGCGCCTGCGTGATCGGCAGGCCATATTGCCCTGTCAGATCGTAAAGCTGACGCACCCAGCTCTTCCAGTCCGGCTGATTGAGGGGCGACAAGGGTGAATTGCTGAACGTGCTGAAGGGGAAATCCACACTGTCAAAGCCCGCTGTTTTGACCAGACGAAACACACTGTCAAGCGGCTGATTTCTGCAAAGGCTCGCGATCGCGGTACTGATTTGTTTCTGCATAATCTACTTACTTCCTATGTATGTATCCGAAAACAGATGCATATAATATTTTAATCAGTATATCATTATTACCCATTTCTGTCAATCGCCGGAGGTCAATATGAAATACTACCGGATGCTGCGCAGAGGCTTGCGGCAAATCGCGGAATACCGGATCCCGCTCTATTCGGCAAACGCTGCGTTTTATATCATTCTTTCTGTCTTCCCGGCGCTGATCCTCGTGGTCGGACTGCTTCCGTATGTCGGCTTTTCCGAAAACGATCTGCTCTCTTCGATCCGCGGGGTCGTACCGACGGTGTTAGAGCCTGTCATTGCCAATATCGTCTACGATATGAGCCGCAGCAGCTCCGGCGTTCTGCTCTCGCTGACCGCCCTTGTCGCCGTATGGTCGTCGTCCAGCGGCGTTTACTGCATCCACGTCGGGCTGAACGCGGTCCACCGCGTCAGAGAAAGCCGCAGTTACTTTTTCCGGCGGCTTCTTTGCATGGGCTATATGCTCCTGCTGATCGCCGCGCTGATGCTCACGCTGATCATCCACGGCTTCGGGCAGGAGATCGCAGCGTGGTGTCAGAGAGGACGTGTGCCGATCCTGCGGCTGTTCGTCAAGCTCCTGCAATTCCGCGCGCTGATCATCGCAGTGATGTTGAGCGGGCTGTTCTGCGCGATCTACTGCGTGTTTCCGAACAAAAAGCAAACGCCACGCGAGAGCCTGCCCGGCGCTGTTGCAGCCGCGATCGGGTGGCTGGTGTTTACGCATCTGTTTTCCTTCTACGTTCGGCACTCCAAATCCTATCCCGTTTTCTACGGCAGCCTCTCCGCGATCGCCTTCGGCATGCTGTGGCTGTATATCTGCATCTGCATCCTGTTTTACGGTGCGCTTCTGAATCTGTGGCTTGAGAAAAAACGGGAGCATTGACGCTCCCGTTTTGCCTTACTTTCTTGCGAAGGACATGCAGTCGGTGCATTCCTTGACCGTGGGATCGGTCTCGTGCGTGCCGACCTGAATGCGGTCCAGAGAACAGTAGTTATCCATGCCGTAGTGATGCTTGCACTGCTTGACGGTGCATTCGATCGAGCGATTTGCGCTGCAATGACAATCCATGATTTTCTCCTCCTTCATCCGTTGTCGGTTTTAGTTTCTCCCGGCTGTGCGGACTTATCAAAGGAAAAATTTGACATGAACAGACAAATCGCCTATAATAGAAGCGGCGGCTCTGCGTGGGGCGGAGTTCCCTGCCGCCGCTCTAAGCCGAGAAGTGCCGAGCTCAAGTCGGTTTTCACGAGCGGCGATCCGCCAATACTTCGCAAACCGCCTTGAAAATCCGTCAAGGATTCCCTGCGGCGTTTTACTCGTCTTGATGAATTGCCGCTCCGGGAAAACTGCTTCGCATCTCTGCGCGAGTTATTTTTGAGGGATTCTCGGTGCGGCGGACGCAGCCTTGCTGTCGCAAGGCAAGGACAACAAGCCAAAAGGACCGAAAAGAGCCGCGCAGAGACGGCTTAAGATCGGCTCTCCTCGGCTTATTCTATGCTTCGGAGGTACGTAATGATAAAGGTTTCTCCTTCCATTCTTTCCGCTGATTTTGTCAATCTGGAGCGTGACATCCGCGCGCTGGCTCCCGCCGGCGCGGACTACGTTCACGTTGACGTGATGGACGGTATTTTCGTGCCGAATATTACGATCGGCATCCCGGTCGTTGCCGCCATCCGCAAGATCACCGCGCTGCCGCTCGACGTGCATCTGATGATCGACCGCCCGATCCGCTACGTGGACGATTTCTGCAAGGCGGGCAGCGACATCCTGACGATCCACGTGGAGGCCGACAGCGAGGAAAACACCCTCGCGGCATTGATGCGCATTCGCGAAAACGGCGTGAAGGCGGCGATCTCCGTCAAGCCGAAGACGCCTGCCGAGGCGGTTCTCCCCTACCTTACCTATTGCGATCTGATCCTCGTCATGACGGTCGAGCCGGGCTTCGGCGGTCAGAGCTTCATGGACGACATGATGCCGAAGCTGAAGAAAATTCGCGCCTATATCGACGAGCAGAATCCGGCCTGTGAGCTGGAGGTCGACGGCGGCGTGAACGAAAAAACCGCCATGATCTGCCGCAAAAACGGCGCGAACGTTCTCGTCGCCGGCAGCGCGTATTTCAAAGCGGAGGATCCTGCGAAATTCGTTGAAGCGGTCAAAAAATGAGCGTTAAAAATCCCATCGGTTCATTTGAGCCGATGGGATTTTTTTATGCGTTGATCGCGGTATCGGTCGAGAAAAAGTAGAGGATTCTCTCTTTGACGGGCAGATCGAAAATCCGGGAAAGCGCCTTGCTGTAGGCGTCAAGCTGTCCCCGGTAGTACGCTGCGCGTTCTTCCTCCCGTCCGGGCAGGACGTGATCCGATTTGAAGTCGAGGATCGTCAGTTCTCCGTTTTCGATCAGGCAGCAGTCCGTCACGCCCTGTAAGAGCAGCTTCTCCCCTGCCAGCGCAGGATCGAGCAGGCTGCCGTCCTCCAACACGGAGAATTTATACTCCCGGATCACGCGCTCTGCAGAAAGTACGCGCCGTCCGAGCGCGGAACGGAAGAAATTCCGTATTTTCTCCTCTGGGACGGCCTCGCGCTGCTGTTCCGTCAGAAACCGCAGATCCACGAGACGGTCCAGCTCGCGCTTCACGCTCTGTAAATCCGTGCAGCTTTCATAGCGGATATACTGCATGGCGAGGTGGATCGCCGTGCCGCGCTCTGCAGGCGTAAGCCTGCGCTTGCCATAGGTAAAATGCGGCTTTCGTATCGTCAGCTTTAAGGGCGCCGTCTCCTCGTAAACTTCACTGTCCAGTGCTCTTCCCTTGAGCTGGGTCGCCGTCACCTTGCTCGGCGCGCTGACCGCCTTTTCGTGCGCATAATGAAGCGGCACATATTCGACCGCGTCCTTCTCTTCCTCCGCCGGTACAGGCTGCACGCTCTGCTCCTCCAGCATACTGCTGCGGTAGAAACGGATCGCCCACGGATATTCCGGCGTACGGCTATCTTCCGGGTTTCCGCCGGCGGCGAAGAGCTCGCCGGCCTCCGTATGCGTCAGCGCGGTCATGAGCACCCAGTCGCCGAGAGAGGCGGCCGCTTCTATGAGGGCATCCTGCGCAGGGACCGTCAGCTCATGGGCAAGATCGTTCAGCTTCTTCGTCAGATTGTTTTTGCAGCAGGTCATCACGAGGCGGTATTTCGCGCGCGTCATACCGACGTACAGGATCCGCATTTCCTCGGAGAGATTCTCCCTGCGAATGCGATCCCTGACTGCGTTCTTCGCAATGGTGGGATATTTGATCACCTGCTCGGGATCATAGACGTCGGAGGCAAGGCCGAGAGCGCTGTTGATCAGCACAGTCGCATCCTTCTCCGAGAATCGGAACTCGCTGCCCAGCCCGCACAGGAAAACGACCGGGTATTCCAAGCCCTTTGATTTATGCACGGTCGTCAGGCGCACCGCATCGCCGCCCGGCTGACCGTTCGCTCCGACTCCCTTATCACGCAGCAGCGCAAGATAGCGCACGAACCCGGAAAGGCCGAAGCGGTCCCCCGTTTCGTAGCTGTCTGCGAGCGCAAAGAAACGGTTGATATTCTGCAGGCGCAGCCTGCCGTTTTCCATTGCGCCGTAAATTGTTCGGAGAAACAGGCGTTCATCGGCAATATCGAGCAGTCTTCGCAGCGAGGACGTCTGTGCCGCCGTGCGCAGCTCGTTGAGGACGCTGCATGCCTCGCTGCCCTGCATAATCTCCCATATATCACCGCCGCGCTTCGCTCTTGCCAGCGCAAGCTCGTTTGCCGTGCAGCCGAACAGCGGGGACATGAGAACGGTCAGCAGCGGAATATCCTGATGCGGGTTGTCGATCACTTGCAAAAGCGCCGTTAGGACCGTGATCTCTTCCGTCTCGAAAATATTATCGTTGTCGCTGACGTATTTGATCCCTTGCTTTGCCAGCGCGCTCTCGTATACCTCGGCGCGGTTTTTCATGGAACGGAGCAGAATCACGACGTCCTCGGCACGAATCTGGCGAAGGTCCTCGCCGTCCGGGATGCGCTCGCCGCCGTCGAGCATTTTGCGGATTCTGGAAGCGACGAAATCCGCCTCAATCTCTGCCGCAGAGCGCGGCTTCGTCTGTCTGACGCTGTCCTTTTCGATGCAGTGCAGCTCCACGGGCGCAGACCCCATATCCGCCGCCGGACGGTTCGGGCGCAGCGCCTCTGCGTCGCCGTAGCGCAGGCCGCCGACGTTTTCCGACATCGTCAGGCGGAAGACGTCGTTCGCCGCCTCCAGAATCGCGGGGTGGGAACGGAAATTGTCGGACAGCAGGATCTTTCTCGGCTCGCCCGGCTTTGCCGCCTTGTAGTCGGCAAAGGTTTTGTACTTCTCCAGAAAGATCGTCGGATCTGCGCGCCGGAAGCCGTAGATCGACTGCTTCACGTCGCCGACAAAGAACAGATTCTCTTCCTCCCGGGAGATCAGCCGGAAGATCGTGTCCTGCACCTCGTTGGTGTCCTGATACTCGTCGACCATGATCTGCTCGTAGCGTTCGGAAAGCTCCTTCGCGGCAAAGCGGATCCGCACGAGGCGGAGCATTTCATGCTCCAGATCGTCGTAATCGAGCATATGCGCTCGGCGCTTTTGCTCCGCGTAAGCCTTTGAAAACCGCTCGGTCAGATCGGTCAGTCCGCGCAGCGCCTTCGCGCTGACGGCAAGATCCTTCATTGCTTCTTCGGAAGGAAGGCTGAATCTTGCCTTCCACGCCTCAACACCCTTATTGACGCCGTTTCGCGCGTTTTTCACGTATTCCTTTAATTCCGGATCCTCACAATTGCGTATGGAGGCAAATTTTTCAAAGCGGCAGGAAAACGCGCGGATCTCTTCCCACGTCTCTTTCTGCCGAAGGGCGATGATCACATCCATGCTGTTTTGGATCGCGGGAAGGTATTTTCCCAGCTCTCCCTGCGCCAGAGCAAATAGCTTCTGCAGCCGCTCGAGCGAACGGTCCAGATACGTATGGAGCTGCGCGATCAGATACTGCCCCCATACCGTCTCGCCGACGTCCGTGCAGGATGCGCAGTCCAGCTCAGCGCGCAGCGTCTGCAGCCGCTTTGCAGGATCGCAGTAGCTTTGCAGGCTGTTATGGAGCGTTACGATCAGCTGCGGCAGATTCGCATCGTCCTTTCCCGCGCCGAGCATATCCAAAGCAGCCGCAACGTCACCGGTATCGTCGCGCTTTTCATACGCTGCATCCAGCACCGTTTTCAGCGCGCGTTCGCGCAGCTTTTCCGCCTCCTGCTCATCGCAGACAGAAAAGTCTGCCGGAAGGTCGATCACGTGCGCATACTCCCGCAGGACGGCGGCGCAGAAGGAATGAACGGTCGAGATCTGCGTCAGATACACGCGGCTCATCTGCCGCTGCAAATGGCGGTCCTCGGGGCAAAGCGCAAGCGCTTCGCTCAAGCGGGCGACGAGCTTGCCGCGCAGCTCGGCGGCAGCCGCCTGCGTATAGGTGATCATCAGGAAGCGATCCAGATCACATTCCCGTTCCTGCACGGTCTTAAGTACGCGCTCTATCAGCACCATCGTCTTGCCGGAGCCGGCAGCGGCAGATACCAGCAGTGTGCCGCCGGAATTGTCAACGACCGCCTGCTGTTCTTTTGTCAGCTTGAATTCAGCCATCTGCCTGCACCTCCTGTCCGACCCTCTGCCAGAATTCATCCATCGACGTAACCTTGTTCAGCCACCGCTCCTGCTTGTTTCCTCTGCAAACCGTTTGATACGGGCAAAACGCGCAGGCGTCGTTTTCGTAACTGATCATACAGGGATCTGCGCAGACGTCTCCGCTGTACAATGTGTCGCCGAGCTGTCCGACGCAGTCAAATACGAAGCGCTCCAGCCGTTCGAGCTGCTCCTTGGTGAACAGGGAGCCCTTGCGGGTCTTCTCTTTATCGTAAGCGTAGGGCAGATATTCCGGTTTCCCATCGCAGTGCTCCATCGCCTGCAGGACTTCATAGGAATCCAGCACCAGACCGGTCCGCTTTTTGCTCGCCTTGCGCTTGGCTTCCATTTCCCTGCTGTCCAGCTTGTCCGGCAGTGTGACCGTCTTTTCATTCGCCGGAACGTAGAGGACGCCGGCCGCCTCCGGCTTCTGTCCGAAAAGAGCTTCTCCCGTTTTCTCCAAAGCGAAGAGATACAGCAGCATCTGCAGGCCGAGTCCGTTCAGTACCTTGGTCAGGCTGAAAGACGTCTTTCCGGTTTTATAGTCGATCACGCGCACGTAGAGCTTTTCACCGCTATGCCAGAGATCGACGCGGTCGATCTTTCCCTCCAGCTCCGCAACGGAAGTCCGACCCGCGATCCGAATCGCAGGCAGATTGCCATGCTCCGAAAAGTCAAGCTCAAACCACTTCGGTTCAAAATCGGATCTGCTCATCTCGCGGAACAGGTCGGTAATCACTGCCCGCACCTCGGTAAACCTTCTGCGGAACAGGTACTCCGCTCTTGCCGATTCCCAGAGGTCTGCAAGCACCTGCGCGGCGTAATCCTCCATGCGCTCCTGCGCAATCGCAAGCACGCGCTCCAGCGTCACCTCGTGAAAGCCGCCCTCTGCCTGCACCTGTCTGACGGTATGCTCCAAAACGTCGTGGACGAAGCTGCCGAACAGAGAGGCGTCGACCTCCGCAGGTTTTCGTTCCTTCGCCCTTAACCCGTAATTCAGAAAATATCCAAAGTGGCACTCCGCCAGCTTGTCGATCTTGGACGAGGACAGGCGGAGCGTCTGCCCATACAATGCGTCAACTGCTTTCCGGCTCAAGCTTCCCGGCGCATAGCCCTTGGCCGCAATCAACCGCTCTGCCTGTTCGTGCTGCTCTCCTTTCGGTGTCTCCGAACCACTGACAAGCTGTGCCAGATACTCCCGTGCAGCGCGGCAGACGGTCGTTTCAGCATCGGCCTGCGCATCCGGGAAGAGTTTCATTGCGCGCTTTACCATATACGCCTCCACTCCCGCAATCGCGCTCAAATAGAGCCGCTTTGCAGGGGCGTTCAGGACACTGTCGATGCAGGCAAGCTCCCGATCGAGATTCCCGGCCGCTGTGGGCGCAACCTCGATTCCCACCCGGTTGAGGTCAACGCGTTCGCTGTCCGTCAGCAGCGTATTCTGCGTACGGGCCGCCGGGAAGCTCCCCTCCTGCGCGCCGATCAGGAAAACGTAGTCCGTGTCGCAGCGGCGCTGCGACATCAGGCTGCCGACCGTGACGCAGTCAAGGCTTGCGGGAATCGTGCCGACCGTGCAGCGGGACAGCGCTGCTCGGAATACGTTTGCAAAATTCTCCGGCGAACGCACGCTCTGTCCGAGGACTCCGTAGATCTGTTCCATCAGCTCGGTCACGATGGCGTAGACCTGCGCGTATTCCTGCTCTGCCTGCGCGTTTGCCGCGCTGCGGCTATCCTCTGCAAAGGCACGGATGCGGTCGCTTAAGCCGATCTTCTCCGTAAACTCATAGAGCGTCAGCACCATTTCGCCGGTATTCTTCGCCGTTTTCAGGCCGCTTTGCAGGCGAAGCAGCGGAAGAATCGCTGCGGCTCTGTCCTCGTTCAGACGGTCAAGCCGCTCCTGCGATCGGCGGTCAAACTCCCGCTGTAAGCCGTCCGGGTGCATCGTCCAGGGCTTTCCCCATCTGACGCCCCCGACGTTCCAGAGCAGAACGTAGTTTTCCATCCGGTCGCATGCTTCTCGCGGCAGCGGCGTCAGGCCGGATTTCATATAGTTCAGCACGTCCTCCTGCTCCATGCCGCCGGTCGCCGCTTCGAGCGCTGAAAGCAGCATCCGCACGACAGGCTGACGCAGGATATCCGTATCTCCCGCAAAATACGCCGGGACGTCAAAGTGGCGGAAGACCGACTCCAGCACGGGGCGGCAGCCTGCAAAATCTGCGCAGGCAACGGAAATATCCCGCCAGCGTTTCCCCTCGGAAACGAGGCGGAGTATCTCCTGCGCCGTTTGGCGGCACTCCTCCTCGCGATCGGCAGGTTGCAGGAAGCGGACGGCGTCCTGCGGAGCTGCAAACGGCTCGATCTTTCCGCCGAAGATTCTGCGGCGCAGATACGCAAGCGGCGCGTTTTCTTCCCCCGCCGGGACGGTCAGCACGTCAGGCTCGACATTCTGCGACGCTGCAATACGCAGCAGTGCTTTTGCGGTATCGCGTGCAGCTTCAAACTGCTGCGCGCCGTGCGAAATTCCGTCACATTGCAAAAGAACGGTGACCTTCACGTTTTTATGTAACAGCTCTGCAATAATCTCCCGTTCCGCGCCGTTGAAATCCGTGAAGCCGTCGAACCAAAAGGTCTTCCCCTCCGCATAGCTTCCCGTCTCCAGCGCACTGCGCAGACGCGTCAGCTTGCTTTCCGGGTTTTGTCCGAGATTGGCGCTGACTGCGTCGAAGCTCTCCATTAAAAGGGCAAATTCCTCTGCCTTGACGGCAAGCACACCGGTCAGGCGCTCTGCCGCAAGACGCAGACGCTCGGCCGTGATGCAGTAACTGCGAAATTCGTCAAACGTATCCAAGATATGAAGCAGAAACTCCGGCTTGCTCACGCTGCTGCCGTAGATTTTCAGGCGCGAGCGCACCTGCTCCACGGCAAGCGACATCATGAGTAACCGTCCCGAAGGGTCTGTCTGCGTGTCGGCAATGCCGCCCTCCTCGGAAAACACGCGGGTGGCCAGCCGTGAAAAGCTCAAAACCTCCGCAAATCTGCCGATCCGGTCGCCGCCGTAGGTGCAGAGCAGACGCTCCGCCGTATGGGAAAACTGCTCCGGGACGATCAGGATCTGCCCGGCCTCTCCTCTGTCCGTGCTTTCGCACAGCTCCTGCAGCAGTCGCCTTTGATTCACTTTTCTGTCTGTGCAAAGCCTGATTTGAAGCATCTATCTTTCACCTCTGCACGTATCATATCATATTTTCCGTCCCATTTGCAGGACAGAAAAGAAAAAATCTGCCGAAACCGGCAGATTTTTCAGTTTTTTAAGAGGTCAATCAGCTTTTGAAGCCATTCAAAGCTCTTGAAGCGGATCTCATAAGTCTCCTCGCCCCCGGTGATCAGCTCTGTCTCCGTCTCGTCAAAGCCGCCGACCGCCGCGCACCGTTCCAGCGCGTCCGAGGTCGCCGCGGCGCATAATGACGGAAAGACGACGCACCACCAGTTATGCCCTCGCGCCGCACCGATGCGGATACGCAGAGAGGGATAGGTGCCTGCCGGAAGCGTAAAGGTTTCATAATACCTTGTCGGAAATGCTTCGTCTGTAAGCGAAGCCGTTACTTCTCGCCCGTTGGAAGCGGTAAGCGCGGCAGCCTGTATTTCCGGCAGATGCTCGGCAAGAATCTTTCTCGCCTGCTGTGCGTCCGAGCAATCTGCGGTCAGTTCTCCGATTACCGGAAGCACGGCGTCGCGCACCGCCAGCTTCTGCGCCTGATCCTCCTCGCTGTCGGAATGAGCGACGACGTGCAGGCGCACGGTTTTTTCCGCCAGCCGCTCCTGCGTCCAAAGCGTCTCGACCGCGCCCAGCGAAACGGCGGAAAACGCCACCAGCAGCAGCCATGCAAAAAATCTGACTTTCATAAAAACACCGTCCATATGTAGAAGTTATCTGCATTATGGACGGTGTTTGCAATTTTTATACGGTTTTCGCCGTAAACGTCTGCAGGCCGTTCGTTCTCAGGGCTTTGCAGGTGCTCTTTGCGTCTTCGGGAGAACGGAAAATGCCGAAAACGGCGGAGCCGCTGCCGGTCATCGACGCGCCAAGCGCGCCGTGCCGCAGCAGCGCGGCCTTGATCGCCTCAATTTCCGGTCGGTCGGAAACGGCCTGTTCAAATACGTTGCACAGCAGAGAGGCAATCTTCACAGAATCCCCGTCTTGCAGGGCCTGACGCATTGCGTCCGTATCCGGCTGTTCCCGGATTTCTACGCTGTCAAGTCTTTTGAACAGTGCAGGCGTGGCAAACGCAACCGGCGGCTTGCAGATCACAAGCTGCAGTTCGGGCGCGTCGGGCAACTTTGTAAGCCGCTCTCCCCTGCCTTCTGCCAGCGCGGTGCCGCCCAAGACGCAGAAGGGCACGTCCGAGCCGACCAGCGCGCCGAGATCGCAGAGCGCCTCTGTCGAAAGCGAAGCGCCCGCCCAACGGTTCAATGCGCGAAGGACGGCTGCCGCATCGGCGCTTCCTCCGGCGAGCCCCGCCTCCGAGGGAATGCGCTTACGGATGCGGATCTCGATCCCGTCCGGCCCTCTGCCGATCCGGTCGAAAAAGACCCGTGCCGCCTTCCATGCCAGGTTGCGTTCATCGGCGGGGATCGAAGCAGCGTCACAGGTGAGCTTCCACGGTCTTCCTGTGTCCACGTCGATCTCCACGTCGTCGCAGAGAGAAACCGTCTGCATGACGGAGCGCAGATCGTGGTAGCCGTCGTCCCGTTTGGACAGCACGTCCAGCGTCAGATTGATTTTTGCACAGGCGCGTTCCGAGAGAGTGATCATTTAATCTTTCTTCCCTCGAGATAGTAGCGCTTTTCGCGGCTGTGACCCATGGAGAAGGTCTTTCTGGGCAGGATGCCGTCTGCAATGACGCCGCGGAAGAGCTGGCTCTTTTCCATGGCAGGCAGGAGGAAGCCAATGGCGTTGGGCTGCTTTGCAAGCTCGATGAGCGCGTCATCGTCGTGGATATAGTCGATCTCGCCGGCATGCTCCTTGAGATAACTGTCGAGGAAGCCCTGCAGAACGCCGACGGCAAGCTGGCTCTTTGCCTTATCCAGACAAACCGTGCCGCACTCCTGTCCGATATACCACTTGACCTCGAAGCCCTCGTCCGCGCAGGCTTCCTTCTTCAGTGCCTCTAACAGTGCCTTCGGGTCGCACTTGGTAATGACGCGATGGATCGGCTCGAAGACCTGCGCTTCGTCGTGGATGTTCTCCAGCTCGACGAGCGCGAAGCGCGCCGGATGATTGGAAAGATCCTCGCCCGGATGCTTTGCCTTCAATTCTTCATAGCAGGACTTTGCAGTGGCGAGCGAATGGTTGCCGTCGCCGACGGCGAAGACCATGGGAACGCCCTTGAGGTCAGCGTACTTTTTGCCGATATTCGCGGTATAGTCGGTCAGACGGGCGTTGAACGCCTCCGCCTCTTCTCCGTCGACCAGCCAGCCGGCGATATGGTTGCCGCCCTCCATCAAATCAAAGTCGTAGAGCTTTTGGAGGCTGTCCTTCTTTGCGGCGATCGGCTCGATCAGGACCTTGTCGTGATCGTCGCAGAGCATGAGGATATGCGGCAGCTCGATCGGCGCGTCGCGGCGCACACGCATGCGCGGCGGGATGCGCTCGACGACCGTGCGCTCGGTGGCGCGGATGGCGGAGGTGGAGCCGGTGGAATAATCATAGGCGTCCAGATCAACCATGCCCATTAAGCCCTTGCGGATGGAGCCGTTTTCCAGTGTGCGTTCTACGTAGACGAAGGAGTTTTTGTAGGTTTTGAAAACGTTATTCTTCAGGTATTCATCCATCGTCGCGTTGATGAGCGCGGTATGCTCCGCTTCCTTTTCGGTGCCAAGCTCCGCCTCGGGCAGGATCAGATTGATCGTGGAGGGCGCGCCCTCCGCGTTCTTGCGTACGCGCTCCCAATAGGCAGGGTCGGAGGTAAACTGGTCGCAGGCAATCACCGCCCACTTTTCCATGTTCTCTACTTGCGGAAACAGAATATCAGCCGGTAAAAATGCGTTCATATCGGATCCCTCACTTATCGTATTTTTGTTTTGCACAACAGATTTATTATATCGTAATATTCATTTTTTGTACAGTGGTTTTCGGAAATTGCCGTCCGTGATTTTTTACAAATTTCTCCTTGAAAATTGCGTATACTGACGGAAAAAACCGCTCATAATAGCAACAGCAAAAAACACAGGAGGAACAACGATGGATACTTTAGCGCTGATTCTCAGCATTATCGGTTCACTGAACTGGGGACTGGTCGGCATTTTCCGCTTCGACCTTGTCGCGTGGCTGTTCGGCGGTCAGACCGCAACCTTCAGCCGCATTATCTATACGCTCGTCGGACTTGCCGGTCTGTGGTGCATTTCGTTCCTGTTCCGCAGACGTGCGCTGGTGAGCGCGGAGGACTGATGAAAAACGGGTTGCTGCCAGCAACCCGTTTTTCGTTATTTTGTCAGTCTGTTCAGCTGACCGATGTAGTTGTCGGAGCCGAGCATCATCGGATAATTCAGGATAATGCAGTCGCGCACGTTCTGCTCCTTCGCAAACTGCGCGATATCCAGAGTCGGCTCGCCGTTGCCGTTGAACTCGCGCGGATCGACCACAATGATCTTGCTGTAATGGCTCGTCAGCCAAGGCGCAAAGGCGTTGCCGTAGGACTCCTTGATCAGCATGCACACGGGGCCGTCTACGTCCGTTTTGATGACCGTGATCGGGTGGTCGCCGCCGAGGAAGCAGAGATACTTATTGGATTCCTCCTCGCCGATATGGCAGATCGTGCCGAGCAGATACCCGTTCGTCAGCGTCGCATCGGAATAGACGGTGGTCTCCAGATCCACATGCGGGCGGTAATACTGCAGCGTGTCAGGATTCTCGCGCAGGATCGCGCTCTGCGGATACGCCTCCAGATAGTGCGCCAGCGATCCGACGAAGGTGTCATACTGTCCCGTCTCAAACGCGCTCAAGGGCTCGGCCTTGAAGCCGGCTTTCTCGCAGAACGCGGTGTAGGCGTAATAGGCGCCGAGCTGCGTCCAGTGGTGATCCGTGCGGAAATAGATATATTCGTTGATGTGCGAGGCGAGCTTGCTGTAGGCGTCAACAGTCTTGACGTTCTGCCCCATCTTGCTGTAGGCGTAGGAGATCATGCCGGACTGTGAGCTATCGCCGGTGTGATAATCCTCCGGCGTGTAGAACTCCGCCGCGTTCGGGACGAGAATGCTGTAGGTGTTGACCTTATTGCCCAGCGCCGTGGCAATGGAGGTCACGGCATTGGAATATTCGTTGATGGAATCATATTGGGCATAGGCGACCTCGACCGCGCGGTTGCCGATCAGCACCGCAACGCCGAGGTTTTCCACCACGGTGCCGGGCTGCATGCCGCCGCTCGGCTCGACGCTCTCCTGCGGCGCGGTCGTCTCGGTCGGTTCTGCGGAAGGATCGGGCGACTGCGAGACGCTCGTATCGTCGGGCCGCTGCAGCGAAGCGCCGCCCTGCGCCGCCTGTCCGTTCATTTCAACCATGAGCTGAACGTCGTTTTCACCGCTCAAGGCGGAGAATTTATAGAAGCCGTTGAGCGTCTTGTTCATGCTCTTGAGCGTCTCGGACTGCGGGAACGCGGCTGCGTACCACGCGCGCTGCCCGCCGGCATACGTTCCGTCAAAGAGGCTGCCAAAGGTAAAATCCGGCTTGGCTGCGTCTGCGTTGAGATTAAAGATCGAATAGATGCCGACGGTGAGCAAAACGAGCAGGAACAGCGCAGATAAAATTGCATACGTTTTTTTCATACACTGCCTCCGATCAGAAATTCGCGTACAGGGAAGGCTTGCTGGCTGCGCCGACCAAGGAGGCGGTGCAGAGGTACAGCAGCAGCAACGCGAACAGAAACAGGCTGACCGCATAGATCAGCTGGGTCACAGAGAATTGGCTGAATTTTCTCCCGCGCACCAGAACGCCGCCCCAAATCAGGCTGAACCAGCGCGGCAGGACAGATGAACCGATGAAGCAAATCGCGATCAGCGGCAGAGAGTTTCGCAGGATCACGCCGACCTGCGCGCCCCAGAAGCTGCCCTTGCCGAACATCATGGCAAGGCTGTTGCCGAGCGCCGGCAGGCTCTCATGCGAGAAAATCACCCAGCCGATCAGGACGAAGAACATCGTGATCAGCAGGCGGGCGGCGTACGGCAGCTTTTCCAGCTGCGGCATGAGCTGCTTTTCTGCAACGAGAAGGATGAAAAAGTACAGTCCCCAGATCAGATAGTTCCAGTTTGCGCCGTGCCACAGGCCGGTCAGCGCCCAGACGATGAACAGGTTCAGGATCTGACGGGCTTTGCCCTTGCGGTTGCCGCCCAGCGGGATATAAACGTAGTCGCGGAAGAAGCTGCCGAGCGTCATGTGCCAGCGACGCCAGAATTCCGTGATGGATTTTGAGGTATAGGGCAGATCGAAGTTTTCCGCGTAGCGGAAGCCGAAGATCCTGCCAAGGCCGATCGCCATATCCGTGCAGCCGGAGAATTCAAAATAGATATAGAACGTGAACATTAGCGCGCTCAACCACGCCGCCGCGCCGAAGGACTGCTTTTCCAGCTCCGAGAAGGCAAGATACGCATAGTCCGCGATCAGCACCTTTTTCGCAAGACCGACGCAGAAGCGCACACCGCCTTCAAAAATCGCTCTGGGAGAGGAGCGGCGATCCTCAATCTGCTTTCTGACGTCTTGATAGCGGACGATCGGTCCCATGAGCATTTTCGGAAACATACTGATATACAGCAGGAAATCCAGAAAAGACGGCGCCGGATCGTACTTCCCCTTGTACGCATCCACGTGATAGGCGATCATCTGGAAGGTATAGAAGGAAATGCCGATCGGAAGCGGAAGGCCAAGCACGCCGCTGCCGTCTGCGGCCGTAATGCCGAAGATGCCGAGGAAGAAGTTCAGGTACTTGAACAGCGCAAGCACGAGAAGATTCAGCACGACCGGCAGAATCACGGTGCGCCTGTCCTTGGAATAAATGCGGTCGCCGAGCCAATAGTTGACAAACGCAGTCAGAAGCAGCAGCGGCAGGTAATACGGCTGCCCCATCGTATAAAACAGCAGACTTGCTGCGATCAGAACGATATTTTTCCGTTTGATTCCCGGAATGAGAAAGTAGACAGCAAGCGTCAACGGCAGGAAAATATACAGGAAATAAAGATTTGAGAATTCCACGTTGCGTCCTCATTTCAGTAATATATATCATGTATTAGAGTAACAAAAACCATACGGGATTTCAACAGATTTTTCCCATATTCCGCATTATTTTTTTGTCTCTGCGCGAAGCGTGTCGGAAACGACTTGATTTTGCAGAAGAAGCAGGGCGGTCAGATTGGGAAGCGCCATCAGCGCGTTCAGAACGTCCGCCAGCTCCCATGCGGTATTCACCGTAACGTACGGCCCGACCGCAATGGCAAGCAAATAGAACATTCGATAGATTCTTTGCACCCAGCGTCTGTCTCCTGTCAGATAACAGACGCATCGCTCGGCATAAAAGTTCCATCCGATGATCGTTGCGAACGCAAAAAAGGTCAGACAGACGACCAGCACGAACGTTGAAAGACTCTCTGCCCACGGCAGTCCTGCTCTCCATGCGGCGTCCGTGAGCTGAACACCCTGCAGCGGCGCGCGCCACGCGCCGGTCACGGTCAGGCAAAGCCCCGTGACCGTGCAGATCACGACCGTGTCAATAAAGGTACCCGTCATGGAGATCAGCCCCTGATTCACCGGGTCTGTCTCGTCGGAAACGGCCGCCGCAATCGCCGACGAGCCAAGACCCGCTTCGTTCGTAAACACGCCTCTGCCGATCCCCATACGCAAAGCAAGCTTCAAGCTGACGCCCGCTCCCGCGCCGAGCACCGCACGCGGACAAAAGGCGCTTTTGACGATTAACACGATCGCAGCCGGAATCCGGTCGGCGCAGCAGATCAAAAGCACCGCAGAAAAGAGCAGATACAGCGCCGCCATGAACGGCACCAGCGCCTGGCAGACTGCGGTGATCCGTTTGACCCCGCCGAGCAGGACGAGCGCAGCAGCAACCGTCGTCAGCGCGCCGCTGATGACGACGGTTTTGGAGTACGCATGCCCCGCTACGACAAAGGCAGTGCCGGAGGAAAAGAACGCATCTGCCGCCCCGGTGATGCTGTTGACCTGTGCCGTCGTGCCGACGCCGAGAATGCCGACCGCCGCGCCCGTCACAGCGAACGTAACGGCGAGCCACCGAAAGCGCCTGCCCAGTCCCTGTTCAATATAACAAAACGGTCCGCCAAACCAGCCGTTTTTCTCTTTTCTTCTGAATTTTACCGCGAGAAAGCCCTCTGCGTACTGCGTCGCCATGCCGAACACGGCGGCAAGCAGCATCCAAAGCAGCGCGCCGGGGCCGCCGGAGGCGAGCGCGGTCGCGACCCCGACGATGTTCCCCGTGCCGACCGTTGCGGCAAGGGCAGTGCAAAGCGCGGCGTAGGGACTGACGCCGTCCTTCCCTTCCCCCGGACGGATCAGCCGCAGTGCCTTGCCCAGAAGGCGGAACTGTACGCCCTTCAACCGCACGGTAAACAGCAGGCCGACGCCGACGAACAAAAGCATCATCGGCCAGCCCCACACCCGTTCGCCGATTCGATGCAGGAAGTCCTCCACGATACCCCTCCTATGATAGAATTATTACCATCATACGGAAGAGTTTCCTCTGAAATTACAATAGAAAACGGCTGCAAGCCTGAACTTGCAGCCGTTTTACAGATCAAATATCTTTTCTGCCCTCGAGCGCGCGCAGGAGGGTAACCTCGTCGGCATATTCCAGCTGGCTGCCGACAGGGATCCCGTAGGCAAGCCGCGTCACGCGCACCTCCATCGGCCGCAGCAGGCGGGAAATATACATTGCCGTCGCCTCGCCCTCGGTATCGGGATTGGTCGCCATGATGACCTCGCGCACCTCTCCCTTGCCGACGCGCTCCAGGAGCTCGCGGATGCAGATGTCGTCCGGGCCGACGTGGTTCAGCGGCGAGATGACGCCGTGCAGCACGTGGTAAACGCCGTGGAATTCTCTTGCGCGTTCCATGGCGATTACGTCCTTCGGGTCTGCAACCACGCAGATCATGCTGTGATCTCTCGTATCGTCGTCACAGATCGGGCAAAGCTCCTTATCCGTCAGATTGCGGCAGCAGGGGCAAAGATGTACGGACTTTTTTGCTTCCAGTATCGCGTCCGCAAATTCCTGCGCCTCGCTTTCCGGCTGGGTGAGCAGATGGAACGCCAGCCGCTGCGCCGTCTTGCCGCCGATGCCCGGCAGCTTCGCAAATTGTTCCGTCAGCCGCTCCAGTGCGGCGGGAAAGACTCGCATCAGAACAGCCCGCCCAGATTCAGACCGCCGGTCAGCTTCGCCATATTCTGCTGGCTCTCGGCCTCTGCCTTGCGCATGGCCTCGTTGACAGCGGCGACAACCATATCCTGCAGCATTTCAACGTCGTCGGGATCGACCGCCTCGGGGTTGATGCTGATGCCGAGGACCTCGTGCTTTCCGTTGACGCACGCCGTTACCATACCGCCGCCGACCGTCGCCTCAAACTCCTTCGACTCAAGCTCTTCCTGCATTTTCAGCATATCCTGCTGCATTTTCTGCGCCTGCTTGATCATATTCATGTTCATACCGCCGCCCATACCGCCGCGGAATCCGCCCTTTGCCATAGTGTCTTTTCTCCTTTTATTTGAATTCAATCAGTTCCGGATGCTCCTCGCCGAAGGAAAGGAAGCGGTCGAAGCTGCCGTTCGATTTCTTCTCCTCGCCCTTTCGGACGAGTCTTACCTTCACCGGATGCCCGGCCTGCGCGGAGGCGACCTCCGTGATGGTCTGCAGCACGTCCGGCTTGTTGATCACGTTCTCGGCAAAATCCGCCATAATCGTCAGAATCAGTTCGTCCTTTGTCAGCCTGCCCTGCAGCGGCGCGTTGTCCGATACGGAAAACATGCCCATTGCAGGCGCCTTCAGTGCCGTGCGCAAGCGCTGCACGAGCTGCGGCCACGCGCTGTCGCTGACCGACTCCTCTGCAGCTTCCGGCGGCGCCTCCTCCGGCGCAGGAGGCATTTCTTCCTCCTGCCATGGCGGCGTTTCCTCCTCCGGCTTTGGCGTCTCGGGCGCCGTCTGCACCGTCAGCAGGCCGCTTGCGAGCTTATTCTCCAGGCGGCTGAGCCTTGCATTGATCGACTCTGCGTCCAAGGAGGCCTCCGGCTCGCACAGGCGCATCAGGCAAAGCTCGGCGTCGATGCGCCTGTTTGCGCTGGCGCTGAAGCCTGCAGCGGCGTCGCGCAGGAGCGCGGTCATGCGAAGCAGCTCTCCCGCTCCGAACAGCGGAAGGAGCGTTTTCAGCTCCTGCTCCGTGCAGATGCCGGAAATCAGGCTCACGCCGGACGACGCCGTTTTCAGAATCAGCAGGTCGCGCGCAACCGTGCAAAGCTCGTCCAGCATCGCGGCAAGATCCTTGCCCTCGGCGTACTGCCCGTTGAAAAGCGTCAGAACGGCAGCACTGTCATGCGCGCCGATCGCCTGCATCATTTCCGCTGTTTTTCGCGTACCGGCAAGGCCGAGCGTTTTGCAGACCTGCTCCGTATCGATCGTCCCCGACGCAGCGGAGGCGCATTGATCCAGCAGACTGACCGCGTCGCGCATGCCGCCGTCGGCAAGCCGCGCAAGATACGCCGCTGCATCCGCCTCCAGCGGAATCTGCTCCTTGTAGGCGATATAGTTCAGGCGGTCAACAATATCCTCCGGCAGAATCCTGCGGAAGGAAAAGCGCTGACAGCGCGAGAGGATGGTCGCAGGGACCTTGTGAAGCTCTGTCGTCGCAAGAATGAACAGCAGATGCTCCGGCGGCTCTTCTATGATCTTCAGCAAGGCGTTAAACGCGCTGATCGAGAGCATGTGAACCTCGTCGATGATATAGACGCGCTTTTTGACCTCCGCCGGCGTATAGATCGCATCGTCGCGCAGGGAGCGAACGTTGTCCACGCCGTTGTTGGACGCCGCGTCGATCTCCAGAACGTCCATACAGGCGCCGGAGTCGATGCTTCTGCAGGCGGAGCAGCAGTTGCACGGGTTGCCGTCGTGCGGGTTTTCGCAGTTGACCGCCTTGGCGAGGATCTTCGCACAGGTCGTTTTGCCGGTGCCTCTCGTGCCGGTGAACAGATATGCGTGACTCAAGCGGTTGTTGATGAGCTGATTCTTCAGCGTCTGCGTCACCGCGAGCTGTCCGACCACGTCGTCAAACGTCTGCGGCCGGTATTTGCGGTATAATGCCTGATACATTCCGTTCACCTCCTAACCCAAATAGTATAAACGATGCGCAGGAAAATTGCAATAAAAAAACGCGAAGGTTTTCCACCCCCGCGTTTCCTTCGACCCATGACAAGATCGCACACCCGCATTTGAATTTGTGCTATATCCGTTTCCCGGGCAGCCAGCTCAGAAACGGCTGACTCACGGCACACGAACAGATCCGCTTAATGCTGCTCGGTTCCCCGCCTGACATGGTTCACGGGAGTCCGTTGCGTGAGACCGATCCCTCAACACCGCTTACGCGGACAGCAACACAGCACAAACCCGGGTGCGGGACTTCATCCCTGCTGTAGCGGATTGCAGGCAACAGGGCACCGCTATCTCCCCGACTAGTGCGACCTTGTCACGGGTCGAAGTGGCTTAAACTATTGTTCCAGTTTTTCCTCGATATAGTCGGCCAGGTCGCCGATCGTCTCCAACTGCATATCGCCGTCCATACCGAGGTCGATGCCCAGCTCTTCCTCCATGTCCATGACCATTTCGACCATGTCCAGAGAGTCCAGATGCAGGCTTTCAAAGGTGGTATCGCGGCTCAACTCCTCTGCGGGGATGTCAAGCTGCTCGGACAGATAAGACCTGATTCGTTCGTACATGTTGTTACCTCCCGAATTTGCTTTGGAATCCTATCCATATGATACGATATATTTTGCCGTTGTCAAGTAGAATTTTTAATTCAAGAAGTCCTTTAAGATTTTAGAACGGGACGGATGACGCAGCTTGCGCAGCGCTTTCGCTTCAATCTGACGGATGCGTTCGCGTGTCACGTCAAATTCCTCTCCGACCTCCTCGAGCGTGTGCATCTTCCCGTCGATCAGACCGTAGCGCAGGCAGAGAACCTTTTCTTCTCTGGCCGTCAGCGTCTTCAAGACGCCTGCGAGCTGCTCGCGCAGCATGGTGTAGGTCGCGGCGTCAGCAGGCTCGGAAGCGTCCTCGTCCTGAATAAAATCGCCCAAATGGCTGTCGTCCTCTTCGCCGACCGGCGTTTCCAGCGAGATCGGCTCCTGCGCCACGCGCATGATCTCCTCAACCTTTTCCTGCGACATATTGAGCTTTTGCGCAATTTCCGCCGAAGAGGGATCTCTGCCGAGATCCTGCACCAGATCGTGCGAGGCGCGGGAAACGCGGTTGATCGTTTCGACCATGTGAACGGGAATACGGATCGTCCTTGAGTGATCCGCGATCGCGCGGGAGATCGACTGCCGGATCCACCACGTCGCGTAGGTGGAGAATTTATAGCCCTTTTCATAGTCGAACTTGCCGACTGCCTTGATCAGGCCGAGATTGCCCTCCTGAATCAGATCCAAAAACGGCAGGCCTCTGCCGACGTAGCGCTTTGCGATGGAAACGACAAGGCGCAGGTTGGATTCGACCATGATGTTATGCGCTTCCTCATCGCCCTCGGCAAGCCGCTTTGCGACCTTCTGCTCTTCCTCGAGCGAAAGAAGCGGGATCTTGCCGATCTCCTTCAGATACATGCGCACCGGATCGTTGATGCTCATTTTCTCGGACATTTCGTCGGTATCAACGAGCTTTTCCTCTTCGATTCCTTCCAGATCCTCCTCGCTCGGCGTGACTTCCTCCTGCTTCGACAGGATTTCCACGACGTCGCTGACATCGACCTCGATGCCGGCGGTCTCCAGCGCGTTGTAGATCTCGTCCGTCTGCTGCTCGTCGGCGTCCACGGCGTCCAGAGCGTCGATCAGATCCTTGGAAGCGATTTTCTTATTCTTTTTGCCCAGCTCCAGAAGCTGCTGCAGCTTCTCCTGCAGCAAAGCGTCGTTTTGCATCTCGTCCATTCTATTTCCCTCCATATCCTTTTTTCCTGCGAAGGTTTTCCTGCATTTTTTTCAAATCGTCCGTGCCGGAAATATTGGCACGACGGTATTCCTCCGAGATGATCCGCACACAGTCGTCGAAGGCCTCATCCGTCAGCGGAATATCCGGCTTTTGCAAAACGGAGGTCAGATGCGCCATTTCCTCCGGCGTCAGAAGCTCTGACAGGACGGAGGGCGTGACGGAAAGATCATCCTCCCAGCGACGGCGCAGCGCGTCGAAGGCTCGTCCGAACATCGGAACGGAAAAGGTTTCCCTTTCGAGCGTTTTCGCGCGGTCGAACAGCTCCGGCTGCCGCAGCAGCATGCGCAGCAGATTTTCCTCCGCCATTGCAGAGCGGATGTTGTCGTAGCGGAGCTGCCGCGAGCGCGGCTGCCGCTGCTGGGAAATCTCAAGATCCTTCTTTTCCTGCGCTTTTTTACTGATCGCCAGGCGCCGCTTATATGCCTTGTTGACCTCGATTTTCATGACTTCTGCGCTCAAGCCCGCCATTTCGGCGGCTCTTGCGCCGTAGATCTCGCGCTCGACCGCGGTGGTAAAGGAGGAGATCAGATCCGCCGCCTGCTTTGCAAATTCGACCTTCTGCTCGTCGTTTGACAGGTCGAATTTCATCTGCAGCGAGGCAAGACGGTATTCCGCCTGATTCACGGAGCCCTCCAGCAGCAGGCGGAAGCGATCCGCCCCGTATTTTTTCAAAAACTCGTCCGGATCCTTCGCGCCCTGCATACGCAGTACCTTCACGCGCAATCCGGTCTTTTCCAGCATCGGGATTGCCCGCTGTGTCGCGTTTTGTCCGGCAGCGTCGCCGTCGTAGGTCAGCACGACTTCGTTCGTATATTTGGACAACAGGTCCGCATGCTCCTGCGTCAGCGAGGTGCCGAGCGAGGCTACCGCACAGTCAAAGCCGTACTGGTGCAGCGTGACGGTATCCATATAGCCCTCGGTCAGAATGATAAAATCCAGCTTGCTCTTTTTGACGAAATTCATCGCAAAAAGGTTTCTCCGCTTATTGAAGACCGTCGTTTCCGGCGAGTTCAGATACTTCGGCTCGGAGGCGTCCATGACTCTGCCGCCGAAGCCGATGACGTTGCCGCGCACGTCGATGATCGGGAACATCAGCCGGTTGCGGAAGTAGTCGTAAAGCGTACCCTTATTCTGGTTTTTCCGCACCAGTCCGACCTCCAGCAGCTCCTCCTTGCTAAAGCCCTTTGCGGTCATCGCATCCATCAGCGCACTCCACGAATCCGGCGCGAAGCCGAGGCCGAAATGCGTGACCGTGGCTTTGGTCATGCCGCGTTGGGAAATATAGGCGCGCGCCTCTGCTGCCGCCGGTGTTTTCAGCTGATCGTTAAAGAATCTTGCCGCCTCTTTATTGAGCGCCCAGAGGCGTTCCTTCTTCTTATACTGCGACTGATTGGTATCGTCCTCCGGCACCTCCAGACCGGCGCGCTTCGCGAGGAAACGAACCGCATCGGGGTAAGAGAGATTTTCGATCTCCATGATGAAATTGACGACGCCGCCGCCCTTATGGCAGCCGAAGCAGTAGAAAATGCCCTTTTCGGGGGCAACGGAGAAGGATGCGGTCTTTTCGCCGTGGAAGGGGCAAAGTCCGAAGAGATTGCTCCCCTTGCGCGTCAGTGCGACATACTGCCCTACCACGTCCTCTATGGGGTTGCGGTTATTCAGTTCGTCCAGAAACACGGGTGAAAACGCCATCAGCTTCTCCTTTCCGTTCCCGCAGTGACGGGATCCTATTTCTTGTTCTGTTTCTATGATAACTGCAATATTGTCCCTTATTCGTCCCTATGCGACAAATTGAGGCAAAAAATCTAATATTTTCAGCCGCGCACCTGCCAGGCAAGCGGGATGAACAGCTCGTCGTATTTATACATCGCGTACTTATCCGTCATGCCCGCGATATAGTCGCAGACCGTGCGCTCCATGCCGTCGAAATCCAGCTGCGGCCGGAAATCCGCCGGGATCGCGTCCGGATGCCGGATATAGTATTCGTAAAGCTGCTTGAGAATATCGCGCGCCTTTGCTTCCTCGCCCTTGGCGACCGGATTCTTATAAACGCGCTCAAACATAAAGCTGCGCAGCGCCTCCATCGCCTGATCGACCTGCGGCGTCATGCCGAGCTGACCCGTGCTGCGCGTGTGGAAAATCATATCGGTCACGAGCGAATTGATCCGCTCTCGGTGGGTATTGCCGAGCACCTCGGCAATTTCCCGGGGAATATCCCGATCTGTCAGGATGCCGGCGCGCATGGCGTCGTCGATATCGTGATTGATATAGGCGATCTGATCGGACTTTCGGACGATCTGCCCCTCCAGCGTCTCCGGCAGGCGGCTGTGCCTGCTGTGGCCGAGGATGCCCATGCGCACCTCGTAGGTCAGATTCAGCCCCCGCCCGTTATTCTCCAGGTCGTCGACCACGCGCAGGGATTGCTCGTTGTGCCGAAACGGCTTGCCCGTGACCTCCGTCAGTGCGACCTCGCCCGCATGACCGAAGGGTGTGTGCCCGAGGTCGTGACCGAAGGCGATCGCCTCGGAAAGATCCTCGTTGAGCCGTAATGCGCGGGTGATCGTGCGGGCAATCCGCGCGACCTCCAGCGTATGCGTCATGCGCGTACGGTAATGATCGCCCTCCGGCTGCAGGAATACCTGCGTTTTGTGCATCAGGCGCCGGAAGGATTTACTATGTAGGATGCGGTCGCTGTCGCGCTGATAGCAGGTGCGTACGTCGTTTTCCCGCTCCGTCTCCGGGGTGGGCCGCCCTTTGCTTTCGTCGGAAAACTGCGCTTTTGCGTCCAGACGGAGATGCTCATCGCGCTCCAGTTCCTCGCGTATCGTCATGGCTGTTCCTCCTATAGCGGAAATGCCTTATATTCGTTTTCACCGATCTGACCCGTGATCGTCCCTGCGGAAAGATCGGTCACGCGTTCCAAAAACGGCTTGACCTGCGCTTCCGGCAGGAGAAGCCCGAAGCGGACGTCCGCGCCGAAGTCCGTATTCTCCACGACGCCGCCGAAAGCGGCGACCTCCAGCTTGATTCGCTCGAACCAGCTATAGGGACAGGGCAGGCAGACCCTCGTCCAGACGCGCTTGACGGACTTCCCTGCCGCCTCCAGCGCGAGCTTTGCGCTGTGCGCATAGGCGCGAACCAGACCGCCCGCGCCGAGCAGAATGCCGCCGAAATACCGCGTCACAACGCAGGTAACGTTGAAAATCCCCTCGCGCTGCAGCACCTGCAAAACGGGCATGCCCGCCGTGCCGCCCGGCTCTCCGTCGTCTGAAAAGCGCGTCGCGCCGTCGCGGATAATATAGGCGTAGACGTTATGCGTGGCGTCCCAATAGGTCTCGCGCATCTGCTTGAGCCTTGCAAGCGCCTGCTCTTCCGTTTCGGTCAGAAAAACATGTCCGATAAAGCGGGAGCGCCGCTCAACAAATTCGGCGTCGGCATCACGCGTCGGCACCAGATATTCGTTCATGCGTCCGGCTCCTTTTCAAATTTGCGGTAGCGGCCGTAAAGCTCCTCCGAGCAGATCGTTTCCACCTCGATCCCCTCGGGGGTATAGTCCACGCGAAGGACCTGCGCCTGCTCGTGCAGCACCTCCAGTACGCCGCCCTGTGCGTAAGGCAGCAGAAGCGTCACGTGATGCATCGTGCCGAGCAGCGTTTCTTCGATCCTCGTCAGCAGCTCGTCCATCCCCACGCCGTTGCGCGCGCACATCGGGATGCTCGTCTCACCGACCGGATAATTGGAGATGTCGTCGAGCAGATCGACTTTATTATAGCACCGAAGCACGGGGACCCCCGGCTTGGCGAGCTTATCGATCAGCCGGTCGACCACCTCGATATGCGCCTCACGCTCCGGGTCGGAGGCGTCGATCACGTGCAAAAGCAGATCGGCGTAACGCAGCTCCTCCAGCGTCGCCTGAAAGGCCTCGATCAGGTGGTGCGGCAGCTTGGCAATAAAGCCGACCGTGTCGGAAAGCAGAACCTCCAGATGATCGGACACCTTCAGCCGCCGCGTCGTCGTGTCCAGCGTATCGAACAGGCGGTTGTTGGCCGGGATGCCCGCCCCTGTCAGCTGATTGAGCAGGGTGGATTTTCCTGCGTTTGTATAGCCGACCAGCGCAACGACGGGTACGGAATTCTTGATCCTGCGCTGTCGCTGCACGGTACGGACCTTGCGCACCTCGTCCAGTTCCTCCTGCAGGCGGTTAATGCGCTCGCGGATATGACGGCGATCCGTCTCCAGCTTCGTTTCACCGGGGCCGCGCGTTCCGATGCCGCCGCCGAGTCTTGACATGGATTTTCCCATCCCGGAGAGTTTCGGCAGCAGATACTGATACTGCGCCAGCTCGACCTGCAGACGGCCCTCGGCGGTCTTCGCCCGCTGTGCGAAGATGTCGAGGATCAGCGCGCTGCGATCCAGCACGGTTGCCTCAGTCAATTCCTCCAAAGCGCGGATCTGCGAGGGGGAAAGATCGTTGTCGAAGATCACGAGGTTTGCTTCCGTTTTTTCCAGAAGCTCGCGCACCTCCTGCGCTTTTCCCTCGCCGATGAAGCTGTGCGGATCGGGCGCATGGCGGTTTTGCAGCAGCTTAGCCGTGCAGACGCCGCCTGCCGTCTCCAACAGGGCCTCCAGCTCGTCCAGCGTCTCATATGTAGCAGTCTCTTCCGGCTTGAAGCAGTCCGCATTCAACCCGACCAAAACCGCTTTTTCCATGGTCACTCGATCCATCTGCTCCATGTTTTTCTCCCAAAAAGCGACAAAGAATGAAAAAAGTCCGCACCGCTACGATGCAGACTTTTCATAACTTACTTCAGGCCATACTTCTTATTGAAGCGATCAACGCGTCCGCCGGTATCGACCAGCTTCTGCTTGCCGGTATAGAAAGGGTGGCACTTGGAGCAAATTTCGACCTTGATGTCCTTCTTGGTGGAACCAGTCTCAATGATTTCGCCGCAAGCACAACGGATCGTCGTCTGTTCGTATTTCGGATGGATACCTTCCTTCATCACATTCACCTCTTTCTTCTTTTCGTAAAGGGCATAATACCCCGTATTTTTTCAAAGCGCAATAATAATATCACAACTGTTTTGGAAATGCAAGTGTTTTTTTCTGTTTTTTCAGCGAAATATCAAAAACCGCGGCTGCACAGCTCACCGCGCAGCGTCGTCCTTCAGAAAACGCATCAAAATCGTCGCGACCTGCGCTCTGCTCGCGCTGCCGTTCGGCGTCAGATACTGTGCATCGCCGAGCCTGCTTCCCTGAATGACCTCCCGGCCGATCGCCCAGCAGACGGCGTCCGTTGCCCACTCAGCCACGTCCTTTGCGTCGGCATACGCCTCCAACGCGGCAAGATCCTGCGCGCCGTCCGCCGTCTCGCCGGCATAGCGGTACAGAACCGTCACGATCTGCTCGCGCGTCAGGACGCCGTCCGGGTCGAATCTGCCGTTCCCCACGCCGTCCATAATGCCGTTTTCATACGCCCATAGGACTGCGCTTCTATACCAATTATCCGCCGCGTTGTCAACGTCGGAATACGGGTTATCAATTACCGTCTCGGGGCTGTTTTCCAATCTCCAAAGCACGGTTGCGATCATGGCTCTCGTCATCGTCGCGTCCGGGGAGAAGGTCGTCTCACTCGTCCCCTTGAACAGGCCGTTGACAACGGCGTATTCAATGCCGGCATGCGACCAGTCCAAAAAGTTTTTCACGTCTGTGAAATACTTAATTTGGCACTCGTGCGGATCGACCAGTGTGCTGCACTGCGCAGGCGCGGAAGCGCCGTAGCGGTTTTTCGCGGTGATCTCAAACGTGAACATGCCGAACTGCTCCGGCGTGAAGGCATAGGAGGAGCGCTCCGTAACGGTAGCGGTGCGCAGATATTCGCCGTTCAGCGAGATGCGGATCTGATATTCGTCCGCGTTCGGCAGCGGATTCCAGAACAGCTCCACCGTTTCCCCGAATTTATAGTTTGCCTTGCACGTTGTGCTCGGCGTATTCGGCGCAGAAGCGCTGACGGGCGCGGTCTGCACGTAGGTCAGGCGCTCCTGCAGCCAATTAACCGTCGTTTTCGTGTTCCAGCGGATCTGGCAGTCCGAGGCGATGTTGCAGTCGGCAAAGATCACCTCGTCACCCTTGACCGAGGTGATAAAGATCGAATGCTGGTCGTTGTTGATCCGGACGACGTCGCCGGCTTTGAGTCCGTCAAGAGTATTGACCTTTTTCCATGTATGGAGCATCGTGCCGGTACACTCATGCGCCAGCTTCGCCGCAAAGCCGAAGCACTGGATGCAGCCGTCAAACACGTTGCAGCCGCAGCTTCCCTTTACGAAGTCGCAGGTGCCTGTCCCGTGATGGGTGCAGGGCTTGTCCGTCCAGCCGTCGGGGTCGTTCGGTTCGCCCGGCGCATGGTTCCAGTATTTTCCGCTCGGGAACTTCGCCTGCAGGTAATGCAGGAAGGCCGGACTGATCTGTGACTCCTCCGCAGCTCCCGCCGCAGGCAGGACAGAGCATACGATTGTCAGTACGATCAGCAGGCAAATAACTCTTTTCATCGAAAGAATGGCACCTCAACTAAAAACTTCGGCAATTTTAGCATATTGCGCGAAGGAAGTCAAGTTTTGCTTTTGACCGGGACGGCTCTCGCCGAAAGCTCCGCATTGGGCGGGAGCGGCTGATCCGCGTCGGCAAACAGTCCGTAGAGGTCGGACGCTCTGCGCTCCAGCTCCGCGTAATCTCCCTCCGGCGCGCGTTCTCCCGCGTTCAGAATCGGAACGCAGCCCGTCTCACGTGCTCTCTTCAATAGCTTCTGTCCCGTCTCGTTCAGCGCAAGCGCACGGACGTAAGGAGCCTCCTGCTCCAGCAGGTCTTTGGTGATTCCCAAAAAGGCGCACAGCAGCATCCGCTGCAGCCGCGTTCTCGTATAGCGTTTGGACTTTGTCGCGTCAATGATTTCCTCCAACGTCGCCTGCTCCCGGCAGGCATGCATCAGCTTGCGCCACAGTCCCTCGGAGCTGAACGGAAGAAGCGAAAACTCCCGCTCTGACATAGCGCGCAGGCGGGCAAGCCACGCCCGCTCGCCGCAGGGAGCGGCTGCGCGCACGGCGCTTTCATAGACGCGCAGCGCCTGCGCTGGAACGAAGAGCTCCCATTGCTCCGTCTGCCGCAGAACGGAGGCGGACGGGTTTTCGGCGTCCGTGCTGTCCAGATAGCTTCCCTCGCGGGCAATCACCAGCGGTACAAGTCTGCTTTCCCGCTGCAGGATCGCCTTGCAGTATTCAACGGCGAGGATGTCGTTCGGATTCTCAAGCAGCTCGCCGCTACCGCCGAGGTCTTCGACTGCATTCTGTCTCGCGCGGGGAAAAGAGACGCCGCTGGCAAGCTCGCTGCGCAGCTTGACGGAAAACTGCTCCGTCAGAAGCAGGCGTGCCGTCTGCATGAGCTCGTCTTCCCTTCCCGATTCGCTGCCGAAGCAGAGAGCGTCCACGCAGCCGAGCTTGTCCAATATCTCCACGCCGCCTGCGGCAAACCCCTCCGCAGAGCGCAGCGCGTAGGTCAGAGGAAGCTCCAGCACGAGATCCGCACCGCAGGCGACGGCGGCCGCTGCGCGGGTATACTTGTCCAGAATTGCAGGCTCGCCGCGCTGGACGTAGTTTCCGCTCATCAGGCAGATCGCAGCGCCCTGCGTCTTCATAAAGGAAAGCTGCTTTGCGTGGCCGTTGTGAAACGGGTTATATTCGCAGATCACGCCGATATTTTTCACAAAAATCGCCTCATTCCCAAAAATACACTTGCAACGTCCGGCATTCTATTATAAAATGACTTCGTATGCAACCATACTATCATGAAAGCAGAAAAAATGAAATACAAATTTACAGGAGATGCATTTATGAAAATTCTTGTGATCAACGCAGGCAGTTCTTCTCTGAAGTATCAGCTCATGGACCCGGACTCCGGCAGAGTCTATGCCAAGGGTCTGTGCGAGCGCATCGGCATTGACGGCAGACTGACGCACAAGGTCATCGACGAAAGCGACGAGACCGTTTTGAAGGAGTCGCGCGACATCCCCATGCCCACCCACTCCGAGGCGATCGAGTCCGTTCTGTCCATCCTTGTCGATGAGAAGTTCGGCGTTGTGAAATCTCTGGACGAGGTCGACGCGGTCGGTCACCGTGTGCTGCACGGCGGCGACAAGTTCATCGAATCTTGCATCGTCGACGAGGCCTGCAAGAAGGCAATCGAGGACTGCATTCCCCTCGGGCCGCTCCACAATCCCGCAAATCTCAAGGGCATTATCGCCTGCGAGAACGCCATGCCCGGCAAGAAGCAGGTAGCCGTTTTCGACACTGCCTTCCATATGACCATGCCCCCGAAGGCGTACCGCTATGCGATCCCCACAAAGTACTACGAAGAAGACCATATCCGCCGCTACGGCTTCCACGGAACGTCGCACCGCTTCGTTTCCAAGCGCGCCATCGAGCTGATGGGCAAGCCCGCAAGCGAGCTGAAGGTCATCGTCGCCCATCTGGGCAACGGCTCTTCCCTGAGCGCAGTCGCAAACGGCAAGTGTCAGGACACCTCCATGGGCTTGAGCCCGCTGGCAGGCGTTCCCATGGGCACCCGCTCCGGCGACATTGACCCCTGCATTGTCGAATTCATTTGCAACAAATACGGCATGACCCCGTCGGAATGCCTGAACATGCTGAACAAGAAGTCCGGCATGCTCGCCGTTTCCGGCGTCTCCTCCGACTTCCGCGATCTGGAAAACGGCGCCAAGCAGGGCAACGAGAATTGCGCCCTCGCCCGCGACATGTTCGCCTACGGCGTCAGAAAGTACGTCGGCGCTTACGCAGCCGCGCTCGGCGGCCTCGACTGCCTTGTTTTCACAGCAGGCGTCGGCGAGAACGACGGCAAGATGCGTGCGCAGATCTGCGAGGGTCTGGAATTCCTCGGCATCAAGATCGATCCTGAAAAGAACAAGTCCCGCGGCGAAGAGTGCGTCATCTCCACGCCCGACTCCAAGGTGACGGTCTGGGTCATTCCGACCAACGAAGAGCTGATGATCGCGCAGGATACTGCCGAGCTGTGCAGAAAGTAAAATCAGATTGCCCCGCTGTCTGCGGGGCAATTTCTCAAGGAGGTAAGATATGACTGTAGCGGAACGATTATTGAAATACGTGCGCTTTGACACGAAGTCCGACGAAAACTCGGAAACGTGTCCTTCCACGATGAAGCAGAAGGCGTTGAGCGCCGCGCTGGTGGAGGAAATGAAGGCGATGGGCATTGCGGACGCCTATATGGACGACGACGGCTACGTATACGGCACGGTCAAGGGCGCGGAGCACGCCCCGACGATCGGCATGATCGCGCACGTGGATACCTCGCCGGACTGCTCCGGCGAGAACGTCAAAGCGCGGATCGTGGAATACCACGGCGGCGATATTGCGTTGAATGAGAATACGGTGCTTTCCCCGAAGGAGTTTCCCCGTCTGGAGCAGCATATCGGCAAGCACCTGATTGTCACGGACGGCACGACCCTGCTCGGCGCGGACGACAAGGCGGGCATCGCGGAGATCCTGACGGCGGCCGAGGAGCTGATGGCCGAAGGAACGCCGCATGCCACGATCCGCATCGGCTTCACGCCCGACGAGGAGATCGGCAGAGGCGCCGATCGCTTCAATCTCAAGGACTTTGGCGCGCAGTACGCCTACACGATCGACGGCGGTCTGGTCGGCGAGATGGAATACGAGAATTTCAACGCCGCCTCTGCAGTCGTCACCTTCCACGGGCGCAACGTACATCCCGGCACGGCGAAGAACTGTATGATCAATTCACAGCTGATCGCCATGGAGTTCAACGCCCTCTTGCCCGTTCACGAGCGTCCCGACTGCACCGAGAAATACGAGGGCTTCGCGCATCTGTGCGAAATGCAGGGCGATGAGGAGCGTTCCGTTCTCAAATATATCATCCGCGACCACGACCGCGAGAAATTCGAGCGCAGAAAGGACGTCTTCCGCAAGGCCGCCGCCTTCCTGAACGAGCGCTACGGCGAGGGTCGAGTGGAGCTGTCGCTCAAGGACAGCTACTATAATATGGCAGAGAAAATCCGTCCGCATATGCACGTCGTCGATGAGGCGGTTCGGGCAATGGAGCAGGCGGGCGTGAAGCCGCTGATCGTTCCGATTCGCGGCGGCACCGACGGCGCGCGCCTGTCCTACGAGGGCCTTCCCTGCCCGAACATTTTTACCGGCGGCGATAATTTCCACGGGCGCTTTGAGTATATCCCCGTGGAGGATATGGAGGCGGCCGTTCGCACGATCAAGAACATCCTGATCAACGCAGCAAAGTGAGGAAACGGCTATGAAAAAAGCGATTACGATCCTTTTGTTATTTGCGCTCCTGCTCCCGCTTTTCGCATGTGAAAAGAGCGAGACGTCCGAGCCGGGCGACCCGTCGGAGCAGCCCGGCGCAACAGGCGCTTCGGAGAAAACGCCTGCGGCCTCCTATGACGGAGAGATCCCGGAAGACCTGTTCGGCATCTTTGACGAGGAAAGCTACACGAACGCCTTCTTCAACGTCAAATATATGCGGGACGGAAAATGGACGTTTTATACGTCGCAGCAGCTCGCGAGCATCAACGGAGCAGCTAACGGCGAAACGGCATCCGAAACGCTGAAGCGCGTTGGATTTGTCTACGATATGTATGCCCGCAGCGAGCTGGAAACGCTCGGCTTCACCGTAGCGATCCCCGCCGTCCAGTACGGAAAGGACATGACGGAGGCCGAGTACGCGGTAGCGACCAAGGACGCCAGCGCCCGGGACTATGCAGGCGCGGATTACGACGTCGTCTCCGACGAAATCGGCACGGCACGTTTCGGCGGTGAGGAACACCCCTGCTTCTATCTGACCGTTGCTGCCAGCGGCATGACCTTCTATACCGCACAGATTTTCCTGCAGCGCGACGGTTTTATCGGCGTCGTCTACGTCTCCACACAGAGTGAGGAAAGCAGGACGGCACTTCTGAACAGCTTCTGAAGCACATAGAAAAACGACCTGAACGCGCAAGTTCAGGTCGTTTTTCTTTCTTCCGGCTTCTTTCGGCGGGACGCCAGCAGAAATACCGTATTGCATACGATCAGCAGCAGAGAGAGCCATTGCGACGTTGACAAACCGTACCAGATACCGCGATACGCGTCCCCGCGCAGGAATTCGATCAAAAAGCGGAAGACCGGATAGGCGTAGAGATAGACGTTCAGCAGCCTGCCCTGCAGCTTTTTTTTCTTCAGAAGCACGTACAGAACGAGGGCAAGCGCAAAATTGAACACCGCTTCGCACAGCTGCACGGGAAAACGGCGTACTCCGTTGGCCTCCTCCATGATCGAGTGGTGCATGACGAAGCCGCACGTGCTCTCGATGCCGAAGCAGCAGCCGGACAGAAAGCAGCCGATGCGTCCGAAGCCGTGGAAGAGCGGAATGCAGATCGCGCCGACGTCCGTATAGCCGCCGATCGGCTGTTTCGTCTTTCGCAGGTACAGCCACGCGAACAGTATGCCGACGATCAGGCCGCCGTAAAACACGGCGCCGCTGAAATACGGATAGATAAATTTCAGGAAGCTGCCGAGGCTCCCAAACGCGTCCAGATGCTGAAAAATTACGATAAGCTCCCTGATGTTCGTCAGAGCGTACAGGATATGCCCGCCGAGAAAAGCGCCCGCCGTGGCAAACAGCATGGTAAAGAGCATGGTAATTTCGTCGAGACCCCGCTTCTTTGCCGTGATATAGGCGAACAAAAGCGTCACGAGGATGCCGACGAGCGCCGTGAGCGTATAAGGGTACAGCTCGCGGCCGAAGATCGTGATGGGAGGTATCATACTATCTCCTCTTTCAAACAGTTTGACAGAAAAGCAGACATAAGCAACGCTTATGTCTGCTTAACGTGCGAATCATAAGGAATTAGCCGGCGTTAGCAAGATCGTTCAGAGCGTCGTTCAGAGCGTCCCAATCGACGTCGCCAAGCTGACCGCTCTCAACCGCCTTGCGGACCTCCTCTGCAGCGCATGCGCACGGCAGAGCGATGAGGGTGAAAACGGTGCCGACGATGCCGCAAACCAGACCCGCAACAGCCAGACCCTTACCGGAGCCGAGCTCCTTTGCCTTCTTCATGCCGACAGCGCCGCAGATAATGCCGAGGATGCCGAGAACGATGCCGATCACGACGACGAAGACATAAGCGGAAGTCCAGCCAATGATGCCGATGATAACAGCCAGGATACCGGCAACCAGTGCAATGATCGCAGGTACATTCGTCTTCTTTTCCATATTTTTACCTCCTCTCTTATGTTTGATGCCAAAACCACAATATGTAGGCTTATAACATCTTATTCATATCATACATCATAATATATTGATTGTCAAGGTAAAATACAAAAATTAAACTCCCCTACCGCAGACGCCGTCTGATTATCTTCTCGAAAAATCTTGCAAATCTGCGGAGAATGTGATAAGGATAATAGGAAGAACACTTTCCAGAAAGGCAGGGATCATGCGAATGTACAGAAAATGCCCGCGCTGCGGCAGTCCGCATGTGCAGTTGAGCCTGGAGCAGAGCAAACACGGCTGCTTCTGGTTTATCCTATTCGGAATCGGCTTCGTCCTTTGGCGGATTGTCAAATACTGCATCGGAATTGTGATCTTCCTCTGCTTCGACTGGTACATGGCGATCATTGCATCTGCGCGGAACAAGGGCTACGTCTGGCATTGCAAGAAATGGTTTTCCGGCAAACGGCAGCTGTACTATTGCCATAACTGCGGGTACAATTTCAGAGCGTAGCGCGAAAAGGGATCAGATATACTGATCCCTTCTCGCCGTTCTGTGGACGAGATAATACGACACAGCAAACAGCACAGCGATAAAGATAACAAAGTACCACGTACTTTGCTCGACGCTCGCAATGTAGTCGTATGCGCCGTGGCCGATCGCGGGAATCAGGACGGAAAGCACACGGAACGCCTTTGATGCGCTTTGATTTTTGCGGTTATCGTGTTTTTTGGCGGCGCCGTAGAACACGCCCATAAACACGCCGAAGCAGGCATGCCCGGGGATTGCCGTCACGGCGCGAACGATCGCTGTCGAAACGCCGTACGCCATGACGTAGCTGATGTTCTCCCAGAGCGCAAAGCCGAGCGACACGAACACCGCATAAACAACGCCGTCATACTGGCAGTTGAACGCCGGGGTTCGCCACGTGCTGCGCTTGAGCATAAAGTATTTTGCGCCTTCCTCCGAGAACGCAACGATACCGAAATAGAGGATGACGTTATAGAGCGCAAGCTCCTGCGGCAGGGCAAGGTCAAGCAGCCAGCACAGGACGCGCTCCGCGACGAGTGCGATCAGGGACGACAGGACCCCCGCCTTCGCCAGCTGCCAGAGCAGCCCCGTAGGCTCCTTTTCCAGCCGATCCGAACGATAGGCTTTGATCATCAGCAGCGCCGCTGGCACGACTGCGGCGAGGATCAGGACAAAATTGTAGCTTGCAAGCGCAGGCAGAAGAAAATAAAACACTGGCGTACTCCCCTTCAATAAACTGTACTGTACAGGATTATATTCAGAATTGTTCGATTTCGCAAGAATTATTCCGTCGATTGCGGAAAGCCACAGCCGATCGGCATCAGGATTCTTGATTTGGCGGAGTGAGAGAGATTTGTTTGCATCTGCACTTCGCGCAGATAAAGGATCGACCAGTGTTCGTTATTATTGGCTCCTCTATCTGACGTAATACCGTTTCCGACTGCCCTGTGAGAGAGATTTGTTTGCATCTGCGCTTCGCGCAGATAAAGGATCGACCAGTATTCGCACTGGTCGGACGGTGCTCCCCTCCTGTGCTGTGTAAAATATCACTGCCTTGTGAGAGAGATTTGCTTGCATCTGCGCTTCGCGCAGATAAAGGATCGACCAGTGTTCGCACTGGTCGGCGACATGCCACCGGCATGTCGCATTTATATCTTCAAATCTCTCTCCCTTGTTTTCCGCCACGAAAAAGCACCGTCAGAAGACGGTGCTTTTTTCGTGGCGGAGTGAGAGAGATTTGAACTCTCGCGCGCTTTTACACGCCTACTCCCTTAGCAGGGGAGCCCCTTCGGCCTCTTGGGTATCACTCCGAATAAAAGAAACGATATAAAGGAAAGAGTGGCGGAGAGAGTGGGATTCGAACCCACGGCGCATTGCTGCGTCACCGGTTTTCAAGACCGGCTCCTTAAACCGCTCGGACATCTCTCCGAATCACAGCGTTGTAATTTTAGCACGGGAGTTTTGTTTTGTCAACTCTTTCCGCAGAAAAATTCTTTTCTCCGGCAGGACCGTGCCCGCGATCCTTACCGCCAGCAGCGCCCACACGATGACCGGCCACAGTCCCGCATGCCATACGCAGGTCAGCCATACCGCGGCGCACAGCAGCAGCAAGCAGCATCCGCCGCAGATGATCCGCTCCGTGACCTCTGCGGCATAAGCGGAGAGCAGGATATGCAGCACCGCCCGCAGAATACGTCCGCCGTCAAGCGGGTAAAACGGGAGCAGATTATATGAAAGCAGCAGCAGGTTGACGAACGCCATCGTCGGCTCCGTTTTTGCAAAAAATACCAAAAGCAGCGCGTTGACCGCAGGGCCCGCTGCAGCGGCGGCAATCTCCTGACCGTATCGCAGCGGCTCGGTGAGAAGCACTGCGCCGCTGAAGGTCAGACGCAGCTTATGTACCTTTGCGCGCAGAATCGCCAGCAGGAGCAAATGCCCTGCCTCATGCGCGGTCACGGAAAACAAGAACGGCACGAAGGTCCTTGCAGGATCGAAATAATAATACGCGCAAAGAAATGCAATGAACGCCGGACTGATCTCAAGCGCCTGCAGCGCGCTGCAACGTCTCACGGAACACCTCCACCGCTTTCTTCATTCCCTCGCCTGACGTAAGCCTTCCGAAAAATGCGGCGATCGCCTGCACCGCCTCCGACCGCTCCGCACCCGCGATCCACGCGCCGACCTTCTCCCCGAGCGCAGGATACGCCTGCTTCAGCGCCACCGCCAAAAGCACGAAAAGCAGACAGACCGTAAGCGTTCGATAAAAGCCGCATGCAATCCTACGAATCATCCCGTTCACCTCGGCAATATTTTATGGAGATTTTTCCAAAATATACTTTTATGCTTGACAAATGAGATTTTCGTGCGTATAATAGCAAAGTCTTCGGGGTGTGGCGAAGTTTGGTATCGCGCTTGGTTCGGGACCAAGAGGCCTCGGGTTCAAATCCCGACACTCCGACCAGAAGGAATCCTTGGAAAGCTACAGCTTTTTGGGGATTCCTTTTTTTCGGCTTTTTCTCCCCGGCAAACGCAGCCGAAACGGCGGCTGTAAAATGCTGTCCGCCGTGCGGAGCAAGCGTCCTGTCTTTCAAGTGAGAGACTGTTGGCACGCTCTCTTCCTCATCCGCTCCTCACGTTTCGCGCCGAAACCGCAGATTTCCGCCTGTTTCGACATTATTTTTGTTGACATATACTATAGAAAAAACTATAATATAAAATCAGGATTATGGTGGTATTTTAGGCTTCTGCGCAATTGCGACAGAAGCGGATGATCCACCGACACAATTCCCTATTCTTTACAGCTTAAAGCGGTGATGTTTTGAAACCCAGAATTCAAGCGTTTCTGAAATCCAAACGGCAGTGGCTGTTCCCTGTGCTCCTTGTGCTTGCGGCAGCAATAACCGTTTCTGTGATTCTCCTCGTGGGCAGAACGCCGCAGGCAGGGACGCCGGAATCCTCCTCCGCTGCGGAAGCGCAGACGGAAGCTTTGTTGGAAACGGAGCCTGCGACCGAAGCGCCGCCTGTTACGCAAACGCAGCTTCCGCCGCCTGATTATTCTTTCCACGCGGCATATATGCACGGATTTGATTCCTTCTTCCGCCCCGAACGCCCACTGACCCGCGCGGAAGCGGCGATCCTCGTCTATCGGCTCTTCGGCGGCGAAGCGGAGGCAGACGTATTTTTCTATGACGTGCCGGAGGACGGTGCCGCCTATCTGGAGATTGCGGGCGTCATCAGCTTCTTCCCTACGCCCGATGCAGACTACTTTTTCCCGGACGAGCCGATCTTAAGGGAAGACCTTTTTGCCGCCATCTGCGGCGCAGCAGGTCTTGCGCTGCCGGACGGGCTGCTTTATGAGGACGCGCCCTATACCGCCTACGCGCTGCAAAACGGCTGGTATTATGCCGACGAGCGCTCCGAGCATGTCACGCGCGGCGAAGCGGCGCACATATTCAACCGTGTGCTGGGCCGATCCGCCGACCGAACGCTTCTTTTGCGGCAAACGCCTGTGTTTTTCGTCGACGTCTCCCCTGCCTGTCCCTATTATGCCGACGTCATGGAAGCAGCAGTTTCCCATGAATATCTTGCAGCACGCGGCGAGGAATGGAACGTCGCGGAGTTTCCTTCCTTGGAGAGCGGCCTCTACCGTCAGAGCGGCATTGCCTACTACCTGCAGCCGAACGGCACGCTTCTGACGACGCCGGGTCTGAACGAGATCCCCTCCGGCACAGTGTACATTGCAGACGAAAGCGGACTGATCTACGCGGACAACCGCACACATCTGACGCCGGACGGCGTGATTTTCTGCCGCAGGAGCGGCACCATCCTGAAAGGCGGCAGCTATAACGGCTATACCTTCGACGAAAACGGCTTCTACACCAGCGGTGACGAAGATCTGGACGTCTATGTGCAGGCGATCTATGACGAATGCACGACGGACGGCATGACACAGCTGGAAAAGCTCCGCGCCTGCTACGACTACGTGCGAGGCTTCTCTTACCTCGGCAGGAACCGACCGCTCGACGATTCCGTCAAGACCCTGTCCTACGAGCTTGCAAAGGGCTACGCGCTCAAGATCTTCCAGACCGGCAAGGGCGACTGCTACAACTTCACTGCAGCGTTTCTCTTCCTTGCGCGCGGTCTCGGCTACAACGCGGAGGGCATCGTCGGCTACTGCGGCTACATGTGGTCGCGCGGCGCCATCGCCCACGGCTGGGTTACGATCACCATGGACGACGGTTCTGTTTACCTCTTCGATCCGCAGATCGAAAACTATAACATCCGCGCCGGGGTCAGCAACGAATACTACGGCGCGTTTATGACGACGTACGAGACATCGTACGCAAACTACTATCCCAACTGAATGGAGATCCCGAAATGAAAAAACTTGCATTTCTTCTTGCAGCCCTGCTGCTTTTGTCCGCCTGCGCCACCCCGGCTGAGCCGGTCGTGACGACAGAAGCTCCCATGACGGAGGCGACCGTGATGGTAACCGAACAGCCGACCGAAGCGCCGACGGAAACCGAGGCCGCGCCGAGCGAGACGGAGGAAGCGTCCGTTCTGGACATTGCTCTGACCTTTATCGACAAGAGCGTGGAAGAATTGAAGGCCGTTCTCGGAGAGCCGGACGATACCTACTACGAAGATTCCTGCTCCGGCGACGGCGACGACGGCTTCCTTTATTACGGCGACGTGACGGTCTTCACCTATCGCGAAGCAGACGGCAGTGCTGAAACCGTGATCGACGCGGAGCGGAATGATTGAGGTGAAGCATGAAAAAGCTTGCAGTATTCCTTCTGATCCTGACGCTCGCACTGACCCTCTTTGCCTGCGTGGGCAGCGCGGCTCTGACTGAAAATGATCTGGCGATCCGCATCGGCAGCTTCACCGTTACCCCGAAAACGACGATGGACGACGTTCGCGCCGCGCTGGGCGAGGCGGACGAGTATGCAGAGGCGATCTCCTGCGTCTACGAGGGCATGGACAAGACCTTTACATACGGTGATGTCACCTTCTACACCTATCCCGACGGCGAGACTGACCGCCTGATGGAGGTCTACTGCACCGTAGGCGACGTAGCGACCGCAAAGGGCGTCACCTTCGGCGCGACGGTCGCGCAGATCGAAGCCGCCTACGGCACGGGCTATACGCGCAGCGGCAAGCTGCTGACCTACGCGCTTCCCGCTTCCTCTGAGGATATGGAGCCCGCCTCGCTTTACTTTGTTTTGGAAAACGACTGTGTTGCCGCCATCGCCATGACGGCAGAGCACAGAGCGGAGTAACGTATGAAAAAACGGATTCTTTCCCTGCTGCTTACAGCTTTGCTGCTCTTCACCGCCTGTCAGAGCAAGCCGGACTATCTTGGCGGCGAGCTGACCGGCGACGCCGCGCTGGATGAGAGCGTAAAGGCGCTACTGACGGAGGTTTGCGACGGGAGCAGCGATCCGCTCGCTGCCGTCTACGACTGGCTTTGCAGTGAGTTGAAATATCGTGCAAATCCCGGCGAGAGCGTCGGGATCTTCACGGATGAAAACACGATTTCCCTTGCGCAGGAAACGCTGGACAAACGCCGCTGCGACTGCGACGGCGAGGCGGCGCTGACCGCCGTGCTGCTGCGTCGGATGGGCTATGACGCCGAGATCGTGCAGGGGCAGTTTCTGCGCGGCGAAGGCGGGCAGTGGGTCGACCACGCCTGGGTGCGCTGCACGATCGATGGTGTTTTTTACCACTTTGACCCACTCTACGACGCGCATTTCGGCAGCGGCGATCTCACCTCCTGCTTCATGGCGACCGACGCGGAAATGCAAGCGACCCACAGCTGGGAATAAGGAGGCGGCTCCATGTTTCTTTTGGATCAGCTGAAGCGATACGCCGCCACGGACCGGATCGCGCTTTTATATCAGGGGCAGGCCGTCACGTACCGAACGCTGCACCGTCAGGCTGAAGCGTTCGCCGCATACCTGCTGGACGTCTTCGGGAACTGCGACGCGCCCGTACTGATCTACGGTCACAAGGAGGTTTGCATTCCCGTCTACATGTTCGGCGCTTTGAAGGCAGGTCACAGCTATATCCCCGTGGACACGACCTTCCCGACCGAGCGCGTTGCGCAGATCCTCGAGCAGGCTTCTCCCTGCTTGACCGTCAATTTGACGGACGCTGCGCTTCCCGCCGCGAAGACGCTCGACGCTTCGGCGCTTGCGGAGCTTCTCACAAAATACGACGGCGCATTCGACGGCGTTGACCGCATCGACGATCAGCACGTGGTTTACACGCTCTTTACCTCCGGCACGACCGGCAAGCCCAAGGGCGTGCAGATCACCGCGAAGAATATCGCCGCTTTTGATGAAGGCGTCGCCCCGTGGTTTGACTGCAATCTGACCGACGGCGTTTTTCTCAACGAGATTTCCTATTCCTTCGACGTCTCCGTCTGCGCGCTCTATTACGCACTCTCGCGCGGCATGACGCTTTATACTGTTGACAAGCAGACGCTGAACGACCCGAGGGCGCTGTTTGCGGCGCTGCGGGAGTCGGAAATTGATTTTTGGGTATCTACCCCTTCTCTGGCGGAGTTTTGCATCCGCTCGGAGCAGTTTGCGGAAGCCCTGCTGCCGAACGTAAAGAAATTTGTTTTCTGCGGCGAGGTTTTGACGAAAAAGCTCGCGCAGGAAATGCTGACGCGCTTTCCGCATGCAGAGATCGTCAATGCCTACGGTCCGACGGAGACGACGGTGCTTGTCACCGCGATCAAGGTCGACGAAGCCCTCTGTGCGAACGTCCCTTCCATCCCCATCGGCTATCCCTTTGCCAATTTGCAGGCCAGGATCGCCGCACCGGACGGAGCGTCGCTTCCCGAAGGAGAAGCGGGCGAGCTGCTGATCCTCGGCGACTGCGTGAGTCCCGGCTATCTGCATCGGCCGGATCTGAATGAAAAAGCGTTCTTTACGGACAGGCAGACGGGGCTGCGCGGCTATCACACCGGCGACCTCTGCCGCATGGAAAACGGCTTGATCTATTACCTCGGCAGAATGGACGGACAGGTGAAGCTCAACGGCTTCCGCGTGGAATTAGAGGACGTGGAGAGCAATCTGCTGCGCGTGGAGAATGTTGCGCGCGCTGCCGTCGTTCCCGTCTTTGAGGACGGAAAGGCTGTCTCGCTGACGGCGTTCGTCCGTCTTGAAGCGGCGGACGGGCTGTCCTCGCTGGCGCGCGCAAAGAAGATCAAGACTGCGCTTGCTTCCACGCTCCCCTCTTATATGATCCCGCGCAAGATCGTCGCGGTAGAAGACTTCCCGCTCAACACCAACGGAAAGATCGACAAAAAAGCCCTGTCGGCGCTCGCCTGACAGACTGGAGGACTGGTTATGACCCCATACAGCGGTCTGCCGTTTTTTTGCATACTCGTGACCGTCTTGCTGCCTGCCGCGATTTTGGGGCATTTGGGCAAGCGGCTGCGGCTCTACGGACTGCTCGCGACCGTTCTTGTTCTGCTTGCGGTTTTTGAGGGCTGGAAGGCAAAGCTGCTGCTTTTGGCGTTCTGGGCGTTGCAGACGGCGCTTTGCTTCGCGTATCTTTCGATCCGGAAGCGGTGCGAAAAGCGCTGGGTACTTTGGCTCTTCCTGCTTGCTTCTCTTGCGCCGATGCTGCTCGTCAAGCTGGCTGTCTTCATGCCAAAGCTGCAGTTTTTTGCAATTCTCGGCGTCAGCTATATGACCTTCCGCGCCATGCAGGTTTTGATCGAAACCTATGACGGGCATATCAAAGCGCTGAAGCTGCTGGATTTCAGCTATTTCCTGCTGTTCTTCCCCTCGGTGGCGTCGGGTCCGATCGACCGCTACCGCCGCTTCAGCGCCGATCTGGCGAAAACGCCCGATCCGGAAGCCTACGACAAGCTTGCTTTGGAGGGCTTCTGGAAGCTCATGACCGGCGCGTTCTATAACTTCGTCGCCGGGAATCTGATTCTTCAGTATTGGCTGGCAGCCCTGCCGCAGTCGGGCTTCGGCGCGACCGTCGGCTACATGTACGGCTACACCTTCTTCATGTTCTTCAACTTCGCCGGCTACAGCCGCATGGCGATCGGCTCTGCGTATCTTCTCGGCATCAAGCTGCCGGAAAACTTCAATCTGCCGTTTTTGAGCAGGGATATGAAGGATTTTTGGTCGCGGTGGCACATTTCCCTTTCCACATGGCTGCGCGACTACGTTTATACGCGCTTCTGCACACAGGCGCTGCGGAAAAAGTGGTTCGGCAGCGGACGCACAAGCTCCTACCTCGGCTATTTTCTCACGATGCTTTTGATGGGGGCATGGCACGGTTTGACGCCCGCCTATCTGATCTACGGCGCATATCACGGCGTTCTGATGAGCGTAAACGAGCTGCTGGACACCAAGTGGAAGCGCTTTCGCAAGCTCAAAAAGAACAACGCATTCAGCATCCTGCTGGTTTTCATCACGTTCCATCTGTTCAGCTTCGGTCTGCTGATTTTCTCCGGCAGACTGATATAGGAGGCAACATATGCTCAAAGAAATCATTGACATCATCACCGACATTTCCGGCGCGGACGAAGGCGAGATCGAGGCCGGGACGGAGCTGTTTGACGAGGGGATCCTCGATTCCTTCGGCGTCGTGCAGCTTTTCGTACAGCTCGAGGCCCTCGGCGTCAATCTCGACGTTGCGGAATTCGACCGCGATCAGATCTCGACCCCGTCAAAGATCGCCGCGCTCTGCGAATAAACCATGCAAAAAAAGAAACTGTTTCTCTCCTTTCTGTGCTGTCTGCTTTGTGCTGTCCTCGTACTGACGGGCATTACGCTGTTCGTCCGCGGCACGATGCCGGACTACCCGGACGCGATCGGCTCCGATCCGAACGTGACGGAAAAGATCACCGGCCTGTATCTGATGCAGCAGGCGGCACAGGAGCCGGACACCCTGCTGATTTTCGGCTCCAGTGAGCTGAAAACGACCGACATCTGCACACATCCTGCCAATTTCTTCGCGGATAAGCGCGGCGGCATTCAGGTGGATCTGATCGGCAGAGGCTCCTGCCAGTCGCTCGTCCACGCGCTTGCGATCGCAGCAGGCGGCGACGCACTGAACGGAAAAAAGGTCGTTCTGATCACCGCGCCGCAATCCTACGTGGAAGGCGGCATTGCCTCGGATCTGTTCATGGCGAACTTCTCCGAGCTGCAGGTGCTTGCCATGCTGGAAGACGACACGGTCAGCGACGAGGTCAAGACCTATCTCTCCTCCCGGATCCAGACCCTGATCCGCAGCTACAACGAGGAAAACGGAACTTCCCTGCAGCAGCACACTGCGGCTGGACTGCTGACGAACACAAGGGAAAACGGTCTAGTGTCCTCTCTCCTGCTTCCCTACCGCGCGCTCTCTTACTGGGCGCTCGACTGCAAGGACAGAGTGCAGGCGCGCACCGTGATGCGCAGCTACAGCGACATCCCTACGCCGCAGAGCAGTGCGCCGGTCGACTGGGATGCGGAGGAAGCGGCTGCCCTTGCGCAGGCAGCGGATATGGTCACGAATAACGACTTTTACATGCAGGACGACTATTACAGCACCTACGTCGGCAGAAAGCTCGACCAGCAGAAGGACAAGGACAGCGGCCTTTCCTATGACGTGTCGCCGGAGTATGACGATCTGCGCTGTCTGCTGGAGATCTGCAGGCAAAAACACATGGAGGTTCTGTTCGTCCACGTTCCGATGAACGGAAGCTGGAACGACTTCACCGGCTTTACCGCCGAACGGCGTGAAAGCTATTACGAGAAGGTGCGCGCAATCGCAGAAGAATATGACAACGTGACGCTGCTCGATCTGACGCAGTATGAGTACGAGCCGTATTTCCTGTGCGATACGATGCATCTCGGATGGAAAGGATGGTTGGAAGTTGATCGCGCAATTATCGAGTTTTATCGCTGAAATCAAGCCGTTTTTTCTCTCCCATCCCGCCCTGCGCATTGCCCTATACGGTCTTATCGCCGGAGCCGTATTCGTCGTATGGCTCTTGAGCAAGGGAGAGAGCGTCGCCTTTCTCTACAGCGAATTCTAACGAACGGAGATACGTACCATGAAACGAATGACCGCAGTTCTTCTTTTGATCGCCATATTGCTTCTGACTGCCTGCACACCGAGCAGTCAGTCTGCTTTTGACACTGCGCAGCAGTGCATCGACATGACGAAAGATGAACTGATTGCAAAGATCGGCAAGCCCGTCAGCGAGAGCTACGCCTCCTCCTGCCTCGGCGACGGCGAGGACGGAGAGCTGTACTATGACGGCTTTACCGTCTATACCTATCGCGATACAGACGGAACGGAAACCGTCTACGACGTCATGGAAAACGCGTTGACCAATTAACAGGAAAGATCAGCCATGAAGCATTCATTGACACGGCGCGTCCTTGCGCTGCTGCTCTGCGCCGCTTCCCTGCTCGGGCTGTCACTCCCCGCGCAGGCGGAGACGGACTCGTACGTGGAAAACATCCTGCAGAGCATCGTGCTGCCCAAGGTGATGGGAGCGGGCACGTTTACGTTTGAGGGCGTCACCTTCTGCAGTCTGTACCTGCCGGAATACGTGCTGGAGCGCTATGCGGACTCGTCTTTTGCGGTTTATCCCGGAGAAACGGATGCGCGCGTCGGACAGATCAAGCGGATCCTCAATTCCGACAAATCGAGCGATTTGTATTTCCTTGAGAACGAGCTTGTCACCTATACGCAGATCCGGCCCGAGGTCATTGATTTTTTTGACGACCATCTTGCCACGCTGTTTGAGACGGTCTATCTTTTCTTTGGGCTGGAGGGCAAGGAGCCGTGTCTGGACGAGCTGACCTGCTATTTGATCGATCTTCTGAAGGACGTCAGCAAATCCAAGGACAATCTGGCCAACCGGCCCGAGATCATAGCAGACTACCGCGACATGCTCCACGATATCGAAGCCGTCTATAAGTACAAGCTGACAAAGAGCGGGACGCAGGGGACGATCGCGCGCTCCGGCGAGACGGATAACATGTATTATTTTGCCCAGACCGATCCGGACTGGGCGGCGACCCCCTTTGAATACGAGCACAACGGCGATACCATCAAGGACCGCGGCTGCGGCTGCGCCTGCGCCTCCATGGTGATCTCCACCTATCACAAGGTTGAAATCACGCCGCGCTGGATGTGTACCTTTGCCATTCAGGATAACTGGCCGGTCAGCTACGGCCTGCCGGACGAGTACTTCCCCGGCATCGTCGACAAATACTACAGCAGCCTGGAGACAGAGCGCTACGGCACGGTCGTGCATACGCCGAAGCTGTTATATAAGAGCGATCTGGATATGCAGACCCTCGCCGATCAAATCGGCAATCTGGGCTACATGGCCATCATTCACGTCGTGCGCGGCGCCTTCACCAGTCAGGAGCATTATATGGTGCTTGCCGACTATAAACAGATCGACGGAACAGGCTATTTCCTCGTCGCCGATCCCTATATCCTGCCCAGCCGCTACAGCAGCCTCGACCAGCTCAAGCAAACCGGTACGGGAAACGACGGCCTGATCTATGCGACAGCCGACGTGCTCTACCGAGACTGCAAGTCGCTCCTTCTGTTTGCGCAGGATCGCAACGATTTCCCGCTGTTTTGCAGAGCGGAACAGCCTCTGACCTTTGCCGCCTTTGGAGGATAAGCATGGAACAAATCACCCCGCAATACAAGCGCGGCAAGTACATTCGCAGGAGAGGCCGCAAAAAGCGCATTGCCATCGTCTGTCTCTGCGTCGCCATCGTGCTTGCCGCCGCTGCCCTGCTGTTTTTCTTCCGGGAGCAGATTTTCGGCGGAAGCGAGCAGACGCCTGTGCCGACGGACGCAAGCGGCGCCACACTGCACACGGAGGCGCCGACGGAAAAAGCCGCCGATGCAACCGAAGCGCCGGTGCGCGGCAAAGAGGTCGCGCTTGCAGGAGGCAGGCTTCTTCTGACCTATGACGACGGGTCGCTGGCGCTGACCGAGGACGCGAACCTGACGACCCTGCTGGAAAAGGCATCCGGGGCGGAGCTCCCGCGCATGGATATTCAGAAGCTGCCCGGAAAGCTCGGTACGCTCCGCGACAGCGAGCTGGAGCGAATCGCCATTGCGCTGATGCAGGCGTATTATTACCACCCGCCGCACACGGACGAGGTGGAGCTGACCGTCATCAGGAACGATAAACAGGAATTTTCCGGCAAAATGCAGCTCCCTGCCATAGACGATGCTCCCGCTGCCCTTTGCTCCGTCCGCCTGTTAGCAGTCGGCGACGAGCTCTGGGCCGCCGTCCTGCTGCAGCCCGAGGGCATGGAACGCACGGCGTTGTCCAATGCGTTCGTTTGGCTGACCCCGATGGAGGATAACGGTTAAGTGAAACTACGTATCATTCTATTACTCCTGCCACTCATGCTGTTGTTTGCCTGCACGGCTTGCAGGGAAGAAACGCCGGAGGTGCGGGACGGTTTCGTGTCGAACGGTGACGTTTTCAACTACTGCATCGACAGCGTTCCCGTCAGCTTTTCCCCCGGTATGCAGACGATAGACGCAAAATCGTACTACGTTGAACCGGACGGCGTCAGCATCTGCGCGCTGACTGACTGCCTTGCGGAGAAGAACGGACGTCTTCTGTACTTCACGGATGATTCCTCCCTGCAGTTTTTTGAAGCCGGCTTCGTCACCGTAGACGGCGACCTTTATTATGCGCCGGAGGACGGTTACTTGCTAATGGCGGCGCGCGAGCAGGTCGTTCCGATCGGCGACAGGCTGTACGCCTTTGACGAGGACTGCCGCGTCATAGAGTTAACGGCTGGTGTGCAGGAGCTTTTCGGAGGTCTGTACTACGTGCCGGAGGACGGGATCGAGATCGCCTGTCCGCCCGAAGGCGTTCTGCTGACAGAAGACGCTTTGTACTATGCGAACGCAGACGGCTCGCTGGCAGCTGACGCCTTGATCGGGTATCTCCATTTCGGTGCGGACGGCCGCTATACCAGCGGGAGCGAAACGCTCGACGAACAGGTGGAAGCGCTGCTGACGCAGGCGCAGGCAGACTTTACAGATCCCATTGAGGCATTTCGCCTGTGCTATGCGTATATCCGCGACCATTACCGCTATATCAGCATGGCGCACTACCCTGCCGGCTCGGACGACTGGGCGCAGTCCTGTGCGGAGATTTTCTTCCAAAACGGCAAGGGCAACTGCTATTGCTGGGCGGCGGCGCAGATGTACTGCGCGCGCAGGCTCGGCATACAGGCCTATTGCGTTGCCGGTTGGGAGGATAACCCCCACAATGACCACGCGTGGGTCATGGCGGAGATTAACGGCGCTGCATATCTTTTTGACGCGGAGCTGGAATACGCTCTCGACGCGCACCCCGATATGTTCATGGCAACGCTTGACAGCGCTTATTCCTACAACGGTTATTACTATTATTTCCCGTAGACTGGAGAGAAACGTGATGAAGACATCCGGCGGCGCAGCGCCATTCGGCGCATAACGGCGTATGGCATTCAGCAGTCCGGCGTTTGTATTCGCCTTTTTACCGATCGTATTCCTTCTGCACTGCGTCATAAGAAATCAGAAATGCAAAAACGCGCTTCTGATCGCTGCAAGTCTGCTCTTCTACAGTGCAGGCTCGCTGGTGCATCTGCCGCTTTTGCTGGCAGTAGCGGCTGTCAACTTTCTTGCAGGGCTCCTGTTTCAGCGGCGAGCGCTGCACAAGCGGTTGGTTTTGATCCTTACGCTGCTCCTGAATTTGGGTGCGCTGGTCGTCTTCAAGTACCTTGACTTTTTTACGGACAGCGTCAACAGCCTGTTTGGGCTGAGCATCCCGCTCGCGGGGCTTGCGCTTCCGATCGGCATTTCCTTTTTCACCTTTCAGGGGCTTTCCTACACGCTGGACGTCTACCGCGACGAGGAAAGCGGCACGCGCAGCTTTTGGGAGCTGCTTCTCTATATTTCCTTCTTCCCGCAGCTGATAGCAGGACCGATCGTGAAGTATCACGACGTTGCCGGGCAGATCCGCAGCCGCAGCGCGTCGGCGCAGGATATGGCGGAAGGCTGCCGCAGATTCATTGTCGGTCTGTCGAAAAAGCTCCTGCTCGCGGATATTCTGGCAGTCGCCGTCGATGCGGTCTATGCCGAAGGCGCGCTCGGCGACGCGCGGCTTTCGCTGATCGCCGGCGTTTGCTACGCCATGCAGATCTATTTCGATTTCAGCGGCTACAGCGATATGGCGATCGGCATGGGCAGGATGTTCGGCTTTCATTTTCTGGAAAATTTTGATCATCCCTATACGGCGAGCACGATCCGTGAGTTCTGGCGCAGATGGCACATTTCGCTGTCCTCGTGGTTCCGTGAGTATCTCTATATCCCCCTCGGCGGCAACCGCAGGGGGACGGCGCGCACCTGCCTGAATGTAATGCTCGTCTTTTTCCTCACAGGACTGTGGCACGGCGCAAGCTGGACCTTTGTTCTCTGGGGCATATGGCACGGGGTCTGGTCCGTTTTGGAGCGCGTCACGCCGCTTAATAAGCTCTCCGGCACGGTGATCGGTCGCATCTATACGCTGATCCTTGTCGTGCTGGGCTTTATGCTCTTCCGCGCAGACAGCATCGGACAGGCGCTTTCCATGATCGGCAGCCTGTTCACAGGCTACGGCGCTTCGCTTGATGCAACGCTGCTTCTGCGCGAGGTCATGACGTGGAAGGTCGTCGCCGCGGCAGCGGTCGGTCTTCTGCTCTGCACCGGGCTGCAAAGGCGGCTGACCGTATGGGCAACAGGAAAGCCGCCGATGCAGGCGGCAGCCTATGTCAGCGCGCTGGCGCTCTTTGCGCTGTGTCTCCTGCGCCTTGCCTCCGCTTCCTTCAACCCCTTTATCTACTTTCAGTTTTAGGAGGGAGCAGGCATGAAGAAACACTTCGGTTATTTTATCTTCCTCGGCGTTTTCCTGCTGATGTGCCTGTGGCCGCTCGTCGGCATGGCAATGACCGGACCGTCCGTAGCGATCGGAAACGAACACCTTGCCCCGCTGCCCTCGATCACGAAGGCAAACGGAGCCTTGAATCCGTCGTTTTTGAATGACACAAGCGATTATTTTGCCGATCACTTCGCCGCGCGGCAGGAGCTCATCACCGCCAATGCGCGGCTGGAGGCGGCGCTCTTCGGCGAATCTGCGGAGGAAAAGGTCATTCTCGGCAAAGACGGCTGGCTCTTTTATCAGTCCACGCTGGACGATTATCAAGGGCAGAACCTGCTCTCCGACCGCGAGATCTGGTCGGCGGCGCACTGCCTTTCCTTGATGCAGGAATATGCGCAGGAGCGAAACGCTTTGTTCCTGTTCACTGTCGCTCCGAACAAGAATACGCTCTATCCCGAATACATGCCCGCCCGCTTCCTTCGCTCCGATGCGCCCGGCAACGCCGAGCGCCTGTACGACGCGCTGCTGCAGGAGGGCGTGACGGTTGCCGATCTCGAAGCAGCCTTCCGCGCGGAAGACCGCGTTCTCTATTATCGGCTCGACTCGCACTGGAACAGCCTCGGCGCTGCGCTTGCGCACGATACGATCCTTAACGCGCTCGGGAAGGACGCGCCGCGTGTCTATGATCCCGACCGATTCACCGAAGAAAAGCACTACAACGGCGATCTCGACGTGATGCTCTACCCCCTCGGCAGCGATACGGACGTTGACTACGTTCCAAATTGGCAATGGTACTTCTCCATAAACGAGCCGTTCCACAGCGCGGAGGATCAGATGATCCACACGCTCCGCGCCGAGCGAAGCGGAAGCCTCCTCATGTTCCGCGACTCCTTCGGAAACTCGCTCTATCCTTTCATGGCGGACAGCTTCTTTGAGGCGCGTTTCTCCCGTGCCATGCCCTACGATCTTTCCTTGCTTGACGAATTCCATTCGGATACGCTCGTCATCGAGCTCGTCGAGCGAAATATTGTCTGGCTGACGCAGCGCGCGCCGATCCTTTCCGCGCCGATCAGGCAGATCAGCGTTCCTGCCGTCAGCAATGATGCGGCAGCGTTCACCTTTACTTTCACGCAGACAGACGGCGCGGTCTGCTGCACCGGAAATCTGAACTGCACACCCGATACCGACTCTCCGATCTGGCTGGTCTGCGACGGCGCGGTGTATGAGGCAACTCCGGCGGGCAGCGGTGAGCTTCCCTTCACTGCCTATCTTGCATCGCAGCCCGCAGCGCTTCAAATCATGTTCCTTCAGAACGGAACACCTGTGATCTCCCCCGTCTTCCCTTGTAGCTAATACTAATTATCGAAGTCTGGTATAAAAGCAAGAAGGAGGGAATCGATATGAAACGAAGAACGCTCTGTTTTCTGCTCGCCAGTTTCCTTCCGATCGCCCTGCTGACCGCTTGCGAACCGAAGGAATCCCGGGAGATGACTGCCGTCACCATCGGCACGGCAGAGCCGACGGAGGCCACGGAGACGACCGAGGCGACGGAAGCCACGGAAGAAAAGAGAACTGCTCCCGCGCCGGCGCCTGTCGTTCCTACTCTCACGGAGGCTCCCACAGACGCGCCGACGGAAGCACAGACTGACGTTGCTGCGTCTTCCGAGGAAATTCCAGTCACAGAGCAGACGCAAGCCACGGAACAGCCGTCCGAAAGCTTGCGCTCTCTCGCGCTTCTCTGCGTAGGCAGCGAAGTAAGTGCGCTCTACGGTTTGATCGGTTATCCGCCCAACGGAAGCGTCTATACGCCAACCGATCGCGGTGAAGACGGCGTTCTCTATTACGACGGCTTCACGGTCTACACCCACCGTGAAAGCGGCACGGAATACATTTGGGACGTTCGTTGATCCGGATATACGAAAAGCGTTCCGAAGCAACAGGCTTCGGAACGCTTTTTCTGTAGTATTTTACACCTTGTCCGGGTCAATGCCGTGATCGGCAAAGACCTTGAGGAGCTGCTCCATGTCGTTCGGGCAGCTCATCGGGTCGCCGCAAGCCTTAATCGCGTTGGCGACGTCCTTCAGGCCGTTGCCGGTAATGACAGAAACGACGGTATCGTTTTCGCCGATCACGCCCTGCTCACAGAGCTTCTTGAGGCCTGCCGCGCCGGTCACGCCGGCAGGCTCGCCGAAGACGCCGCAGGTCATGCCCACCAGCTTCTGTGCCGCCATGATCTCCTCGTCGGTCACGTTGACGACGATGCCGTTGGATTCGCGGATCGCATTGAGCGCCTTGTCCGCGTTGCGCGGGACGCCGACGGCGATGGAGTCGGCGATCGTGTTCTCCTCCATCGGGTACCACGGCTCGTTGTTTGCAATGGCGCGGTTGATCGGATGGCAGCCCTCCGCCTGCGCGGAGATCAGTCGCGGCAGCTTGTCGATGAAGCCGATGGCGAACAGATCCTTCAGGCCCTTCCAAACGCCCGCGATCGTGCAGCCGTCGCCGACGGAGATCGCCAGATAATCCGGCATCTTCCAATCAAGCTGTTCCGCAATCTCGAGCGAAACGGTCTTCTTTCCTTCGGACAGATACGGGTTGATCGCAGCGTTGCGGTTGTACCAGCCCCACTTGTCGATCGCCGCCTTGGACAGCTCGAAAGTCTCTTCATAGTTGCCCTGCACGGAGACGACGTTCGCGCCGAAGGTCATGAGCTGCGCGACCTTGCCCTTGGGCGCGCGGGCTGGAACGAAAATATAGGTCTTCAAGCCCGCTGCCGCAGCATTGCCCGCCAGAGAGGAGGCTGCGTTGCCGGTGGAGGAGCAGGCAATGACCTTTGCGCCCGCCTCCTGCGCCTTGGCGACCGCCATGGCGGAGGCGCGGTCCTTCAGTGATGCGGTCGGATTCTGGCCGTCGTCCTTGATCCACAGCTTCTTGACGCCGAGCACCTTTGCCAGACGATCCGCCTCGTACAGCGGCGACCAGCCGACGCGCAGCGGCGTATCCGGCGTCGTCTCCTCGATCGGCAGCAGCTCGCGGTAGCGCCACATGGTGTTGTTCTTCCGCGCCGCCATCTTTTCCTTCGTCAGGACGGTCTTGATGTAATCATAGTCATAGATAATGTCCAAAATGCCGCCGCAGGAGCAGTTGGTCAGATTGGGCACAGCCTCATATTCCTTGCCGCACTTGACGCAGCGGGCACATTTTACGTTACGCATAGTATTCTCCTTTATACCTTATGGGATTCGTGAAGTCATATTCCCTGCCGGGTATGGCTTCTTTACATCCGTCAGCCCAAGCAGATAATCCGTGCTGACGCTGTAGAGTTGTGCAAGCGAGCATACGATTTCCGGCGGAAGCATTCGTGCACCGCTCTCATAATAGGCGTATGCCCTTTGCCCTACCCCGAGATAATTAGCCACCTGCGCTTGCGTGAGATCGCTGTCTTCCCGCAGATCGCGGATTCTTTGATAACGCATTCTTTCATCACCAGAGAAATCATAGCAAGAACAAATTGTTCTATTTACAATATGACCAATTTGTTCTAAAATATCTCTGCAGGGGGGGTGAACGAATGCACTACCAGAAAATGTACTATTTACTATTCAACGCAATCACTGACGCGCTGCACGACATCGAAGCAATGAATTTCGGATCAGCACGCAGCGCGCTGCAGCAGGCGCAAATCAAAGCAGAGTCGATATATATTGATTCCGCAGATGAAAAACAGGGAGGGGATTAACCCCTCCCCTTTCTTTTCTCTTACAGCGCCTTCAGCAGGCCGGTGGCCTCGTTGAATTCGTTGATGAGCTCGTCCATTTCCTTCGCCTGCGCGTGAACGGCGTCCCATGTGCCCTTGGTGTCGTACCAGAGTGCGTTTAGATCCTTCACGTCGCGCGCCTGCTGCTCGACCCAGGTGTAGTACTTGAGGTTGTGGACTCTCTTACGCTCGGTGTAGGTCAGCTCCAGCAGATTGTCGGTCTTGAGGCCGAGGATGTGGAGGTTGTGATCCAGCGCGGCTTCATTTTCGTTGTATTCGCCGTGCATCTCGTCGAGCTCGGTGATACGGGAGCCGTACATCTGGGCGGAGTCAGTCAGAACGGTCATAACGACGTCATGCTCGGTCAGCTCGTAGTACTTCGCCATCTTGATGCAGCACAGGACGTTCGCGATGCCGGAGATGCCGAGCCAGCTCAGCTTTTCGACAAGCTCCTTATCGAGACCGAGGACCTCGCGCAGGTACTTCTTGCCGTCTTCCTTATTGAACAGACGGAGCAGGCGCTGAGAGTCTTCATCGTCAATGGCGATCGCCATGTCGGTATTCTTCACATTGTGGATCCAGGGGATGTGCTTGTCGCCGATGCCTTCGATGCGGTGGCCGCCGAAGCCATTGTTCACGATGGTCGGGCACTGCAGCGCTTCGCCGACAGCGACCTTTGCGGTAGGATAGTGATCCTTCAGATAGTCGCCCGCGGACATGGTGCCTGCGGAGCCGGAGGTGAAGGCGCAGCCGAAGAGACGGTCGCCGTCACGCTTCAAGGACTCATAAACGGTCGCCAGCGCTTCGCCGGTGACGTTGTAATGCCACACGGGGTTGCCCATTTCCTCGAACTGATTGAAGATCATCATGGACGGATCCTGCTTCAGCTCCCAGGTCTTGTCGAAGATTTCCTTGACGTTGGACTCGCAGCCCGGGGTAGCGATGACCTGGCCGGCGATGCTCTTCAGCCAGTCAAAACGCTCCTTGGACATCTCTGCGGGCAGGATCGCGACGGAGTCGCAAGCCAGCAGCTTGGAGTTGAACGCGCCGCCGCGGCAGTAGTTGCCGGTGGAGGGCCATACGGCATGATGATAGGTCGCATCAAACTGACCGGTCACAAGACGCGGAACGAGGCAGCCGAAAGAAGCGCCGACCTTATGGCAGCCGGTCGGGAACCACTTGCCTGCCATCGCCACGATGCGGCAGGGCACGCCGGTGAGCTTGGACGGGAACTCGATGTAGTTCGGAACCTTCTGATACAGACCGCCGAATTCCTTCGGTTCGTTTTTCCACGTGATGCGGAAGAGGTTCAGCGGGTTGACGTCCCACAGGCCGACGTTGGTGAGCTTTGCCTTGATCTTTTCGGGGATCAGCTCGGGGTTCTGCATCTGCGCAAAGGTCGGGATGATGATGTTGTTTTCCTTGGCCTTCTGCAGGTTGTGCGCCAGGCCTTCCTTGTTGATGCGAAGATCAATCATTGTTTTTTCCTCCTGTTTTAATGTCCAATAATTAAAAATGGTGTCGCGTAGAACGAAGTGGATTTCACGAGCATCCCGCCCGGGGTCGTTGTCTACCGGCGCAGATCCGTTCCTCTCCATTTTCTTCTTATTCTATCATAGCATAATCATATAAAAAATCAATCATTTTTGCTAAAAAAATCGTCGCTTTGAGAAATTTATTCGTCTCTTAAGAAGTTGTCAGAATATTTTAAAAATCTATTTGACATATGAAATTGTTATGGTAATATATAGATGTACCCGTATGAGTACGGGATGAACTGAAACAAAAGACGGAGGGTTTTTTCATGGATTTTGAAGCAATCAAAAAGGCTGCGCAGTCCTATCGTGCAGACATGAGCCGCTTCCTTCGCGACATGATCGCGATCCCCAGTGAAAGCTGCGAAGAGGAAGGCGTCGTTATGCGCATCAAGGCCGAGATGGAGAAGCTCGGCTATGACAAGGTCGAGATCGACAAGCTCGGCAACGTGATCGGCTGGATGGGCAGCGGCGATAAGATCATCGCCATCGACTCCCACATCGACACCGTCGGCATCGGCAACATCAATAACTGGGAAGCAGACCCCTACAAGGGCTACGAGACCGACGAGATCATCTACGGTCGCGGCGGCTCCGATCAGGAAGGCGGCATGGCATCCGCTACCTACAGCGCAAAGATCATGAAGGATCTTAATCTGATCCCCGAGGGCTACAAGATCATGGTCGTCGGCTCCGTGCAGGAAGAAGATTGCGACGGCATGTGCTGGCAGTCCATCGTCAACGAATACTTCAACGGGCCGGAGGACGCCCGCAGCAAGATCGAATTCGTCATCTCCACCGAGCCGACCGACGGCGGCATCTATCGCGGTCATCGCGGCAGAATGGAGATCCGCGTGGACGTGCGCGGCGTTTCCTGCCACGGCTCCGCTCCGGAGCGCGGCGACAACGCGATCCACAAGATGGCGGAGATCATCGAGAACGTCCGCGACCTCAACGAGAACGACGCGGCGGACGACAAGGAGATCAAGGGTCTTGTCAAGATGCTTGATCCGAAGTACAACCCCGATCATTATGAAGACGCCCGCTTCCTCGGTCGCGGCACCTGCACCACCTCCCAGATCTTCTACACCTCTCCTTCCCGCTGCGCCGTTGCCGACTCCTGCGCGATCTCCATCGACCGCCGCATGACCGCCGGCGAGACCTACAAGTCCTGCCTGAAGGAAATCGAAGACCTGCCCGCATGCAAGAAGTATGCCAAGGACGTCAAGGTTTCCATGTACATGTACGACCGTCCGGCATGGAACGGACACGTCTATGAGACGGAGTGCTTCTTCCCGACCTGGATCAACAAGGAGACTGCGCCGCACGTGCAGGCGCTGGTCGACGCCCACCACGCACTCTGGGGCGACAAGCGCCTCTATGCCGACGAACAGGCGAAGGAAAAGCGTCAGCGCCCGCTGTGCGACAAGTGGACCTTCTCCACCAACGGCGTTTCCATCCAGGGTCGCTACGGCATCCCCTGCGTCGGCTTCGGTCCCGGCGCGGAATCCCAGGCACACGCGCCCAACGAGATCACCTGGAAGCAGGATCTGGTCGTCTGCGCCGCTCTGTATGCGGCTGTCCCCGGTCTGTACAAGCCCGAGAACAAGGACGGCTCTGCCACCTCGTTCCGTCAGGAGCTCACCGGCAACGATATTAAGTAATTATCAATAACGGAGGATATACAAATGAGCAAAACCGTAGAACTTGCAAGACATCTTGAGACCCTGCACATCAACAACATGTATAAGTCCGACTTCTACTGGACTTGGGACAAGACCGACGACGAGATCGACGCCATCTTCACCGTAGCCGACGCGCTTCGTGATCTGCGTGAGCGCAACAAGTCCACGAAGATCTTCAACTCCGGTCTCGGCATTTCCCTCTTCCGCGACAACTCCACCCGTACCCGCTTCTCCTTCGCCTCCGCCTGCAACCTCCTCGGTCTGGAAGAGCAGGTCCTCGACGAGAAGAAGTCCCAGATCGCCCACGGCGAGACTGTCCGCGAGACGGCGAACATGGTCTCCTTCATGGCGGACGTCATCGGCATCCGCGACGACATGTACATCCATCAGGGTCATGAGTATCAGAAGACCTTCATGGACGCGCTGGAAGACGGCTACCGCACCGGTATCCTTGAGCAGCGCCCGACCCTCGTGAACCTGCAGTGCGACGTCGATCATCCGACCCAGTGCATGGCGGACATGCTCCATGTCATCCACTACTTCGGCGGCGTTGAGAACCTGAAGGGCAAGAAGGTCGCCATGACCTGGGCATACTCTCCGTCTTACGGCAAGCCGCTGTCCGTCCCGCAGGGCGTCATCGGCCTGTTCACCCGCTTTGGCATGGACGTCACGCTGGCACATCCGGAAGGCTACGAGGTCTTCCCCGAGGTCGAAGAAGTCGCTCGCAAGAACTGCGAGAAGTACGGCTCCAAGTTCCGCAAGACCAACAGCATGGCGGAAGCCTTCAAGGACGCCGACATCGTGTATCCGAAGTCCTGGGCTCCCTTCAAGGCGATGGAAGAGCGTACCGCCCTTTACTCCAAGGGCGACCAGAAGGGCATCGACGAGCTCGAGAAGCGTCTGCTTGCGCAGAACGCCGAGCATAAGGACTGGACCTGCAGCGAAGAGATGATGAAGCTGACGAAGGACGGCAAGGCGCTGTACCTGCACTGCCTGCCCGCCGACATCACCGGTCTGAGCTGCCCGGAAGGCGAAGTCGACAACTCCGTGTTCGACCGCTATCTGGTTCCCCTCTACAAGCAGGCCTCCTACAAGCCCTACGTCATTGCTGCGATGATCTTCATGTCTCAGGTCAAGGATCCCGTCGGTACGCTGATGGCACTCGACGCTGCGGACAACAAGCGCAAGATGTTCTGATTGCAAAACTGATTTGAGCGGGGGCATTGCTCCCGCTCAAAAAATGATAAGAGGTAAACAACATGTCTAAAAGAATCGTTATCGCTCTGGGCGGCAACGCTCTGGGCAACACCCCCTATGAACAGCTTCAGCTCGTTACCGAGACGGCGAAGCCCATCGTCGACCTGATCGCGCAGGGCAACGAGGTCGTCATTGCGCACGGCAACGGTCCGCAGGTCGGCATGATCAATCTCGGCATGGCGACCGCCGCCGAGGCAAAGGCGATCAAGTCCGATATGCCCTTCCCCGAGTGCGGCGCCATGAGTCAGGGCTACATTGGCTACCATCTGCAGAACGCCATCGGCAACGAGCTTGCCGCCCGCGGCATGCAGAAAGAAGTCGCCACTGTCGTCACGCAGGTGCTCGTCGACGAGAACGACCCCGCGTTCCAGAATCCCACGAAGCCCGTCGGCGCATTCTATGACAAAGAGACCGCCGATCGCATCGCGGCAGAAAAGGGCTACACCATGGTCGAGGACGCAGGCCGCGGCTACCGTCAGGTCGTCCCCTCTCCGAAGCCCATCGACGTCATTGAGAAGAACACCGTCAACGCGCTGATCAAGGAAGGCTGCGTCGTCATCACCGTCGGCGGCGGCGGCATTCCTGTCGTGCGCAGGAACGGCAAGCTCTACGGCACGCCCGCCGTTATCGACAAGGACTTCGCCTCCGCCAAGCTCGCGGAACTTGTCAAGGCCGACGCTCTCGTTATCCTGACCGCCGTTGACCGCGTCTGCATCAACTGGGGCAAGCCCAATCAGGAATCCCTCGCCGAGATGACCGTTGCAGAAGCAGAGAAATACTGCGAAGAGGGTCACTTCGCGCCCGGCTCCATGCTGCCGAAGGTCAAGGCGGCAATCAGCTTCGCCAAGGCAGGCGGCACCGCCATCATCGCTTCTCTGGAGAACGCCGGCGCAGCTGTCAAGGGCGAATCCGGCACGGTGGTGCATTTGTAATTGATATATAACAATGACCGGAGCGGCGAAATGCCGTTCCGGTCATTTATCTATCCATTCATATTCAACCGAGTCGACCTCCGCGTCGATCAGGATGCTCCTGCCGTCCATGCGCGACAACTCAATGAGGATGGATTTATAGTCGATCCTTTGCCCAAGATACTCCAGTTTTTCCGACTTTTTCAGTTCGCGATTATCGACCAGATGATAACCCCATTTCCCGAACCGTTTCCCTAAATGCGTAACGTGTCGAATACTTCGATAAGTAAGGATATATCAAGTGATAACGGATGATCAGCGATTTGCTTTGCGGACGTATATGCTGAATACTGTCGTGAAGCGAGATATGATCATCAAAAATAAAGGTGAGATGAGTATCGTCAAATTCCACATTTTTTATCACGCAATCGTGCGGACATGGGAGAAACGGAAGAGTATCTCCATACAGTTTATATTCTTCGATCATTTTGCTTTCCTCACTTTTATTCCGGCGTACCAAAAAGGACAGCATCAAAGATGCTGTCCTTTTTGGTACGCCGGAAGGGACTCGAACCCCCGACCTACTGGTTCGTAGCCAGTCACTCTATCCAACTGAGCTACCGGCGCATGGTGCGCTCAACGCGCTAAAATATAATAGCACAGGGTTTCGGAAATTGCAAGTACTTTTTTTGCATTTTCCGTAATTTTAATCTTCCGGGCTCAATTCCACCGCGCGGCGCAGGATACTGAACGCCGGGACTGGCTGCGGCAGCTGCAATTTGAAGACCATCTGCGGATTGCGCGGCTCGGTCAGCACATTGCCGTCCATATCCTGCATCGTCGGCACGGTCAAAGAAAACGGGCGCAGATCGGGCCCGACCAGCTCCACGCTGTCCCCTGCCGCGAATTTATTGCGCAGCGAGAGAGTTGCCATGCCGTTTTCGTCGCAGTCCGTGACGATCGCGCAAGCCTGCCAGTCTCGAATATAGCGCGAATTCTGATAATACTGCCCCGGCTGGCCGTAAAAGAAGCCGGTTGCATAGCGGCGGTGGGAAACGCGCTCTACCTCGTCGCGCCACACGGGGTCGATCGGCCTGCCGGAGGCGACGTCGTCGATCACGTGGCGGTAGGCTCCCGTCACGATCGCGGCGTAGTAGGCGGATTTGGCTCGCCCTTCGATCTTCAGGCAGTCCACGCCGACGCGCATCAGATCGTCAATATGGTCGATCATGCACATATCGCGCGAATTCATGATATAGGTACCCTTTTCGTCCTCAAAGACGGGAAAGTACTCTCCCGGGCGCTTCTCCTCCATCAGCGCGTACTGATAGCGGCAGGGCTGGGCGCATGCGCCGCGGTTGCTGTCTCTGCCGGTCATATAGTTCGACAGCAGGCAGCGGCCGGAATAGGAAACGCACATTGCCCCGTGGGCAAAGGTTTCGATCTCCAGCTCCTTCGGCGTATTAAGGCGAATTGCAGCGATCTCTTCCAGCGAAAGCTCCCGCGCTAAAACGACGCGCTTCGCGCCGAGGTCATACCAAGCGCTTGCGCAGGCGCTGTTCGCCACGCTGACCTGCGTAGAAACGTGGCGTTCACAGTGCGGCGCATACTTCTGCGCAGCACGGAACACGCCGAGATCGGCGATGATCAGCGCATCGACCCCGCAGGCTTCCAGCTGCTCCAAATGGGCGGGTAGTCCCGCAAGCTCGTCATTGCGCGGCATGGTGTTCACGGTCACGTGAACCTTGACGCCGTGATCGTGCGCAAAGCGCACCGCCTCCGGCAGCTCCTCCGGGGAAAAATTTCCCGCGAAGGAGCGCATGCCGAAGCTTGTCCCGGCAAGATAGACTGCGTCCGCGCCGTAAAGGACGGACATTTTCAGCCGCTCCATATCCCCTGCCGGGGAGAGCAGCTCCGGCTTCTTACCCATTATTCTGCGCTCCGAGGAACTGATTGTGCTCCTCATAGGTCTTCGAGAAGTGATGGAAGCCGGTCGCGCGGTCGAGCGCGTAATAATAGTAGCTCGTATCGTTCGGGTAGAGCGCGGCGGTGATGCTGGACAGACCGGGATTGGAGATCGGGCCTGCCGGCAGACCGGTGTGCGTATAGGTGTTGTACGGGCTGTCGATCTGCTTGTCCGCCTCGGTCAGCGGGCGGTTCTCGCCGATCGCGTAGATCAGCGTCGCGTCGATATTCAGGTACGGATATTCCGCAGGACTGCACAGGCGGTTATAGATGACAGAGGCGATATTGCTGCTCTCGTCAACGCCCGCGCTCTCCTTCTCGATCATGGAGGCGACGTTGATCAGATCGTGGACAGACAGCAGGTGCGAGGCGACGAAGTCGTCGTCATAGCCCGCATTGCGGAGGCGCTCTGCAATCTTCCCGTTCAGAACGTCGAGCTGTTCCATAGCTTCGTCGGAGAATTTGCGGTCAAAGTTCGTCAACAGCTTGTCCAGCACGCGCTCGGGATCGTCCTTCTCGTAGAAGTCGTAGGTGTCCGGGAAGAGGAAGCCCTCGAGGCGGTTATCCGCGCCGTAGGGGATCCCCTCCAGGAACCAGTAGTCGAACTCTGCCTCTGCGGCGACCCTCTTCAGCTCCTCGGCAGAGCAGACGTTGTTCTTCTCCATCAGCTCGAAGATCTGCGCGCAGGTCATGCCCTCGGGGATCATAACGCGCACAGTGGTGCGGTTCGGACTGTTGGCGATCATGTTGTTGACCAGCGCATGATAGTCGTAGTTGTAACTGATGACGTAGGTACCGGGGTCAATCGTCGTCTCGGAGTCCGTAAACTTGCAATAGAGCTTGAACAGCCACGGATACTTGATCACGCCCTGCTCCTTGAGCATATGCGAAATGTCATCCAGACTGTCGCCGCTGTCCACTGTAACGGTAAGCGTCTCGTCTGAGCGGCCGAATGCCAGCACGTCCTGCGCGCATTCCCACGCGCCGTAGCCGAGGCCGACCGCGATCAGCCCGACGATCACGACGTAGAGGATCACCTTAACGAACAGCGGCACGATGCGCTTTCTGCGCTTCTGCTTCGGTTTCTCGGGAGGCGGCGCGTCTTCCGTGTCGCCTTCTGCGTCGTCATATTCGTCCTCGTCGTAGTCTTCCGGCGCAAGCGGCTCCTCCGGCAGCGGTTCTTCGTATTCGCCGTAGCCCTTGAAGGCGTCGCCGAAGTCTGGCGTGAAATCGTCCTCCTGCATGGGCTCAACCGCCGGAAGCTCCGTCGCTTCAGCCGTCTGCGGGTCTTCTTCGTAAGGAAGCTCCGTCTCGTCCGGGTTCGTGTCGATCTGCTGCTTGATATCCGCGATCAAGTCGTCCACGGAAAAGCCGTCGTCCAGAACGTCGGACGTATTGTTTTCAAATTGATCAGCCATATGATTACTCCTTTATCGGTAGACCGCGCCGGCAGCAACCTTTTTTGCCGCTTCCTTGCCGCGCAGCACCTCGATCAATGCCATTGCGAAATCGTATGCCGTGCCCGGCGCCTTGCCGGTCACGACTCTGCCGTCGATCACTGCGTTTTCACCGCAGGGCCTTGCATTTCCCATATCGGCCTCGCAGCCGGGATAGCAGGTTACCCGCTTGCCGTCCGTGATGCCAAGCCTTGCAAGGACGGTAGGTCCTGCGCAGATCGCTGCGGCATAGCCTTCGTTTGCGTATACCGTCTTCACGGCGTGTAAAACAGTCTCGCTTCCCAGAATAGATTTTACGCCGCCCATGCCGCCCGGCAGAACGATCATCTCCGCCGCCGTAAGGTCCGTCTCTTCGGCGATGCAGTCGGCGCAGACGGCGATGCCATGACCGCCGACGATCTCTCTTGCACCGATGCCCGCAAGCCGGACGTCGACGCCGGCTCTGCGGAGCATGTCGCAAGGCACGATCGCTTCCGCTTCCTCGAAGCCCTTTCCTAAAATGATATATACCATAGTTATCCCTCCAGGCACTTGCGCACAAGTGCAAAGATCTCATTGTGAATTTCCTCGATCGAACGCATTTTCCCGTCCCGGGTACAGTCAACAATCGACCAGCCGTAGTACTCCGCTGCCTGTCGCCCGGTGCTGCGGCACAGCCGCAGATAGTCCATATTCTGCTCGTGGATATCCGCAACCGTATGCGTATCATGCTCACGGCGGCGCAGCAGCTGCCCGGTCAGTTCCGTGGGAACGTCCAGATATATGACGACGTCCGGCTGGGGCAGTTCCATGTGCTTGTACTCGAACTCGTAGAGCCATCGGAAGAAATCCAAGCGCTCTCCCTCCGGCACCTTGGACGCCTGATGGACCGCGTTGGAGGTCGTATAGCGGTCGGACAGCACCAGACCGCCGTTCTGATAGTATTCCCGCCATACCTTGCGGTATGACGCATAGCGATCCACCGCGAAGAAGGTGGAAGCAGCATAGGCGTTGACGTCCGACGGCCTCGTTCCGAACTCTCCGCCGAGATACATGCGGATCAGCGCGGAAGACGGCTCGGAATACTGGGGAAAATCAATCGTCCGGAAATCGACCTGCTGCGCCTGTAGACGCTTTGTCAAAAGCGCAAACTGTGTGGATTTTCCGGAGCCGTCCGTCCCCTCAAACACGATCAGTTTTCCCATATTCCTTCCCCTTCCATCTCTTTTTGATCGCCGCAAGAATGAATTTCGGCAGACGCATCATGCGCCCAAGGCGGCGCGGCTCTTTGATCAGGCGGTAGAGCCACTCCAGCTGCAGTCGGATCATCCATTTCGGCGCGCGCTTTACCGTGCCGGCGATGCCGTCCAGCGTTCCGCCGAGACCCGCCATCAGGCGGACGTTCAGCTCGTCTTTATGGTTGAACATAAAGAATTCCTGCTTCGGCGCGCCGAGGCAGACGTACAGCACGTCGGCTGCAGCCTCATTGATTATGCGGACAACCTCGCTCTCATCCTTAAAATAGCCGTCCGCCGTTCCGCAGATGATGAGCTTCGGATGCTTTTCCAGCATTCTTTCCGCAGCAAGCTCCGCTACGCCGGGCTTACTGCCCAGAAGATAGAGCCTGCTGCCGAGCTCCTCATAGACGGGCAGCATATTCTGCGCGAATTCGATCCCGGCGACCTTCTGCTTCAGAGGGGTCTTCAGAATCTTCGCGCCGAGGACGACGCCCGCTCCGTCCGGCAGCACCAGATCTGCGCTGTTCAGAAGTGTACGGAAGCTCTCGTTATGAAGCGCCTCATACGCCATTTCGGCATTCGGCGTCACGCAATAGGCAGTCTTGCTCCCGGTCAGAAACGCCCGTCCGGCGGCGACGGCCTCCTCCATCGTGATATTATCGTACAGCACACCTAAAACGTCTGTTTTCATGCGCATACCTCTCCAATATATGGTGCTACCATTTTATCACAAAAATCGTACTTTGTCTACGGCCATTTCACATTCTGTAACGGTTTGCATACTATGTTGATGAAAGCACATTTTTTGCTTAACTGTTCATTTGGGAGGTATATCGCCATGCCAGAAAACACCATCGAAACTGCCGCCGAAGCGCAGCAGTCGGTTTCCATCCATACCCAACAAATCACGGACAGCTGCCTGGATAAGGACTGCATCGAAGATCTGCGCGTCTATCTGACAGAGCCGTCACAGGAAGCCCTGGACGGCGCAACAACCGCAAGAGCCCGCGTTGCGGAGCTCCTGTTCGCAGAGGTCAGCGTAGAGCAGCTCAATTACAAAAGCGGTTATCATGCCGTGGACGTCACCTTCTACTACCGCATCAGCGGCGACGCTGTCCTCGGCGGGATCCGTCCGACGACGATCACGGGCCTTGCCGTGTTTGCCAAGCGCGTCGTGCTCTGCGGCGGCGCCGGCGCGGCAAAGGTCTTCTCCAGCGCGGATCCGACACCGAGCTGCGACACCCTGCTCAACGGCAGTCTGCCGACCGCGATCGTAGAAGCGCTCGATCCGATGATCCTCTCGGCGAGACTCCGCGAGCCGTGCGCAGGCACAGAATGCGAAACGGAGCTGACGGAGGTACCGCCGATCGTCGAAGGCTGCTTTGACGACCCGCTCGTCATGGGCGGAGATCGCAGGCGGCTCTTCGTGACCGTGGGGCAGTTCTCCACCGTCAGACTTGAGCGCGGGACGCAGATCACGATCCCCGTCTATTCCTACAGCGCGCCGACCAAGGAATGCTGCGACGACGAGGGCTGCGAGGAGGATCCGTGCGAGCTGTTCAGCCGCATTGATTTTCCGATGGACGCGTTCTTCCCCGACAGTGCCTGCGGGAGCACGGCCGACCCGACGGGGGGCTGTGTCTGCAACGCCTGATGCATTCTATGCGATGACAAGTTGTCCGAAATATCAAAAAGCGACCCGGTCACGGGTCGCTTCAGACTGTCAAAAAAGTCCGTAACCGTCGAAATAAAGTATCGTATTCCACCGCGCCTGTCATTGCGAGGTTTGCGGAGCAAACCGTGGCAATCTGTCCCTATAGGTTTTGAAAAAGGTAGAGGATATTGATTATTTCGACTTACTGCGCAACTCACGATCTACCGTACCTATGTACGCCGACGGTCGTGAGTTGCTTGTCTTCCGAACTTTTTGACAGCCTGCCAACGTGTCGAAAAAAGGTTTTTCGACACGCTGAAGCGACCCGGTCACGGGTCGCTTTTCGCTAATCTTCTGTTTCTTCTCCGGCAGGGAGGCGGTTTGTGTCCGCGTTGACGAAGGCCATCAGGTCGTCGCCGGTAATCGTTTCCTTCTCAAGCAGGTACAGCGCGATCTCGTCGAGCAGGGAGCGGTTGTCCAGCAGGACCTGCTTTGCGCCGTCATAGCAGGTGTTGAGCAGAGCGCGCACCTCATTGTCAGCGTCGTCTGCCGTCGTCTGCGCGCAGTCCATATAAGTCTTCCCCTCCAGATACTCGTTCTGCGCCGTTGCCAGCGCCATCAGGCCGATCTTGTCGCTCATGCCGTACTGCGTGACCATTTTCCGCGCCAGCTCTGTCGCGCGCTGGATGTCGTTTGCCGCGCCGGTCGTCTGGATGCCGAAAACGACCTGTTCTGCAGCGCGTCCGCCGAGCAGCGTTTGCAGCTCAATGAGCAGCTCTTCCTTGGAATTGAGGAACTTCTCCTCCTCCGGCATCTGCATCGTATAGCCCAGCGCGCCGGAGGTATGCGGGACGATCGTGATCTTGGAGACGGGCTGCGAATGCTTTTTCATAGCAGCGACCAGAGCATGACCCACTTCATGGTAGGAGACGATGCGCTTTTCGATGTCCGTCAGGACGGTACCCTTCTTCTCGGTGCCTGCAATGACCGTCTCGAAGGAGACGAGCAGATCCTCCTGACTGACGGCGCGTCTTCCGAGGCGGACGGCGCGCAGCGCAGCCTCGTTGACGAGGTTGGCAAGGTCTGCGCCGACCGCGCCGGCTGTCGCCTGCGCAATCTTTTTCAGATCAACATCCTCGGCAAGGTGGATCTTTCTCGTATGCACCAGCAGGGTCTGATAGCGTCCCTCCAGATTGGGGCGGTCGACGATAATGCGGCGGTCAAAGCGGCCGGCGCGCAGCAGCGCTTTGTCGAGAATCTCCGGCCGGTTGGTCGCGGCAAGAATGACGACGCCGTTGGAGGAGTCAAAGCCGTCGATTTCCGCCAAAAGCTGATTCAGGGTCTGCTCGCGTTCGTCGTTCCCGCCGAATTTGCTGTCACGGCTGCGGCCGACCGCGTCGATCTCGTCGATGAAGATGATTGCGGGCGCAACCTTCGCCGCCTCCTTGAACAGATCACGGACACGGCTTGCGCCGACGCCGACGAACATCTCGACGAAGTCCGAGCCGGAGATCGAGAAAAACGGCACGTGCGCTTCGCCTGCCACCGCCTTTGCCAGCAGCGTCTTGCCGGTACCGGGCGAGCCGACCAGCAGCGCGCCCTTCGGCAGCTTTGCGCCGATAGCGGTGTATTTCTTCGGGTTGTGCAGGAAATCAATGATCTCCACCAGCGATTCCTTTGCCTCATCCTGTCCCGCAACGTCGCGGAAGGTCACGCCGGTTTCCTTTTCCATATAGACCTTGGCCTTGCTCTTTCCGATGCTTCCGATGCCGCCGAAGCCGCCGCCTCCGCCGCTTCGGTTGGCGACGATCCGCATCAACAGCATCAGTCCGGCAAAGAAGAGCAGCGGCAAAATGATCCAGCCGAAGAGGAAGGACGAGCTGCCGTCTTCAACCGGCGCGGCGGAAAACTCGACGCCGTTTTTCTGCATCGTCCGCGTCACTCCGGTCAAATCCACGTCCGGCAGACGGTTGGTATAGTAAAGCAGGCCTTCTTTCCCTTCCTCCTCCGTGCGGAGGAAATAGGAGATCTGTGTATCCGAAATCTCGGCTTTCCTGATCGCATCGTCGGAAACTGCCGTGAGGAAGGTGTTATAGCTTACTTCCTCCTCCCCTGCGGAAAAGAAGGTTTTATACAGCAGGTTTCCCGACAGCATCCCCAGGAAAAAGAGCACGGCGATCACGATCAGGCCGATCATCGGAAAGCCGCCTTTTCCGTTTTTCTTGTTATTATTCGGCATTGGTTCACGCTCCTTCTGCGTATTATATACAATTTAGTGCATCATAGCACATTTTTTGTCCCCATGCAATTCTTGATACCGAACGGCACGTAAATTTTCTGTAAATTCATAATTATTATTGTTTCCCGACACGATATTTGATATAATAGCAATTAATCTGATATTCCGGAGGAATTATGAAAAGAGATACCATTCACGACCTGCCTGACGAGCGTTCCGAAGGCATGATCGAAGGCAGAAACGCCGTGACGGAAGCTTTGAAAAGCGGCCGCGCGATCAACAAGGTCTTTCTCGCTGACGGCGATACCGACAAAGCTCTGGGGCGGCTTGCCGCCATGGCAAAGGATGCCGGCGCCGTCGTCGTCCGCATGGATCGCCGCAAGCTCAACGAAATGAGTCCGACCGGCGCGCATCAGGGCATTATCGCCTCCGTCGCCGCGCACGAATACGCAAGCGTGGACGACATCCTTGCCCTTGCACAAGCGCGCAGCGAGGCACCCTTGATCGTGATCTGCGACGAGCTTTCCGATCCGCACAACCTCGGCGCGATCCTCCGCACGGCAGAATGCGCCGGCGCGCACGGCGTCATCATCCCGAAGCGGCGCAGCGTCGGTCTGACGGCGGTCGTCGGCAAGGCGTCCGCCGGAGCGATCGAGTATATGCCCGTCGCCCGCGTTTCCAATATTGCCGCTGCGATCCGCGATCTCAAGCAGCGCGGTGTCTGGATCTTCGGCACTGCCGCAGACGCCGATACTTCGCTCTATCGGGCAGATCTGAAGGGGCCTGCCGCCATCGTCATCGGCAACGAGGGGGTCGGCATGAGCCGTATCGTTGCGGAAAGCTGTGATTTCAAGGTCAGCATTCCCATGAAGGGAAAGATCTCTTCCCTCAACGCTTCCGCCGCTGCGGCGATCCTGCTTTACGAGGCAGTCAGACAGAGAGGATAACCCATGAACGAACGCGATCCGGAACAACTGAATACGCCGGATGCGTCCGCAGAGTATTCTCTGGAGGACATCGTTCGCGAGTTCGGCGGCACCCCCGCTGAAGATGCTGCGAGCAGCGAGCCCGCTGAAGGAGCCGGGATCGACGAAGCGCCTGCGGATGATGCCCCGCCTTCCGAAGCGCCGAAGGGAGATACGATCACATTCGGCACGCTTCCTTCCAAGAAGCTGAAGCCGGCATCTCCGACGATTCGTCTGGACGTTCCCGTCAGACGGGCAGACGAGCTTCCGCAGGAAACACCGGAAAAGAACGATGACGAGCTTCCCGCTCCCATCCCGATCCCAACGCCGGAGGAGCGGAAAAAGGCCGCAGAGCCGACGCCGCAGTCCGTTTTGAAGGAAGCGGCTGCCGGGCGAACCTTCCTCCGTCTGCGAACGGTTTTGCTCGGCATTCTGGCAGCTGCAAGCGTCCTGCTGACGCTCTACACCGTTCGTGGTTGGGATTTTCTGGGACTTACGGCAGGGACGCCTGACGTACTGCTTCTGATTCTTTTAAGCGTCTGCGTCCTGCTTTCCTATGACGTTTTGTGGCGCGGCATTCTGGATCTGATTCATTTCCGTCCGAGTCCCTTCACGCTTTCCGCGCCGCTCATTGCTCTGGCGGGAATCGACGCGCTCCGCACTGCGCCAGGCCGTCCGGGAAACTACTGCGGCGCAGTCACCGTGCTGCTGTTCTTCCTGATGCGTACCCTCTGCGCCGAACGGAGCGGAAGATTCTATACGCTTCGCACCGTCTGCAGCTTCCGCAATCCCATGGGCATTTATAACGTCCAGCAGGTCAACGAAGGCGCGCCGTCTCTGCGGCGCGATCCGGCGAAAACCGGCAGCTTCCTGAACGATCTTCTACAAAGAGACAGGCCGCAGAGGCTCATAAGCGTCTACTCCACCGTCCTGTTCCCCTTGAGCGCAGGGCTTGCCTTTCTGCTGACGCGAAACAGAGACGTCAGCTTTTCCCGCGCATGGCTTCTGCTGCTGCTCGGCGGTCTGCCCTTTTTCGCGTCGCTCGGTTATCCGCGCATCTTTGCCGCCCTGGCCAGACGCTTGAGCAGGATCGGCGGCGCCCTGTCCGGCTGGCACAGCGCGATGGTTTTCGGTGGAAAACACACGATCATCATTCGCGACGAAGACCTCTTCCCCATCAGCGGCGTCACGACCAACGGAATGAAGGTCTACGGCTCCTACCGTCCCAATCAGGTCATTTCCTACGCGCTTGCTGCGCTGGACGCTGCAGGAAGTCCGTTGAGTGAGCTGTTTGAAGGCCTGTTGAAGGCACAGTACGGCACACACAGCGTTCCTTCGACTTATCGAATCTATGACAACAACGGCATCGGCGCAGAAATCGGCAGCGACGTCATTTTGGTTGGCTCTCTTGCCTTCATGCGCGCCATGGGCGTGTATATGCCCTCCGGCGCAAAGGTTCGGCTGGCTGTTTACGTCTCCGTAAACGGAGAGCTTGCGGGTATTTTCGCCTTGAAATACAAAGCCAACCGTTCCACGCGCACGGGACTGCGCGACGTGCTGATGAATCGCAATTTCTCCGTTATCCTCGCAACGCGCGATTTTTTGATTACGCCGGAGCTGATCGCGGCAAAGTATCGGCTTCCGACTGATGCGATGAAGTTCCCCTCCTATTCCAAGCGCCTGCGTCTGGCGGAGCTGGATCCCGACCGCAAGGCGGAGCAGGGCGGTCTGATTGCTAAAGACACCTTCGGCGCATTCGCCTCAACCGTCGCCGCCGGACGGACGCTGCGCATGGCGGCGCGGGTGTGTACGGTGATCTGTTTTTCTGTCGCCTTCCTCGGTTTGATCGTCTGCGCGCTGATTCTTCTCTGGAACTCCCACGACGCGGCCTCGCCGCTGCACCTGCTGACGTTCCAGCTTCTTTGGGCCTTCGTCCTCGATTTTGTGACGTTTGTCCTGCTGAAATTATGATCCGTTCCCTTTTTTGAAAAAAAGTCACGGTTTTTATCCGAAAATTTCGGATTTCCAATTGCATTATGATTATCTATCGTGTATAATATAAACTAATTGCGGCAACGAACGGTTTGCTGCCCGCAGTCACTTCCCGACTGCACAGAAAGGAGAATTTCAAACTATGTACACTGCGAAGGACATCCGCAATATCGCTCTGCTCGGCCACGGTGGCGACGGCAAATCCGCCCTGTGTGAAAGCATGCTTTTCCTCACCAAGGCAATCACCCGTCTCGGCAAGCGCGCTGACGGCACGACTGTTTCTGACTTCGACGACGAAGAGAAGAAGAGACAGTATTCCATCAAGACTTCTGTTATTCCCGTAGAATATGCGGGAACGAAGCTGAACGTGCTGGATAACCCCGGTTACTTCGATTTCGCCGCAGAGGTCGTTCAGTCTTTGCGCGTCGCGGACGCCGGCCTGATCTGCCTCACCGCGAAGAGCGGCATCGCCGTCGGTACTGAGAAGGGCTGGAAGGCTCTGGCTGACGCCGATCTGCCCGCGATGTTCTACGTTTCCAAGCTGGATGAGGAGCATGCCAACTTCTTCGGCACCTTCGACTCCATCCGCGATACCTTCGGCGCTTCCGCAATCCCCTTCACCTTCCCCATCCTCAACGGCGATCAGGCGGTCGGCGTTGTCGATCTGATCGAGAAGAAGGCGTACGACGCAAGCGGCAAGGAGATCGCTCTGCCGGCGGACGCCGCTGACAGGATCGAGGAATACATGATGGAGCTCAACGAGCAGGTCGCGGAAACCGACGAAGCGCTCATGGAGAAGTTCTTCATGGAAGAGCCCTTCACGCCGGAAGAGCTGCTCAAGGGCATCAAGGATGGCATCAAGCAGCGCGCGATCACGCCTGTCTTCTGCGGCTGCTCCATGAGCGGTCTCGGCACCGTCCGTCTGATGGAAAACCTCAAGAAATTTGCGCCGTCTCCTCTGGAAGGCAAGCCGGCGATCATCGTCGACGAGGACGGCAACGAATCCGAGCTTCCGCTCGATCCGTCCGGCAGCCCGATGGCGTTCGTCTTCAACACCATGGCTGACCAGTACGGCAAGAACTCCTACTTCAAGGTCATTTCCGGCGACATCGAGGACACTCTCACCGTCGTCAACGCCCGCACCGGCGACAACGAGAAGCTGGGCAACACCTTCTTCCCGCGTGGCAAGGACAATGCGAAGACCTCGAAGGTCTGCTGCGGCGACATCGGCGTTTTCACGAAGCTGGCTTCCGTCCGCACCGGCGACACGCTGGGTCTTCCGGGCAAGGTCGTCACCGTCAAGGGCATGACCTACGCCGAGCCGTGCTACCGCATGGCGATCTACGCGAAGAACAAGGGTCAGGAAGATAAGGTCGCAAGCGGCCTCGTCAAGCTGAATGAAGAAGACGCCTCCTTCACCTACGGCAACGATCCGGAGACAAAGGAAATGATCATCGCCGGCGTCTGCGACATCCATTTGAGCGTCATCATCTCCAAGCTCTTGAGCAAGTACAAGGTCGAGGCCGAGCTTCGCCCGGCAAAGATCGCCTACCGCGAGACGATCAAGAAGAAGGTCGAGATCCACGGCCGTCACAAGAAGCAGTCCGGCGGTCACGGCCAGTTCGGCGACGTCTATATCCGCTTTGAGCCTCAGTCCGAGACCGAAGACATGGTCTTCGCGGATGAGACGGTCGGCGGCTGTGTGCCGAAGAACTTCATCCCGTCTGTTGAAAAGGGTCTGCGCAACTGCATCGGCAAGGGCGTTCTTGCAGGCTACCCCGTCGTGTTCCTGAAGGCCACCCTGTACTTCGGCTCCTATCACCCCGTCGACTCCTCCGATATGGCATTCCAGACCGCAGCCGGCATCGCCTTCAAGGAAGGCCTGCCCACCGCCGCTCCGACGCTCCTTGAGCCGATCGGCGAGCTGAAGGTCTTCGTCCCGGACGCCAACATGGGCGACATCATCGGCGATCTCAACAAGCGTCGCGGCCGTGTCATGGGCATGAATCCGGACAGCAACAATCGCGGCTGGCAGGTCGTCGAGGCGGAAGTCCCGATTGGTGAGATGACCAGCTACGCGATCGACCTGCGTTCCATGACGCAGGGTCGCGGCTCCTACGCCCTCAAGTTTGTCCGCTACGAGGAAGTCCCGCAGATGAATCAGGCAAAGATCATCGAGGACGCCAAGAAGGACGAAGAAGAATAATACCGTATTTCAAGTCGGCTGCTTGATGCAGCCGACTTTTTTGTAAATAGGGGTTGTAATTTTTGTAATTATTTGTTACAATATAGCGAATGAGCAAAGGAGTGAGCATATGAAGCTGATTTCCTGGAACGTCAACGGCATCCGCGCCTGTCTGGAGAAGGGCTTTCTTGACGTCTTTGCATCCATGGACGCGGACTTTTTCTGTCTGCAGGAGACGAAGGCGCAGCCCGAGCAGGTCGCGCTCAATCTTCCCGGCTATGAGCAGTTCTGGTACTCCGCCGAGAAAAAGGGCTACTCCGGCACGGCGATCTTTACGAAGCATAAGCCGATCAGCGTTACTTATGGCGTCGGCGTAGAAGAACTGGATCACGAGGGGCGGCTCATTACGCTCGAATACCCGAGCTGCTATATTCTCACCTGCTACACGCCGAACGCGCAGGACGGCTTGAAGCGCATTGACCACCGCATGGCGTGGGAGGATGCGTTCCGCACTTATCTGAAAACACTCGATGAGAAAAAGCCTGTCATCTTCTGCGGTGATCTCAACGTCGCGCATCAGGAGATCGACCTGAAAAATCCGAAGTCCAATCGCGGCAACGCGGGCTTCTCCGACGAGGAGCGCGGCAAGTTCACCGAGCTTCTGGGCGCAGGCTTCACGGATACCTTCCGCTATCTTAACCCCGACGCAACCGGCATTTACTCCTGGTGGAGCTACCGCTATAACGCCCGGGCAAACAACGCAGGCTGGCGTATCGACTACTTTGTCGTGTCCGACCGGATCCGTGAGAAGATCCAAGCTGCTCCGATCTACAACGATATTTTCGGCTCTGACCACTGCCCCGTCGGTCTGGAGCTTTCTCTGGAGGTTTGATTTGATGAAAAAGAAACTGATCTCGCTGCTGCTGTGCCTGTGCATCGTCGCGGCGTGTATTCCGACCGTCTCCGCCTATTCCAATGTCAGCGACTGGGCGAAGGAATCCGTGGAGGCGATGAGCACGCTTGGCTTCCTGCCGGAAAGCCTCAGCACCGCTGATATGAGCAAAAACATCACGCGCGGGCAGATGTGCCAAATGGCAGTCCTCGTCTACAATGACTTCATGGGCACCCCGGGCGTCGGTCCGGATTCTACGAAGAATTTCGACGATACGAACGACCCCGCGATCAACTACGCTTACGAGCAGGGCATCGTCGGCGGCTACGGCGACGGCAGATTCGGTCCGAATGATCCCCTCACCCGACAGGATTTCTTCAAAATTACGTATAACATGATGGGAACCGCCCTGTGGGACGAGCCTCTGACCAGAGAGATGCTCCCGATTGACAGCTTTGACGACGCCGGCAACGTCAGCGATTACGCCGTTGCCGCTGCAAGAGCGATGGTGACCATTGGCGTCGTGCAGGGTGACGGCAATCTGCTCCGTCCGAAGGATTATACCTCCTGCGAACAGGCGATCGCTATGTTCCTGCGTGCCTATCAGTACCTCACTGTTTGGCTGAACGCAAAGAATGAGGAAAACAAAAAGGTCGAGATCTACAAGCAGGGCTATTCCAATATCAGCACCTGGGCGATCCGCGAAGTCGAAGAAATGCAGAAGCGCGGCATGATCCCGTCCGTTCTCGATAACTGCGACATGAGCAAGCCGATCACCCGCGCGGAAATGTGCGCAATGGCTGTAACGGCCTACGGAAAAATTTCCGGTGAAACCTACACGGCCAAGAGCACCGACCATTTCACGGACACGAGTGATCCCGACGTCAACGCTGCGTTTGAGCTGGACATCGTCGGCGGCTACGGAAACGGTATTTTCGGACCGGACGACACGCTGACGCGCGAACAGTTCTTCCGCATCATGGCAAACTTCATGAAGGTCATCGGCTATCCGCGCGACGACACCCGCGCCGTCACCTTGAGCGCATATAACGACGGCTATAAGGTCGCTGACTGGGCAGCGCCCGCGACCCGTCTGATGGTCTATACCGGAGCGGTGCGCGGCGACGGCAAGAACCTCAACCCGCAGGGCGCGACCAAGATTGAGGAAGCAGTCGCCATCTTCCTGCGCTGCTATAAGTACACGGTCGCATGGAAGGAAGCGCACCCCGACGGAGAGCCGGAGCTTGACGAGCAAGCCGCGCTGATCAGCGATCTGCTCGCCTTTGCCAAGAGCTTCGAGGGCTATCCCTATGTCTATGGCGGCAACGGTCCGAACAGCTTCGACTGCTCCGGCTTCGTCCTGTACGTCTACCGCCACTTTGGCTACAGCTTCTCGCGCGGCGCGCAGGAGCAGTACAAGGACGGCATGCACGTCGACTTTGACGACCTGCTGCCCGGCGACCTTGTCTTCTTCACCAGCTACGGCGGCAACAACTGGACGAACAGCAGCTTCCGCAACATCACCCACGTCGGTCTGTATTTGGGAGACGGCTATTTCATCCACGCCTCCAACCCGACGCGCGGCGTCGTGATCGACACGCTGTGGAGCGGCTATTATCAGTCCCATTTCTGGGGCGCCTGCCGCATTATCAAAGACTGACTCATATTTGCACCGTCCCGGGAGCGGGACGGTGCATTTTTTGTCTTCCCTTTTTCAAACAGGCGTGATAAAATAGAATTATAAACTACAAGGAGATGGTTTTCCGTGAAAAAGCTACTCAAAGGCGGCGTCGTAATCAACGCGCACGGTCGGCAGTTTGCCGATGTACTGATCAACGGCGAAAAAATCGAGGCCGTCGCGCCGCAGATTTCCTGCCCGGATGCACAGGTGATCGACGTCAGCGGCAAGCTGCTCTTCCCCGGCTTTATTGACGCGCATACGCATTTTGATCTCGACGTGTGCAACACGACCACGGCGGACGATTTCTATACAGGCGGCCGCAGCGCACTGCGCGGCGGCACCACCATGGTCATCGACTTTGCCTGCCCGAACAAGGGCGAAACGCTCCAGTACGGTCTGGATCTGTGGCATAAGAAGGCGGACGGCAAGACTGCCTGCGACTACGGCTTCCACATGACGATCGACGACTGGAACGAGGGCATTATTGCGGAGCTTCCGAAGATGTTCGAGCAGGGCGTCAGCTCCTTTAAGATGTACATGACCTACCCCGCTATGATGATCGGCGACGAGGCGATCTTCCTCGCGCTGCGGAAGATGAAGGAGCTCGGCGGCATCGCGGGCGTGCATTGCGAAAACGCCGGCGTTATTGACGCGCTGATCAAGGAAAAGAAGGAAAAGGGCGAGCTGTCGCCGCAGGCGCATCCGCAGTGCCGTCCCTCCGTACTGGAGGCAGAGGCGATCAGCCGTCTGCTCAAAATGGCGAAGGTCGCGGACGTGCCCGTTGTGATCGTGCATCTTTCGAGTGAAGCCGGACTGCGTGAGGTGCGCGCTGCCCGCGCCCGAGGTCAGAAGGTCTATGTGGAGACCTGTCCGCACTACCTGCTGATGGACGACAGCCTCTACAGCAAGCCCGACTTCGAGGGCGCGAAATACGTCTGCGCGCCGCCGCTGCGCAAGAAGCTCGACAACGAGGCACTGTGGCAGGCGCTGGCGGACGGCGAAATTCAAACCGTCTCCACCGACCATTGCAGCTTTACTCTCAAGCAGAAGGACGCAGGACGCGACGACTTCACCAAGATCCCCGGCGGCATGCCCGGCGTGGAGACGAGAGGCGTTCTGCTCTATACCTATGGCGTCGCAGCAGGGCGCATTAGCGCCGAGCGCATGGTCGAGTTGCTTTCCGAGGCTCCCGCAAAGCTCTACGGCGCCTACCCGCGCAAGGGACAGATCGTCCCCGGCGCGGACGCGGATATCGTGGTCTATGACCCAGACGGCAAGACCGTGATCACGGCGAATGATCAGGCTGCGAACGTCGATTACGCGCCCTACGAGGGCACGGAAATCGCCGGTCATATCGCGCAGGTCTGGCTGCGCGGCAGGCTGTCCGTCGAGGAGGGAAAGATCCTCGAAGACCGCGGCGGTCAGTTCATCCCGCGCGGAAAATCCAATCTTTGATATGACAAAAGAGCCGCTCACGTTTGAGCGGCTCTTTTTTTGTCTATGATTTCAGCGGAGGGATGTGCATGGTAAAAGGAACGGCGCGGCAGGTTGTTGTCGTTAAAAGCCCGGATCAAAAGCTCTTTGAGCAGGCGATCTTCCTGCTGCGCGAGGATGCGCTGGAGCGCGGCGTCGGTGAACGGGAGCTGCTGGAGGAGGCGCGGCGCATCGCAGATAAGAGCGTTCCGCATACGCCTGCGAAGAAGCGGCGGATGCTGCCGCCTCTGTTCTGGATGGGCATGGGCGCATCGGTCGTCAGCGTTGCGTGGCTCATCAGCGCCATACTATAAAAAAGTCGCCTCGATCGAGGCGACTTTTTATAGCTTCATCTGATAATGGATCGACTTGACGCGCATGCCGAGCGACTCATACAGCGCGATCCCGGCAGTATTCTCCGGGTGGCAGCTCAGCTCAAAATCGGTGCAGTTCCAATGCTTTGCAAGCGCGCAGAGACGCTCGATGAGTGCGGTGGCGACGCCCTGCCTGCGGTGCGCTTCGTCCACGCAGACGTTGTCAAGCAGCAGAACCTTCCGAGGCTGCAGCATGGGAAGCTCGGTCTTCCGAACATCATATGCCGCATAGGCGAGAATCGCGTCTTCTTCGCAGGCAAGCAGGAGTTGGCGCTCCTGCACTCTTCGCCGAAAAACGGACGGCTCAAAGGGCTCGTCAACCTGCCGGAAAAGGTCGGGCCGCCACGCAAGATGCACTTCGTGTGCCTGCCGTGCCAGTGCGTTGACCGCCTCAAAGTCAGCAGGCTGCGCAAAGCGGAACGTCATCATTTCAGCAGCGCCTTGTGGTAGACCTTCTTGCCCTTGCGGAGCTTTACGCCGTCATTTAGCTGCTCTGCGGTGAAGGAAACGTCGATATTCGCGACCTTTTCATCGTTCGCAAACACGCCGCCCTGCTGGACGAGGCGTCTTGCCTCGGACTTGGTGGGCGCCAGCTTGCAGGCAAGCATGAGGTCGAGGATCGCAATTTTTCCGTCGGTCAGCTGATCCTCGGTCAGCTCCGTCGTGGGCATATTGGCGTCGTCCGCACCGCCTGCAAAGAGCGCCTTTGCCGCGTTGAGCGCCTTATTGGCTTCTTCCTCGCCGTGCACCAGCTTTGTCAGCTCGTAGGCAAGGATCTCCTTTGCCTTGTTGAGCTCGCTGCCCTCCCACTTTTCCATCGCGTCGATTTGCTCGAGCGGCAGGAAGGTCAGCATGCGGATGCACTTCATGACATCGGCGTCGTCGATGTTGCGCCAGTACTGGAAGAAATCGAAGGGGCTGGTCTTGTTGGGATCGAGCCAGACGGCGCCCTTCGCGGTCTTGCCCATCTTCTTTCCCTCGGAGTTGAGCAGCAGGGTGATCGTCATCGCATGCGCGTCCTTGCCCAGCTTGCGGCGGATCAGCTCGGTGCCGCCGAGCATGTTGCTCCACTGGTCGTTGCCGCCGAACTGCATATTGCAGCCGTAATGCTGGTACAGGTAGTAGAAATCGTAGGACTGCATGGGCATGTAGTTGAACTCAAGGAAGCTCAAGCCCTTCTCCATGCGCTGCTTGAAGCACTCGGCGCGGAGCATATTGTTGACCGAGAAGCATGCGCCGATGTCGCGGATGAAATCGACGTAGTTGAGATTCAGCAGCCAGTCAGCGTTGTTGACCATTCTTGCTTTTCCCTCGCCGAATTCGATGAACCGCTCCATCTGCTTCTTGAAGCAGGCGCAGTTATGCTCGATCGTCTCTCTGGTCATCATGGAGCGCATATCCGTTCTGCCGGAGGGGTCGCCGATCATGGCAGTGCCGCCGCCGATCAGCGCGATGGGCTTGTTACCCGCCATCTGCAGGCGCTTCATCAGGCACAGCGCCATAAAATGACCGACGTGCAGCGAGTCTGCCGTCGGGTCAAAGCCGATATAGAATGTGGCTTTGCCGTTGTCGATCATCTCGCGGATTTCTTCTTCGTTTGTCACCTGCGCAATCAAGCCGCGGGCAACGAGTTCGTCATATACTTTCATTGTTCCTCCTGAAAAAATAAGCCCTCTGTCCATGCACGGACAGAGGGCGTAAATTACGCGGTACCACCTCTGGTTTGCAAAAGCCTCACAGCTTTCGCCTCACGGAGTACGAGACTCCTGCGCGCTCACGGGCGCACCCGTCCTGCCCTACTCTATAGTTCAGGCAGACCGCTCCGGGATGTATTTCGCCGCGTTCCCCTGCCGACTTCCACTGACCGTCGGCTCTCTGCAAGTGAAAATCGCGGGTACTTCTTCCCATCACTGCGTTTGCTGGTGCTATCCTATCAGATCATTTCCAAAAAGTCAAGTAAAACTATTGCAGCATTTCCGCCGCGCTCTGCAGGGTCGTTTCCGTGATATTCGCACCGCCGATAATGCGGGCAAGCTCGCGCTTCCGCCCCTCGAAATCCAGCGGCGTGACGGCGGTGAACGTCCTGCCGTCACGCTCGGACTTTTCGATCAGAAAATGCGTGTCGGCAAGCGCAGCAAGCTGCGGAAGGTGGGTCACGCAGAGCACCTGCTTGTTCTTGGAGACGGATTTCAGCTTTTCGGCAACGTGCTGTGCCGCACGGCCGGAAACGCCGGTATCTACTTCGTCGAAGATCAGGGTCGGCACGCGGTCGCGCTGGGCAAGCACGTTCTTGAGCGCCAGCATGATGCGCGCAAGCTCTCCGCCGGAGGCGACCTTATTGAGCGGCTTGAGCGCCTCGCCGAGGTTGGCGGACATATAGAACGCCACCGCGTCGGCGCCGTTCGGGCTTAATTCCGTTTCCGAAAATTCGCAGGCAAACTGCACATTTTTCATATCCAGATCGGACAGCTCCTGCAGCACGCGCTCGGTCAAGCCGACGGCAGCCTGCTTTCTCGAAGCGCGAAGCGCCTTCGCCGCGTCCCAGGCCGCTTTCTCCGCAGATTTCAGCTTGTTTCTGAGCTGTTCCATCCGCTCGTCTGCAAATTCGATCTCTTCCAGCTCTGCCTTCGCTCTTTGCATATAGGCTAGAATATCCTCGCAGGTCGCGCCGTATTTGCGGCGCAGGCGGAAAATGACGTCAAGGCGTTCTTCGATCCTCTCCAGCTCCTCGGCAGAATATGACAGCGTGTAAATCTTGTCGCGCAACTGCTCGGCTGCGTCCTGCGTCTGATACATGAGGTCTGCGACCGTGTCGTGGAGCTGCGCGAGGGAATCATCGTATTTTGCAATCTTGCCGAGGGCGCGCTCCGCCCTTGCAAGCAGCGACGCCGCTCCCTCGCTCTCGTCGTCTCCGTCGAGCCCGGTTGCCGCGTCGCGCAGTCCGTCCGAGAGCTTCTCGGCGTTCTGTGCAAGTCTGCGCTGGGCTTCCAGCGTCTCGTCCTCGCCTGCTTTCAGCTCGGCGCGGCTGATTTCGTCGATCTGATACTTCAGCGTTTCCATGCGGCGCAGCTTTTCGCCCTCGTCCATGGCAAGGCGGTCGATCTCCCGTTTCAGGGTCTGCACTGCCTGATACTTCTGCGCATAGTCGGAAAGGAGCGCTTCGTTGCAGGCATAGCCGTCCAAAAAAGACAGATGATAGTTCTCATCAAACAAGGCGGCCGAGTCGTGCTGGCCGTGGATGTTGATCAGCTGAATGCCGAGCTTTTTCAGAACGCCGACGGAGATCGGCATGCCGTTGACGCGGCAGACGTTTTTTCCGTCCAGATGGATTTCCCGCTGCACGGTGATTTCGTCCTCGTATGGGATCTCGTTCTCCGCAAACCACGCAAGTGCAGGTACACGGTCAAAAACCGCGCGCACGGAGGCTTTGTCCATGCCGGTGCGAATCATGTCGCGATAGGCGCGCTCGCCTAAAATCGCAGAAATCGCGTCGATCACGATGGATTTGCCCGCGCCGGTCTCACCGGTCATGACGTTGAAGCCGTCCTCAAACAGGATGTCCGCCCGCTCGATCACGGCAATATTCTCGATATGCAGCAGTCGGAGCATGGGACGTTCTCCCCTTAATCAAGCATTTTCCGGATTTCTTCGCAGAATTCCATGGCGCTTTCCGTGTCACGCATGATAACCAGCGTCGTATCGTCGCCGGAAAGCGTGCCAATCACGGTCGGCATCTCCAGCGCGTCGATGTTTGCGCCTGCGGCAGCGCCGAGTCCCGGCATTGTCTTGACGACGACCAGGTTCTGCGCATAGTCCAGCTTCGTCACGCATTCACGGAAGATCACGCGGAACTTCTCGTCAAAGCGCTCGCTCTCGTTTTTATGCGGTACGCTGTAGCGATAGCCGCCGAGTCCGTCAAGCGTTTTGACGATGCGAAGTTCCTTAATATCGCGGGAGACTGTCGCCTGTGTGCTCTTGTAGCCACAGTCGCGCAGCTCCTGCAAAAGCTGCTCCTGCGTTTCGATGCTCTTTTCCGCAATCAGCTCCAGTATTTTCTTTTGGCGTTTTGCCTTCATGTTCACACCTACTTAAACTTATTTTTTACGATTTCAAAGAAGCTCTTATCGCTCAAACGTACCAGTCTGGTCGTGTCCGGCGATCGCGTGATCGTCACTCTGTCTCCGGTGTTCAGCCGCAGCGCTCTGCCGCCGTCCACGGAGAGAAACGCGTTCTTGCGACCGATCCTGCCGATCTCAACGGTGATCACTCGCTCTGCGGAGGTCACGACGGTCTTCGTGCGCATATCGTGCGCGCAGATCGGTGTAATGATAATATTCTGCGCCGTCGGTTCGACGATCGGGCCGCCTGCCGACATGGAATAAGCCGTCGAGCCGGTCGGTGTGCAAATGATCACACCGTCGCCGCCGAAGGACATCATCTCCACGTCGTCGCAGCTCACCGCCATCTGGATGATCCGGGCGACCGCGCCCTTGGTGATCACCGCGTCGTTCAGCGCGTCCTCCTCCGCGAAGATCTGCCCCTCATGCTCGACCTTGACGTGGAGCATCAGCCGTTCTTCGACCGTATAATTTCCGGTCGCCAGACGGCTCAATTCCTTCAGCTCGCTGCTCTCCAGCTCCGCCATGAAGCCCATCGTGCCGATGTTGACGCCGAGGATCGGCACACCGGCGCGCGTCGCGGCCTTGGAGGCGTGGAGAATCGTGCCGTCGCCGCCGAAGCAGATCAGCAGATCGGCGTCCTTGAGCTCCTCGGTCAGATCGTGCAGAACCACGTCCTCCGGCAGCTCAAAGGTCTTGTCCACGTCGAATGCCAGACAAATGCGCGTCTCGATGCCCGCCTCGTGCAGGACGTTCTGCGCCAGATTGGCATATTTAAAATACCGGTCCCGATACGGATTCGGGGTCATCACAACTTTTTTCATAGCGTCTCATGGGCGGCTGCGACCAGCGCCTTGACATCCGGCTTGATCGCGCCTTCGGGGAGCATGGAAAGATGCCCCAAAAATTCAATATTGCCTTCCGGTCCCTTCACGGGAGAATAGGTCAGATTTCTGACCGTCAGGTTCAGCTCTTTTGCCAGCGCGAGGAAGTGAAGCAGCACTTCTTCATGCACGGCAGGGTCACGGACCACGCCCTTTTTGCCGACCTTTTCCTTCCCCGCTTCAAACTGCGGCTTGATAAGGCAGACGATCTGTCCGGTCGGCTTCAGCAGCGCCTTGATCGCGGGAAGCACGATCTTCAGCGAGATAAACGACACGTCCACGACGGACAGATCCAGAGGTTCTCCGAGATCCTCCGGCTTGACGTAGCGGATATTCGTCCGCTCCATGCAGACCACGCGCTCGTCCGTGCGGATGCTCCATGCAAGCTGCCCGTAGCCGACGTCAATGGCAAAGACCTTTTTTGCGCCCTTTTGCAGCAGACAGTCGGTAAAGCCGCCGGTCGACGCGCCGGAATCGCTGCACACAAAGCCCGTCGGATCGACGCCGAAATCACGCAGCGCCTTTTCGAGCTTCAGGCCGCCGCGGCTGACGTAGGGGCAGCCGCCTCCGCGCACCTCAATCTGCGCGTCGTCGTCGATCGCCGTGCCTGCCTTGTCGCACTTTTGCCCGTTGACGTAGACCTCGCCGCTCATGATCAGCGCCTGCGCGCGGCTGCGGCTGTCGCACAGACCGCGTTCGGTCAAAAGCACGTCCAAGCGTTCCTTATGCTTCATGCACTACCTCCCGCGCCCGTTTTGCAAGCGACCTTGCGTCCAATCCAAGCTGTTCGTACAAGGCAGCCACCGAGCCGTGCGGCACGAAGCGGTCGCCGATATTGACCAGCGCCGTCGGAACGACGATCCCCTGCGTACGTAGAGACGCCGCAATCTCCTTGCCGGCACAGCCGATGCAGACCGCCTCCTCGGCAATCAGCAAATGTCCCGTCTTGCGAACGGAGGCAGCGATCGCCGCCATATTGATCGGCTTGACGGACGGCAGCTTGATGACCTCGGCAGAGACTCCCTCCGCCTGCAGAAGCTCCGCTGCGTCCATTATTTCGTTGATGAATTTTCCGTAGCCGACGAGGGTAATATCCGTACCCTCGCGGAGAATCGGCGACTGTGCCGCCTGCGTCAGCTTGCCATCCCCGCCACGCGGATAGCGCACGGCAACCGGCCCGTCCATGTGCAGCACGGCATGGCGGAGCATACCCTGTAATTCTTCCTGATTGGCCGGGCAAAGCACCTGCATATTCGGGACGGCGCGCAGATAGTTGATGTCAAAAATACCCTGATGCGTTTCGCCGTCCTCGCCGACCAGACCGGCGCGGTCAACGGCGAAGACCACGTGGAGCTTCTGCATGGCGACGTCCTGCAGCAGCATATCGAAGGCGCGCTGCAGGAAGGTCGAGTACACTGCTACCACAGGGATCATCCCCTGCTTTGCAAGACCGCCCGCCATCGCCACCGCATGCCCCTCGGCAATGCCAACGTCGAAGCAGCGCTGCGGGAACCCCGCACTGAAGTCCTTTAAGCCCGTTCCTCCCACCATGGCGGCGGTGATCGCGCAGACCTTCTCATTCTCCCGCGCAAGGTCGCACAGCGTCTTTCCGAAGGTATCGGAGAAGGTCGGCACACCGGCGCAGGCAGACGGTTTTCCGCTCACGGGATCAAAGCAGCCGATGCCGTGGAAGACGTCCGGGTTTTCCTCCGCCGGTGCGTAGCCCTTGCCCTTTTTCGTCAGCACGTGCAGCAGGACGGGACTCCGGCAGTTCTTTGCCAGCTCCAGCATGTACTCAAGCCGCTGCAGGTTGTGTCCGTCCACGGGGCCGTAGTAATCGAAGCCCATTTCCTCAAAGAAGGTGGAGCCGAGCAGCATACGCTTCCAGCGCTCCTTCATGCGGTGCGAGAAGCGATAGATCGCCTTGCCGCCGGGGATTGCGTTCGTCACGGTGCGATAGACCTTTTTTAGGCGGAAATAGCCCGGTCGGGTACGGATCACGGACAGGTGCTTTGAGATACCGCCGACGTTCGGCGTGATCGACATGCCGTTATCGTTCAAAATCACGATCAGCGGCTCGTTGCTTTCGCCCGCATCGTTCAGCCCCTCGTAGGCAAGGCCGCCGGTCATCGCGCCGTCGCCCATCAGGGCGATCACGTGATAATCCTGCTGTTGAAGCGTCCTCGCCCGCGCCATGCCGAGCGCCGTGGAAACGGAGGACGAGGCGTGACCGGCAACGAACGCGTCGCTGGGGCTTTCGTCCGGCTTCGGAAAGCCGGAAATGCCGCCGAGCGAACGCAGCGTCGAAAAGGCGTCTCTGCGTCCGGTCAGAATTTTATGCACGTAGGACTGATGTCCGACGTCGAACAGGAGCCTGTCCTTCGATGTATCGAACACGCGCTCGATCGCGACGGTCAGCTCGACAACGCCGAGATTAGCGGCGAGATGACCGCCGGTCTTCGCGACGTTCTGTACCAAGAACTGCCGCAGCTCCTCGCAGAGCTGCTGCAGCTGCTGCGCGTCAAGCGCGCAGAGATCCTCTCTGGAATTGATCTGATTCAGCAAATCCAAACTTACACAACCTGTCAAATACGTCACTTCTGCTTCCCGATCCGGAAGAGTGACTTTATGTAGAAAATCGGTTTTGATACGAGATGCACGATCTGCGTAGAGCGATTCATGGCAACGTTCTTGCCGAACGCCTTGCCCGCGATCGTGACGCCGGCGACAAGCGCAGACATGATCAGCTGCTTCACCGCATCCGAGCGCGGATACTGCAGCGCCATCACGGCAATGATCGCGGACGCGGAGCCGGATACGACGCCGCAGATGTCTCCGACCACGTCGTTGCAGAAGCTGGAGACCTTCTCGGCGTTGCGCAGAAGCGACAGCGCCTCCTTCGCGCCCGGAACCTTTTTTGCTGCCATGGAGTGAAACGGCGCTTCGTTTGCCGACATGACCGCCACGCCGATGACGTCGAAAACGACGCCGAGCAGGACGATCAGCAATAAGACAATAAATGCCTCGACAAGACCCACGTCCTCCATGATCGTGGTGGACAGGTAGGAGATTGCCGAGGAGACAGCGATCGTCACGAGAAAGATCGTGAGGATCCACCGGATATTGTTCTGTTTTTTGTTCTTCTTTTTCCGCCCCTTACTTCGGGGTTCTGGATCGTTGGTATGCAAGGTATTGCCTCCAAGGAAATGAAAATGGTGGCAGCAGATAAAGTAAATCTTACGGCTTAGGTCGGGTTGGATTTCCCCTTTGACTGCCGTCCGTTGCCGGAAGGCCGTTTCCGATTAAAGTCTCGTCGGAGCGTTGCCGCATCCGATACCCGATTGCCACTTAGTCCGCACTACAATCCTCTATCTGCCCTTTGGGAAAAGTCAGCCTAGGTGATTTCCACAACATCACACGCCGGTTCTATCCTCTTTTGCAGGCATGGTTTCAAGAGGCAATATCGCCCTCGGCCGCGGCCACGGCCGGAAACGCTTCGCTCCTCTATCCCCGCATGTCCACGCAAGGCAGGCTACGCTGCACGCAGCACACGATTCTGTGCACCGCCTTGCAGGTTCATCTCCTGTTTCGTACGCAGTCCGGGTTGCGAGAAAATGCTACTGTACGGCTGTCGCACAAGAACAGGTCTCCACGGAAATCGGGTCGGTCGGTATATGCCATTACACCTCGCCCGAAAACCTTAACCCCCAGCACCCACCCTGATCTGGGCGAAAAAAGCAAGCACCAGGGACTTCACCGATATGCCCTTTAAGGAATTTTTAGGCCCCTCTTCGATACCGGCGCGCTTTGACTAGGATACAGCGCCACCATGCGTATCATATCATATCCTTGCAGAATATACAAGTGGAATCCTCGGCAAAATGAAGATTATTTCTGATATTTCTATATAAAAAAGTGCTGTATTCTTCTGAAACACAAGCATACAGAAACTTATTCTCAAAAATTTGCATCTTTTTGATCGTTCTTGTATTCATTTTATATACAAAGAGGGAGCCAAACAAGGCTCCCTCTTAATGAATCAGGTTTTCACCGTGCGGAAGGCGTTCAAAATCGCCAGCACCGCCACACCGACGTCGGCGAAAATCGCCAGCCACATCGGCGCGTAGCCCAGTGCGCCGAGCACCAGACACACGCCCTTGACGATCAGCGCAAACGCGATGTTCTGCTTGGCGATCGCGGTTTTCTTCTTCGCAATGCGCATAAGGATCGGCAGCTTTGTGACATCGTCCTTGAGCAGCACCGCGTCCGCCGCCTCGACAGCAGCCTCAGAGCCGACGCCTCCCATGGCGATGCCGACGTCCGCCGCCGTCAGCACGGGCGCGTCGTTCACGCCGTCGCCGACGAAGGCGACCGCGCCGTTCTTTCCCTCTTCGTTGAGGATGCGCTCAAAGAAGCTGACCTTGTCCTGCGGCAGCAGCTGCGCGTGGTACTCTTTTACGCCACTCTGCGCCGCGTAATACGCCGCAGACCGCTCGTTGTCGCCGGTCAGCATGACCGTTCTCTCGATCCCCTGCGCCGCGAGCGTATGCAGCGTTTGCGTCACGCCGCCGCGCAGACTGTCTGCAACCGTGAGCATGCCGAGATATGTCCCGGCGTAGGCGACGTAAACATGCGTTCCGATTTCCTCGCTTTCCTCCGCCGTTACACCGACGGACGCCATCAGTCTTGCGTTGCCGACCGCTGCGGTCCTGCCGTCGATCTCCGCCGTGATGCCATAGCCTGCCTGCTCGCGGATATTGTGCGCAGCGCCCTGCGGCGCGGGGCAGGCGGCAGTGATCGCCCGCGCGACCGGATGGTTGGAATACTGCTCGCACAGCGACGCGATCCGCAGAAGCTCCTGCTCCGTTCCCGCCGCGCAGCGGACGCTCTGCACCCGGAAGCTGCCCTCCGTCAGCGTTCCGGTCTTGTCAAAGACCAGCGTTTTCGTCCTTGCAAGCTGCTCCAGCACGACGCCGCCCTTGACAACGATGCCGTGCTTTGCCGCCGCGCCCATGCCGGAAAAGAAGCTCAAGGGGACGGAGATCACAAGCGCGCACGGGCAGGAAATGACAAGAAACGTCAGCGCCCTTCTGATCCACTCGGCAAACGGCTGCCCGAACGCCAGCGGCGGCACAAGCGCAAGCAGCACCGCCGCGCCGATCACGGCGGGCGTGTAGTAGTGCGCAAATTTCGTAATGATCCGCTCTGTCTGCGCCTTCTTCTCCGCAGCCGTCTCCACGAGGGAAAGTATCCTTGCGACCGTAGACTGCGCGTAGGCGCTCTCCGCGCGGATCGTCAGGACGCCGCTCAAATTCACGCTGCCGGAAACGACCTGCATTCCTGCCGAAACGTCCACCGGCATTGCCTCGCCCGTGACCTTCGCAGTATCGAGTGATGCTTCTCCCTCGACGATCACGCCGTCCGTGGGAATACGCTCCCCGGCGCGCACCAAAAGCAGGTCGCCGACGGCAACGTCCTCCGGGTCCGTTTCGATCTCCTCGCCGTCCTTCAGCACTGTTGCCATGTCCGGGCGGATGTCCATCAGGCTGCTGATCGAGCGGCGGGAGCGCTCGACCGCCAGCAGCTCAAACAGCTCTCCCACCTGGAAGAACAGCATGACCGCTGCAGCCTCCGCCCAGTCCTGCATACCAAGCGCTGCACAAGTTGCAAGCGCCATCAGGAATTTTTCATCAAAAATCTGACCGCGCAGGATGTTGCGGATCGCCGCCCACAGCACGTCATAGCCGACAATGAGCCATGCCGCGATCATGCAGCCGGCGCGCCACCAATCCTTCAAAAACAGGCCTGCGATAAACACCGCTGATGCCGAAGCGATCCGGATCAGCAGCTTTTTCTGCCTGCGCGTCATGCAAGGACCTCGCAGTCCGGCTCGACCTTGCGTATCAGCTTCTTGATCGCCGCGAGCGCTGCCGCCTCGTCCGCACCTTCGGCATAATTGACTGTCATTTTCTGCATGAGAAAGCTGACCGTCGCGCTCTCCACCTCCGGCAGCTTGTTGATCGCGTTTTCCATCTTTGCCGCGCAGTTTGCGCAGTCTAAATCTCTCAAGCGGTACGTCTTTTTCATTGTTATTCCTCCTCGATATGTTCCTTCGCCATGCCGATGATCGTCTTCACGTGATCATCCGCCAGCATATAATATGCTTTTCTGCCCTCCCTGCGGCACCGCACCAGCTTTGCCTGCTTCAGAAGCCGCAGCTGATGGGACACGGCGGAAATGGTCATTTCCACCTTGTCACAGATCTGCGAGACGTTCAGCTCCGTCTCAAACATCGCGTACAAAATGCGGATGCGCGTGGAATCGGCGAAGACCTTGAACAGCTCCGCCATGTCGAACAGCGCGTCCTCATCCGGCGCGCCGAACACTTCGATTTGCTCCGCAGACGTCAAATTGCTTTTCCGTTTCATTCTCTATCCTGCGCCTCCCCTTCTTACCGTTATTCGCTCACTGATCTTACTTTCATTGCTGCTTGAATAGTTGAACAATTATTCAACTATGATAATAATACACGCTTCACTGCTGTTTGTCAAGTAGTTTTGCAAAAATTTATTGAATACTTGCTCCATTGTTCAAGTTTTCGACTTTTCTTACGACTACGCAAGATTCTTATTTTCCATTATTGCAGGAGTGCGAAAACCGCAGGGTCGGAAGTCCGATCCTGCGGGTTCAGACTGTCAATAATGTCCGTAATCGAAGAAAAAGAGTATCATCTTCCGCTGCACCGGTCATTGCAAGGTTTGCGGAGCAAACCGTGGCTGCGCAGCCGTTGGCGGCTTGCCGCCTTACGGATGCGGCGTACCCCTTGCGGGTGCAATCTGTGCCTTTCGACGCGGGACGCTTCACCGATAAACGAATCCGCGTAGCGCAGCATGCCCACATGCCGTCGCAATAAACAGAGAACGTCCGAAATTGGAACCGCATCTTTTTATGAAAAGACCTCCGTTCCTGTCATTGCGAGCCGCAAAAATGCGGCGTGGCAATCTGTCCGTCGCAAATTTGGCACTTGTGCCGTTATTTGAATCACCGTTCCTTATTGGAAGGTACAAAACGGTAAGTTTTTTATGTCACGAGGAAGCGTCCCGCATTGGGACGCACAGATTGCCATGTCGCCTAACGGTTCCCCGCAATGACACGGACGATGGTGCGGCGCAGATTTCGTTAAGGTGTCCCGGGACGGCAGGAACAGATTGCCCGATGAACGGGCAATGACAGAGACGAAGCACTTTCCCATCCTGTCATTCCCGCCTGACAGTGTCAGGCAGGGAATCTGTGCGTGACAGGTATGGCACGTGCACCATATCACGGTAAAGAGTCCCGCATCGAAAGGCACAGATTGCCACGGTCGCTGCGCGACCTCGCAATGACGATGCAAGGAAACGCTGCGGAGGATTTCGCCATTCTTGTCTTTTGACGATCTTTGTGCTATACTTAATATGAGGTGATATGCGATGCAATTCTTGGGGCGTGAGTTGAGCGGCTCTGTGTTCCTCGCGCCGATGGCAGGGGTGACGGACTACGCCTACCGTTCGATCTGTGCGCAGCACGGCGCGGCGGTCACGGTGACGGAGATGGTCTCCTCGCGCGCGCTGGTATATCAGGACAGAAAGAGCAGGACGCTGCTGCGAAAGAACGAGGGCTCGCTCTGCGGGGCACAGATCTTCGGAAATGACCCTTCTATCATGGCGGAAGCTGCAAAGCTCGCGCTGGAATACAGCGACTGCGACTTTATCGACATCAACATGGGCTGCCCGATGCCGAAGATTGCAAACAACGGCGACGGCAGCGCGATAATGAAAGACCCCGCGCTGGCGGGACGGATCGTCAGGGCAGTCAAGGATGCGGTGTCCGTGCCGGTGACGGTCAAGACCCGCCTCGGCTGGGACAAGGGCAGCATCAACATTGTCCCCTTTGCGAAGGAGCTGGAAGCAAACGGCGCAGACGCGATCACCGTGCACGGGCGCACGAAGACCATGCTCTACTCCGGCGTCGCCGACTGGGACACGATCCGCAAGGTCACAGAGGCGGTCTGCGTCCCGATCGTCGCAAACGGCGATATTTTCACGCCCGAGGACATTCTGCGCTGCAAAATGCGCAGCGGCGCTTCCCTCTTCGCGGTCGGCAGAGCCGCCTTCGGCGATCCGTGGATCTTCGAGCGGCTGAACGCCGCGCTGGAGGGGCGCGAGATCCCGCAGCTTCCCTGCCTTGCCGAGCGCATGCAGACGGCGCTGGAGCATTTTTCCCTTGCCTGCGAGGACAAGGGCGAGCACATCGCATGTTTAGAAGCAAGAAAGCACTTGTCATGGTATCTGCGAGGCGTTGCGCACAGCGCGTACTATAAAGAACAGATTTCCCGGCTTTCCACGCCCGAGGAAGTCCACAAGGTCGCAAAAGCGATCATTCGGGATCTGAGGTGATCGACATAGACGAGATAAAAGTGATCAAACGCGCCGTCAAGGGCGACGCTGACGCCTTCGAACAGCTCGTTCTGGCCTATCAGACGCCGATCTACAATCTCTGCCTGCGCATGACGGGCAATCCGGAGGACGCAGCCGACCTGTCGCAGGAAACATTTTTGAAGGTATGGAAAAGCCTTGCGAGCTTCCACTTTGAAGCCGCCTTCTCCACATGGCTCTACCGCCTCGCCTCCAACACCTGCCTCGATCATATCCGCAGCGTGAAGCGGCGACCGCAGCTATCTCTGACGGCAGAGGACGCCGACGGCGAGGAAAAGGCGATCGACCTCCCCGACCCTTCCCCCTTGCCGGAGGAAGCCGCCATTACAAAGGACGAAAACGAGCGTCTGGCAAGAGCGATCCAATCGCTCGACGAGCAGCATCGGCAGATTCTGACCCTGCGCGCGATCAATGATTTGAGCTACGCGGAGATTGCGGACATCTTAGGCATCAAGGAAGGTACGGTCAAGTCAAGGCTCGCCCGCAGCCGCAACGCGCTGCGAAAAATTCTCACGGAAAGCGGGAACGATGCCGCGCTTTGCGCGTCTAAAACACAGAAAGGAGGCTGCGGAGTTGAAGTGTGAAGAATACCTGCCGCTGATCAGCGGACATCTCGACGGCGAAAACAGCGAAATCGAAGAGCGCCGTCTGCAGGAGCATCTGAAAACCTGCGAAAGCTGCCGCGCCCTCCTTTCGGAAATGGAGCGAAACGAAGCGCTGCTCAAGGAGAGTATCGTGGCGCCGCCTGCCGATCTGACCGAGCGCATCATGCGTGAGGTTCCCAAGGAAAAGCAGACTGCTTCCCACCGCGGCAAGCGCTGGATCCCCATTGCCGCCTCCGGTCTTGCCGCCGCCGCGCTGCTCGCCCTTGTCGTTTTAACGAATCTGCCGTTTTTGGGAGGCGCTGGCTCCAAGGACGCCGCTATGGCGGAAAATGCGCCGGAATACACCTCGCTCACTGCTGTCAATCCGGCGGAAGCTGCCGAAGGTGCGCTATCTTCTGACGCTATGAAAATGTATGCGCCCGAAGCTGCCGTCGTTTCTGAAACAGGCTCATTGCAATACGGTTCGGGTTTAGATGAATCTTCCGGTCTCAACGCAGGCGCGCTGCCGCCGACTGAGCCTTTGCCTCGGTTCGCCGGGCGCTACGTGCAGACAAGTCCGATGCTGATTGTCTGGAATGCGGACGGCATGCAGGCGCTCTCCGCCTTTACGCCGGAGGAGCTGAACGAATATGCTCCTTTCAGCGCTAACGTCGTGCCTTCGCTCTACGAACGCTTCCAAGCAGCGATCCCTCTGCTGCGTGACTTCGACCGGATCTCCCCTGCTGACGGCTTCGGCATCACGGTCTATACGGTCCCTTATGAGACCATGATCGCAGCCATTGACGAATGCGTCGGCGTTTATGAAAACGCGATCTACTACCCCGCCGCGATCACGACGCCGAACGCCTGCAGCGTCGTATTGGTCGATATTTCCGAATAAAACGATCCTCTTTTTCGCAGACTACCGTTTGAGGTGGCATTTGTGAAAAAGAGGATCATTTTATGCCTGCTAACCGTTTCGCTGCTGTGTCCTTCCGCGCATGCGGAGGACGAGGTGCTGCATTGGGTCGACTTTAACGTACCGTACGAGGCGCTGCAGGCGGCGTTGGAGGTCGATATTGCCTCGCAGGGAAATGAAAAGGCGCTCAACTGGATCGACGTGCTTGCCCTCGCCGCCGTGCGGTCGGGCGGCAACCGGATCAGCGTGCAGGCAGTGAGAAACGCGGCGCATGAATTGAATCAGAACCAATCCCCGGAGGAGCTTTTGGGCGGGCAATACAAATACTTTGCCTACTACCGACGTGCCTACGGCGCCGTGCTGGGCGGTCTGGTCGGAAACTGCGCCATTGAAAAAGAGAATCCGGACACAGGCGAGAAAGAATGGGTTGCAAGCTACGGACTCAAGGCGTTCTCCCCGATCGCAGCCGGCTATCGCTACAGCCACTGCGCAGACTTCGGCAAGCGTCGCAGCTACGGGTTTGCACGTCCGCATCTGGGGAACGATCTGATGGGCGCGCTCGGCACGCCGATTATCGCAGTGGAAAGCGGGACGGTGGAGGCGCTCGGCTGGAATCAGTACGGTGGCTGGCGCATCGGCATCCGTTCGGACGACAGTCTGCGCTATTACTACTACGCGCATCTGCGCAAGGACAATCCGTATGCGGACGGACTGACCGTAGGACAGCACGTGCAGGCAGGCGACGTGATCGGCTTCATGGGGCGCACGGGTTATTCGACAAGAGAAAACGTGGATAATATCGAAACGGTGCATCTGCATTTCGGCATGCAGCTAATTTTCGACGAAAGTCAAAAGGAATGCGATTCGGAGATCTGGATCGACGTCTATCCGATCGTCCGGCTGCTTTCCGCGCACCGCAGCTCCGTCCGGCGCAATGCTGAAACGGGTGTTTGGGAGCGCATCTACCCATACAAGGATCTTGATATAGAGTAAAAAGCAGGATGCCGAAGCATCCTGCTTTTCAGACTGTCAAAAAAGTCCGCAACCGTCGAAATAGAGTATAATCTTCTGCCGCGCCTGTCATTGCGAGCCTGACGCAGTCAGACGTGGCTGCGCAGCCGTTGGCAGCTTTGCTGCCTAACGGATGCGGCGTACCCCCTGCGGGTGAATCTGTCCCTATAGGTTTAGGAAGAGGTAGAATTTATTGAATATTTCGACTTACTGCGCAACTTGCACTCTACCGTATCTATATACGCCTACGAGTGCAAGTTGCTTGTCTTCCGAACTTTTTGACAGCCCGTCAGCGTGTCGAAAAAAGGTTTTTCGACACGCTGAAAAGCAGGATGCCGAAGCATCCTGCTTTTCGTTTATTGGATATTACTCGTTGATGTCGATAACAACACCGGAGCCGACGGTACGGCCGCCTTCACGGATAGCAAAGCGGAGGCCCTTCTCGATAGCGATCGGGGTGATCAGCTCGACGTCCATGTCGATGTTGTCGCCGGGCATGCACATCTCAACGCCTTCGGGAAGGCTGATGATGCCGGTAACGTCAGTGGTACGGAAATAGAACTGCGGACGATAGTTGTTGAAGAACGGGGTGTGACGGCCGCCTTCTTCCTTGGACAGGACGTAAACCTGGCCCTTGAACTTGGTGTGCGGATGGATAGAGCCGGGCTTCGCCAGAACCTGGCCACGCTCGATGCTCTTCTTGTCGATGCCGCGGAGCAGAGCGCCGATGTTGTCGCCTGCTTCTGCGTAGTCGAGCAGCTTGTGGAACATTTCGATGTCGGTGACGACGGTGGACTTCGCCTCGTCCATCAGACCAACGATCTCAACGGGCTCGTTCTTGCGGATCTGACCACGCTCAACACGACCGGTGGCGACGGTACCGCGGCCGGAGATGGTGAAGACGTCCTCAACGGGCATCAGGAAGGGCATGTCAGCCTTGCGGTCGGGAGTCGGGATCCAGGTGTCGACAGCGTCCATGAGTTCCTTGATGCAGGCATACTCGGGAGCGTTCGGATCGTTGGACTCGGAGATCAGAGCGTTCAGCGCACTGCCGCGGATGATGGGGGTGTCGTCTCCGGGGAAGCCGTAGAAGTCCAGAGTCTCGCGGACTTCCATCTCGACGAGCTCAAGCAGCTCTTCGTCGTCGACCTGGTCAACCTTGTTCAGGAAGACAAGGACGGAAGGTACGTTAACCTGACGGGCGAGAAGCAGATGCTCCTTGGTCTGAGCCATGGGGCCGTCGGTCGCAGCGATAACCAGGATCGCGCCGTCCA
>JAFQZN010000039.1 GCA_017405865.1 Oscillospiraceae bacterium | reverse complement strand
CTTCGCAAGAATTTTGACTTACTGCGCAACTCACGACCTACCGTACCTATGTACGCCGACGGTCGTGAGTTGCTTGTCTTCCGAACTTTTTGACAGCCTGTCAGCGTGTCGAAAAGGGTTTTTCGACACGCTGAAAAGCCGCGATGTGGAAATCCACATCGCGGCTTTTGATAGTTAAGTTCGACCGTGATCAGTCCGCCACGTAGGGCAGCAGGGCGATCATGCGGGCGCGCTTGATCGCGACGGTGAGCTGACGCTGATGCTCAGCGCAGGTGCCGGTGGTACGGCGGGGCAGGATCTTGCCGCGCTCGGACGTGTAGCGGCGGAGCTTGGCAGCATCCTTGAAATCGATGTTCGTAACCTTGTCAACGCAGAAGTTACATACCTTCTTGCGCTTACGCGGACGAGCCTTTTCGTTCAATGCCATGAATGAAATCCTCCTTCTTCAAATACTCAAGCGGAAAAGTTGATCAGAAGGGCAGCTGGCTGTCGTCTTCCTCGATCATAGCGAATTCGGAAGCGGGAGCCGGTGCGGCCGGAGCGGCGTAGGTTGCCGGAGCAGCGGGCGTACCGCCGAAGCCGGCATCTGTACCCTCGCGCTTGGAGTCGCCGAAATAGACGTTGTCGGCGATGACCTCTGCGCTGCGGCGCTTATTGCCCTCTTTGTCGGTCCAGGGGCGAATCTGGAGACGACCGGAAACCACCGCCATGCGGCCCTTGGCAAAGTACTTGCTGACGAATTCAGCAGTGCTGCGCCATGCGACGATGTCGATGAAATCCGTTTCACGCTCGCCGGTCGCGCTGTTTGCAAAGTCGCGGTCAACGGCGATCGTGAAGGTGGCCACTGCCACGCCGGAACCGGTCCGACGGAGCTCGGGGTCACGGGTAAGACGACCCATGAGAACAATGTGGTTCAGCATGAAAGGGCCTCCTTACTCTTCAACTGCGACGATGATAGAACGCATAATGCCGTCAGTGATCTTGAACACGCGGTCCAGCTCTGCGGGGAGCTCGGGCTTGCATTCACATTTCATGAGGACATAGTAGCCTTCGGGCAGATCGTTGATGGGATACGCCAGACGGCGCTTGCCCCACTCCTCGATACCGGTAAGAGTACCTTCTGCCTCAACCATCGCCTTGAACTTTTCCACGAGAGCGGCGATACCTTCTTCACCCTGGGCGGGGTCGATGATATAGACGATCTCATACTTGCCGGAAATCTTAGCCATTGTTGTGTGCACCTCCTTTTGGACTTTTGGCCGCCGATCGCGTCGGCGGCAAGGATTGTCTGCAACCGCAGACCTGATTATTCTACTTGCAAATAACAGATTTGTCAACTCTTTTTTTGCTTTTTCTGCACTTTGTTTCTGCAATTGCCTACTTTGTTTCTGCAATTGCGTACTTGCTTTTTGGAGCATAAAATGGTAATATGTAGGGAAGAAATGAATGGAATCAGGAGGAATCGTTGATGAAGAAGATTACGGGCTCTATCGTTGCGCTCGTCACCCCTTTTAACGCCGACGGCTCTGTCGATCACGGCAGACTGCGCGAGATCGTGGAGTGGCACGTGCAGAACAAGACGGACGCGATCCTTGCGCTCGGGACGACGGGCGAGACTGCGTCTACCTCGCTGGAGGAGGACGTCAAGACCTTTGAAACGGTCGTCGATCAGGTCGCCGGACGCATTCCCGTGATCGCGGGCTCCGGCTCGAACTCCAGCGAAATGCAGAAGCACAAGAGCGAGATCTATACGAAAATGGGCGCTGCCGCGCTGCTGTGCATCAGCCCGTACTACGTCAAAACGAATGAGGAGGGCATGTACCGCCACTTTATGCTGTCGGCGGACGCCGATTCCGCGCCGATCATCCTTTATAACGTTCCCGGCCGCACCGGATGCAGGATCTCCCCGGAGGTCGTGCGCCGTCTGTCCACACACCCGAACGTCATGGGCATCAAGGAAGCGAGCGGTGATATGAGCTACGCGATGAAGATCGCCCGCTATCTCTCGGACGACTTCGTGATGTACTCCGGCAACGACGATATTACGATCCCGCTCCTTTCCGTCGGCGCGTCGGGCGTGATCTCCGTCTGGGCGAACATCATGCCGCGCGAAACGCACGATATGGTGACCGACTGGCTCGAGGGCAGGCACGACAAGGCGGTCGCCGCCCAGCTCAAGTATCTTGAACTGATCAACGCGCTGTTCATGGAGGTCAACCCGATCCCCGTGAAAGAGGCCATGAATCTGATGGGGCTGAAGGCGGGGTATTACCGCATGCCGTTGTATCCGATGGCGCCGGAAAACCGCGCCAAGCTCGCAAGGATCATGCGCGAGGCAGGACTGAAGGTGCTGGAGGAGGCATAGATGAAGGTATTCTTAAGCGGCTACGGCAAAATGGGGAAAATGGTCGAGGAGCTTGCCGCTGCGAGAGGCTGGGAGATCGTCGGCCACGCCGACATCGACTGCCCGGAAAACTATGAAACGGCGCCGAAGGCGGACGTCTGCATCGACTTTTCCGGCGTCGGCGCGCAGAGGGCGCTGCTTGCCTACATCCGCCGCACGAAAACACCGCTCCTTTCCGGCACGACGGGCCTGACCGAGCCGGACTTCGACGCGCTGCATGAGCTTGCGGCACTCGTGCCGGTCATCTGGACGGCGAATTACTCCACCGGCGTCGCCGTGCTGAAAAAGCTCCTGCGCGACTGCGCGCCCATCCTGCACGACTGGGACAAGGAGATCGTCGAGGCGCATCACAATCAGAAGGTCGACGCGCCAAGCGGCACGGCAAAGCAGCTTCTGCAGGCGATCGACCCGAAGGAAGAAGCGTTGGTCGTCCACGGCAGGGAAGGGCTTTGCGGCAAACGGAAAGAGAACGAGATCGGCGTCTTCTCCCTGCGCGGCGGCACCCTCGCGGGAGAGCACACCGTCTACTTCTTCGGCGAGGACGAAACGCTGGAGCTCAGGCACACGGCGCAGAGCCGCCGCGTGTTTGCAGCCGGCGCGGTACGCGCCGCCGAACAACTTGCGAAAAAAGCTCCGGGGTATTACACCCTGGAGGAACTGATTTTTTGAAAGGAAATAACATGGAAAAAATGAAACCGCGCACGCTGTCCGGCTTTATGGAGCTGCTGCCTGCGCCGCAGATGCAGCTCGAGCGGATGATGGAGATTCTGCGCGAGACTTACGCCCTGTACGGCTTCACGCCGCTGGATACGCCCGCGATCGAGGCGGCGGAGATTCTGCTTGCCAAGGGCGGCGGCGAGACGGAGAAGCAGATTTACCGCTTCCAGAAGGGCGACAGCGATCTTGCGCTCCGCTTTGATCTGACCGTGCCGCTGGCGAAATATGTCGCCCTGCACGCGGGCGAGCTGACCTTCCCGTTCCGCCGCTACCAGATCGGCAAGGTCTACCGCGGCGAACGGCCGCAGCGCGGACGCTTCCGCGAACTGTATCAGGCGGATATCGACGTCATCGGCGACGGCAGGCTGGATATCCTCAACGAGGCGGAGATCCCGTCGATCATCTATTCGATCTTTCGCCGCTTCGGGCTGACGCGCTTCGTCATCCGCGTCAACAACCGCAAGCTGCTCAACGGCTTCTACGCAATGCTCGGGCTGTCGGACAGGTCCACAGACATTATGCGCACGGTGGACAAGCTGGATAAGATCGGCGCGGATAAGGTGCGCACGATCCTTTTAGAGGACGTCGGTCTGACCGCGGCGCAGGCGGAGGAAATTCTGCGCTTCATTGCCATCAAAGGCACTAACGCGGAGGTGCTCGCCAGACTCGAAGACTGGCGCGGCAGGGACGAAATGTTCGACCTCGGAGTAGAGGAATTGACCGCCGTGACGAAGCACCTCGGCGCGTTCGGCGTGCCGGAGGAAAACTTCGCGGTCGATCTGACGATCGCGCGCGGTCTGGACTACTACACCGGCACGGTCTATGAGACGACCCTGCTTGATTACCCGGAGATCGGCTCGGTCTGCTCCGGCGGACGCTATGACAATCTGGCAGAGTATTATACCGACCGGCAGCTTCCCGGCGTCGGCATTTCGATCGGGCTGACGCGGCTGTTCTATGTGCTCGGCGAACAGGGACTGTTCAATCCCAACCTGCTGACTGCGCCTGCCGACTGCCTGCTGCTGCCCATGACGGAGGACTTTTCTGCGGCGGTGCAGCTTGCGACCTATCTCCGCGCCGGCGGCATCCGCACCCAGCTCTACACGGAGCAGAAAAAGTTCAAGGCGAAGATGTCCTATGCGGACAAGCTCGGCATTCCGTTCGTCGTCTTCCTCGGCGAGGACGAGATCGCGCAGAACGTCTGCTCGGTCAAGAATCTGCGCACGGGCGAGCAGGTCAGTCTTCCCGCCGAACAGGCTGCGGAGCTGATGAAATCCGGTATCTCCGCGCTGCAAAGCGGCAGCGTGATTTTAGAGAAATAATTCCACAGGGGGAATGGATATGACACAGTCAAGAACACACAACTGCGGCGAGCTTCGCCTGACGGACGCGGGCAAAACCGTCACGCTGGTCGGCTGGATGGAGAACGTCCGCGAGGTCGGCGCAAGTCTGGCCTTCGTCGTCCTGCGCGATTTCTACGGCACCACGCAGCTCGTCATCGAGAGCGAGGACATGATGAAGACGGTCAAGGGCATCAACAAGGAGTCCACGATCTCCATCACGGGCGTCGTCCGTGAGCGCGCCAGCAAGAATCCGAAGCTCGCGACGGGCGAGATCGAGGTCGTGCCGAGCGAGCTGACCGTCCTTGGCCGCTGCCGGTACAATGAGCTGCCCTTTGAGATCAACCGCAGCCGCGAGGCGGACGAGGCGACCCGCCTGAAATACCGCTATCTCGACCTGCGCAACCCGGCGGTCAAGAGCAACATCGTGCTTCGCTGCAAGGTGGTCGCCGCTCTGCGGCAGGCAATGACAGATCTCGGCTTCCTGGAGATCACCACACCGATTCTGACGGCCTCCTCGCCCGAGGGCGCGAGAGACTACCTTGTTCCCGCGAGAAAGCATCCCGGCAAGTTCTACGCTCTGCCGCAGGCGCCGCAGCAGTTCAAGCAGCTGCTGATGACCTCCGGCTTCGACCGCTATTTCCAGATCGCGCCTTGCTTCCGCGATGAAGACGCGCGCGGCGACCGTACGCCCGGCGAGTTCTATCAGCTCGATATGGAGATGGCATTCGCCGAGCAGGACGACGTTCTGGGCGTGCTCGAGACGGTGCTCGAACCCGTCTTCCGCAAGTTCGGCATCTATAAGCGCGTGACGCCGGCGCCCTTCCGCCGCATCAAGTTCAACGACGCGCTGGAGCTTTACGGCACCGACAAGCCCGACCTGCGCATTGATCTGGAGATCACCGACGCGACCGTGCTGCTTCAGGACGTCGGCTTTGAGCCATTTGCGGGCAATACCGTCAAGGCGATCGTCGTTTCCGATTTCAACGCGACCAGAAAGCAGATCGACAAGCTCGTTGCAGACGTCGAGGTGCAGGCGGGGCAGAAGCCCTACTGGTTCCGTGTAGATGAGAACGGCGAGCTCGTCGGCGGCATCTCGAAATTCCTTGCAGATCGCAAGGAAGAGATCGTCGGAAAGCTCAACCTTCAGCCCAATACCTTCGTCGGTCTGACGGCCGGCAAGAAGGCCGCTGCGCAGAAGACCGCCGGCGTTATGCGCGTCAAGCTCGGCAATCTCTGCCCGGACCACATGGATAAGGAGCAGTACCAGTTCTGCTGGATCGTCGACTTCCCGATGTATGAGATCGGCGAGGAGAGCGGGGAGCTCGAATTCTGCCATAACCCGTTCTCCATGCCCAACGGCGGACTTGAGGTGCTGGAAAAGGCGGCGAGGGGAGAGATCGACCCGCTGACGATCACCGCATTCCAGTACGACCTTGTCATTAACGGCTATGAATCCGCCTCCGGCGCGGTGAGAAATCACGACCCCGAGATCATGGTCAAGGCCTTTGAGCTCGTCCGTCTGGGCGAGGAGAACGTCAAGGCAAAGTTCCCGGCCATGTACAACGCCTTCTGCTACGGCGCGCCGCCCCATGCAGGCGCAGCGCCCGGCGTCGACCGCCTGATCATGCTGCTGACCGGCGAGGAGTCTATCCGTGAGGTCATCACCTTCCCGATGAACCAAAAGGCGCAGGACGTGATGATGGGCGCACCGACCACCGTTGAGCAGAAGCAGCTCGACGAGGTGCATATCCGCATCGCAGAAGAAGAATAAAGACAACCCCGCCTGCGGCACTGCCACAGGCGGGTGATTTTTATTCTGGCGGGTTTTCTGTGAGATAGGCGTCCAGCATATCCGCAGCGTCGCGGACGATCTCGGCGCAGGGACGCTTTTTGTAGTATTCTGCTGTGCGGTTGTCGGGAAGCGGCTTCTGATCCGCCGTGACGCCGGCCAGCAGCTCGCGGCAGAGGTACGAGCCGTTGTGCGCCTTGAAGCGCGCGGCAAAGTCCTGAATGCGGGCGTATAGCGCGCCTTTGCGCTCGCGCGGCGCGACGCCGTCGTCGCCGTAGAGAAGGCTAATGACCATAAACGCGCCGTTTGCCGCGCCGCAGACCTCGCGCAGCCTGCCGATCCCGCCGCCGAAGCCGGAGGTGAGCCGTGCAGCGGTCGCCTCGTCCAGCCCGGTCCTGTCGCAGAAGGCGAGCAGGACCGCCTGCGCGCAATTATAGCCGCATTTGAATTTCTCTGCGGCAAGATCTCCTTTTGTCATTTCTTTTCCTCCTTCGGAAACGGTACGCCGTTGAATTTCAGCATATAGCGAATGGGGTAGTAGCCCTGTAAATAATTTCTCTCATACCAAGCAAAGGTGGCCTCCGGCAGGTGCATCAGCTCCGGCGCGTCGCAGCGGAACAGCTCAAAGGTTGTCTGATCGCCGCAGAGTAGGGCGGCAATCAGCTCCTTCTGTCCCTCGGCGGCGAGCCGGTCAAAGCAGGCGTCCATCAAGGTCACGCAGATTAGCTCCTCCTGTGGGGCGCGGCTTTGCTTGGTGGCAAACCAGTAAAGGAAATCTGCCTGCGTGAAGGCCTTGCGCGCCGTGACAAGGGCGAGCTTTTGAAACTCCTCCTCCGCGCTGCGCTTGAGCACGTCGATCAGATAGTAAAGCAGGTTTTCATCCAGACAGCAGCAGTCGAGCAGCACCTCGTAGGCGCTGCGCGGTCCGTCCGGCTCGTCGATCTGCGGCGGCGCGTCGGGATCGGTCGCTTCGGCGCCGGGCGTCTCCTGCGCGGTCAGCGCCTGCAGGGCTGCAAGCAGATCCTCCGGCTGATACGCTGCGTAGACCTCTGCGGGGATCTCCTCTCCGCGCTGGGCAGCGCAGCGGCGTACGAATTCGGGAACGCCCATCGTCTGGATCTGTTCCTGCAGCTGTGCTGCCCGCTTCATGGGCTCGTCCTGCGTCAGCTCAATCCCCTCCGGCGGCGTGATGCTGCCGTCCGCGATGTCCTGTATATCCTTTAAATAGTATTCGATCAGCGTCATTGTGTTCCACCTCAGGTAGAATTTATCATATTGCGGCGAAAAAAGCAACAATCCTTTGACAACAGCGCATCTTCCTGCTATAATACATGCAAGCATTAATGCTAAAATTCAATTAAAATATTTAATTGAATTTTGCTGTGCTACGCACAGCCATTTCAGCGCGTTGCGCTGAAATGCCGTCTCATGCAGACTTCGACGCGCCTTCGGCGCTATAAAATGCTTTTTAAAGCATTTTATCGAAG
>JAFQZN010000038.1 GCA_017405865.1 Oscillospiraceae bacterium | reverse complement strand
GTAGAATATATTGAATATTTCGACTTACTGCGCAACTCACGACCTACCGTACCTATGTACGCCTACAGTCGTGAGTTGCTTGTCTTCCGAACTTTTTGACAGCCCGTCAGCGTGTCGAAAAAGGTTTTTCGACACGCTGAGGTGCGTGAAACACGCACCTATTTTTTGTGAAAAACTATTGTATTTTTGTTTCCGCCTATGATATAATCAAGATACAGAGGGAACTCTGGAAATAAAAGGAGGATGATACATCATGTGCGCATTTAAGAAGTACTTTGCAGAATGCCTCGGCACGCTCGTCCTGGTCGTCTTCGGTTGCGGCGTCGCAATCGTGACCGGCTGCGGCACAACCGGCGGCATGGCTGCCTACCTCGCAACTGCCGTTGCTTTCGGTCTTGTGATTGTCGCTATGGCATACAGCATCGGCAGCATTTCCGGCTGCCACATCAACCCGGCAGTCTCCATCGCGATGCTCGTTTCCGGCAAGCTGTCCTTTAAGGACTTCATCGGCTACGTCATTGCCCAGTGCATCGGCGCGATCGCAGGCGCTGCGATTCTCGGCCTGATCTTCGGTTGGGGCTCCGGCTTCGGCGCAAACGCGCTCGTTTCCGCAAGCACCCCCGGCATTGCCATCGGCAAGTCCCTTGCCGTTGAGATCATGCTGACTGCTGTCTTCGTGTTCGCCATCCTCGGCGTCACCAAGGACGATAATTTCAGCAAAATCTCCGGCGTCGTGATCGGCTTCACCCTGATCCTTGTACATCTGCTCGGCATCGGTCTGACCGGAACCTCCGTCAACCCCGCCCGCAGCCTCGGCCCTGCGATCTTTGCCGGCGGCGACGCGCTGTGCAATGTCTGGGTCTTCATCGTCGGTCCGCTGGTCGGCGGCCTTCTGGCAGCATGTGCTCACCGTTTCCTCGCAGGCAAGAAGGAAAAGTAATCCCCCGACAGAGATCCGTCTATCCGAGGGAGGCGCTTCAAAAGAAGCCGCCTCCCTTTTTGGTATATGAATTCGGCGTAAACAAACATTTTCAATCAAAGGAGACGTAACATGGAACTGAAGGAAGCGAGAGAACAGATCAGCCGTATCGACGAGGAAATGGCGAGCCTCTTTCTCCGGCGCATGGAGGCTGCAGGCGAAATTGCCGCATACAAGCGCGAGCGCGGTCTTCCGATCGAGGACAAGGAGCAGGAGGCTCGCGTGATCGAGGCGCACAGCGCCGGAATCGAAGACGAAGCGCTGCGGTCGCTCTACGTCCGCTTTCTGCAGAGCACCATGGACGTCAGCAAGCGCTGGCAGCAGCGTCTGATCAGCGGCATGCCGGTTGCGTACTGCGGCGTGGAGGGCGCCTTTGCCTGCATTGCGGCAAAGCGGATCTTCCCCGACGGGGTCACGACGCCGTTTGCCACCTTTGAAAAGGCGTACAGAGCGGTGGAGGAGGGCGTCTGCGAGGCAGCCGTCCTGCCGATCGAGAACAGCTACGCCGGAGAGGTCGGGCAGGTGATCGATCTGATGTTCGCAGGCAGCCTACATGTCAACGGCGTGTACGACCTGCCTGTGAGGCACCATCTGCTGGGTGTTCCGGGCGCGCGTCAGGAGGACGTCCGCAGGGTCGTCAGCCATCCGCAGGCGCTCGACCAATGCGTCGGCTACCTGCAGGAGCACGGCTATGAAACGGTCAGCGCGGATAACACCGCGATCGCCGCGCAGCAGGTGGCGCAGCTGGGCGACGTGCATACCGCAGCGATCGCCAGCCGCGAGACTGCTGCGCTGTACGGTCTGAAGGTGCTGGATCACGACGTTCATGAAAGCCGGACGAACACGACGCGCTTCGCCGTCTTTTCGCGGGTCGAAAGCCGCCCGCCGGTCAAGCGGGACGGAACGGCGTTTCTGCTCCTGTTCACGGTGAACGATGAGGCAGGCGGTCTTGCGCGGGCAGTCAACGTCATCAGCGCCTACGACTTCAATATGCGCGTCCTGCGCTCGCGCCCGATGAAGGAGCTGCCGTGGCACTATTATTTCTACACAGAGGTCGAGGGCGACGACGCCTCCGAAAACGGACGCCGCATGATCAATGCGCTGAAGGGCGCCTGCCCCATGGTCAAGGTCGTCGGTCACTATACGGCGGCCGCCAACACGCAGCAGGGCGGCGAAAGCATCTGATGCACAGGAGGATCACACAATGAACATGGAATTCAGACGCAAGCTGCCCGTGCCGATGGAGACAAAGGAAATGTACCCGCTGACGCCCGACGTGGCGGAAACGGTAAGGACAAAGACAGCGGAGCTCAAGGCGATCTTCTCCGGCGAAAGCGACCGCCTCGTTCTGATCATCGGACCCTGCTCTGCCGACCGCGAGGACAGCGTGATGGAGTACATCTCCCGCCTTGTGCCCGTGCAGGAGCAGGTCAAGGATAAGATCATGATCCTCCCGCGCATCTATACCAACAAGCCGCGCACCACGGGAGCGGGCTATAAGGGTCTGGTGCATCAGCCCGATCCCTCCGCCGACCCGAACCTGTTCAAGGGCATCATCACCACGCGGGAGCTGCATATGCGTGCGGTCCGAGAAACCGGGCTGATCTGCGCGGACGAAATGCTCTATCCCGAAAACTACAAATATCTGGACGATCTGCTCGGGTACGTTGCCGTCGGTGCAAGAAGCGTGGAAAACCAGCAGCACCGTCTGACTGCCAGCGCGATCGACTGTCCGGTCGGGATGAAGAACCCGACCAGCGGCGATCTGACAGTGATGCTGAACGCGATCCTGGCTGCGCAGCATCAGCACGACTTCATCTATCGCGGCTGGGAGGGGCATTCCGGCGGCAACCCGTACGCCCACGCGATCCTGCGCGGCTACGTCAACCGGCAGGGCGTGACCCATCCGAACTATCACTATGAAACGCTGCTGTATCTGACCGATCTGTATGAAAAGTGGTCGCTGCAGAATCCGGCGGTGATCGTCGACTGCAACCATTCCAACAGCGGCAAGAATCCCTTTGAGCAACCGCGTATCCTCAAGGACGTGCTGCATTCGTGCAGTCACAACGCCCGCCTCAAAAAGCTCGTCAAGGGCTTTATGGTGGAAAGCTATCTGGAGGACGGGAACCAACCCGTCGGCGGCGGCATTTACGGAAAAAGCATCACGGACGCCTGCCTCGGCTGGGAAAAGAGCGAGCGCATGATCTACGAAATGGCGGATGCCTTGTGAGACAGCAAAACCCCGGAGCGACCGATTCGGTCGCTCCGGGGTATTGCACTATTTGCACGCGGCGACAATCAGCTCCGCGCACGTCTCGATACCGAGCTTGCCGCTGTCGAGGCAAAGGTCGTAATTGTGCGGCTCGCCCCAGCTTCTGCCGGTGTAGTTTTTGTAGTAGACCCGCCGCTTCTGATCCTTGTCCTCCAGACGCTTTTTCGCCGGTCGATCCTGCTCGCCGTAACGCGCGACGATCCGCTTGGCGCGGCTTTCCATATCCGCGTAGACGAATATATGCAGGCAGTCGGCGTAGTCGCGCAGGATATAATCCGCACAGCGACCGACGATCACGCAGTTGCCTTCCCCGGCGATGTCTTCGATGACCTTCGTCTGGATCAGGTAAAGGCGGTCGTGCATGGACATGCCGCTCGTCTCATACTGCCCCGCCGTGGCAAGCGAGAAGAGGAGGCTGCTCTTTGCGCTCGCATACTCGCCGCTCTCCTTGATGAATTCCGTCGAGAAGCCGCTGATTTCAGCGACCTTTTCAACAAGCTCTCTTCCGTAGAAGTGGTAGCCGAGCTTTTCGGCGACGCGCATGCCGATGCTGTGACCGCCGCTGCCGAATTCTCTGCTGATCGTGATAATGCTTTTCATCTTTGCTCCCTCCGATCAGCCCCACATCGCCGACAGCGCGGGGATGATCTGCTTTTTGCGGGACATGACCTTCGGCAGGAAAACGGTGTTGTTCTTCGCCTCCGCCGAGAAGGCCTGCCGGATCGTCTCCTCGTCGCCCAGATAGATGAGCTGTGTGCCTTCCAGCAGCACGTCCGTCAGCATCAGAAGCATGATGCTGTATTTTTTCTCCTTCATCGTCTCGCGCATCTGGGCAAGGAATTCCTCCTTGCGCTCCATGATATGCGCGGAGTTGACGCAGGTGATCTGCCCGACGCCGAGGTAATGCTCGGCAATATGGAAGTCCTTGAAATCGGAGAACAGCAGCTCCTTGGCGGACTTGTCGTCCGACCACGAGGCGGAGAATATCTCCTGCCCCAGCTCGTCGAGCGAGACGTTGGCGATTCTCGCCAGACGCTCGGCCATATTGCGGTCGCGCTGGGTGCAGGTCGGCGATTTGAACATGACCGTGTCCGAGACGATTGCAGCCGCCATCAGACCCGCCAGCTTCTCCGAGGGCATCAGTCCCTTTTCCTGATACATGCCTGCGATAATCGTGGTCGTGCTGCCGACCGGCTCATTGCGGAAATAGATCGGATTGCCGGTCTGAATGTCCGCAAGGCGATGATGGTCGATGATCTCCAAAATCTCCGCCTGCTCCAAGCCGGGGACGGACTGCGCCGCCTCGTTGTGATCGACCAGCACCACGCGCTTGCGGCGCGGTTTGATCAAATGGAAGCGAGACAGCGTGCCGACCACATGCTCGTTTTCATCCAGAATGGGATAGCAGCGGTAGCGGCTTTTCAGCATGCCCTCGCGCACGTCGTCCACATAGTCGTCCAGATGGAAGCATTCCATGTTGTCCGTGCGGCAGACTCTGGCGATCGGGATCGCCTGAAAGATCATGCGCACGGCGCGGTAGGCGTCGAAGGGCGTTGAGATAATGCAGGTGTCGGTCGGAACGCTGCGCAGCTCCTCGTCCAGCTCCGCCTGACAGAGGATGATGCACTTGGCTCCGATCTCCAGCGCGCGGCGGATCATATCCGGCTGCTGCCCGCAGACCACGATGGTTTCCTTTGAGGAAAACAGCAGATTCTCCCGATCCTGCGGCAGGGCGATGGATACGTCGCCCGTGATCGTGTCGATGAGATTGCCCGCCTCGTTGAGGATTCTGCCCTCTAAAACGCTCAAAAGATTGAACACGGGAATCTGCTCGATGTGCGGACGCTCGATCGAGCGCATGTCGTAGGAGGCAATATCGCCCGCCGAAATCATGCCGAAAAGTGTGCCGTCCTCGTTCGTCACGGGGATCGCCGCGATCGAGCGGTCCTGCGTCAGCACCGTCCAGGCTCTGCTGACCGTGACGGCAGCGGAAAGCGCCGGCGGCGTGTCGTAATCGAGGTCGCGCACCTGTGTGCGCACGTTTTTTACCCACTCCGGCGGAGAAAAGCCGAAGCGCTTCAAAACGAGATGCGTCTCGTCGCTGACGTGACCGATTCTTCTTGCGCTGTACTCCCGGTTGCCGAGCGCGTTGCGCAGCGCGGCGTACGCCATAGCCGAAACGATGGAATCCGTATCCGGATTGCGGTGACCGGTAACGTAGATCGTATCCATGACCGTCCCCCTTCCTATTCTATCTTCATCCTACCTGTTTTTTTCGAAGCTGTCAACTGTTTTTGCGAGCGTCGGAAAAAATGTTGCGATCTTTTCTCTTATCTGCTATAATATCTAATCGGACAATAAACAAAAAGGAAGTGCCTTATGAAAAAGCCGACTCTTGTAGTTCTTGCTGCCGGAATGGGCAGCCGGTTCGGCGGGCTGAAGCAAATGACCGCCGTGGACGACTTCGGCAACAGCATCCTGCATTATTCGATCTACGACGCCTGTAGGGCGGGCTTCGGCAAGGTCGTCTTCGTGATCAAGCACGCGATTGAGGAGGACTTTAGGCGAATCACCGCCGGGGTGGAAAAGCACATCGAGGTCGCCTACGTCTATCAGGAGACGGACCTGCTCCCGGCAGGCTTCAGCGTTCCCGAAGGTCGCGTCAAGCCGTGGGGCACGGGACACGCCGTCCTCTGCGCGAAGGACGCCATCGACGGTCCCTTCGCCGTGATCAACTCCGACGATTTTTACGGGCGCGGCACCTATATGACGATCGCGGACTTTCTGATGAAGGAGCGCGCGGAAAACGAGCACGCCATGGTCGGCTATCTTCTGCGCAACGCGCTGACGGAAAACGGCTCGGTCGCGCGCGGCGTCTGCGAGACGCTTGGCGGTCTTCTGACGAAGGTGACCGAGCGCACCAAAATCTATAAGCGCGGCGAGGACGCCGCCTTTACCGAGGACGGCGAGCATTTTGAGCCGCTCTCCGGCGACACGCTCGTCTCCATGAATTTCTGGGGCTATCAGCCCTCCATGCTGGACGAGCTGGAGCGCCTGTTCCCGATCTTCCTCCGGGAAAACCTGCCGGTCAATCCGACCAAGTGCGAGTTTTACCTTCCCTTTGCCACGGACGAGCTGATCCAAAGCGGCAAGGCAACCGTCCACATGCTCACGACCGACGAGACATGGTACGGCGTGACCTATCGCGAGGATCTTGCCTCCGTTCAGGCGGCAATCGCATCCATGCACAAGGCAGGGCTTTATCCCGACATTCTTTTTGACTGATACTAAAATTCAATTAAAACATTTAATTGAATTTTGCTGTGCTACGCACAGCCATTTCAGCGCGTTGCGCTGAAATGCCGTCTCGTGCAGACTTCGGCGCTATAAAATGCTTTTTAAAGCATTTTATCGAAGTCTAGTATGATACCGGAAGGGGGTAGTCTGTATGATCCAAAACCTGAATAAGCAAAGCTTCAGCAGCTTCGGAAAGATTTTGCGCGACAGTCTGCCCAACCGCGGCTTGCCGAAGGGCGATGAATGGGTCGAAATGGTGGGGTATTTTTCCGCTGACGACCTGTATCTCTACCGTGCGCCTTGCGAAGTGTACCTCGACTTTGAGATTGGAATGACAATCCTCGCCGTTCGCCGGAAGGGGAAAAACGTCTATTTCTATCTGGACAAGCCGGTCTGCCTGACTCCGGAGACGGAATACGCCGTCATCCCCTATCAGGAGGAATGCTCCGTCCGTATGGCGCTGCCGAAGGGTGTCGAGCCGGAAAAGCTCGGCAAATTCAAGGTGCAGGAAAACTTCCGGATCAGCGACCGCCTGCATCTGGGCGAGATCTATACGCTGTTTTACCGCGAGGAGGAAAGCGGCTTTCTGTTCAAGGGTGAGTCGCATTCCATGTATGAGCTGACCTATGTGGATCGCGGTCAGCTGCACTGCGTCGTCGAGGGCAACGGATACACGCTCAAGCAGGGACAGTTGATGTTCTTTACGCCGAACCAGTGGCATATGCAATACACCGATCTGAACGTCACCGCGCGCTTTCTGACCGTCGCCTTCGACTTTGAAAGCAATCTGCCGATTTCTCTTTCCAACCGTGTGTTCGATCTCTCCTCCGCCGAGGCGGTCTATCTGAAGCAGCTTCTGGCGGAAATCGACATCAGCGACGACTTCAGCAGCGACTTCATCCGCAGCAACCTCAAGCTCCTGCTACTCTCCGTGCTCCGCGACAGCGGCGGCCGAAAAAAGCGCCTGAAAACGCCGCTGGCGCTTCGCAACGAGAACATCATTGTCAGCCGCACCCTCCGGTGCATCGCCGAGCACGTCTATGACAAGCTCACCGTGGACAGCGTGGCGCGGGAGGTCAGCGTCAGCACCTCGCATCTGACCGCCCTGTTCCACCGACAGATGAACATCTCGCCCGGCGAATACATCCGGCGCGTCAAGTTAGAGGAAAGCAAGGCGCTGATCCGCGAGGGCAAAATGAACTTTTCCCAGATCGCCGCCGCGCTGAACTACTCCACGATCCACCACTTTTCCCGTCAGTTCAAGGACAATTTCGGCATTTCCCCCTCGGAATACGCCAAGTCCCTGCGGGACGAGTGATTGCAGTCAGAAATACCCCGGCGGCTCCTTCGAGCCGCCGGGGTCAGCGTGTCGAAAACCCTTTTCGGCACGCTGACAGGCTGTCAAAAAGTTCGGAAGACAAGCAACTCACGACCGTCGGCGTACATAGGTACGGTAGGTCGTGAGTTGCGCAGTAAGTCGAAATATTCTAAAAATTCTACCTCTTCCTAAACCTATAGGGACAGATTGTACCCGCAAGGGGTACGCCGCATCCGTAAGGCGGCAAGCCGCCAACGGCTGCGCAGCCACGGTTTGCTCCGCAAACCTCGCAATGACAGGCGCGGTGGAAAATAATACTCTATTTCGACGGTTGCGGACTTTTTTGACAGTCTGACCCCGGCGGCTCCTTTGAGCCGCCGGGGTTACTCATTACAGGTCAGTCCTCGATCTTCGTAAAGCGGCGATACGTCTTGCCGTCTCGCTCGACGAGCTCGTTCCACATGGAAGCAGGCCGCACCCACACGCCGTGCTCGCCATAGAGCGCGCGGTAGACGACCATTTCCTCCATTGTTTCCGAGTGACGGGCGACAAATAGCAGCTCGTATTCCTTGCCCTTGAAGTGGCGGTAGCGCCCCGGCTGCAGGTCCATCCGATCAGCCTCCTTTTTTCTATATTATACCGTCGATCCGGCGCTGACGCAAGGTTTTATCTTTCTTTTCCCGCCGTTTTGTGATATAATCAATACCAAGAAACTGACAGGAGGCGCACTATGGCGGAAAATACGCAGTCCGTTCGGACACTGCCCGGAATCGGACCGAAAAAGGCGCAGTTGTTTGCCAAGCTCGGCATTGAAACGCTCGGCGATCTGCTGCATTTTTACCCGCGCGACTACGAAGACCGCACGAAGCTGCTGCCGATTGCCTCTCTGGAGGCGGACACGCCTGCCTGCTTTATTGCCTCCGTCGTCACCAACCCGCAGACGCATCGCATTCCCAAGCTGGGCAGCCGTCAGCTGGAACTGACCAAGGTTACGGTCGCCGACCATACCGGCAGGCTCAACCTCACCTTTTTCAATGCGAGCTATACGGCACAACGGCTGGTTCGTGGCGATACCTACTGCTTCTACGGCACGCTCACGGGCGACTATCTCGGCTATGCCATGACCAATCCCCTCTTTGAGCCGATCGGCAGCGCAGGGACCGTGACGCGCCGCATCATACCGATCTACCCGCTGACCGCCGGACTGACCAACAAGCAGGTCGCGCAGGCAGTGCAGGGAGCAGTGACCCGCTGCGCCGTGGAGGAGACGATTCCAGAATCGGTGCGAGAGACTTACGGACTGTGCGACGCAGCCTCCGCGCTGCGAGAGGTTCATAACCCCTCCTCCGCCGAGGCGTTGGAGGAGGCACGCAGGCGGCTGATCTTTGAGGAATTCTACGTTTTTTCCGCCGCGCTGACGATCGTCCGCGCCAAGCGCGCCGTCCGTACCGTTGCAGCGTTTGAAACGAACGGCATGGAACAGTTCTACGGCGCGCTTCCCTTTACGCTGACCGGTGCGCAGCAGCGAGCGATCGGCGAGATCCTCTCCGATTTCCGCTCCGGAAAGCCCATGAGCCGTCTTGTACAGGGCGACGTCGGCTGCGGCAAGACGATGGTAGCCGCTGCGGCTGCCTTCTGCGCGGCGAAAAACGGCAGGCAGGTCGCCCTCATGGCGCCGACGGAGATCCTTGCAAGGCAGCATCTGGATCGCCTTGCACCGCTGCTGGAACCGCTTGGCATCCGCTGCATCCTGTTGACCGGCTCTCTGTCGGCGGCGCAGAAAAAGGCAGTCCGTCAGGCGATCGATGGCGGCGAAGCCGATCTCATCATCGGCACCCACGCGCTATTGACCGAGGCGACGGTCTTTGCAGACCTCGGGCTTGTCATCGCAGACGAGCAGCACCGCTTCGGCGTCGCCCAGCGCGCCGCTTTACTTGCCAAGGGCGAGCAGCCGCATCTTCTCATCATGTCGGCGACCCCGATCCCGCGTACGCTGGCGCTGATCCTCTACGGCGATCTGGACGTCTCCGTGATCGACGAGCTGCCGCCGGGACGACAGCCGGTGGAAACTTTCCTTGTCGACGAGCGCTACCGCAGCCGTCTGAACGGCTTCATCCGCAAGCAGGCGGAGGAGCGGCACCAGACCTTTATCGTCTGCCCCGCCATCGAGGAGGGTGAAACGGAATCCTTCAAGGCAGCCGAACAGTGGGCGCAAACGCTGAAAAATCACGTCTTCCCGAATCTGCGCGTTGCGTTGCTGCACGGAAAAATGAAGGGCGCGGAGAAGGAAGCCGTCATGGAGGCCTTCGCCGCGCAGGAATACGATATTCTGGTCGCAACGACCGTCATCGAGGTCGGCGTGGACGTGCCGAACGCAACGCTGATGGTCGTGGAAAACGCCGACCGCTTCGGTCTGTCACAGCTGCACCAGCTGCGCGGCAGGATCGGGCGCGGCGGCGCAAAATCCTACTGCATTCTCGTCTCGGACAACCGCAATGACGAGACTCTCGCGCGGCTGAAGGCGCTGTGCGCCACCTCGGACGGCTTCCGCATTGCCGAGGAGGATCTCAAGCTGCGCGGCCCGGGCGACTTCTTCGGCAGCCGTCAGCACGGTCTGCCCGTTTTCCACATCGGCAATCTGGCGCAGGATCTGAACGTGCTGAAGCAGGCACAGCAGGCGGCAGCACAGACGGTCGCAGCAGGCGACATCTCTCCCGCCCTGCAAAAGGCGGTAGACGCCCTTTTGAATAACGACTCTTTTGTCATGAACTGATACGGAGGAACCATGGAACAGATTATACAGACCCTTTCTGCAGAGCTGAAGCAACCGCTGCAGTACGTCAAAAACGTCGTCGAGCTTTTGGATGAAGGCAATACCATTCCCTTCATTGCCCGCTACCGCAAGGAGGTTCACGGCGCGATGGACGACACGACCCTGCGCGCACTGGCAGACCGCCTGCAGTATCTGCGCAATCTGGCGCAGCGCCGCGAGGAGATCCGCAAGTCGATCGACGCGCAGGAAAAGCTGACAGCCGAGCTGTCCGCCGCAATTGACAGCGCGAAGACGCTCTCCGAGCTGGAAGACCTCTACCGTCCCTATAAACCGAAGCGCCGCACCCGCGCCACCGTGGCAAAGGAAAAGGGCTTGGAGCCGCTCGCGCTGGAGCTGTTTTCGCAGAAGCGCGACCTCCCCGCACCCGAAACGCTGGCGCAGGACTATATCAATCCCGACCTCGGCGTTTCCTCGGTGGAAGAAGCGCTGGCAGGCGCCTCTGACATCATCGCGGAGATGATCTCGGACGACGCCGCCATCCGCAAGGCGCTGCGCGCGCTGATGCAGCGCTCCGCGATCCTGCGCTCCGTCGCCGCAAAGGGCAAGGAGGAGGAAACCTCCGTCTATCAGCTCTACTACGACTTTTCCCAGCCGCTTTCCAAGCTGCAGGGGCATCAGGTGCTTGCCGTCAACCGCGGCGAGCGCGAGGGCTTCTTAAAGGTCACGCTGGAGGTCGATCACGAGCAGGCGGTGCTGTGCGTGCGCAGAGCCGTGCTGATCCCCGGCGGCGGCGCAACTGCCTTTGTCCGCGCAGCGGCGGACGACGCCTACGACCGTCTGATCGCACCGAGCATGGAGCGTGAGCTGCGCACTGCGCTGACGGACGAGGCAAGCGAGGGCGCAATTCACAATTTTGCGCTCAATCTTCGCCCGCTTTTGATGCAGCCGCCGGTCAAGGGGCACGTCACCATGGGGCTCGATCCCGGCTACAGCCACGGCTGCAAGGTCGCCGTCGTGGACGGCACGGGCAAGGTTCTGGATACCTCCGTCGTCTACCCGACCTTCTCCAAGGCCAAGCGCGAGGAGGCCATCGTCACGCTGGCGCGGCTGATCTCCAAACACCACGTAGAGCACATCGCCATCGGCAACGGCACGGCGTCCCGTGAGACGGAGAACGCCGTCTGTGAGCTGCTCGGAAGGGTCAAGGGCGTGTCCTATATGATCGTCTCGGAGGCGGGCGCCTCCGTCTACTCCGCCTCTCCCCTTGCCGCAGAGGAATTCCCGCAGTACGACGTCAATCTGCGCAGCGCGGTGTCTATCGCGCGCCGCATGCAGGACCCGCTCGCGGAGCTCGTGAAAATCGACCCCAAGGCGATCGGCGTCGGGCAGTATCAGCACGATTTGCCCGAAAAGCGGCTGGATGAGACGCTCGGCGGCGTCGTGGAGGACTGCGTCAACGCCGTCGGCGTCGACCTGAACACGGCCTCGCCTTCCCTCTTACGCCGCGTTTCCGGTCTGAACGCCGCGATCGCAAAGAATATCGTCGCCTACCGCGAGGAAAACGGCGCATTCACGGCGCGCAAGCAGGTACTGAAGGTGCCGAAGCTCGGCGCGAAGGCGTATGAGCAGGCGGCAGGCTTCCTGCGTGTGCCGGAGAGCAAGCAGATTCTGGACAACACCGGCGTGCATCCGGAGTCCTATGAGGCTGCGGAAAAGCTGCTCTCCCTCTGCGGCTATACCTTGAAGGACGTCGCAGACGGCAAGATCTCCGAGCTGAACGCCCGCATGGAGGAATTCGGGGTTGCCAAGGCGGCGGAAGCCTGCGGCGTCGGTGTGCCGACCCTGCGCGACATTGCCAAGGAGCTCTTAAAGCCCGGGCGCGACCCGCGCGACGAGCTGCCCGCGCCGATCCTGCGCACGGACGTGCTGGAGATGAAGGATCTGAAGCCCGGCATGGTGCTGACCGGCACGGTGCGCAATGTCATTGACTTCGGCGTGTTCGTTGATATCGGCGTGCATCAGGACGGTCTTGTCCATATCTCGCGCGTGTGCAACAAGTATATCAAGCATCCGTCCGAGGTCGTCTCCGTCGGCGATATCGTCAAGGTCGCCGTGTTGGAGGTCGACGAAAAGCGCAAGCGCATCAGCCTCACCATGCGCGACCTGCCGAAGGAATCATAAGCATAGTAAAATGAGCCTTGAGAATTGTCGCAAGGCTCATTTATACTAGACTTCGATAAAATGCTTTAAAAAGCATTTTATAGCGCCGAGGGCGCGTCGAAGTCTGCATGAGACGGCTTTTCTGCGCGTTGCGCTGAAAAGGCTGTGCATTGCACAGCAAAATTCAATTAAATATTTTAATTGAATTTTAGTATTATTTGTTTCCATGGTGTGACTTTTTGCGCTTCTTTTGCGTCTATATCAGTGAAGGCGTCTTCGGAAAGGAGACATGCAAATGGAAGATAAAGAGATCATTGGGCTGTACTTTGCGCGTTCTGAACGGGCGATCGAAGAAACCGCAGGGAAATACGGCTCCTTCTGCCATGGGATCGCTTATCACATCCTCGGGAGCAACGAGGATAGCAAGGAATGCGTGAACGACACATATTATCACGTCTGGAACGTGATACCGCCGAATAGGCCGAGCTGCTTCCGCGCGTTTCTCGGCAAAATCACCCGCAATCTGGCGCTCGGAAAATACCGCGCCAGGCATGCGCAAAAACGCGGCGGCGGTAACGTTGCGCTTGCATTGGAGGAGCTGCGGGAGGCAGCCTCCTGCCTGCCTCCGGATGAAGCATTGATCGAGGCAGAGCTCGTTCAGCTGATCGACGCTTTTTTGGAGGACCTCAATCCGCAGGCGCGGCTCATTTTCGTCCGGCGGTATTGGTATCTTGACACCGTACGTGAAATCGCCGCTGCTTTCCGCGTCAGTGTGAGCGCAGTCAAGATGTCGCTGCTGCGATCAAGAAACGCCTTGAAGGCGCGTTTGGAGAAAGAAGGGTATCGGTATGACAAGTGAACTGCTCTTGGAACTGATTGGAAAAATGGATGATAGCTACGTAGAGGAAGCAGCCGCTCGAAAGAAACCGTCGAGCAAAAAATGGATCGCCATTCTTGCCGCCGCTGCCTGTCTCGTGCTTGCGATCTTGCTTCCGGTCACCCTTCCCCTGCACAGTGCAACCTCCGTCGATCCGTTTTTCAACGAATACAACGCCTACATCGTCCGAAGCGGAGCCTATGCCTGTTTGGAAGACAGCACGTATATTATCAACGGGGCAACCGTTCTGCGCTGTGTCGATGATACACGGCAAATGCAAAACATTAAGGACAGATGGGAGGGCGTGACCTCAATCTATGCGGGTGCAGACGGTCTTTATTCTCTGTTTGCGCCGGAAAACGGACAGCTTGCACTGTATCGGTTGGAAAACTACGGCTCATACACGCCGGTCAACGACCTGTCCTCTCTCCCTCTGAACAGCGAATCTGACGTTGGCGCTTATCAGCTCTGCGGAGAGGCGTTCGCAGTGCAACTCCGGTCGCAGGATATCTATTTGGGCGAGCCTGCAGGGAGCTTATCGCGCATTTTTGAAGGCAGCGCCTACGAGAGCTTAACGCTTTGGAAAACGACGCCGGAATGGGTCTTTGTCGTTGGCACGGACAGTGCCGGTCTTGCGCACGTGCTGGGTTATCAGGTTTCAAAAGCGCGCAGTGTTGCGCTTTACAGCACCTCTGTATCTGACCTTGCATGGATCGGCGTGTGCAACGGGTCCATCTATTGGAACAATCTTCACGACGGCTTTTACTGCATGAAAGATACAGAAAGCGAGCCGATATTGCTGAAAGCCTCGGAGGAAATGCCTGTCGGCGCCGGCATTTACGACGATCGGTATATGTACCTGTATTCCGATAAATCGGAAAACGCGGAGGAGCACGGTTTATATATCTACGATTTAGCGTGTAATCTGCTCGCCTTCCTGCCCGCGCCGGAGGAAGGCATGATCAGTTACGCCTTCACGACGGAAAACGACGTCTATTTTTACCGTTTCTCCGCCGGTAGCTCGAAAAGCGCTCCCGCCTATTATATAGAAAAGGCGTCGATCGGTGCCGATACGCTGTCATGGAACACCGTAGACGCCTCCTATACCCGCGACATCCCCTTCAACTGATTTTGAGGCTTCCGATCATGAACAACCGGCGTGCTGCGAAAAGCAGCACGCCGGGTCGACTGTCAAAAAAGTCCGTAACCGTCGAAAAAGAGTATCGTATTCCACCGCACCTGTCATTGCGAAGTTTGCGGAGCAAACCGTGGCTGCGCAGCCGTTGGCGGCTTGCCGCCTTACGGATGCGGCGTACCCCTTGCGGGTACAATCTGTCCCTATAGGTTTGGGAAGAGGTAGAATTTTTTGAATATTTCGACTTACTGCGCAACTCACGAACTACCGTACCTATGTACGCCTACGTTCGTGAGTTGCTTGTCTTCCGAACTTTTTGACAGCCTGTCAGCGTGTCGAAAAAGTTTTCGACACGCTGAACCGGCGTGCTGCGAAAAGCAGCACGCCGGTTTGCTTTGTTTTTTGAATTACAGCAGGTTGGAGAAGTACTTGATCGTACGGACCATCTGGGTGGTGTAGGAGTTCTCGTTGTCGTACCAGGAAACGACCTGCACCTGATAGGTGTCGTCGTCGATCTTGCTGACCATGGTCTGCGTGGCATCGAACAGGGAGCCGTAGAGCATGCCGATGACGTCGGAAGAGACGATCTGATCCTCGTTGTAGCCGTAGGACTCGTTCGCCTGCGCCTTCATGGCGGCGTTGATGCCCTCAACCGTGATATCCTTGCCCTTGACGACGGCGATCAGAATGGTGGTGGAGCCGGTCGGGGTGGGAACACGCTGTGCAGAGCCGATGAGCTTGCCGTTCAGCTCGGGAATGACAAGGCCGATCGCCTTGGCTGCGCCGGTGGAGTTGGGAACGATGTTGACAGCGGCTGCGCGGCTGCGGCGGAGGTCGCCCTTACGCTGCGGACCGTCAAGCGGCATCTGGTCGCCGGTGTAGGCGTGAACGGTGGTCATGATGCCGGAAACGATGGGCGCATAGTCGTTCAGTGCCTTTGCCATGGGCGCCAGGCAATTGGTGGTGCAGGAAGCGGCGGAGATGATGTTGTCTTCCTTCGTCAGCTTCTCGTGGTTGACGTTGTAAACGATGGTGGGCAGATCGTTGCCTGCAGGAGCGGAGATAACGACCTTCTTCGCGCCGGCGTCGATATGAGCCTGCGCCTTTGCCTTGCTGGTGTAGAAGCCGGTGCATTCGAGCACGACGTCAACGCCGAGCTTGCCCCAGGGCAGCTCCTTCGCGTCGGGCATCTTGTAGATGACGATCTTCTTGCCGTCGACAACGATATAGTTGTCTTCGCCTTCGCCCTCGTTGTACTCGACCTTGTGATCGCGGGCGTAGTTGCCCTGCGTGGAGTCATACTTCAGAAGATGCGCGAGCATCTTTGCAGAGGTGAGGTCGTTGATCGCAACGACGTCATAGCCTTCTGCGCCGAACATCTGGCGGAATGCCAGACGGCCGATTCTGCCGAAACCGTTGATTGCTACTTTAACAGACATTGTTTTTTCCTCCGAATTTCAGTTTGTACCGCGTTTGCGGCACAGTTAAATTATGCCTTTTTTCAGCGTTATTATTATATACGAAATCCATGGGTTTCGCAAGTAGCAAAATCCATTAAAATCCTGTATATTTCGTTCGATTTTTGAATATTCTGCGGTATTATATGATATTCAATTTGCGGAGCTTATCGAGGAAAGCCAGAACGTCGGGGCGAATCTCCTCCGCCTCGGCTTCGTATTCCTGCAAAAGCCGCTGGACGATCTCTTCCTCATCCTTCACCTCGGGCAGCATCTTCCAGATCTCCGCGCCGACTTCGTTCAGCGTCAGCATGCCGTTCAGATCCAGCGCCGTCTTGCCCGTGGGGACAAGCAGCAGGTCGCCCGCGATCTCGCGCAGTACAAAATCTCGTTTTAAGTTCATAATTCTCCTCCGTATTCCTCTTGCCAGTATTGAATCATAGCGGCAGGCTTAGTCCGCTTTATTCGTTTCTTCTTTTGCAATTTCTTCCCGCAGCGCTTCCAGGAAGGCTTTCGTGTACCGGCAGACGTAGTCCGGTTTTGTATGGAAGCTGCCGGTTTCCGTGTAGCACTTTGCCGCGCACGGATTGCAGACTTTTCTGTGTTCGCAGGAAGCGCATTCCGGCGGCAGCCGAATGTTCTCGATCGCTCCGCGCAGCTCCTGCCACGCCGCGTTGAAGCCGCGCTTCAAAACATTCGAGGCGGGAATCGGCATCAGTGCGCAGGGCGTCATATTCCCCTGCCAGTCAATCCAATAGGTCGCGCGCCCTGCCCGACAGAGCATCCGCGAGCCGATCGTGCAGTCCTCCTCAGACAGCGTTTGCTGTGGGACGCCCTCCAGAAAACCTCTGCAGCGTGCAAGAAACGCCTCATGCGGCATGCGCAGGCTGTCGTATACCGCCATTGCTCTCCCGGCTTCCTCCGGCGATGGGCGGAAGCTCTGCCCGACGGCATTCGCGTCGACACGGATCTGCGGCCAGAGATACGTCGTTCCCATGATGACCGCGCCGAGCTCCTTCCCTTTTGCGACCAGCTCTTCCATTTCCGCCTGATTGGCGGGCGTGATGGTCAGATTCACGCGAACAAAAACGCCCGCCTCACGCAGCGCGCGAATATTCCGCACGACCTGATCGTACGCAGGGACGCCGCACTGCCTCTCATAGCCTGCATTGTCAATGGCGTAAAGCGTGATATTGAGCCGCTGCGGCGGATTGCGCCGGAACAGCTCCAGAAGCTCGCCCTCGAGGAGTCTCCCGTTGGAATTCATGCTGGTATAGAAGCCCATGCGGCTGATATGCTCGTAGATCTTCACGAACTCCGGGTGAACGGTCGGCTCGCCGCCGGTCAGCAGCAGAAAGACCGTGCCCGCTTTCTTTGCCTGCTCTGCAATGTCGATCCACTCGTCTCCCGTCAGCTCTCTGCCGCGCCGCCGCTGCTCTTCTGCGCTCAAATGCACGTAGCACATGGGGCAGTTGAAGTTGCACCGCGCCGTCAGCTCAAAGGTGCCGTTGATCGGGATATTCTCTCTCGTCGCCTTGGCGTGCAGATATTTAGAAATGCGTGGTTCCAGCATAGGATTCTTCCTCTTTCAGCGTTTGATCCAGCAGATCAACCGCAGATTCTTCCTTCGTGCAGGACAGCAGATAGACCGGAACACGCCTTGCGGCAAGCTCGGCATATTCCAGCACCGCCGCCACGTCGTCGGCCAGCCATTTCTGGCATGGCATCTGCGAAGCAAGGGCGCGTACCGCTTCCTTGAGAGAGAGGCGGCGGATCGTATCGGTCGGCGCCTGCTCGAGCATGACGATCGCGCGCACCGGCGCAACTCCGTCCTCGCAATAGCGGGAGCTGCCGCAGAATGGTGTGCCGAAAGCGGTCAGTCCGCCGTTATGAAAAGACAGACAGGTTTTATCGCCGTTGATGATTCTTGCGCCGCGATATGTGTGCCAAAGCTCCGCCTGCGTGGATTTTCCGACACCGCAGGCGCCGGAAAACAGCAGCGCCTTTCCCTCTCGCATGACCCAGGCGGCGTGAAAGAGCGCCTGCTGCCGTTCGTGGAACAGCCGCTCCATTTCGACCCAGCCCAGCAGCATGCTGTCGGAGTTTCTGTGCAGCAGGTGCTCCGGGACGAAGTGTACCTCCAGTCGCTCCGGCGATGCGTCACGGCGCGTCAGACGGGCGAAGAACGGCGCGTCGTCCCAGATGCCGCGGTGGTAATGCGCCGTACCGTTCTCCGTCCGGCTGACGAGCTGCTCTCTGGTTTCCCAGAGCAGGCGTCCCTCCGGCGGGTCTATTCGGTCGGTCGGTGTCAGATTCACGGTGACGTCCGGCGCGCGGTCGGCGGTCAGAAAACGCCGAACAAGGCTGTTTTCCTTCCACTCCGGCAGCTCGCCCGTATAGCGAACCGTGATCGCCCCGAGGCGGACGGAAATCTCACGAATCATAGCTCATAAACAGGATCGCAGAGCCGCCGAGCGTATAGTGCGACGGCTTGACCTGCCGCATATCGTTCACGGCGATCGGACCTTCAAAGCGGTTGGCGTAGGCAATGCCGCCCAAATAGAGCAGCTCACCGCTTTTTCCGTATGGCGCAACGTTTTTATAATAGAGCACCACGTCGCCGGTGAATTCGTGCCCGGAAATATTCTGCAAAACCAAAATGTCGCCCTCATAGGGCTGCAGGGAGAAGTCCTCGCTGAAATCTACATTCTTACCGGTCATATCATTGGCGCAGAAGACGCAGACCGGATTGCGGAGCGTCATGTCGTCCTCGAACGCCAGGCGGTTGCTCTCCAGCAGGAGAGCGCAGGTACTGCCGGGAAGCGCAGAGACGGAAAACTGCGCGGTATCGCCGCCGCAATCGAGCGTCAGATCTGCGTTTTCTACCCATTCCTCGCTGATGTTCTGCACAACGATTGCCAGTACATCCGCCACCGCTTCATCGCTGCCGTCTTCCATATATGGGCCGGTGTAGCTGCCGGCGCCAATCACGCGGAGCTGGTCGTTTACCGTCCCGATCTGTGCATCCTCGGTCAGTGTGAAGCCCGGGATCTCAAAGAGAAACGCTTCTGCGTTCGTGCGCTCGATCTGTTCCGGTTGTTCGTCACGCCGAGCGTCGTCCTTCGGGAACAGCAGCACTGTCGCGACGATCGCCGCGACCACCAGCACGGCAAATCCAATGACGATCGCCGTTATCACGGCGTCACGGTTTTTCTTTTGAAACTTTGCCATGGGGAATCCCCTCTTTCATAAACAATGTGGAAGTCCGAACGGACTTCCACATTGTAACGTATGATGTAAAGCCCGATCCGAGAAGGATCCTTCTCTATGGGCGCAGAGATGATCTCTGTCAATGAGTCTGTGCTTCGCTTTGATTAGGAAGTCTGGGTACCGGTTGCGGCGGCGACGATGTCGTCAATGATTTCCAGACAACCAACAGCCGAATTCATCAAAATCTGCCATTCGAGATCGTAGTCAATTGCGTAACAAGTATACACATCACCCTGCTTGAGTACTGCGTTACCGTTACCGTTCGGACCGCACGTTGCCGCGATGGCATCCATCAAAGTGAAGTCTTCAAAAAGCAATTCTGGCTTTTGATATGTTTTTTTCATAAAATACCTCACCAGTCTCCTTGTCCTTTATCCCAATATACCATAGGGAAATACAAAATGCAAGTGTTTTTTGAAAAACGCAGCAAATGTTTTCCTCGCTGCCATTTGCGGGATTTCGCCTACCCTGCATCCCGCCTGAAGCGGGATGCAGGGTAACGTTATCAGACACGGTAGAAAGGCTTTTCTCCTTTCTTACTTATTGAAGTACTCCGCAGCCAGATCGCCGTAGAGCTTCAGGGCCTTGGCCGCCAGCTTGAGGCTGTCGGAAGCGCCTGCATAGCCGAGGACGCTCTGGACGTAGCTGTAAGCGCTGCAATTGGTGATCGTGACGGTCTCACTGCCGTTGGTGATCGCGATGGTGTGCGGATCGCCGAGGTTCTTTGCCGAAATGTTGGCGATCTCGACGAAGGCGCCTCTCTCGTTGGTCTGGATGGCAGCAGGCTCGCCGTCAACGGTGGCGGTGAAGCCTTCGCCGGACAGAGCGAAGTAGACGCGGATCGCCGTCTCGCTCTCGGTCACGACGCTTGCGCCGAGGAAGCTGATGTTTTCGGTATTCGGCGTGAAGCCGTAGCCGTAGCCCTCGCAGGTGACATTCGCGATCTCGTCGGCAAGATAGATGTCCTTGGCGTTTTCTACGTCGAAGCCAAGCTCGCGCTGCGTGTAGGCGCCGTAGTCGCTCATGGCCTTGCAGAGATTCACCAGCTCATCGCCGTAGGTCGCGGGATTGCTGATCACGTAGGTCAGGTAATCCTGGACGCTGTAGCGGTGCTCGGTGACATCCGCGCTGCCGTTCTTGAAGGTGAGCGGCGTACCGTCTGCTGCGTAGAGCTTCAGGGTGACCTTGGTGTTCATTTCCTTGGCAGGCAGCTTCTTGCTGACCATCGTGCCGTACTGGCCTTCGATAAAGTCGACACGCTTGCCGTCGAGGGTAGCGTAGATTTCGGCGTCGAACAGCTCATCGGGGATATCCAGATAGAAGTTCACATCGATCTGACCATTCAGGCTGATGCTGTTGCCGCGCAGGACGATGTCGCTTGCAACCGGATCGATCGGATCGACCGGGGTCACGGGCGTTTCGTCGAACGTGCCTTCATTGACGGCCTCGACCGCTGCCATACCGGCAAGGATCGCGCTGGAGTCAATGACCATCTGCAGCTCGTTGTCCGTGCTGCGGGTCATGCCTCTGGTTGCGGACTGACCGTTCAGGCTGCTGCTCTCTTCGCCGCCGGTGGAGATGTGACCCTCGACGAGGCCGGAAACGCTGCGCAGGTTGGTCAGGAGCATCGGGGCGCTGCCCTCGTTGCGGACCATCAGGACGTTGGACTTATCGCCGGTCCAGGCGATGCCCTTGATGCGGTAGTACATCTCGGTAGAGCTGACGAGCGACTGCTCCAGAAGGACAGTGCCGGTTGCGGTGTTGCCGCTGACCGCGGAAATCTGATAGACCTTCAGGGTGGTGCCGGTGCCGTTAAGGGCGGAGGCGCCGATGGAGATCATGGACTCGGAGCTGCCGCCGGTCAGGTAGAAGACCACGGAGCCGTTCGCCGGAACGACGAGGCAGTTCTTCGCGCCGTAGGCCTCGAGGTAGTTCATGACGTCCTCGTTGTTGCTGATCTGGCCGATGCCGTTGAGCATGACCGCGCCGGTCACAGGCAGGTTCGTGTTCTCGTCGCCGATAGCGCGGGTCGCGCCGCCGCGCGTTGCAGGAGCGGGATCAGCGCTCATAACCGCGGTGTTGTTGACCGCGCTGGTGTAGTAGTTTGCGGAGTTACGGGTACCGACGTTACCGGCGGCCGCCTGACCGGACGGAGTCTGCATCGTGGTGGGCGGGGTGAGGTTGAAGATCATCCACGCCAGCTCGGGGTAGTCAATGTAGACGTTACGGTTACCCTGGATGGTCTGGACCGCGTCGTTACGGCTCATCTCCCAGGTATCGACTGGATCGAGCGCGCACCACTCAAGCAGGGTGTTCAGGCTCTCGATGACCTTGTTGCCGTCGGAGGCATTGTTGCCGCTGCCGCCGCCCGAGGTCTTGGTGAACAGGTTGGTGTTCTCCGGATAGGCGGTGTAGACGTAGAGCAGGATTCTTGCGACGTCGCCCTTGCAGCAATCCATGACTTCGACGAGGCCGCTGCAGTCGTTGGAGCTGTAGCTGCCGCTGTACCACAGGACGGTGTTGCCGCCGTAGGTCTTGGTGCTGCAGCCGCTGATCACACCGTTGACGTAGCCCATGGTGTGGTTGCCGCGCGTGGAGTTGACGGTGCTTTCCTCCGGACGCAGGTGCTGCAGGTCGGAGCCGGCGCCGGATTCGTAGAACTGACCTCTGGACTTCGGCCAGACGTGCTCACGGCTGACGCTGGAGTTACTGGTCACGTTGGAGTAGATGTAGAGGTTCTGGCTGGAGCCGTTGCTCTTATCCGTGTTCGGCCAGTAGGTCGTCAGGCTGCTGTAGGTGACCGTGTTGGTCAGGTTCATCAGCGAGTCGAGCTGGCTCTTCAGCGCGTTGCCGCTTGCAGCGGTAACGGAGCTGTTCGTGTAGACGCCCGACAGCGCCGTGAGGTCTGCCCAGGTGACGCCCTTTGCGGTGTAGTAGTCCGCCGCCTTCTGGGAGATCGAGGTGGCGACCACGCCGCGCGTACCGGCGTTGGTGGAGCCGGAGGTCGTCGGGGCGTTGCCGTCGGAGCCGACGCGACCGTAGTCGGCGTTCGTGCCGCCGGTGCCGGAGGCAGCCGTGACGGTGACGCTGACGGTCTGGCTGGCAAGCTGATTTGCGCTGCTGTCGAAGTAGCGGATTGTGATGGTCGCGCTGCCGGTACCGCCTGCGCTGACGCCGAAGCTGTTATTGCCGTCATTCAGCGCATAGACGGTCGCAACGCTGGTGTTGCTGGAGGTCGCGGTGACGTAGGCATTTGCGCCGCCGTTCGCTGCGGTGACAGCGATCTGACCGTAGCCGCCGGTCGACAGGCTCATGCTGGACGGGCTGACGCTCAGCGTTGCCGTCTCGCCGTCGCCTGCCGCAAGGGTCGTGGTGTAGTAATTCGTCGAACCGCTGCCGGAGCCGGAGCCGGTAGACCAGACGATTTCAACACTGCTCAGGTAGATCGCGCCGTTATTCGAACGGATACCAACATAGGTATAAGTCGTGCCGGAAGTGGGGAATGAGACTGTGCCGGTAGCAGAGACAGAGCCAATCTTTGTCCCCTGTGTGCTGCTATCGTACAGATCAGCCGCACTTGAATACGCAGTATTGCTGCCGTAAACGTCAACCGTATTGCTGCCGCTGCCAACGTTGATTGTAACGGACGAGACAGTACCGCCGGAGGTTGTCGTCACAATACCGGAGTTACTGTTCTTCGAGCGCATCTGAATATTGCCAGTGTTATCCTTCGCGGACTGACCTGCGTAGATCGCCGTATTCTTCTGCACGTTGGAGAAAGCCGTATAAGCAGTACTGGTAGCTGCAAGATCAGATGCGGTCAGCGTATCGGTGACAGTGCTGCTGCCGCCGGAGCCGCCCTCGCTCCACGTGTAGACCGCGTGGAAAGAGACGTTGCCGCTCACAGTGTAGCTGCTGGCGTTAGAGCTGGTGTACATCGTCGGGCTGGTCGTCGTTTCGCTGACGGTGGACGCAGCCCAGCCGATGAAGCTGTAGCTGTGGGCGTCATAGCCGCTGACGTCAGTCGTAGGCGTGCCGAAATCGGGATGTCCGCTTGCCGCGACGGTCTCGGTCTCAAACAGAGAGCCATTGACGTAGTAGCTGACGGTGTAGGTCGTGACGACGGGAGCCGCGGTGACCGTGACCGCGCAGACCGCGCTGTAGGTCGTGCCGTCAACGTCGTAGCTGACGGTGATGTTCGCGGTGCCCGCGCTGATCGCATCGACGTAGCCGATCGAGCTGACCGTCGCAACGCCGGTGTTGCTGGAGGAATAGGTTGGCGTGTACGCCGTGGTGGTGATGCCGTTATCGGTCAGCGTGCCGATTGCGGTCGTCTCCTGACCTGCCTCAATGGTGACGCTGGTCGGGCTGATGCTGGCGACGTAGTTGTGCGCAGCCGCTACGTTCAGCGTGGTCGCGTAGTAGGTCGCAGAGCTGCTGTCGCCGACCGGGATGATCTCCACGTCGTAGTACTCGCTATTTGAACCAAAGTTACTGCTGCCGGTAGAATAACCGCCGAACTTGTTCTCTGTACCTGCGCGGTAGACAAGACCTCTGCCCTCGGTTCCGCTTGCAACGCGGAAAGTGCCCTTGACACCAGTGTCGATAGACCAAGTGTAGGCGTTGCTGCTTGTGCCGAGGTTCGTGCTGCTGGCGTAGGTCAGGTAGGTGCTGCCGCTCTTGATTGTCCAGCCGCTGGAGGTCTTTTCAATCGTTACGGCGTAGCCCGTCGCGGCGCTGCTGCTGATCGAACTGCCCGGGTTGCTGATGCTCGTGCCACTGATCTTGGAAGCAAAGGTGTTCGACATCGCGTAGTACGTACCGCCGACGTTCGCTGCGATCACGTACTGACCGCTTGCGCCGGTGCCGAGATCGATTGCCTCGGTCAATGCGCCGCCGCCCTCGGTATAGCGGTAGACCGCGTAATAGGTGGTGTTGCCGCTGATGACGCGGGTGTTGCCTGCGACGTAGAGCGTCTGGGCTTCAGTGGTGTCGGCGCTCAATGCGCTGCCTTCCTTCCAGCCGAGGAACTCATAGGCGTGGGCGTTGTAGCTGCTCGTGTCATAGACCGGAGCGGTGAAGCTCGGGCTGTCGCCCTCGGTAACGGACTCGGTCTGACCGTACTGGCTGCCGTTGACCATGTAGGTGACGGTATAGGTCGCCTGCGTGGTGACGGTGACCGAGCAGGTCGCGGTGTAGTCGTTATCGCCGACCGTATAGGTCGCGGTGATGGTGGCGTTGCCGTTGGCAACTGCGGTGACGGTGCCGTCGGCTGCGACCGTCGCGACGGAAGCGAGGCTCGTCGTGTAAGTCGGGGTCGCGCCGGTAACGGTTGCGCCATTATCGGTCAGCGTCGCGCTGACAGAACCGGTCTCGCCCACATGGAGCGCGAGGCTCGTCGGGGTGATGCTCACTTCGTAGCTGTGCGTGATGGGTGCCGCCTCGCCGAGCGTGGTTGCATAGTAGGTCGCGCTGCCGCCGGTGGAGCTATACTTGAAGATGTACAGCGTCTGCGCGGAGCTGGAAACCGTCGCACTGGAGGCGGACAAGGCAAGGTGACGTCCGGTGTTGTACGTGCCGTACATATCAAAGCCGTCGCCGTTTGCTGCAAAGGTCATCGCGCCGGTGTTGCCGGTGCCAGTCGTATCTGAAATACCGTTGTAGTTTGTAGAACTGGAATTCAGTTTAAATGCGTTCGTGCCGGTTTCTTCGTCTGTCTGGACGTAGTCGCCGTTCGTCTTCGCAGTCAGCTTCCACAGAACGTTGGTTGTATCCGCCACAGCGCCGTCGGTGATCGTCAGCGCGGTCGTAGAGCGGCTGTGGTTCAGCGCGTAGTAGGTGCCGTCCACCTTACCTGCGATGATGAAGGTATCGCCCGCCTCGGGCGCGCTATCGCTCAGGCTATAACCCGCTGCCGCGCTGCCTGCGCCGGTGTAGGTGAAGACTGCGTAGAAGGCAGTTACATCGTTGACTGCGTAGGTATCGCCGGAGTTGTAGATCGTCGCCGGAGCGGTGGTGGTATCCTCCGCGATTGCCGCCGGGATCCAGCCGAGGAAGGTATAATCGTGCGAATAGCCGGCAAGCTCGGTGTATGCGCCGATCACGTTCGGGAAGCTCGGGTCGTTGCCTTCCGCAACCTGCTCGGAATCCCACACCGTGCCATTCACGTAGTAGTTCACGGTTTTGCCCGTTTCGGACACGATGACTGTCGCGGTACGGGTAAGCGTGGTGCTGCCCGGCGTGGTAATGGTCGCGGTGATCGTCGCCTGACCCGCGCTGACGCCGGTCACAGTGGCGGTGTTGACGCCGGTCGTAGCGTTCAGCGAGCCGGCGGGCGTCACGGTGGCGATGCTCGGATTGCTGGAGGTGTATACCACGGTGTAGCCGGAGTAGACCGGCACATTCTCGTCAGTCAGGCTGAGCTGCAGGACGCCGGTGTTGCCTGTATTGAGCGAGAGGCTGGCAGGGCTCAACGTTGCCACATAGTTGTGCGGCGTCGTGGTCGGAACGCCGAGAGAACCGGTCGCCAGAACCGTATCACGGAAGCTGATGTAGTTGTACGCGGTGGAGCCTGCGATCGGGTTGTAGATCGTTACGCCGTCGATGTAAACGTCGTAGTTGCCGGCCTTCGGAGATGCATGGTCGAAGGTGCCGGAGTAGAGCACCACAACCTTGACGGTGTGCGTGCCGACAGTGCCGTTCTCGGCCTCCCAGTAGAAGGCGGGCATACCGTAGTTGCTTTCGGAGGACTCATAAATGAAGCCGCCGTTAGGCTTATCCGGATCATAGGCTCCGCCGGTCGCGCCGTAAGCAGTCGCGAGGTTCTCCTCCTTCGTGCCGTCGACGTAGACCCTGACCAGACCGGTGAAGTTGTTGCGCATCATGCTCAGCGAGAAGGCGTTGCCGACGAACGTGAAGTCCATCATCGGCCACTTCGCGTAGTCGGAGCTGATGCTGCTGGCGCCTGTGGCGCCGGGAGTGCCGTAGTCGGTGCTGTTGCCTACGTTCGCCTTGTGGTAGACGCCGGAGGACCACGTCAGGCTGCTGTTGCTCTCGTCGTAGCCGATCGCGGAATCGCTGTCGGTGTCGACCGCGGACTGCGTCCACGCGGTGTCAGCGCCCAACGCGCTCCACTTACCCTGCGTGCCGTCGGTGTAAGTGAAGAAGCTGTTGCTGTCTTCATAGTAGATGGCGGAGGCGGGCTTGACGGTGACGGTCGCGGTGGAATCTGTTTCGCCGGACTTGCTCAGCGTGTAGGTGAAGGTGTAGGATGCGGTGGTGAGCTGACCGCCGGGCACCGTGAAGGTAATGGTGTTGTTCGCGTTCTTTGTCAGCGTGATGCCTGCGGGCGCGGTGCCGAGGGTCAAAGTCACGCCGTCCGTATTGCGGTCGTTCGCCAGAACATCCAGCGTTGCGTTGCGGTCAAAGTCGAGCACGAAGCTGTCGTCGACAGCCTCAATGCGGGTGTGCTCGGTGAAGACCGGATAGTAGGCGCGGGTCGATTCGCTGGAACCAATAACTGCCAGCGGGCTTTCGACCGTGCCGCCTGCCGTGCGGCTCCAGCCTGCGAAAGTATAATAGTGCGGATCGGAGTCTGCCTTGGTCGGGTTGCTTGCCGGAGCCGTGGGCGTTTCTCCCGCGTAGGTATAAACCGTATCAAAAATCGTGGTGTTGTCGGTATCGTAGAAGGTAACCGTTGCACGCAGGGTCCATTTGGCGTACAGATTAACCGCCGCGCTGACGCTGCTGATCGTCGCGGGCAGGCCGGACGCCGCATAGACGACCGCGCCGCCTGCGCTGGTCGCCCAGCCGTCGAAGCGGTAGCCGTCACGGACGGGGATCGTGTTGGGAATCGTATAGCTGCTGCCCTCGCGGACGCTGGCGTTGGACGGCATATTGGTGACCGTGTCGCTGCCTGCGTTCTCGTAGTAGGTCACGGCGTAGTAGTTCGCGCCCGCCTCGGTGAGGTAGGTGGAGCCGCTGATCTTAGTGAACTCGTACGGGTACTGGTTCTGCGACGGTGTATAAGTAGAGAAACGGTCATTGTTGAACGCAAGGTATCTCGTGCCGGTGCCGTTCAGGAATGTAATGGTCCCGTTGGATTCCGTAACAGTCCAATATTCAAATCCGGTGCTGCCGGAAGGAAGGGTATTTGCACTGGTGAACGCAATCGAAGTATCGCTTGCATTATTATAAATGTAAATCTTGTCGCTGCCGTTCAGGTAATAGAGGTAATCATGACCGTTGGAAGTATCATATCCAAACTCTGCAGCAGCATCTTCGGAAGCAGCAACGGACAAATATGTGTTGGAGCCGGTTCTTGCACCAACATAATATGTTTCGCCGCCGGATTCCAGAGAGAGCTTGAAGCCTGCGCCGGAGCCGTTGACGAAGATCGCGCGGATAACGGTGCCGTTCGCGCTCAGGGGGATGCTCTCGCCCGCCTGATAGAGGGTGCCGTTGTAGGAGCCCGGTTCGTCGATGGCGGTACTCTGCACGCCCCAGCCGGCGAAGGTAAAGGTGCTGGTGGTCAGCGTGTCCGGATCGGTGTACTGGATGGACGCCGGAGCAGTCGGAGCGGTCACGGAAGCCGCCGTGCCGCTGTCCACCACGACGCTGTTACTATAAATCGTATAGCTATAGGTCGGGAGCGCGGAGAAGGTCGCCGCGATGGTGACGTTCGCCGCCGGGAAGGAGGAGATCGTATAGCTGCCGTTGCCGTTGTCGGTATAGCTCACAGCAGCGCCGCCGCTCGTCTGCGTGACGGTCAGGGTAGCGATCTGATAGCCGCTGTTCGGGGTAACGTTGAAGCTGACCGCGTCCTGATAGTTCGCCGTCGCAGCCGCCGTGATCGTACCGTTCGAGCCGGCGTTCTTCGTGATCGTGTAGTTGATCTTGGAGAAGGTCGCGTTGACGGTCACGTTTGCAGCAGGCATCGTGAAGGTCTTCGTGGAGGTGCTGATGTTGGTCGCGCTGCCGCCAGCCGGGGTATAGGTCAGTGCCGTCAGCTCATAGCCGGTGTTCGGCGTAGCGGTGACGGTGATCGTATCGCCTTCCTCAGCCGTCGCGGGAGATGCACTGACTGAGCCGCCGGTAATGCCGCTCGTCACGGAAACCGTATAGGTCGGGTTCACCTGCGCCTGCGGTGCGGTAGTGTAGCCGGAGTAGGTTGCGCCGCCGACTTCCTGCTGTGTGAACATATAGACCGCAGTCGTGTCCGAGGTAGCTGCGCTTCCCGCCTGACCGAAGCCGTTGGAAGAACCAGCAAACACAACATACTTCGTGCTGGTGCTGCGATAGATTACCGTGTAACCGTTGTCGTCCATAGTAACGGACGTCGGTGGGTTCGCATTGCCGGTATTGATACGCAGAGAGCTTGCGTTCAAAACCAACTTGCCGTTGCCACTGCCCGTAAAGCTCGGGTCGGACGGGTTGAAAGTGAATTCGTAGGCTGTAGTCGTCGTATCCTTGTCGATCATGCCGTCGTCAACCGTAATCGCAGTGCAGGAAACGTATGTAACAGAGCTGGTATTAGCGCTGTTCATCGCGTAGTAGTTGCCGCTGCTGTCTTTACCAGCAAGGATGACCGTTGTAGAGGTGGTCGGAATCGAAGGCGCAAGCTTCCATCTGGTCTCTGTGTTGCCGCTGCCTTCCTGAATGGCATAGACCGCATAGTAGGTCTGGCTGGAGCCAAGGCTGGGAATCTCCGCGCCAAGGTCGTAGTAATTGGTGGTCGGCTTGCTGCCCGGGGTCGGGATCGTTACGGAGGACCAGCCGACGTGCTTATGACCGTTGACGTCAGCGCCCGCGCCCGGAAGGATATAGCTATCCCCTACGTAGTAGCCGGTTACACTCTGCGTTGCCCCGTTGCGCGACAGGGTAATCGTCGCCGGAGTCGGCGCGTTCACGGTGATGTCATAGGTCGCCGTCTTCGTCGTGCCGCCTTCGGTATAAGAAACCGTAACCGTCTTCGTTCCGGCAGTGGACATGTTCGGACTCGACCACGTCGCGCTGCTCGTCACGTCAGCCGTCGTGCTGTCGCTGTAGGTCGCCGTGACGACCATTCCGGTATGGCTGAACGTATCTCCTGTGGTGAACGTTGTCGGATAAGAACCGGACAGCGCAATCGAAGAAAGGGTCGCTGCAGGGGCAGAAGCATTCAGCTTGTAAAACTTCAAAGACTGGCTGCTGTAGTTGGCGGCAGTCTCGGAGTTATATGTACGCCAGTCGGAGCCATTGACATACTCGCCGACATAACGGGTGCCGGTAGTAACCTTCAGCAGCTTGCCGCCGGAACCCATCGTAAACGTGTTGTTTGACGCAGTCGTATTAACACGGAGTGCCGTGTTGCTGCCTGTACTGGTCAAAAACAGGTTGACGGTCGTGCTGTCGTGCTGATACAGCTTCGCAATCATCGACGAAGAGCCGGCGCCGGACTGGACGTCAACATCCCAGCACAAACTGTTAATGGCACCGGAGCCCGGCGTAATAACAAGAGAGCCGGCAGAACCCGAAACGGTAATGGTCGTCTTCGCCGGGTTGGTGGTTGTCGTTGTACTCGGCAAAGCTTTATTATTGGTATTCGCAATAATAATCGTATCGCCGTCAGCGATCTGCGACCATGTGACCTCTGTCCATCTGGCAGAGGAGTCAATGGTCGCTGCGCTTGCAGTCAATGCGATCGCGGGCAGCATGGACAGAACCATGACGACCGTGAGCAGCATTGCCAAAAGCCGTTTTGTAAGTTTCATACGCATATCCTCCTTATGTTTCCACATAATTTTAACAAATTCAATTGCGCCCCCGCGCCCAAAGCCCTCTTTTGTTAAAAGAGGGTGGCTCCGCAGGAGCCGGGTGATTTAACCTCTATCCGTCGCCCGTAGGGCGAGAATTTCAATCTTTTCTTCCAATTCCGAAAGCTGTTCGTTCTAACGGTAGAGCATGCAACCTCGAAAGAAAGAATTGAAATCGCCTGCGGCGGGCTGTTAAGGATAAATCCCCCCTGCCCCCCTTTTTACAAAAGGGGGCTTTCGTTTGCCCTCTTTTGCTAAAAGAGGGTGGCTCCGCAGGAGCCGGGTGATTTATCCTTTATCCGTCGCCCGTAAGGGCGATCATTTCAATCTTTCCTTTCAACCTTGCAAGCTGTCCGTTCTAACGGTAGAGCATGCAATCTTGAAAGAAAGAATTGAAATCGCCTGCGGCGGGCTGTTAAGGATAAATCCCCCCTGCCCCCCTTTTTACAAAAGGGGGCTTTCGTTTGCCCTCTTT
>JAFQZN010000037.1 GCA_017405865.1 Oscillospiraceae bacterium | reverse complement strand
TCAAAATCCTTGCGAAGCAAGCTTTTTGGATCCTAAATTGTTAGAAAAACCTGTAAAAATAGAAAACGTTTGAACAGGGAAATAATCCAAAAAAATGTTTTAATGATTTTGACGGTTACGGACTTTTTTGACAGTCTGAAAAGCGCAGAGCGATTGCTCTGCGCTTTTTTCACGATCGGGACTGTAAGCCGGGTTCTGTAATCGACAGCCATCTATCTAGACGCACCGTTGCCGATGCGTTCCAGCCACCTCCCCGGAGAGGTCGGGCAGACCTTATTCTCCTCCACGGTGTTGCTCCGAATAGAGTTTACAGCGCCGCGATGTTCCCATGCGGCGGGTGAGCTCTTACCTCGCCTTTCCACCCTTGCCGCCGAAAATCGGCGGCGGTATATCTCTGTTGCACTTTTCCTGAAGTCGCCTTCGGCGGGCGTTACCCGTTATTCTTGCCCTGTGGAGCCCGGACTTTCCTCATGAAAGCGCCTTTCGGCGCAGCCACGCGGCTGTCCGTCCCGGTCGCGGGTTTTATTCTACTTTATTTTTCTTGTCTTGTCAAACGGATTGCAAATTTTTTCTTTTGGGGATATAATAGAAACAGAACAGGAAAGAGGGGCGCGGGAATTGAAGCTGCAAACGTATTTTGACCGTCTGAAAGGGAAAAAAGTCCTCGTTCTCGGACTGGGTGTCAGCAACCGCCCGCTGGTAAGGCTCCTGCTGCGCCATGGCGCCGACGTGACCGGCTGCGACCGCACGCCGCGCGACAGGATGGATACGGAAGTGCTGGAGCTGGAGCGCATGGGCATGAAGCTCCATCTGGGCGAAGACTATCTGGAGAATATTTCGGGCGACGTCGCCTTCCGTACGCCGGGGCTGCACCCGGATAAGCCGGAGCTGATCGCTCTGCGGCAGGCGGGTACGGTGATTACCAGCGAGATGGAGGCGTTCTTCGCTGTCTGTCCCTGCCCGATCATCGGCGTGACCGGCTCGGACGGCAAGACGACGACCACGACCTTGATCTCGGAGATCCTGAAGCGCGCGGGGCATCGGGTCTGGCTCGGCGGCAATATCGGAACGCCGCTGCTCGACTGCGCGGACAAGATGAATCCGAAGGACAAGGTCGTGCTGGAATTGAGCTCCTTCCAGCTCATGGATCTGCACGAAAGCTGCCACGTTGCGGTAGTGACGAATCTCGCGCCGAATCATCTGGACATACACAAGGATATGGCGGAGTACGTCGCTGCCAAGAAGAACATCTTCCTGCGGCAGACGAAAGACGACGTGCTGATCGTCAACCACGACAACGCGCTGACCGAGAGCTTCGCCGCCGAGGCGGCCGGTACGGTCAGACGCTTCTCGCGCCGCGAGCGCGTGGACGGCGTTTACGCCGAGAACGGCATGATTTACCGCGACGGCGCGCCGGTGCTGCGCTGTGCGGATATTCTGATCCCCGGCGTCCACAATATTGAAAACTATATGGCTGCCATCGCCGCCGTGGAGGGCATGGCGAGCGACGAGGACATTCGCTTCGTCGCCAAGCACTTCGGCGGCGTGGAGCACCGCATCGAGCTGGTGCGCGTCAAGGACGGCGTTTCTTACTACAACGACTCCATCGCCTCCTCGCCGAGCCGCACGGTCGCGGGGCTGCGCAGCTTCCCGAAAAAGGTCATTCTGATCGCCGGCGGCTATGACAAGCACATTCCCTATGACGTCCTCGGACCGGAGATCGCGGCGCACGTGAAGCTGCTGATCTGCACGGGCGCGACGGGCACCAAGATCGCGGCAGCGGCAAGAGCTGTCGAGGGAACGCCGGAGATTCTGGAAATCGACGATTTTTACGACGCGATCCGCACGGCAGCCGGCCGCGCGCAGGCCGGAGACGTCGTGCTGCTGTCGCCTGCGAGCGCCGCGTTTGACAAGTTCAAGAATTTCATGGTGCGCGGTACGGAATTCAAGAAAACGGTAATGGAGCTTTGAGATGAAAAAAGCCTGTACGGCGGTCGTCGTGGCTGCCGGCTCTGCCAGACGGATGCAGGGCATCGACAAGATCATGGCGCAGGTCGGCGGCAAGCCGATGCTGCTGCGCACGGCGCAGGCACTGTCGGACAGCGATAAAATCGACGGTATCGTGATCGTGACCCGAAGCGAGCTGGTGCAAGAGGTCAGAGCGCTCTGCGCAGACCTGCCGAAGCTGCAGGCGGTCGTGCAGGGCGGCGAAAGCCGGGCGCAGTCCGTCCTGTGCGGACTGGACGCAGTTGACACGCCGCTCGCGGCGATCCACGACGGGGCCAGACCCCTCGTGACGCGGGAAATCATTGACGCTGCCATAGAAGCGGCGGAGCTCTGCGGCGCTGCTGCGCCTGCCGTCGCGGTACACGACACAATCAAGGTCGCAAAGGACGGCGTCGTACTTTCCACGCCCGACCGCGCGACGCTCTTCGCCGTGCAGACCCCGCAGGTTTTTGACACGGAGAGAATCAAAGCGGCGATCCTTTCCGCGCTGGATCAGGGGCTTCCCCTGACGGACGACTGCTCTGCGGCGGAATTTGCCGGCATGGAAGTCCGACTGACGCAGGGCAGCGAGGAAAATTTGAAAATCACGGTGCCGTCGGACCTTGCGCTGGCGGAGGCCGTGCTGAAACGGAGGGAGGGCCTGTGAGAATCGGCCACGGATATGACGTCCACCGCCTGACAGAGGGGAGAAAACTGATCCTCGGCGGCGTGGAGATCCCCTTTGCGCGCGGTCTGGACGGCCACTCGGACGCCGACGTCCTCGTCCATGCGCTCATGGATGCGCTGCTCGGCGCAGCAGGGGAGCGTGACATCGGTGCGTTGTTTCCGGACACCGACCCACGCTATCGGGGCATTTCAAGCATGCTGCTGCTTCGGGAGGTGATGCGCCGCCTGCGGGAAAAGGGGCTGCGCGTCGGCAACGCGGACGTGACGGTGCTTGCGCAGCGGCCGAAGCTGAAGGACTATATCCCGCAGATGCGCGAGAATCTGGCGCGGGAGCTGGAAATCGACGTTGACCGGATCAACGTCAAGGCAACGACCGAGGAGGGGCTCGGCTTCACCGGACGCATGGAGGGCATCGCCTGCCACGCCGTGTGCCTGCTGGAAGAATAGAGAATCGAGAGGAGAGAGACCATGTTCAAAAAACAGAAACCGCCCATGCGCGAAGAAGACGTGCAGCCGACGTGGGACAGCCTCGTGAAGCTGGAACGCACCATGCGCAGGAACCGGAAGATCTGCCGCATCGTGCAGCCCGTGGGAACGATCATTTTCATGTTCAATCTGCTTCTGACGACGGGAAATTTCATCCGCTTTTTCGATCTGGAGCTTCTGAACCGCTTCTTTGACAAAATGCCGCTTCTTCCGTCGCTGGTCGAGCCGCTGCCGCGCAGCGGATGGGGGAGCCTCATCGTCTTTTCCGTCCTGTTTACATACATGATCCCGCTGATCATCTCCGCCGCGATCGCGGGCCTGTTCTATTATCTGGATTACAAAAAGTACAAGAACGCAAGCGAGCCGCTGACCGGCTCACAGATCGACAAGGCAAAGGCGCTGACCAACAAGGCCGAGAACGTCTACGTCCTGCGCAGAGACATGCCGGGCTGGTCGGTCTATCCCGAGGCCGGGATTTTGACGGGCGTTGTTGCGCTTTTGATCGTGTTTGCCCTGCTGGAATACGCGACGGGCGATTCTCCTGCCGTGCTGGAGCTGGCGTTGAGCTGCCTTGCGCTGCTGCTGTGTCTGTTCGTCCTGTTTTGGGTCTACGTGCTTCTGCTCAAGGGCTTTGCCGCGCTCAACGGCTTTTTCTGCTACGCCTCGAACGAATGGAAGCTCTATGAGCTGTATCAGCGCTGCGACGCCTACTGGGAGAGCATCGACCCCGTGGAGCACAACAGCCGCCTTGAAGAGCAGCGCATTCTGAACGAACGCCGCAACCGCAGAACACAGCCTGCGGAAGAAACACAATAGGGAAAAACTGGCTGTCATTCGGCAGCCAGTTTTTGTATTTTCTATTGCTTTTTCCGACCTGCTTTGATACTATGAAACTGTAGGAACCTAAAAAACGGAACGAAAGGGAGGATTCAGAATGAAAAACCGCATTTTGTCTCTCTTCCTTGCGCTGACCATGCTGCTGACGCTGCTGCCGGCGGCTGCAAGCGCAGGGGAAACCGCCGAGCTGCGGATCCACGCGGATTATCGGGAGCAGTTCGGCACGGTCTTCTATTCCACCGACGGCACGCCCCCGGCCGTGAGCGAGGAAACCCTGCTGCGGGCGTATAACGACTGCGTCGTAAGCGGAACCGGTACGGTGACCTTCCGGATCGATCCCACCGTCCAATACGGCTGGGACGGCGAGAAGGACGGCTTTATGCCCGCCGACGAGGTGGGCGGTCGCGTGATCTCCGTCTGGGCGCGCTATCGGAAGACAAACGGCGACGAGGTCGACGAATGGGTCGTTGACAGGGGAGAAGTTCGGAGCGATGACGTCAGCTTCTCCGGTAATGTGCTGACCTGGAACGTCGGAATTGCCGACTATCTGGAGCTGCGCGTCACCTGGACCTACGGGGAGTATATCTTCCACACCTTCGGACCGAACGAAGAAAACCCCGTGATGATCGACGTCAACGGCGGCGGCAGAGGCTACCGGCAGCTGCAGCTTCCGGACGGGATCGATCCGGAGAACTATACCTATGAGCCGTTCGGCTACGGCATTAAGATCCGCGTGCCCGCGAGCACCGAAAGTCTGACCTTTGCGTGGAAAGAGAGCTTCCGCATGGAGCGCATCAGCGCAGACGGCATCGGCGCGGACGGCGGCTGGGGCGAGCTTGCGTGGCCGGAGGGCACCGAATGGACGCTGCCGATCACGTCTGAGCGCGACTGGTATCACGTCAATTTTGAGTTCGCGGACAACGATTTCGGCGCGGACGGCAATCTTGCCGTCTGGTATGACCAGTGGAGCGCCAGCATCTTTGCCTCGCTCGGTGAGAATGCGCCGACCGCCGATCCGGCGAACTATCTGTTCGATTCCTGGGACAATGCCTTTAATTTCATCTCCAGCGGCGAGGTTCAGACCGTGCATCTGCTGTTCGATACCACGCAGGGCATCGACTGGGACGCATGGAACGAACGCGAAGAGCTGATCTTCGAGCCGCGTGACGAATGCGAAGGGATCTATATCCGGTATGCGGGCTACCTGCCCGACGGCAACTGGTATGACGGAACGATCGTTGAGAACGGCGTGGTCGTCATAGACGGCTTTACCTTTGAGGATAACATCCTGTCCTTCACGCCGGTGGATAACAGCAATTGCGAACTGCATGTCTGCTGGCGGGAGAGAGACTATCTGTTCGATCTGTTCAACGGCACCGAAGAGGCGCCTGTCGTGATCGACGTCAACTGGTGGGGCTCCGGCGAAGTGCCAGCGCCTGCCGGCGTTGCCGAGGAGGACTTCCTCGCACAGGACGGCAGAATGCGCATCCGTGTGCCGTGGACGACTGAGAGCCTGACCTTTACATGGGACGGTCCGCTGGAAGAGATCGGCGTGGAAGGGCTCGGCGAAGGGAATGCGTGGGCTTACTTCCCGCCGGAGGGTGACAGCTATACGCTGATGCTCAACCAGACCAACGAATGGGGCGATCCCAGAGACCGCTACAACATCCAGTTCCAATTCCCGGACTATAACTGGATCGGGCAGGACAGCAAGCTCTTCCTCGGCTATGACCAGTGGAGCGGCAGCGTATTCCTTGCGCAGGGCGAAAACGCGCCCGATGAGAACGAGGAATGCTACGCCGCCGGGAACAACGATGGCTACGCCTTCACGCCCGGACAGGCGATCCACTTGCTCATCGACCCGAACAAGGGTATCGACTGGGAGGAATGGGATAACGGAACCTTCCAGCTTCACGACCGTGAGGACAGCGATCTTGTCGCCGTCGAGGCGCGATATATCGACGCAGAGTGGCAGCTGTTTGAGGGCACGGTCTTCGAGAACGGTGAGGTCTTAAAGAACGGCTGGACGTATGAAGACGGCGTCTTGAGCATGATCCCCGCAAACGATTATGACATCCAATTGAACTTCTGGTGGCGGCAGTCTGATCGCGACTTCTTCAGCTTCAATGGCACCGAAGAAGCCCCGGTGGTTGTCGAGGTCTACTGGCGTGACGGCGGCCCCGTGCAGCTGATGGACGACGTTCCCGCGGAGGATATGCTCGTGCAGGACGACCGGATGCGTATCCGCGTTCCGTTCGAGACCGAGCGCCTGACCTTCTCCTGGGAGGGCGAGCTGCGCGAACTGCGCGTGATGGGTCTGGAGGACGCCGGTGAGGACGGCTGGAGCACGGTCGCTGCCGAGGGGAACACCTACACCATTGAGCTGAATCAGCGTGACGAGTGGGGCAACCCGGAAACCAGATACAATCTGGAATTCTACTTTGTGAACTACGACTGGCTCGGCAGGGAAGGTCAGATGGCGGCGTGGTACGACTGGGGGCAGGGCAGCGTCTTTGTTGCGCTTGGCGATGAAGTCCCGGCGGCGGACGCGGATCATTACCAGCCCGACAGTTGGGAATATCCTCTCAACTTCGCGCCCGACGGCGAGCCGCAGCCGATCCATATCCTGATCGACACGTCTGTCTGTGCGGACTTTGACAAATGGGAGCATGAAGGTGTGCTCGAGCTCGTGGAAAAGGAACCGACCGACTTCGTCGCCGTCATCGCCCGTTACGTCGATGAGCATTTCGACTGGGTCGAAGAACCGGTCTTCCAGAACGGTACGGTCCTCAAAGAGGGCTGGACGTACGAGGACGGCATCCTCACCTTCACTCCTGCGAACGATTATAATATCGAGATCGTGTTCTGCTTCGACGAAGGGCAGATGGTGCTTGAGAGCTTCCAGCGCACCGAGGAACGTCCGGTGATGGTCGAGGTCGAATGGTATGCCCCCGGCGGGATCGATGCGCCCGCAGGAGTGGACGCGGAAAACTACGTCGTTTGGGAAAACCGGATGCGCGTCCGCGTACCTTTTGAGACGGAAAGCCTGACCTTCACGTGGGACGAGAGCGTTCCCATCTGCCGCGTCGGCATTCCGGGCACGGGGCTTTACGGCACTTGGGGTCGCACTGCGATCGAAGGAACCTCCTATACATTGCAGCTTGACCGGATGGACGGCGACCGTCCGAGCGATTGGTATCAGCTCATCTTCGACGATGGCGAGCTGCCGCCCGCAGGTTCGGTAGCGGTCGTGACCGACTTCGGCGGCGTGGAAGACGGCGGCTTCAATCAAGCTGCATGGGAGGCTGCCGACGCGTGGTGCGCCGAAAACGAAAAGCCCTGCGCAGCCTATACGGTCTACGGCGACGACGAAGACGCCTATTTGACCTCGGCGGCGCAGGCGGTCAGCGACGGCTTTGATACGTTGGTGCTGCCCGGCTTTATGTTCGCAGGTCCCGCCGCGACGCTTGCCGAGACCTGCCCGGAGGTCAAGATCATTCTGCTCGACGCCGGCTTGAGCGATCTGGAAATGGCGACCGGCGACGAAAACTACGTCATTCCCGATAATCTCTACGCTGCGACCTACGCCGACGAGCAGTCGGGCTATCTGGCAGGCTACGCCGCGGTCGCCATGGGCTACCGCAAGCTCGCCTTCCTCGGCGGCATGGAGATCCCCAGCGTGATGAAGTACGGCTACGGCTTCGTGCAGGGCGCGAACGACGCGGCAATCGCGCTCGGCTGCGCGGACGAGATCCGTCTGGACTATGTATACTGCGATCAGTTCTTCCCCGATGATGCCGTAGAGGCGTACGTTGATAACTGGTTCGCGAACGGCACAGAAGTCGTCTTCGCCTGCGGCGGCGGCATCTATGCCAGCGCAGCCTCCGCTGCTGCAAGGGCGGGCGGCAAGTTCATCGGCGTCGACATTGACCAGGGACCCATGGTGGACGAGGAATTCGGCGCAGGCATTACGATCACCTCCGCCATGAAGGGGCTCGGTGCAACGGTCACCGATCAGCTGAATAAAATCGCGAACGGCGCCTTCGCCGGCGGCACGGATACCCTCGGCGTCGTGTCCGACGATCCTGCCGGGAACTTCGTCGCTCTTGCGCCGACGACGCAGTTCAACGAAACCTTCACCGAGGCGGACTACCGCGCCCTGCTCGGCAAGATGGCTTCCGGCGAGCTTACCGTTTCCGACAATCTGGCGGATCGTCCCGCAGTCAAGATCCTCGTGGACTATAACTGCTATTATGGGCATGATTGGGGCGAGCCAACTTACGTCTGGAGCGTGGACAACGCGACAGTCACCGCTTCCCGTGCTTGCCTGAATGAAGAGAATCACATTGAGTCCGAGACGGTGAACACGGTCGTCAGAACGGTGGAAGCAACCTGCACTACGGCAGGTGAACTGTTCTATACGGCGAGCTTTGAAAACCCCGTATTCAAGGAACAGACAAAGACCGTTGCGGTCGACCCGCGCGGGCACGCGCCCGCCGCTGCGGTCAAGGAGAACGAAGTCGCCCCGACCTGCACCGAGGCAGGCTCCTATGACGAAGTCGTTTACTGCTCCGTCTGCAGCGCGGAATTAAGCCGCGAGAAGAAGACGGTCGACGCGCTGGGGCATGACCTCGTGCATCACGAGGCGCAGGCGGTGAGCTGTACCGAAAAGGGCTGGGCGGCATACGATACCTGCACGCGCTGCGACTACACGACCTACGCAGAGATTCCGGCGTCCGGACACAGTCCTGCCGACGCGGTCAAGGAGAACGAAGTCGCCCCGACCTGCACCGAGGCAGGCTCCTATGACGAAGTCGTTTACTGCTCCGTCTGCGGCGCGGAATTGAGCCGTGAAAAGAAGACGGTCGACGCGCTGGGGCATGACCTCGTGACCGATCCTGCGAAGCCTGCGACCTGCACCGCGACCGGTCTGACGGAGGGCAAGCACTGCACGCGCTGCGACTATAAGGAAGAGCAAACAGTTGTTCCGATGATCCCGCACAGCTACAAGGACGGCGTGTGCACCGTCTGTGGCGCGAAGGACCCGAACTATAAGCCTCCTGTGCAGGACAACCCGTTCAAGGACGTCAAGCAAGGCGAGTTCTACTACGACGCCGTGCTGTGGGCGGTCAACGCAGTGCCGCAGGTCACCTCCGGTACGAGCGTGACGACCTTCAGCCCGGACGCCACCTGCACAAGAGCGCAGGTCGTGACCTTCCTCTGGAGAGCAAAGGGCTGTCCGGAGCCGAAAGCAAACAATAACCCCTTCAAGGACGTCAAGGCAACCGACTACTATTACAAGGCCGTCCTGTGGGCGGTCGAGAACGACATTACGACCGGCACGAGCGCGACGACGTTCAGCCCGAACGCAGGCTGCACGAGAGCGCAGGTCGTGACCTTCCTGTGGAGAACCGAGGGGCAGCCGAAGCCGACCTCCTCCGCAAATCCCTTCAAGGACGTGACCGGCGGCTACTATTACGACGCAGTGCTGTGGGCAGTGGAAAAGAACATCACCGCCGGCACCTCGGCGACGACGTTCAGCCCGGACAACACCTGCACGCGCGGCCAGATCGTGACCTTCCTCTACCGCGCTGTCGCGGAATAAAATGATCAACCCCGCAAGCGGTTTCCGCTTGCGGGGTGATTTCAGGGGGGATTTCCGGTTTCGGAAATCCCCCCTGTTTATATTCGGTATTATCAGCAGTAGAAATCGCGGATCTTCTTTGCGCGGCTCGGATGACGCAGCTTGCGGATGGCCTTGTTCTCGATCTGGCGGATGCGCTCGCGCGTCACGCCGAAGATCTGACCGACCTCCTCCAGCGTATGCGTCTTGCCGTCGTACATGCCGAAGCGCAGCCGCAGCACGTCCGCTTCGCGCTCGGTCAGGGTGTTGAGGATCTCGCTCAAGGCCTCCGCAAGCAGGGCGTTGCTCGTCGCGTCGGCCGGCCCCGGCGTGTTGTCGTCCTCGACGAACGAGCCGATCGTGGTGTCTTCCTCATCGCCGACCGGCGTGTCCAGCGACAGAGTGTCGGCGGCGGTGCGGTTCGCCTCAATGATCTTTTCAATCGGCAGGTTCAGCTCGTCGGCGATTTCCTCCAGCGTCGGCTCGCGCCCCAGCTCCTGCACCAGCTTGCGGTTGCAGCGGGTGGCCTTGTTGATGACCTCTACCATATGCACCGGTACGCGGATGGTTCGCGCTTGATCGGCGATGGCGCGGGTGATCGCCTGCCGGATCCACCAGGTCGCATATGTAGAGAATTTGTTTCCCTTTGTATAGTCGAACTTGTCGACCGCGCGGATCAAACCGGTGTTGCCCTCCTGAATGAGATCCAGAATATGCAGGCCGCGGCCGGAGTATTTCTTTGCGATGGAGACGACAAGACGGAGGTTTGCCTCGGTCAGGAGCTTCTTTGCCGCCTGATCACCCTCCACAACGCGCTTGGCAAGCTCCTGCTCCTCCTCAACGGTGAGCAGGGGAATCTGACCGATCTCCTTCAGATACATCCGGACGGGATCGTCCAGATTGTATTCTGCGGCCAGCTCCACCGGGTCGACCAGCGGCTCTTCCGCTGCGGCTTCTTCCTCGCCCAGCTCCATGTCCTCCGAAATTTCGTCGGAAATATCGTCCGCATCCGGCTCGGAGGTGACAAGCTGAATGCCCATCGACTCAAAGGTGTCGTAAACCTGCTCGATTTTCTCCGCAGAGAGATCCATTTTTTCCAAAACGGCAAGCAGCTCCGAAGCGTTCAAAACGCCGTCGCAGCGCCCCTTGTTGATCAGAGAGGTCAGCGGCGCCATCAGGTCTTCATTCGTTTTTCCGTTTTTATTCGAGGTAGCCATAAAGCACTTCCTTATACCTTATTCAAGTGTATCCAGCACAGTATACCGCAGTTTTATTCACAGCGCAATAGTTTTTTCGTGAAAAAAACGGAATTTTTCACTTTTTTTGCGTTTTTTTTCGAGAAGAAAACACGCTTCGACAGGTAATATACCCGTCAAAGCGTGTTATCATACATGGAAAATCAGCGGTTTTCCAATTCACGGCGGATGGCCGCGATGAAGCCCTCGCTCGTGACGACGTTGGGCGTCTTTCCCTCCCACAGCGCCGCCAGATCCTTCGTCATCGTGCCGCGCTCAATGACGAAAATACAGACCTTTTCGAGCTTCTCGGCGAAGGCAGTCAGATCGTCAAGCCCGTCCAGCTCGCCGCGCTTTTTCAGCGCGCCCGTCCAGGCGAAGATCGTCGCCATGGGATTGGTCGAGGTCTTCTCTCCCTCCAGATAGCGGTAGTAGTGCTTCGTGACCGTGCCGTGCGCTGCCTCATATTCGTATTTTCCGTCCGGCGAGACCAGAACGGAGGTCATCATGGCGAGCGATCCGAAGGCAGTGGAAACCATGTCGCTCATCACGTCGCCGTCGTAGTTCTTGCATGCCCAGATGAAGCCGCCCTCGCTGCGGATCACGCGGGCAACGGCGTCGTCGATCAGCGTGTAGAAATAGGTGATGCCGGCCTGCTCAAAGCGCTCTTTGTATTCCACCTCATAAATGTCAGCGAAAATCTTTTTGAACGTGCCGTCGTAGATCTTCGCGATGGTGTCCTTGGAGGAAAACCACAGATCCTGCTTCGTGGCAAGAGCGTAGTTGAAGCAGGCGCGGGCAAAGGAGCTGATCGAGGAGTCCTTGTTGTACTGCCCGGTCAGGACGCCGCCGCACTCAAAGTCGTAGATGGGTTTGCGCGTCTCGTTGCCCTCCCGGTCGGTGAAGACCAGCTCCGCCTTGCCCTCCGGTACGCGCAGCTCGGTCGCCTTATAGACGTCACCGTAGGCGTGGCGGGCGATCGTGATCGGCTTTTTCCAGTTTTTCACAGCCGGGCGGATGCCCTCGACCAGAATCGGCGCGCGAAACACCGTGCCGTCCAAAATGGCGCGGATCGTCCCGTTCGGACTTTTCCACATCTCGTGCAGGTTGTATTCGCTCATGCGCTGCACGTTCGGCGTGATGGTGGCGCATTTCACGCCCACGCCGTACTTTTTGATCGCATTCGCCGCGTCGACCGTGATCTGATCGGCGGTGCGGTCACGCTCCGGCAAGCCCAGATCGTAGTATTCGGTCTTCAGGTCAATGAAGGGGAGCAGCAGCTCGTCCTTGATCTGTTTCCAAAGCACACGGGTCATTTCGTCGCCGTCCATCTCGACCAGCGGCGTCGTCATCTGAATTCTCTGCATGTTTACCTCCCGGTTGATCAGCTCGCAGCGGTTGATCGGCGTACCCAGCTCGTAGAATTTCTCTTCATAGCCGGTCATGATGCCGACCGGCCCGTCTCTGTGAAGGTCGCGCGTCAGATTGCGGATCTCCAGACCGCACGCCTCGAATTCGCCCAGCGACCATTCAAAAAGCGCGGCGTTGTCCGTCTTGAAGTGGATCTCGCCGTCCCGTCTCAGGATACGCTGGTACTTGCGCAGAAAGGTGCGGTAGGTGAGGCGGCGCTTGGCATTCTTTTTGCGCGGCCACGGGTCGCAGAAGTTCAGATAGAGCAGGTCGATCTCTCCGTCTGCGAAGTATTCTTCGATTTCGGCCGCGTCCAGCGAGAGGAAATAGACGTTTTTCAGCCCCATTTCCAGCGCGCGTTCCATGCCAAGCAGCATCGCCTCCTGCACACGCTCCACGGCGATCAGCAGCACGTCCGGCTCCGCTGCGGCGGTCTCCACGGTAAATTTTCCCTTGCCGCAGCCGACCTCCACGCGGATTTCCCTTGCCTCCGGCATGAGTGTGCGCCACTTGCCGCGCAAGGCCTTCGCGTCGCGCAGCCAGATTGCCGAGCAAGCCTCCATGCGCGGCTCCAGATTGTTTCGCTTTCTCATTCTCATCGGGACTGCTCCTCGTTTCCTTGTCTTTCGGTGGAAATTATACCAAATGAAAAGAAGTTAGTAAACCCCATGCGGAATATTTGTTGCATTTTTTGCCGCTTGCGTGTATAATACTCCCATATCCGGGTGTAGCTCAGATGGTAGAGCGCGTGGTTTGGGACCACGAGGCCGCTGGTTCGAAACCAGTCACTCGGACCAAAAAACGGAAGCGGCGCTTCTGCGCCGCCCCGTTTTTGCGTCATCGTATTTGTGTTGCGGGAATTGAAAAGGGCAGCGGCATATTTTCATCCTGCGGGAAAGTCCTGCGGTCTGCGCAGCAGCGTATTGCATTACAAATAATTGAGAGAGAAAAAAGAGAAATGAAGGCAAACCGAAAAAAGAATCTGATCACTGCGGCTGGCGCCGTCGTGGTGTTGACCCTCTGCGTTCTTTCCGTGGTCTTCAGCAAATTTGAACTGTCGCAGAATCAGGCGGATACCCTCAAGCTCCTGCTGATCGTCTGCGGCTGCGCGGCCGCGTACTGCTTTATCGTCGGCGAGCTGGCGGACAACTATTCGCAGATGGACAAGCTGTGGAGCATCCTGCCCATCGCCTATACCTGGATCATCGCCGTGCGCGGCGGCATGCATCCGCGGCTGTTCTGCTATGCGCTCTTCGTCACGGCATGGGGCGTTCGCCTGACCGTCAATTTTGCGCGCAAGGGCGCCTACAGCTGGAAATTCTGGACCGGCGTGGAGGACTACCGCTGGGCGATCGTGCGGAACAATTCGATTCTCCGGCGCCGCCCTGTCTGGATGCTGTTCGACCTGTTCTTCATCAGCATTTATCAGAACGCGCTGGTGCTGGCGATCTGCCTGCCTGCGCTGGCGAGCATGGAATCCGCAGCGTGGTTCGGTTGGATCGACGTGCTTGTGTTCTGCTTCGCCGTCGGCTTCCTGACGCTTGAAACCGTGGCAGACGAGCAGCAGTGGCGGTTCTTTGAGACCAAAAAGAAGCTGCTTGCAGATCAGCCGGAGCTGAACAAGCTCCCTGCGCCCTACGATCTGGGCTTCAACACGACCGGCCTCTGGGGCAGAATGCGCCATCCGAACTATCTGGGCGAGCAGGGGATCTGGCTGTCTTTGTACTTCGTTACGGTCGCCGCGCAGGCAACGGACTGCGGCGTGCTCCACTGGTCGATGATCGGACCGCTGCTGCTGATCCTGCTGTTTATGGGAAGCTCTTCGCTGGGCGAATCGATCACGGCAAAGAAGTACCCGCACTATGCGTCCTATGTCCGACAGGTGTTCAAATACCTGCCCCTGCGCAAATTCCGCCGCGAGGAAGAATGAACGAAAAGAGCATAAATGCGGCACGGAAATGGGTCGTTCCATTTCCGTGCCGTTTCATATGCGCTGCGGGTCATACTAGACTTCGATAAAATGCTTTAAAAAGCATTTTATAGCGCCGAAGGCGCGTCGAAGTCTGCACGAGACGGCATTTCAGCGCAACGCGCTGAAATGGCTGTGCGTAGCACAGCATAATTCAATTAAATTTTTTAATTGAATTTTAGTATCAGCTGCCTGCTGCGATCGGCGTATAGCCGCTCTTTTCCACGAGCGCCTGTCCCTGCTCGCCGCAGATCCATTCCAGAAATGCCAGCGTGTTTTCGTCCGCATCGCTGCGGGTCACGGCGTAAAAGCTGCTGGCCAGCGGGTAAGTGCCGTTCTTGATATTCTCCACCGTCGGCGCGACATCGTCGATTTTCAGGAGCTTCACGTCGAAGCCCTTCGTCAGCTCGGTGCAGTAGAAGCGGAACGAAAACCCGATGGCGTTGCGGTGGTTTTGATAGGAGGAGACCTGCTCGATGATGCCTCCCATCCCGTCGATCGTTTTTTCTTTGTCTGCCGGCATCAGCGGCGTATCCCGCATCACGAAGCGCTCCAGCGCAGTCTGGCTGCCGCTGCCCTCGTCGCGCTGGTAGGCGAGGATCGGGCCGAGGTCTGCCGCGCCGAGCTGCGCCCAGTCGGTGATTTCGCCGGAGTAAATGCCGCGAATATCCTCCAGCCGCAGGCCGTCGAGCGGGTTGTCCGGATGGACGAAGAAAACGAAGGCTTCCCGGCCGATCGGCGTATAGACCAGCTCGACGCCGTGCTCGGCCGCATAGGCCTCCTGCTCCTCGCTCGGCCCTGCGACAAAGATCAGGTCGCAATTGCCGTTGACGATGCTGCGATAGGCGCCCGTGGTCGTGCTGCACGTGATATTCGGGGCGAGGGTCGAATACGGATAAACCGCCTGATAAAAAGCGGCGTAGACGGGGTAGAGCGCGGTTGCGCCGTCCAGACGCGGCAGTCGATCGTCTGCGGTGAAGCGCAGCGTAGCAGGCTCGTCCACGGTCACAGCCAGACTGTCCTTCCGGAAGGGCGTATAGGTGCGATAGTCGAATTGCTCCTTCAGCGTGATGCTGCTAAGATAGCTCTGATAGCCTTCCACGCCGCCGATGACGCCGGAAACCGCCAGCACACAGGCAAACCAGATCGCGGCGCGCTTCCACGACAGCCAGTGGAACAGGAGGGCAAGCAGGAACCAGAGCGCCAGTGCGGCCGCAAGGATATAGCTGACGCGCATATACCAGCGATATTCAAAGACGGACACGGCGAACAGCAGAATGCCGACGAGAATGCAGTCCAGCACGACCACGATGATCCGCAGAACGCGGATAAAAGTGGAGTTCTCTTTGCCCTTATCGGTAGAGAGGATGACGACGACGTTGGCTGCAGCCAAAAGAAAGAAACGCAGAATCAGTGCGATCAATTGAAAAATCTCCTTTCCTACCTGACGTTTGCAGCCGGTGCAGAGCGGGCTTCCGGCATCAGCGCAGCACGACGCTCGTCATCGAGCCGAGCGTGAGCACCGTGCCGTCAAGGCTGGCGTCCTCCTGCCCGATCACAGCGGCGATGGTGCTGAACTGCTCACTCGTCAGCGCGGAAAGATCCACCGTTTTGGCCGTCAGCGTGGTGTTGTGCAGCACACAGACCGCGCTGCCGTTCCAGCGGGCCACGAAGCCGCCCATCTTGGAGTCGGTCACGTTCAGTGCCGTGTATTCTCCGCGGGCAATTTCCGGGTTGGCTGCGCGGATCATCAGGAGCTTTTTGTAGTAGCTCAAAATACTGCTGCCGTCGCCCTTCAGACTTTCCACCGTGGCGGTAGTCTGATTGGACGCGTCGTAGTCGGAGCCGGCCGGGTCGCGTACCGTGTCGCCGTCGCCCCAGAGCATGGCAAGACGGCGGTTGGCGTCGGTGTTCGAGCCGCCGCGCGAGCCGCGCATGCCCAGCTCCTCGCCGTAGTAGAGGAAGGGTGAGCCGCTGGAGAGAATGTAGAGATTGGCGGCCATCTGCATCTGCCAGCTGGCGACCGTCAGATAGCCCGCCGCGCGGTCGGTGTCGTGGTTGGCGATAAAGGGGACGATCATGGCGTCCGGGTTGAGAGCGTGGATCTCGTCCAGATACTGGTCTACGTAGGAGGTATAGAAGTTCACGTTGCCCTTCTTGGCAGTCTCGGCGATGAGGCCGCCCGTCTGGGAGGTGGTGAAGTTGAAGCAGTTCAGGGCGGGGTAGTACGCGTCGGTCACCGCGTCCGAATCCCAGACCTCCGCCACGGTGTAGATTTCCGGATTCAGCTGCTTCAGCTCGCCGATATACCATTGCCAGAAGTCTGCCGAGCGGCGGTTCTCGCCGAAATAGATATACTTGGCCGCGTCAAAGCGGAAGCCGTCCACACCGAGATCCAGATAATACTTCGCCACGTCCAGCACCGCCTGCCGCACGGCCTGACTGTCGAAGTTCAGCTCCGGCATATCGTCGGAGAAGTTGCACTCGTACCAGTCGCCCGTGCCGGAGAGCGGCGCAAACCTGCGGCCGGCGGGCGCGGACTCTCCCTCGCGGTAGTAGCAGTAGAAATCGTACCATGGATCGGACGTGTTCCCCTCGCGGTGGGCGCGGGTGAAGTTGCCGAACCACTGGTGCAGCTGCCCCGTGTGATTGATCGGCAGGTCAAGGATCAGCTTCACGTTCCGGCTGTGGCATGCCTCCACCAGCGCCTGCAGATCCTCCGTCGTGCCGAAGCTCGGGTCGATCTCATAGTAATCGTTCACGTCGTACTTGTGATAGGATCGGCTCTTGAAAACGGGAGAGAGCCACAGCCCCTCCACGCCGAGACTCAAGCCGGAGGCGGGATCGCCGTCGTTGAGGTAGTCCATCCGGTTCAGAATGCCCTTCAGGTCGCCGACGCCGTCTCCGTCCGAATCGGAGAAGGAGCCGACGAAGATCTCGTAGAAAACGCGGTAATTGTCCTCCGAGGCCTGTGCGTTCTTGAATTCGTCTCCGGTCAGGATCGCCTCTCCGTCGCCGTTCAGACGGTACTTGCCGGAGGCATCCGGCCCGGTCGTTTTGCTGCAGCCGCCCGTGCCGCACAGGATCGCAAGCGCGAGGAGCAGTGAAAGGATACGTTTCATGACAGCACCTCCCTTTGATAGTTTCATCCTACCCCCAGCGCGCCCGTCTGTCAACAAAAAACGCCCTGCCGACTTGCAATTTCCTCCCGCCGTGCTATAATTTACCTATGAAAAAGACAGAGCTTTACCGCCCGGAGGAGCTGTCCCGGCGGTCGAAACAACAAAAAATCCTGCGCGTTCTGCTGCTCACCCTCACGGCGCTGGCCGTGGGGGCGTGTGTGCTGCTGTGTACGCTTGTTACCACCCGCAACGCCGCGCGGATGGAGCTTACGGTCATTCTCGTCAGCATCCTCTCGGGCTGGGTGCTGATCACCCTGCGCTATGAGCTGCTGGTGCTTGCCCGCAGAGAGGCCGAGCATGCGGCGCATATGCTTGCAGGTCCCCGCGTGACCTGCACCGGTACGCTGACCCTCACCGAGGACACCGTGCGCATCCCCGGCAGCATCCGCGTACGGGGGCTTACGCTGCAGGAGGGGAAGGACGTGCGCCGCCTGAACGTGAACGTGACCAAGCTGAAGCAGCTCGGGCAGCTGCCCCGCCGGGTCACGGTCCAGACCGTTCACGGCTTCCTCGTCGCGCTGGAGGAGCTGCCATGATCAAACGAACCCTTTCCCGTTTTCACGTCTATCTGCTTTGGGCGCTCGTTTCGGTCTTCCTCTGGAGCTACGTGTTTTCCTTCCTCACCGATACCGGCCCACAGAAGAAGCTCTCGCTCTATGTCAGCACCGAGCAGGTGCAGGACGTGGAGCTTGCCGCGCAGCTGGAGGAGGGCGGCCTGCCGGACGGCATCCGCATGATCAAGGTACACCCCTTCTCCTACGCCATGTTCAGCGATCGGGATCTGCTCTCGGCGGATCTCTACGTGGTCAAGGCCTCGGAGGCGGAGGGCTGGCACGACTCCTTCCGCCCCCTGCCCGACGGCCTTGCCGGAGATCTGGATCTCGGTGACGGCGTCTGCGGCATCCGGGTCTACGACGCCGAACGCGGTGTGGGCGCATTTGACGAATTGATCGGCTATTCCGCGCCCGGCGCGGCAGGGGAGGACTACTACCTCTTCTTCGGCGCAGAGTCGCAGCATACCGAGGAAGACGACGGAGCCGCGCTGTGGCTTGCGCAACGTTTTTTGGAGGGATCGCATTGAGAAAGAAGCATTGGATGCTGCTGCCTCTGCTGCCGCTGCTGCTGGGTCTGGGAGGCTGCGCCGCGCCGTATCAGCCGCAGACGGAGATCACCTCCGAAACGCTCGCCGTGAAGCCGATCCCGGCGCTGCCGGAGGATTTTATTTTCGGGATGGATCTTTCCTCCGCCCTTTCGGAGGAGGAGAGCGGCGTCCGGTACTACGACTTTGCAGGCCGGGAGACGGACGTTTTCAAGCTGATGCGCGACTGCGGCGTCACCCACGTCCGCATCCGGGTCTGGAACGATCCGTTTGACGCGGAGGGAAACGCCTACGGCGGCGGCAACTGCAGTCCTGAGCGGGCGGTGCAGATCGGCAAACGGGCTGCCGCATACGGACTGAAGCTCATCGTGGATTTCCACTATTCCGACTTCTGGGCCGACCCGAGCAAGCAGACGCCGCCAAAGGCATGGCAGGGCATGGACATCGAAGAAAAGACGCAGGCGCTCTACGACTTCACCCGGGAAACGCTGCAGCGCTTCAAGTCTGCGGGCGTGGACGTGACGATGGTGCAGGTGGGCAACGAGACCAACCGCTTCCTTTGCGGAGAGACGACGTGGTACCATATCCAGCGACTGCTGCAGGCAGGCTCCAAGGCCGTCCGCGAGGTGTTCCCGCAGGCGCTGGTCGCCGTTCACTTCTCCAACCCGGAGAAGGACGGAACCTATCGGGAGTACGCCGAGCGCCTCGACGAATACGGGGTGGACTACGACGTGTTCGCCTCGTCTTACTACCCCTTCTGGCACGGAACGCTGGAGAACCTCTCCGCCCTTCTGACGGAGATCGCGCAGACCTACGGCAAGAAGGTCATTGTGATGGAAACCTCCTACGCCTACACTGCGGACGATTCGGACTTCTTTGCCAATACCGTCGGCGCTGACAGCGCGCTCGACAAGCCCTATCCCTACTCCGTGCAGGGGCAGGCCGACGCCTTGTGGGACGTGATCGACACGGTGGCCCGCCTTCCCGGCGGTATGGGCGTGGTCTACTGGGAGGGCGCGTGGATCAGCGTAGGCGGCGCCTCGTGGGAGGAAAACCGCGCGCTGTGGGAACAGTACGGCTCCGGCTGGGCGAGCGTCTACGCCGCCGATTACGACCCGGACGCAGGCCGCTACCACGGCGGCTGCGCGGTGGACAATCAGGCGTTCTTTGATCCCAAGGGGCATCCGCTGGAGTCTTTGAAGCTGTTCGGTCTGCTGCGCAGCGGGAATCAAATCGGCACGGCGTCTGACGATTGACCCTCTTCTTCCGAATTTTCTCGTTTTTCGGCATAAACCGGCGATTTTTCCCGATCGCCGGTTAAAAATTTGCCATTTTTTGTTCAATACAAATAAAAAACGCAAGGAAACCGTACCGCTTTTTGTTTCTTTTTTCTTGACATTCCATGATTGAAAATTTATAATTACAGGTGTATGAGCGGGGCGAGCTGCGGCTTGCCTGCCCGACCAGCCCGGAAAAACCGGGAAATAGAATGGAGGTAATCAAACAATGAAGAAAATCCTTGCACTCCTTTTGGCGTTTGCCATGCTGTTCAGCCTGGCAGCCTGCGGCACGAAGACCGGCGGTGAAACCACCGATGACACCACCTCCGGCGACAGCTCGCTTGCCGGCACCTATGACATCAAGGTCTGGGTCGCCGACGCCATCACCGATCTGACCCAGAAGCAGATCGACGATTTCAACAACACCAACACCGACGGCATCAAGTTCAACGCCACCATCCAGGCGGTTGGCGAGAATGACATCGCAACCCAGCTGATCACCGACGTTGAGGCTGCCGGCGACATCTTCATCTTTGCACAGGACCAGTTCGCCCGCCTGATCCAGGCCGGCGCGCTTGCCAAGCTCGGTCAGGGCGCTGCGCAGACCGTGAAGGACAACAACATCCCCGAGAGCGTTGCCGCCGTCACGCTGAACGACGAGCTGTACGGCTATCCCGTCACTGCGGACAACGGCTACTTCATGTACTATGACAAGTCCGTCATCCCCGAGGAAGACGTGGACTCTCTGGAAAAGCTGATCGAAGACTGCGAGGGCGCAGGCAAGTACTTCAGCATGGAGCTGCAGACCTCTGCATGGTATCTGGCCAGCTTCTTCTTCGCCACCGGCTGCGTCTCCGAGTGGACCATTGACGACGACGGCATGGCGACCGCGCTCAACGACACCTTCGATTCCCCCGAGGGCCTCATCGCTGCCAAGGGCATGAAGAAGCTCCTCGATTCTCCGGCGCACGTCAGCTCCTCCAACGCCAGCGACTTCGCCTCCGGCTCTGCCGTACTGGTCTGCGGCACCTGGGCCTATGACGACGTCAAGGCGATCCTGGGCGACAACCTCGGCGCGACCGATCTGCCCTCCTTCAACGTGGACGGCACGGACTATCATATGGGTTCCTTCAACGGCTTCAAGCTGATGGGCGTCAAGCCTCAGACCGACGCCACCAAGCAGGCTGCCCTGCATAAGCTGGCGCAGTACCTGACCGGCGAGCAGTGCCAGCTTGAGCGCTTTGCCGAGCGTTCCTGGGGCCCGAGCAACACCGTTGCACAGCAGAACCCCGACGTTGCTGCCAACGCCGGCCAGATCGCCATCAACCTGCAGGCTCCGTATGCTACCCCGCAGGGCCAGATCAGCGGCGCATGGTGGAACATCGCCAAGGTCATCGGCGACGAGGTCAAGGATGCGACTGACGAAGCAGGCATTCAGGCTGCGCTGGACAACTACCGCGACAAGTGCAACGCCCTCATCGGCGTAGGCGGATTCGTGTTCGTCGGCGCATGGAACGGCTGGGACAATGCGGACATGACCCATAAGCTCACAGAAGAAAACGGCGTGTACACCATCACCATCGACGTTGAAGAGAGCGACTATATGGGCGGCCGTATCGTTACCGCCACCAACTGGGACACCGACCACGGCGCAGCGCAGGTCACCACCGGTGCAGACCTGATCGATGTGGAAGCAGGCGGCGGCGATAACAACATCGTCTTCAAGGAAGCCGGCAACTACACCGTCACCTGGACGGAAGCGACCAACGTCATCGAGATCGTCAAGAACTAACGCCATAGCATCGCTTTGGCCAAAACGTGATTTTGCGGCCGGAGCCAGTTTTCCCTGGCTCCGGCCCTGACTTTTTTCGGAGAGGAGCGTGTTTATGAAGCGATACAGCGATCTCGAATTTCTGCAGCTTTCCAAATGGCAAAAATTCCGCTACCGGCTTCTTTGCTTCTTCCTGTCGATCCCCACGGCGCTGAAGAACTTTTTCCTCGGCATCGGGCGATTCTTCAAAAACGCGGTCCTTGCGATCGGGCGGGAGTTCAAAGACGTCGCCGTTACCTTCAAGGAGGGCGACGGCAAAACGAAGCTGTCCTATCTAATTATGGGCTGGGGCTGCCTGCGCAGGGGACAGATCCTGCGCGGTCTGATGTTCCTGCTCTTTGAAATCGTATTCATCATCTATATGATCTTCTCGGGCGGCTACTGGATCAGCATGCTGCCCTCGCTGGGCAAGGTCGGCCCCGGCGAGACCTACGACGCGGTGCTGGATACCTACGTCTACCAGTACAACGACAACTCCTTCAAGATCCTGCTCTACGGCGTGCTGACGATCTTCTTCATCATCGCCTTCCTCTACACCTGGCGGCTCAACGTGAAGCAGAACCGGATCGCAGAGCAGATCCTCAAAAGCGGCAAGCGCCTGAAGAGCGGAAAGGACGACCTGCGCAGCCTCGTGGACGATCAGTTCCACAAGACGCTGCTCGCCCTGCCGCTCACCGGCATCCTCATCTTCACCGTGCTTCCGATCGTGTTTATGATCCTCGTGGCGTTTACCAACTACGACGGCTCCCACGACGGCTTTATCAACGGCCTGTTTACGTGGCAGGGGCTTGAAAACTTCCGCACCCTGCTCGTCTGGAACGGAGGCGGAGGACGGTCTTACGCCGCAACCTTCGGCGAGATCCTGACGTGGACCCTGATCTGGGCGGTGTTCGCCACGTTTACGAACTACTTCCTCGGCATGTTCGTCGCCATGATGATCAACAAGAAGGGCGTCCGCGTCAAGAAGCTGTGGCGGACGATCCTTGTCATGACCATTGCGATCCCGCAGTTTATTTCTCTTCTGTACGTGTCCAAGATGTTTGCCAAAAACGGCATCGTCAACGGCCTGCTGCTTGACCTCGGCTGGATCAATCAGGCCATCGACTTCTGGGGCAGCACCGCCAATAACGGCCTGCTTGCAAGGGTGCTGGTCATCGTCATCAATATCTGGATCGGCATTCCGTATCTGATGCTCATTGCGACCGGCATCCTGATGAATATCCCCGCAGACCTGTACGAATCTGCCAAGATCGACGGCGCCTCCGGCTGGAAGCAGTACACGAAGATCACGCTTCCCTACATGCTGTTTATTACAGGTCCTTACCTGCTGACGCAGTTTACGAGCAACATGAACAACTTCAACGTGATCTATCTGCTGACCGGCGGCGCGCCGACCAACGCGGCTGCCTCCTGGGCCTCCGGCAACGTGGGCTATACCGACCTGCTCATCACATGGCTGTTTAAGATCACCACCGGCGAAGACGCCAAGTACTACCTCGCGTCGGTCGTCGGCATCATGGTGTTCGTGGTGGTAGCCCTGATCACGCTGCTGGTATATAACAGGCTGCCCTCGGTCAAGAACGAGGAGGACTTCCAATGAAAGAGAAGAAAACGATGAAGCGGCACATGGGGCTTCGGGCGACCAACGCCATTTCCAACAGCGTGATCCACGTGCTGCTCGTGATAATCAGCATCATCTGGCTGATCCCGTTCGTGTGCATCGTGCTCCAGTCGTTCCGCATGGAGCTGACCGGACAGGTCGGCTACGTGATCCCCAAGCAGTGGGGCTTCGGCAACTATATTTCTCTGTTCAAAACCGATTTCACGCGCTGGTACATCAACACCTTCATCATCGCGCTGGTCAACGCAGCGCTGCAGACGGTGATCGTCCTGTGCATGAGCTACACGCTCTCCCGCTTCCGCTTCAAGATGCGCGGCGCGCTGATGCGGTTTATGATGATCCTCGGCCTGTTCCCCGGCATGCTCACCATGATCATTCTCTATCGCGTTCTGAAGGATCTCGGCCTGACCGAGTCGAACGCCGTTCCCGGCCTGATTCTGGTTTACGTCGCCTCCTCCGGCATGGGCTACTACGTGTCCAAGGGCTTCTTCGACACGATCCCCAAGTCGCTGGACGAGGCCGCCCGCGTCGACGGCGCAACCCGCATGCAGGTGCTGTTCAAAATCATCCTGCCGCTGGCGAAGCCCATCGTGATCTACACCATTCTGACCGCGTTCATGGCGCCGTGGGGCGACTACGTCTTTGCCCGGTACATCTCCTTCAACAACCCCGTCGGAATGAACGTTGCCGTGGGTATGTATAACTGGCTCACCATCGACCAAATCAACAAGAACTACACCATGTTCTGCGCAGGCGGCGTCGTCGTCGCGATCCCGGTGACGATCCTGTTCATGTGCCTGCAGCGCTACTACGTGGAGGGCGTCACCGGCGGCGCCGTCAAGGGATGAGAAAGGAAGCGAGGAAAATATGGCAAGTGTAAAGCTGACAAAAGTCAAGAAAATATACGACAACAATGTGGTCGCAGTCCACGACTTCGATCTGGAGATCAGGGATAAGGAATTCGTGGTCTTCGTCGGCCCCTCCGGCTGCGGCAAATCCACCACGCTGCGCATGATCGCCGGCTTGGAGGAAATCTCCGAGGGAACCATCGAGATCGACGGCGAGGTCGTCAACGACCTGCAGCCCAAGGACCGCAATATCGCCATGGTCTTTCAGAACTACGCCCTCTATCCGCATATGTCGGTCTATGACAACATCGCCTTTTCTCTGCGGCTGCAGAAGGTGCCGGAGGATGAGATCTACGCCCGTGTGACGAATGCCGCCGAGATTCTGGGCATCACCGATTATCTGCTGCGCAAGCCGCGCGCGCTCTCCGGCGGCCAGCGTCAGCGCGTCGCCATCGGACGCGCCATGGTGCGCAACTCCAAGGTCTTCCTGATGGACGAGCCGCTGTCGAATCTTGACGCGAAGCTGCGCAACCAGATGCGCGCGGAAATCATCCTCCTGCGGCAGAAGCTGGATACCACCTTCGTCTACGTCACGCACGATCAGACCGAGGCGATGACGCTGGGCGACCGGATCGTCATTATGAAGGACGGCTACATCCAGCAGGTCGGCACACCCACCGAGGTCTTTGAAATGCCGAAGAACCTCTTCGTGGCGGGCTTCATCGGCGCGCCGCAGATGAACATGTTCGAGACGGATCTGACGTTGGAGAACGGCGTCTACTACGTCAAGCCCTTCGGCGTGAAGCTCCCGGTCGACGGCGAGAAGGGCGCTGCACTGGCTGCGAAAAACGCAAGACCCGGTCACGTCACGCTGGGCGTCCGCCCGGAGCACGTGGTGCTGGCGGAGCCGGGTGAAAACGCGATCGCCTGCACGCTGGAGGTCAACGAGATGATGGGCTCGGAGCTTCATCTTCACGTCTACACCGAAGACGAGACGCGTCTGGTCGTGCGCGTTCCGACCATCCGTTTGGACGAGCAGACCCGCAAGTGTCTGGTGGCAGGCGCAAAGGTCTACATCACTTTCGAGGGCAAGGTCATGCACTTCTTTGACCCCGAGACCACCGAGAACCTGCTGAACTGAAACCGTTATATTGAAAAGCGAGCAGCTGCGGCTGCTCGCTTTTTCAATAAAAATATACTTGCAACCCCTCTCGTTTTCCTATATAATTATGACGATATACTTTACATGAGAAAGGAACTGCTATGAACATTCAACTCTACGGCAGAATCGACTCCGGCAACGCATCGCAGGTCGAAACGGACATCCTTGCCCGGCTTGCTGACGACGACGGCAGTCCGCTCTTGCTGGACATGCAAGACCTCGAATATATCTCCAGCGCGGGGCTGCGCGTGATCCTGCGCCTGAAAAAAGGACATCCCGACGTCAAGCTGATCAATGTCAATCCCGAAGTCTACGATATTCTGGAAATGACCGGCTTTACGCAGATGATGGAGGTCGAAAAGGCCTACCGCGTCGTTTCGATCGAGGGCTGCGAGGAGATCGGGCGCGGTGCGAACGGCACGATCTACCGCATCGACAAGGACAACGTCGTGAAGGTCTATAACAACGCCGACGCGCTCGCCGACATCCAGCACGAGCGCGAGGTGGCAAGGCTGGCGCTGATTCTCGGCATTCCGACGGCGATCTCCTACGACGTTGTCAAGGTCGGAGACAGCTACGGCTCCGTCTTCGAGCTGCTGAATGCCAAATCCTTCGCGAAGATCCTCGCCTCCGAGCCGGAAAAGTTCGACTGGTGCGTGAAAGAATTCGTCGCGATGATGAAGCGGCTCCACAGCACCCTCGTTCCCACAGGCAAGCTGCCGGATATGAAAGAGACTGCGCTCGGCTGGGCGAGATTCATGCAGGATTATCTGCCGGAGGAGGCAGGAAAGAAGCTCGTTTCGCTGATCGAGAATATTCCGCACGACGACCACATGCTCCACGGTGATTATCACACGAAGAATCTGGAGCTGACGGAGAATGAAGTCCTTCTGATCGACATGGACACGCTGGCGGTCGGCAATCCGATCTTCGAACTGGCAAGCACCTATAACTCCTTCGTGGGCTATTCCGAATATGACCGGAATATCATCCTCCAATTCCAGGGCTTTGATCTGGAGACGGGCAAGGCGCTCTGGAAGAAGACCCTGAGCCTCTATCTCGAAACAGACGATCCGGAGAGGATCCGGGAGGTGGAGGAGAAGGCGAGGATCATCGGCTATACCCGCATGATCCGCCGTTCTATCCGCCGCAAGGGGCTGGAGACGGAAGAAGGCAGAGCGGAGATCGAGCTCTGGAAGAACGAGCTTCTCGCGCTGCTGGAAAAGACGGATTCCCTGCTGTTTTGATGAAAAAACACGAAAAGGGGAGCGTTCTCGTGAACGATTATGTAAAAATCGACCTGCATCTGCACTCCAACGTCTCCGACGGGACAGATAGCCCGGTTGAGCTGCTTTCCCGCGTGAAGGAAGCGGGGATCGAGGTCTTTTCCCTGACCGATCACGACGCGATCAAGGGCTGTGAACAGATTGCCGCAGCCTTGAAGGCTGCAGACGCCGCAACGCCGTCCTTTGTCACGGGCGTGGAGTTCTCCTGCAAGGATGAACTGGGGAAATACCACATTCTCGGCTACGGCTACAACCCGGCGGGAGAGACGATCCGCGCCGTCGTGGAGCGGGGTCATGCGCTGCGCATGAAAAAAACGCGCGAGCGGCTTTCCTTTATTCAGAGGGAATACGGCTTTGCCTTCCCGCAGGAGGAGCTCGACGCCATTCTTTCTATGGACAACCCCGGCAAGCCGCACATCGGCAACCTGATGGTGAAGCACGGCTATGCCGCGACGAAAAAAGAGGCGATCCGGGAATACATCGACAAGCTGCGTCTCGGCAACGCCTATGTCCGCCCGGAGGAGGCGATCGAGGGCATCCTCGGCGCGGGCGGCATCCCCGTACTGGCGCACCCGTGCTTCGGCGACGGCGACCAGCTCATCGTCGGCGAGGAGCTGGAGGCGCGGCTGCGCCGCTTAATGGAAATGGGATTGCAGGGCATGGAGTGTTACTATTCCGGCTTTTCCCCGAAGCTGCGCGGACAGATGCTCGCGCTGGCGGAGAAGCACAGTCTGTATATCACCGCAGGCAGCGACTACCACGGAAGCAACAAGCTCGTCACCATGGGCGACACCGGCATGAGCGCGGCAGCGCCGCTCCCTTCCGGACTGCAGCGCTTTATCGACACAATATATAGAAAAGAGGAAACACAATGAAGGAATTCCTGTCAAAGCTGCTTGACTACGGCATTTCGATCGGCGGCAAGCTCCTGCTGGCGATCGTCGTGCTCATTGTCGGCTGCCTCATCATCAAGGGCGTCAAGAAGGCGATGACAAAGGCGGATCGGATCACCAAGCTCGACAAAACCGTGCAGAGCTTTATGAAGAATCTTGTCTCCATCCTCCTGTACGTCATCTTGATCATCATTGTGATCGGCATTCTCGGCATCCCGATGACCTCCGTCATCACGGTGCTCGCCTCCTGCGGTCTGGCGATCGGTCTGTCTCTGCAGGGCGCGCTGGGCAATTTTGCCGGCGGTCTGATGATCCTGATCTTCAAGCCCTTCCGTGTCGGCGACTATATCGAAGCGTCCGGCGCAGAGGGTACGGTGCGCGACATCAGCGTGTTCTATACCACGCTGATCACGGTGGACAACAAGCGCATTACCGTGCCGAACGGCGATCTGATGAACGCGAACGTCACCAATTTCAGCGCGGAGGAGAACCGCCGCATCGACCTTCCCTTCAAGCTCACGAACGACTGCGACCCCGCCCTCGCGCACAGAGTGCTTCTGGAGGCGGCGGAGAAGACGGAGCGCGTTCTGCAGGAGCCTGCTCCCTTCGCCCGCATGACGGCGGTGGACGACGATACGTACATTTTCACCGTTCGCGCCTGGGTCAAAAACGAGGACTACTGGGACGTCTACTATGTGCTTCTGGAGAATTGCAGCAATGCGCTGGCAGCCAACGGCATCGACGACCCGGAGGAGCGCATCGCCGTGCGCATCGTGAAGGACGAATAATTCCGGCGGGCGTCCAATTGACGCCCGCTGTTTTGCGATATAACTTCCGATTCTGTCATTCCCGCCTGATACTAGACTTCGATAAAATGCTATAAAAAGCATTTTATAGCGCCGAAGGCGCGTCGAAGTCTGCATGAGACGGCATTTCAGCGCAACGCGCTGAAATGGCTGTGCGTAGCACAGCAAAATTCAATTAAATATTTTAATTGAATTTTAGTATGACATTGTCAGACAGGGAATCTGTCCGTTGCAGGTATGGTACGTGCATCAAATAACGATAAAGCCTCCTATACCGGCACGGACGGATTGCCCGAACAAGTCGGGCAATGACAAATCATACAGTTTTTGCTTTACAATGACATCAGCTTTGTTTATAATGGGGAAAAACCATTTTTAGGAAAGGCGGCGGGCGTATGGAACTTGCATATCAGAAACGGACGCAGGAGGAGCTGCGGCAGGAGCTGGCAGCGCTGCGGCAGCGGTTTGACGCGCTGAAGGCGAAGGACATGAAGCTGAATATGGCGCGGGGCAAGCCGGGAAAGGCGCAGCTCGATCTCGTATCCGATCTTCTGGGCGTGCTGGTAACGCCGGAGGACTGCATTTCGGACGGCGTGGATGCGAGAAATTACGGCGAGCTTTCGGGACTTCCCGCGGCGAAGCGGCTGTTTGCAGACATCCTCGGCTGCAAGCCGGAGGAATGCTTCATCGGCGGCAATGCCTCGCTGCAGCTCATGTACGACACGATCTCCAAGGCGTTTACCCACGGACTGCTGCATTCCAAGCAGCCGTGGAGCAAGCTCCCGCGCGTAAAGTGGCTCTGCCCCGCGCCGGGCTATGACCGCCATTTCAAGATCACGCAGTCCTTCGGCTGCGAGATGATCACCGTCCCGATGACGCCGGACGGCCCGGATATGGACATGGTGGAGGAGCTGGTGCGCGATCCCGAGGTCAAGGGCATCTGGTGCGTGCCGAAATACTCCAATCCCGACGGCATCGTCTATTCGGACGAAACGGTGCGGCGGCTGGCGAGCCTGAAGCCTGCCGCGCCGGACTTTACGCTGATGTGGGACAACGCCTATTGCGTCCACGAATTTGACGGCGATTTCGTGCCGTTTTCCGACATCCTGACCCTCTGCCGCGAGGCGTGCAATCCCGATATGGTGTTTGAATTTGCCTCCACCTCGAAGATCACCTTCCCCGGCGCGGGCATTTCGGTCATGGCGTCGTCGGTTGACAACCTGAAATATATGGAAAAACTGGCGGGCATCCAGATCATTTCCTACGACAAGATCAATCAGCTCCGCCATGTCAAATATCTGCGCGACAAGGCGCACACGCTGGAGCTGATGCAGAAGCATGCGGCGATCATCCGCCCGAAGTTTGCCTGCGTTCTGCGGCATTTGGAAGAAGAGATCGCACCTTTGGGACTGGCGACCTGGCAGAAGCCGAAGGGCGGCTATTTCGTCTCGGTCAACACCCTGCCGGGACTTGCCAAGCGCACGCTTGCGCTGTGCAAGGAGGCGGGCGTGACGATGACCGGCGCGGGCGCGACCTTCCCCTACGGCGTCGACCCCAACGACTCCAATATCCGCATCGCGCCGACCCTGCCTCCCGTGGAGGAGCTGGAGCAGGCGATGGAGATTTTCTGCACCTGCCTGCGCCTCGCGGCGCTGGAGCAGCTGATAAAGGAATGAAAAAAAGACCCGTTGCCATTTCACAGGCAACGGGTCTTTCCTTCACAATATGCCGTCAAAACGGCGGGTGAATTCGGCGGCGGCGAAGTCCTTCACCGCGCCGCAGTATGCATCATAGGCAGCGAGTAGCTTTTCAGCCTCTGGCGAGAGAATTGCACCTCCTCCGTTTTTGCCGCCCGTGGTGGATACCAGCAGTTTGAAGCCCAGCTCGGCTTCCGCACTTTTGATGACTTTCCACGCCTTGGAGTAGGCCATGGCGATCGAGATCGCGGCGGCGCGCAGCGACTTTTCCCGCTCCACGCGCCGCAGCAGCTCCGCGACGCCCGGCCCGAAGCATTTTTCTTCTCCGAAGATGCGGATGGAAAGCACCGGTCTGAATTTCTTTTCCATATTAAAATTATAGCACATGCCTGCTGCCGCCGTCAATATTTTTGCCCGCCGGAGTTGACGGGGCAGAGGGTTTGTGCTATCTTAATGAGAGAATAACGAAGGAGAAAACCTATGCTCGTACTGATTCGCGGCGCGGGAGATCTGGCCTCCGGCATTGCCATGCGCCTGCATCACGCAAGGCTGCAGGTCGTGATGACCGATCTTCCCCGGCCGACGGCGATTCGCAGGACGGTCTGCTTTTCGCAGGCGGTCCTGCTTGGCAAGATGACCGTGGAGGACGTGACGGCGGAGAAAGCCAAAACGCCGCAGGAGGCGCTTGCCATTCTGAAAAAGGGGAATATCGCCGTTCTGGCAGACCCGGAGGCTGCCTGCATTGCGGCCTTGCAGCCTGACGCGGTAGTAGACGCGATTCTGGCAAAGCGCAACCTCGGCACACACATCACGGACGCGCCGTGCGTCATCGGCGTAGGGCCGGGCTTTACGGCGGGCGTGGACTGCCATGCCTGCGTGGAGACGATGCGCGGACATACCCTCGGCAGAGTCATTACCGAAGGCTCGCCGATCCCGAATACGAATATCCCCGGACTGATCGGCGGCTTTTCCGGCGAGCGCGTCCTGCGCGCCCCGGCGGACGGCATTTTCCGTCAGGTCAGGCAGATCGGCGATTTGGTCAAAGAGGGCGAGGTCGCAGGCTATGTCGGCGAGACACCGATGCTCTGTCAGATCTCCGGCGTTCTGCGCGGTCTGCTTGCAGACCGTACGCCCGTGCATCGCGGCATGAAGGCCGGCGACGTCGACCCGCGCGGCGAACGTTCCTATTGCTATCAGGTTTCCGACAAGGCGCTCGCAATCGGCGGCGGCGTGTTGGAAGCAATTTTCAGATTTTCGGAGGCGTAACATGGAAGACATAAAACTGACAAAGCTCGCTAAATGCGCCGGCTGCGGCGCGAAGGTCGGCGCGGGTGTGCTGGCAAAGCTGCTGGACGGCATCAAGGTGCATCGCGATCCCAATCTGCTCGTCGGCTTCGATAAATCCGACGATGCGTCGGTCTATAAAATTTCAGATGATCTGGCGCTGGTGCAGACGGTGGACTTTTTCCCGCCGATCGACGACGACCCCTATACCTTCGGACAGATCGCAGCGACCAACGCCCTGTCGGACGTCTATGCGATGGGCGGCGAGCCAAAGCTCGCGCTCAATATCATGGCGGTGCCGGACAGCCTGCCGAAGGAAGCTGTTCACGCGCTCCTGCGCGGCGGCTACGACAAGGTCTATGAGGCGGGCGCGATCATCACCGGCGGCCATAGCATTCTGGACGACGAGCCGAAGTACGGCCTTGCCGTCACAGGCTTTGTCCATCCGGACAAAATGCTCAAAAACTGCGGGGCGCAGGCGGGCGACGTGCTCTTCCTGACCAAGCCGATCGGCATCGGCATTCTGACCTCGGCTGCAAAGGTCGACCTCGTCTCCGAGGAAACGCTGGCGTACGCGAAGAAGCTGATGACGACGCTCAATAAGAGCGCGCGTGACGTGATGGTGAAGTACCGCGTCCACGCCTGCACCGACGTGACCGGCTTCAGCCTGCTCGGACACGGTCTGGAGATGGCGCAGGGCAGCGAAATGGAGCTGGAGATCGACACTGCGGCGATCGACCTGATCGAGGATTCAAAGGAATTTGCCAAGATGGGCATTCTGCCTGCGGGCATGTACCGCAACCGCAACTTTGCCGAAAGCCACGTCGATCCGGGCAACGTGCCGCTCTATATCCAGGATATGCTCTACGACCCGCAGACCTCCGGCGGACTGCTGATCGCGGTGCATCCGGACGACGCAGAGGCGATGTTCGCGGAGCTGAAGACGGCGGTGCCGTCCGCGCAGCGCATCGGCACGGTGCGGCCGTATCGCGGCGGGAAATACATCTTCCTCAAATAAGCTGCGGCAGCTTTTTGACAAATTCGCAAAAAATATGCTATGAAAACCGGACTGCTTGTGATATAATGACGAAAACTGCCGAAATCGGCACGGGAGGAATCATGATGTATCAAGGCAAGGTCGATCTGCATCTGCATCTGGACGGCTCACTGTCGGAAGACGTGATCATTGAGCTGCTCGCCCGCGACGGCAAAACGATGCCGCTCGCGCAGATCCGCGACAGCATCCGCGTACCGGATCACTGCACCAGTCTGGTGGAATATCTGAAGCGCTTCGAGCTGCCTACGCAGGTGCTGCAGACGGAATACGCGATGGAGCGCGCAGCGTACGATCTGGTCGAGCGCCTGGCGGCGCAGGGACTGGTCTATACGGAGATCCGCTTTGCGCCGCAGCTTCATACCCGCAAGGGCCTTTCGCAGGAGCAGGTGCTCAGAAGCACGATCCGCGGCGTAGAGCAGGCGCAGAAGGACTTCCCGACCATCCGCGCAGGACTGCTCCTTTGCTCCATGATCGGCGGCGAGGGCAATGCCGAGACGGTGGAGCTTGCGAAAAAATACATAGGGTACGGCGTTGTCGGAGCCGACCTTGCCGGTGCGGAGGGCAGCGTGCCGATCGAGACGTATTACGATCTCTTCCGCGACCTGCAGCGCGAGCAGGTACCCTATACCATCCACGCAGGCGAGTGCGGCGATCCGGAAAACGTCCGCAAGGCCATTGAGCTTGGCGCAAGGCGCGTCGGCCACGGCTGCGGCGCGATCAAGAGCGAAAGCGTGATGGATCTGCTTGCAAGAACGCAGACCGTCGTGGAGGCGTGTGTCGTCAGCAATCTGCAGACCAAGGCGGTGCTGGACGCGAAGGATCACCCGATCCGCCCGTTCTTCGATCGCGGCATCGCCGTGACGGTCAATACGGACAACATGTCCTGCTCGGATACCACCCTGCAGCGCGAGCATGCGGTCATCGCAAGCGCGATGGGCTTCACGGATGCGGAGTTCCTCCGCATGGACGAGAATGCGATCAACGGCGCTTTCGTTTCGGAGGAGGAAAAGAAGGCCCTGCTGCAAAAGCTCGCATAAGTACATACCTTCCCTTGAAAGGAGTCAATGAGAATGAAGCAATATCAAGCCCCGGAGCTGGAATTTGAGCCTCTCCTGGTCAGTGACGTTCTGGCAACCAGCGGCGTCGGCCCCACTACGGCGCACGATCCGACGAAGGCGACCGACCCGACGAGAGCCACCGATCCGACTACTGTGACCACTGCGACCGATCCGACCGCACCCGGCGGCGGCATCGTCCTTCCGGAAGACACCTTCGGCTGATGTTCGGCGCAAAACACCTTTGGCAGTAATTGCCGAAGGTGTTTTTGTCGTTTTTGCATAAGAAAGCAGCTGAAAAATCTACGAATAAAAATACAGATAAACTGTAAATCATGGATATTTTGTGATAAAATGAAGTGAATAAGTATAAACGGAGGCAACGTTATGAAACACAGTTTGCACAGGAGAGCTCTTGCGTTCGTGCTGCTGTTGACGATCCTTCTGACGATGCTGCCGATTTCCGCCATGGCGGTCGAGGCGTCAAAGATCATCGTTGCATGGGAGTACAACGACAAGACGGCGGAAAAGGTCGACGTTCCCGCGACGACCGGCACGGGCTACCTGTCCCATTCCTCCGGCGACGCGCTCGCCGCCAACTCCACGGGCTATTTTTCGCACAACAAGTGGAATGTGCCAAATTCCTACTGGCAGCTGTCCGGCATCGACACCGGCGGCAAGAGCCATCTGGTGCTGGAGCTGCGCGTGCAGGGCTCTGCGACGGGTCCGAAAAACTGGAACGTCATCTACTCGACCGACGCGGGCGATACCTGGAAGACGGCGGGCGCCTATTCCATTACAGACGCAAGCACGACGGAGAAGCCCTCGATCGAATTCCCGGAGGATGCGATCAGCGAGAACCTGATGATCCACCTGACTCCGGCGGACAACGTTCCGGTCAGCAGCGCCTATACGACGGTGGGCGGCAGCGGCACCAACAAGATCTCCTTCATCCGCCTCTACGTCATGGAGTCCGGCTATCAGACGCTGACCGCCTTCCACTTTACCGTGGAAGACCATCCCGATTCCTTCCCCACGCCTGCGACGGAAGGGTGGGGCTACCTGAACACCACCGCCTCCGGCGAGGTCAAGCTCGTCAGCGAGAAGGATGAAAAGCTCATTGCGATGAGCGTGAAGAAATGGGGCGTCGGGCACAACTGGTGCATGGTGTTCAACACCTCCGACTGCGCAGACCTCGTTCTGGAGGCGGACGTCCTGTCCTCCGGCACCGGCCCTGCAGACTGGGCGGTAGAATATTCCATAGACCTCGGTGAAACCTGGGTCTGGGTGCAGAGCTATCATCTGGCAAACAGCACCACGAAGCTCCAGCATCAGACGATCCACCTGCCGGAGGAGGCGCAGAGCGCGAATCTGCTCGTCCGCTTCCGCGTCGACAGCGATACCGCGCTGAACGGCGGCAGCATCAACAGAACCCAATGCACCAGCCGCATCAATCACGTGACCCTGACCGGCCTGCCCGGTGAAAATCATACGCCGAATCCCACCGCCCCCACCTGGCCGGACGGCTACGGCGACACCGCCTCGGACGCCATCCCGTCGGACGCCTTCGTCGGCTGGAACTTCGAGGAAGCCAAGTCCCTGCCCGCCGGCGCGGTCAAGGGCTGGGGCTATCTTGCAAACTCCATTACGACGGGTCCTGCCTATACGGGCGGCGGTCTGGCGATCAAAGGCTGGGAGGTCGGCTCCAGCTGGCTGCTGATCGCCAACACCTCGGGCTATACCAACATGAAGCTGACGGCAAAGCTCGGCTCGTCCTCGACCGGCCCACGCGACTTCGCCATGCAGTATTCGACGGACAACGGCGCGACCTGGACGCAGGCGGGCGAGGAGATCCGCCTGACCTCCGCGCTGGAAAACTATACCTTCCCCGTCCCCGACGCGGCGCAGGCGGCAAACTGCATGTTCCGCCTCATCGTGACAAGCAACCAGAGCGTCAAGGCGACTGACGCGACGCCCGCGACGATCGCCTCCGGCGGCAACAGCAAGATCAACATGGTCTATCTGACAGGCTCCATGACGGGTTCGCACGCGCCGGATCCCGTCAGTCCGACCTATCCTGCCGACTACAAGCCTGCACAGGAGGACATCGACGAGGGCTTTATCAACGCCGACGTGATCGGCGAGGCGATCGCGGCGTGGAAATTTGAAGACGCTTCGGTTCTGCCCGCCGCCGCGACGACCGGCTGGGGAACGCTCTCGCACATTACGAGCGCCTATTGCTCCTACGTTTCCAAGGCGCTCAGCCAGACGGGCTGGACGACCAACGCCTACTGGCAGGTGGTCGCCAACACCTCCGGCTGCACGTCCATGACCTTCCAGATGCGGATCGGCTCGTCCTCGACCGGTCCGAAGAATCTGTCTCTGCGCTATTCCACCGACCTCGGCCAGACGTGGGTGGAGTTCGCACAGCTCACGATCACCGGCTCCTTGAAAAACTATATCGTCGATCTTCCCGACGCCGCGCAGAGCAGAAATCTCGTGATCCGCGTGGTCGTTGCAGACGACGAATCCATCAAGGGCGACGTGATCAAAAACGGCGGCAGCAACAAAATCAACAACGTCGCGATCTTCGGCTTGACCGGCGCCGGACACGAGAGCGATCCTGCCGAGGCGCAGTATCCCGCTGACTGGAGCTGGCCGCAGACGTATCACGCGGAGGATGTGTTCCTTCCCGACGACGACGCTTCTGCAGGCGTGACCGATTTTACTTATATCGAAGACGATCGCCGCGTCATCGCCTCCTGGGGCGGCAACGCGAACTATGCCGGCGACCTGAAGGTCTACGGCGATCTGATCACCGCAAACGACCGCATGGACGGGCAGGCGGTGATGACCGTTAACGTCGGCGGCGTGGACATCACACCGGGCTTCTCCACCTCCTCGACCAACTCCACGAACTACTACCTCGGCAGCAAAAGCCCCTGCATGGGCTCGGGCGAAACGACGGTGGATGAAGACGGCGACGGCGCGCCGGACACCGAGGTGGATGAGGACGGCAACGAAGTTGAGATTCTGATCCCGACGGACGACTATCTGCAGATGAAGGTCTCTACGGCGAAGTACACCGCGCTGGGGCTGTCCTTCCGTCTGCGCGTTTCCAACGCGGGACCCAGCGGCTTCACCGCCCGCTATTCCACGGACGGCGAGGAATTCATGAACTTCGGCAACGGCCATTACAGCTACGCCTACACGGGCTACGGCTACGGCGGCGCGACCTACGACGTCTCCGGTGAGGGCGACGTGGTCGGCGGCTTCATCCCGATGGACGTCGGCGGCAGCTACGTCTCCGTTGAGCTGGACGTGCCGAAGGGCTGCGAAAATGCCGAAACGCTCTATATCCGCCTCTACGCCTCCCGCACCCGCCAGACCCCGTCGGTCAACGCGGCCGGTGAGACGGTCACTGCGGTCAGCAAGATCTCCTCCGTCCGCATCGACACGGTGGAGCTGACCGGCTGCCCGATGATCCACACGGGAATATCCGACTGGGTCAGAAGCGACCTGCCCAGCAGCGTCCCTGCCGGGCAGCAGCTGATCCTCCACTGCGCCACGGACGACGCGACGATCTACTACTCGCTGGATTACGGCAGGACGGTACAGGTCTACGATCCGGCCAACCCGCCGGTACTGGACGCTTTCCCGGCGCTGGTCAAGGTGTGGTCGGACAGCCCGCATACCGAATACGACTCCGTCAAGACCTATTACTACTTCGCGCAGGCGCAGGTGGCGCCCGTCAAGGCAAAGCCGAACGGCGGCGCAGTGCCGGCAGGCACGGAGATCAAATTCACCTGCGCGACGGAGGGCGCGACCATCCAGTATTCGTTCGATCAAGGCGAGAACTGGGACATCTACGATCCTGCTGACAAGCCGGTGCTGACCGAGGCGCTGCTGGAAAACGACTGCACCGTGATGGTCATGGGCACGAAGGAGGGCTACGTCAAAAGCCCGATCTCCGTTCTGACCTTCACGCGGCGCATGAACGAATTCTATAACCTCTACTTTGGGCAGCTCCACAGCCACACGAACCTCTCCGACGGCGCGGGCTCCTGCGAGGAGGCCTTCTACCACGCCGCCAATGAGGTGGACAATCTGGACTTCCTCGCCGTCACCGACCACTCCAACGCCTTTGACAACGATCTGGCGGCGTCCATCCATGACGGCTCCGCCTCCTCGAAGTGGGTCTACGGTCACGAGCTTGCCGATAAGTACACGCGCGAAGACTTCGTCGGTCTGTACGGCTTCGAGATGACGTGGTCGAACGGTCTCGGTCATATCAACACCTACAACACCGCAGGCTTCCAGAGCAGGACGCAGACGGAGTTTGCCTCCTATGCGACTGCTTTGAGCAATTATTATTCCGCCCTGAAGAGCGACGCCAACTCCTTAAGTCAGTTCAACCACCCCGGCACGACCTTCGGCACGTTCGAGGACTACGCCTATTACGACGAGGTCATCGACGAGCTCATTACCATCATCGAGGTGGGCAACGGCGAGGGAACGATCGGCTCCTCCGGCTATTTCCCGTCCTACGAGGAATACACCAGAGCGCTCGACCTCGGCTGGCACGTCGCGCCGACCAACAATCAGGACAACCACAAGGGCCATTGGGGCGACTCCAACACGGCGCGCAGCGTCATTATGGCCGACAGTCTGACGAGAAACAATATCTACGACGCAATGAGAAACCGCCGCGTCTACGCGACGGAGGACAACGATTTCAGCATCTACTACACGCTGGACAACTATGAAATGGGAACGATCCTCACGAGCGAGGACGTGGAGGATACCGTCCATCTGAAGGCGGTTCTTTCCGACCCGACCGACACCGGCTCTGTCAAGGTGGACGTTCTGGTCAACGGCGGCATCGTCGCTGCCTCCAAATCCGTCCCGGTGCGGGAATCCACCGTGGAGTTCGATTTGAGCGCAAGCTATTCCTACTACTATCTGCGCCTGACGCAGGCCGACGGCAATATCGCCGTGACCGCTCCGGTCTGGATCGGTGAGGTGGAGGCAATCGGCATCAAGGACGTCACGACCGACGCCGATATTCCGATCCGGGACGAGGAAATGAATATCACGCTGAACCTCTACAACGACGAGGATTACGATCTGACGATCAGCTCTATCCTGTTCACCTTGGACGGGCAGACCGTCCACACGGTCAACCTCGCGGCAAACGGCCTGACCGTGCTTGCCGCGCACACAACCGCGTCCTACAGCTTCCCTTTCACCTACGGCGGCGTCGGCACGGTGATCCTGAACGCCACGGTCAACGGCGTTTACAACGGCGCAGACAAGCAGTACAACGGCGTTCTGCAGATGGAATTCCTGCCCGAGGCGATGATCTCCAACGTCATCATCGACGGCACACACTATAACGACTACGTGACTGGCAGCTATTCCGGAAACGTCTCGAAGGTTGTGCAGCTGGGCGTGAAAAGCTTCGCCCGCGTCAGAGTGGTGACAGACAGAATCACGAAGACAATGCTGGATGACTGCCAGCTGCTGATCCTCACGTCTCCTGCAAAGCGCACGATGTCCGGCTACTACACGAGCCACTTTGACGACGCCTTCGTATCCATGGTTGCAGACTACGTCGCAGGCGGCGGCTCCGTCGTCCTGTGCGGCAGCGCGGATTTCAACGACTCCACCGCCTGCCAGACGCACACGGAGATGAATAAGCTCCTCGCCGCCATGGGCTCGACCGTCCGGCTCCGCTCGGACGAGGTCGGCGAGCTGCGCGACAACGGCGCGGTCAACTATTCGCCGGAGCTGAAAAACTTCGACGCTGCCTCCCCATGGTTGGCAGGAGCAAGAGCCGACATGGGCTTTGAGGTCTATTCCGCCTGCTCGGTCAATATCGGCAATAACGCGGAAACCGCTGCGGTCTATCCCGCGCAGAAGCTGATCTGGGGCAACGCCGAAACCTTCTCTCTGGACACCAAAACAGACGACGGCGTATCCGTCAATTCCGAGGAGCTGCTCTATGTGCAGCAGCCCGGCGACGTGATCGAAACCGTGGTGCAGGACACCAAGGCGGGCGGTCACATCTTCGTCTCCGGCGGCGTGTTTATGTCCGACTTCAATATGGAAACGGATGAAAACGAGCTGAAGCTCAACGGCGTCCTGATGCAGAACATTCTGGCAGGCGTCGGCGCGCCGCTGCCCGTCACGCCGATCGCCGAGATGCGGCAGGGCGAAATGGGCGAGGTCTTCTGCATCGAGGGCTGGGTCACGAACGGCACCGCCAACGACAAGACCAAGTTCTTCGATACGATCTACGTGCAGGATGAAACCGGCGGCGTCACGGTCTACCCCTACGCCGCCGACGGACTGGAGATCGGCACGAAGGTGCGCATTGTCGGCTACAAGGACGCCTATCAGGACGATATTGAAATTCAGGTTCTGCGCCTAACGGTTCTCGACAGCGAGAATCTGAACGTCCTTGCTCCGAAGAGCCTGCAGTGCGCCGACGCGATGGACTATGCCAAAAGCGGCGGTCAGCTCATCAAGACGCAGGGCGTTGTCACCGAAGTGCTCTATCAGGGCGGCGCGGTCACGCAGCTCCGCCTCAAGGACAGCAGCGGCGTTGCCACGATCTTCATTGACGGCTATATCTATTCCGGCACGACGGGCCGCAACGACCTTGCAGACTTCTGCACGGAGGGCGCGGTCGTCAGTGCAGTCGGTCTGTGCTTCATGCACCCGGAGGCAGGCAGCGACGTTTCCACCTGCTGCCTGCGTGTGCGCGACTGCGACGAGGTCGTGCTGATCGCGGAGGAGTGCGAGCACGAATTCGCCGAGACCGTTACGGAGCCGACCTGTACGGCCGGCGGCTACACCACCTATACCTGTGAGATTTGCGGCTACTCCTACGTCGGAAACGAGACTGATCCGCTCGGACACCTGTGGGACGACGGTGTCGTGACGCTGGCGCCGACGGTGACGGAGCCGGGCGTTATGACCTACACCTGCACACGCTGCGGCGAAACGAAGACCGAGCCGATCGCCCCGAAGCCCTGTGTGCATGAAAACACCCGCACAGAGCATCTCGATCCCACCTGCACGACGGCAGGCTATGACAAGGTGATCTGCAGCGACTGCGGCGAACTGCTCTCTGAAACGACGCTCCCGGCGCTCGGACACCTGTGGAACGAGGGCGTCGTGACAGTCCAGCCGACGGCAACTACGCCCGGCATCAAGACCTACACCTGCCTGCGCTGCGGCGCGACGCGGAAGGAGCAGCTTCCTCCGACGGGTGAGCAGCCCTGCGACCACGGGAACACCTATCACGAGCGTCTGGATGCGACCTGCACCGCAGCGGGCTATGACAGGCTGATCTGCGATTTGTGCGGCGAGCTGCTTTCCGAAACGACCCTCCCCGCACTCGGTCACGACTATGAGAACCACGCGGCAAAGGCGGCGACCTGCACCGAAGCAGGCTGGAATGCCTATCAGACCTGCAGCCGCTGTGACTACTCGACGTATGCGGCGATCCCCGCCCTCGGTCACGACTATGAGAACCATGCGGCAAAAGCGCCGACCTGCACCGAAGCAGGCTGGAGCGCCTATCAGACCTGCAGCCGCTGCGACTACTCAACGTTCGCTGCGATCCCCGCCCTCGGTCACG
>JAFQZN010000036.1 GCA_017405865.1 Oscillospiraceae bacterium | reverse complement strand
CGTGAGGGCGGACCAAGATAATAAAGAATGAGAAATGAATAGTGACGAATTATTCAATCATTCTTTGTTATATACAAATTCAAAGCCCAACGAAGTGGGTTTGAATTTGAGAGGAACCGGAGCGGAGAGAGTAAGCATTCGGCGTAAAGCGTAAGCTTGAACGACGGATGCGCGCGATACGAAGCTTCCGGTGACGACGGCCCGTTGGTCAAGTGGTTAAGACAGTGGCCTCTCACGCCATTAACATCGGTTCGAATCCGGTACGGGTCACCAGAACGACGGCACGCTGACGCGTGGCGTCGTTTTTACTTTTCGTTTCCAGTTTCTACTTTCCAGAAAGATAGATTTTTTAGTTTTTACCGCCTTTTTGTAACAAATTCGCGAAAAATGAAACAAATATACATGGAAGTGGAGACGTGGATCTGAAGAGTCTTTGTGAATACTATTATCCTTTGGTCTACGGCTATCTTATCTCCTTGACCGGCGGAGATAAAGTGACTGCCGAGGATCTCGCACAGGAAACCTTTTTGCAGGCAATTGGCTCGATCGACCGCTACCGCGGGGACGCAAAGCTCTCCACGTGGCTGTGCGGTATCGGTAAGAATCTGTAAAGCTGATCGGAAAGGAACAGGACGCAGATGAAGATTGATTTATGCGAGCTGGCTGTGGATCTGATGACTGCTGCTGTGGAAGGCACTCTTTCGGGCGAAAGCCGCTCTTTTCTGGAAGAACATCGGAAGACCTGCCCGGCATGCAGCAAGCTCTACGACACGCTCCGGGAGCAGAACGCGCGGGACAGGCAGGACTGCGGCGAAACGGCGTATCAAAAGCTGCGCTGGAAGATGATCGGCCTTCCGCTGGTGATTGCAATCGGCGGCTTGGGATTGCTCGTGATCATCCTGTTCATTGTAATGACAAGCGGCATTTTTTAGCAGGAGGAGCATACGATGGATGAATTGAACTGTAATACGGTGCGGGACTTGCTTCCTTCATTTGACGAGGAGCTGCTGCACACGTCAGTCCGCGCCGCCGTTACCGAGCATCTTACCAATTGCCCTGCCTGCGTTGCCGCCCTGAATGCACACAGAAGCCGGATGCGCACGGCGCAGCTGATCGGCAGGGAACGGGACAAGAAATTCTGTAAATCGGCTGCCAAAACACGGGCGTATTGGAAGAACTTCATCATTGCCTTTATTCTGTCGCTGATCGGCACCTTGGTTGCGGCGTTTTTTATCCTGCCGCTTCTATGCGCAGTTTTCTGATCGCGCGAGGGGAGAGTTGATCGTATGGAAGAATACAAGGTGAGAGGCAGGCGAATGGGCTGCCTGATCGGCGTTCTTACCGGACTCGCAATCGTGCTGATCCTGTTTTTGGTGTTTTTCTTCGGTTTCCCGAAGTCAAGCCGGAACCTGTCTAAATATGAAGCGCTGCTTTCGGATCGAAAGAATTTGCGAACGGGATTTGTTGCTTTCCCGGCGCAGATCCCGGTCAGCGCACTGGAGAACGATCCCGAGTTCTACTACTTCTATCAAGACACCTTATTCGATCCCACGGCAGAGGTCTATCTGCGTTGCAGCTATGACGAGGCGGATTTCAACGCGGAGCTTGACCGCTTGGAGCATTATCAGCATACGCTGCAATGGGAGGGGTTTTCGGACGAGGATTCCACGCCGCAAACCTTTTTGCGGGACGAAGAGGGGCGGTTTTCTTACCCTGCATATATTGCGATATATGGCGACGACCATGCCTGCGAGTATGCGCTGATTACCGGGGAGCGGGAGATCACCTACGTATACTTTGCCTTTAAGAAGCCCGGCAACTTCCGCGCGGTTCCTGACGACTGCCTGCCGCAGCCCTTTGTCGGGCATTTGACCCGGGAGGAGGGGCAATACAATATCTATTCGTTCCCGTTGCATGACAAATACTCTACCCACGTCTTGGACTACGGCAGCAGGGGTGAAAATTGACGCTGCCCAACGGCGATGCGCGCCAGCGCGTCGCCGTTTTCTCTGTTCCGAAACGCCTTGATTTAGCGGCCTTTGTGGTGTATAATACAGAAAATGGAGAAAAAGGGGAAAGACTATGAAGATCATTGAAATTTTGCAGCAGAACCTGCGTTCCCTTTCATTTGAAGTTTTTCCGCCAAAGACGGAGACGGCGTTTGACAGCGTGAAAAGCGCGGTCGAGCAGATCGCGCAGCTGAAGCCTGCCTTTATGAGCGTCACCTACGGTGCGGGCGGCGGAACGAGTCAGTACACGCTCGATATTGCGAAAAGCATCAAAGACCGACATGGTGTGCCGACGCTGGCGCATCTTACCTGCGTTTCTTCTACCAGAGAGACGATCGCGCAGAAAATCAGGGAGATTAAGGCGTGCGGGATCAAAAACGTCATGGCGCTGCGCGGCGACATTCCGCAGGACCTGCTGCATGCGGATCGCAGCGGCTGGGACTATCAGCATGCCGTTGATCTCATCAACGAGCTGAAAACCGCCGACGGCGATTTTTGCATCGGTGCCGCCTGTTATCCCGAAGTTCACCCCGAAAGCGCCAATCAGGCGGACGACATCCGGCGACTGAAAGAAAAAGTAGACGCCGGCTGCGACTTCTTGACGACGCAGATGTTTTTCGACAACAATCTTCTCTATAATTTCCTTTATAAGATCCGTCAGGCGGGGATCGACGTGCCGGTTATCCCCGGCATTATGCCGATCACCAACGCCAATCAGGTCGCCCGTGCAATGCAGCTCTCCGGCTCGTTTATGCCGCAAAGATTCAAGAGCCTCGTCGACAAGTTCGGCGACGATCCGGCCGCGATGAAGCAGGCGGGCATCGCTTACGCGACCGATCAGATCATCGACCTGTACGCAAACGGTATCAAAAACGTCCACGTTTATTCGATGAACAAGCCGGACGTAGCCGAGAAGATTCAGGGAAATCTGTCGGAAATACTGGGGAAATAGAGTTTATGGTTCGGATAAAAACTTACGGAGAGCCGCCGTACGACGTGCGCGAGGTGCTCCGCTACGCAGGGAGCAGAGACGATGATGCCGTACTGGCGCTGTTTGAAGCCTGCCGGGCGGAGATCGCCGCCGGCCTTTCCTACAAGGTGTGTTATTTGCCGTTAAGCGTATGCGTGAAGGGCGACCTATGCGATTTCGGTGCATTTACCGCCAAGTCGAAGGATCTCGCGCGAAATCTGGACGGCTGTGAGAAAGCGGTCGTTTTCGCGGCAACGATCGGCGTTGGGATCGACCGCCTGATCGCCAAGTACAGTGTGCTGTCTCCGGCAAAGGCACTGCTGCTCGACGCGATCGGAACGGAGCGGATCGAAGCGCTGTGCGACCTGTTTTGCGACGACGTGGCAAGGGAGTATCAGACGTACTGCAGGCCGCGCTTCAGTCCCGGCTACGGCGATCTTCCCCTGTCTTTCCAAAAAGAGATTTTTTTCGTGCTGAACTGCCGGAAGCATATCGGCGTCAGTATTACCGACAGCCTGATGATGTCGCCGTCCAAATCGGTCACCGCGATCGTCGGGCTCAATGACGAAGCATGCAAAAAAACGTCTCGCAAGTGCGGCGCCTGCGGGAATCAGGAATGTGCATTCAGGAGCGCAGTATGAACTTCAATACCTTTTTGAAACAGAATATCGTCTATCTTGACGGCGGCACGGGAACGCTCCTGCAGGAGCGCGGCTTGCGCCCGGGCGAACACCCCGAACGCTGGAATCTCACGCATCCCGAGGTGATCACGGAGCTTCACAGGGCGTATTTTGACGCGGGAAGCAACGTCGTCTGCACGAATACGTTCGGCGCGAATACGCTGAAATTCCCGCTGGACGAGCTGGAGCAGATCGTGAAGGCGGCGCTCTCCAACGCCAAGGCGGCAAGGGAAGAAAGCACAGCCCCGCAGGAAAAGTTTATCGCGCTGGATATCGGCCCCTCCGGGAAGCTGCTGAAGCCGCTGGGCGACCTAGACTTTGAGGCTGCGGTCGACACGTTCAAGGCGACCGTTTCCCTCGGTGTAAAATACGGCGCAGATTTGATCTATATCGAAACGATGAGCGACAGCTACGAAGCGAAAGCCGCGCTGCTTGCCGCCAAGGAATGCAGCGACCTGCCTGTGATCGTTTCATGCGCCTATGGCGAGGACGGAAAGCTGATGACCGGCGCTTCGCCCGCCGCTATGGTGGCACTGCTGGAGGGAATGGGCGTCGCGGCGCTGGGCGCCAATTGCTCGCTCGGCCCGAAGCAACTGCGCCCGATCGTGCGCGAGCTGCTGCAATACGCGTCCGTGCCGGTCATTTTCAAGCCCAATGCGGGATTGCCCGAATCGGTCAACGGCAAAACGGTGTTTGACGTGACGGCGGAAGAATACTCGGAGATCGCCGCAGAGCTGATCAAGGAGGGCGTTCGCGTCGTCGGCGGCTGCTGCGGCACGACGCCGGAATATATCCGGGCGGTGTGCGAAAAAACGAAGCAAAGCGCCCCGGCAGCCGTTACGCCGAAGAACCTCACGATGGTTTCGTCCTTTACGCACGCGGTCGTGTTTGGCAATCAACCGGTGCTGATCGGTGAGCGGATCAATCCCACCGGCAAAAAGCGCTTCAAGCAGGCACTGATCGAAAACGATATTGACTATATCCTTTCCGAGGGCTTTGCGCAGCAGGAAAAGGGCGTAGATCTTCTGGACGTCAACGTCGGCCTGCCGGAAATCGACGAACCGGCCGTGCTGAAAAACGCCGTAGAAGCGCTGCAGGCGGTGATCGACCTTCCGCTGCAGATCGACACGTCTGATATCGGCGCAATGGAAGCAGCGCTTCGCCGGTACAATGGAAAAGCAATGATCAACTCCGTCAACGGAAAAGCCGAAAGCATGGCATCCGTTTTCCCACTGATGAAAAAGTACGGCGGCGTGGCAGTCGCGCTGACGCTGGACGAAAACGGCATTCCCGAGACGGCGCAGGGAAGAGTGGAGATCGCGAAAAAGATCCTGTCGACAGCAGCAGAATTCGGGATCGACAAAAAGGACGTCGTTTTTGATCCGCTGGCGCTGACGGTCAGCGCGGACGCTGCTGCCGCAAGCGTCACGCTCGAGACGGTCAGAAGAATCCAAAGCGAGCTTGGCGTCCATACCTCGCTCGGCATTTCAAACGTGTCCTTTGGTCTTCCGGCTCGCGATCCGGTGAACGGTACGTTCTTTGCACTGGCACTGGAAAACGGACTCTCCGCCGCGATTATGAATCCGTATTCGGCGGATATGATGAAAACGTATTTTGCCTACAAGGTACTGAAGGGGCTGGACGAGAACTGCGAGGCGTATATCGCGGCCGCGCAGCGCTTCGCCGGAACAGGGAACACGCCGCAGCAGACCGATAGGGAAGGTGCGCCGGAAAACGGCTTGCGCCACGCGATCGTGAAAGGGCTTAAGGAGAAGGCCGCCGCGCTGACAAAGGAACGCCTGCTCTCCGCCGATCCGCTGGATGTTGTGAATCTGGAGATCATTCCTGCGCTGAATGCCGTCGGCGTGGGCTTTGAGAACAAAACGGTCTATTTGCCGCAGCTTCTGATGAGCGCCGAGGCGGCGAAAAGTGCCTTTGAGGTCGTCAAGAGCGCTTTGGCAAGCAACGGATCGCGCGCCGATCAGGGTATTTTTGTCATCGCGACCGTACAGGGCGATATCCACGACATCGGAAAGAACATCGTAAAACTGCTGCTGCAGAATTACGGCTTCCACGTCGTTGATCTCGGCAAGGACGTGCCGCCGGAAACGATCGTAAAGACCGTGCGGGAGTTGCACGCGCCGCTTGTCGGCTTGAGCGCGCTGATGACGACGACCGTCCCGGCAATGGAGGAGACGATCCGGCAGCTGCGCAGCGAAACGCCGTGGTGCAAAATCGTTGTCGGCGGCGCCGTTTTGACGAAGGCATACGCCGACGCGATCGGCGCGGACAAGTACGCCGGGGACGCCATGGAAACTGTCCGCTATGCCGAACAGATCATGAAGGATCTGGCCTCGGAAAAATAATGCAATTAAGCAAAAAAGTACTTGACAATTCGGAAATGCACGGTATAATGAAGAAGCTCGCCGGAAAACGGCGGGCGCAGTTGGTGTTGATTGCGGTGAGGGTCCACCTGTTCCCATCCCGAACACAGAAGTTAAGCTCATTTGCGCCGACAATACTTGGCGGGTGACTGCCTGGGAAGATAGGTAACGCCAACACTGAAACCTCCTACTTATGTGGGAGGTTTTTTCATGCCTATACCCGCCAAGTATTGTGCTTGCCTAAAGCATTCCACCGGAATGCTTTTTAACGGCAAGGACAACACTTGGCCTACCCGGGAAGATAGGTAATGCCAACATAAAAGAAAGCATCCTGCGAACGCAGAATGCTTTCTTTTATGTTGGCTAATGAATACTGAAAACTTAAACGTGAAGAATGGAAAATTGAGGTGTTTGCCAACTCTTTGAATTAGCAAACGATAATATTCCTTACTTCAGCTTCGTCGCCCTGGCGAATTTGCTCAAGGGCTGTTCATGGAGAGAATAGCGCGCTTTCAGCGTCTCGACAAGCTGCAGCATCTGCTCCGGCTTTCCTTCATATAATTCCAGCTCCAGCTCGGTAAACTCCTTTTTTTCGGTTTCGCCGTGAAGAAAGCCGTGATCGCCTGCAAGCTCTGCGCGGCTGCCGTCTGCAAAGCGGAGCATGCAGCTTTTCCTCGTAAATTCCGCGCCGCAGATCGGCTCGACGTCTCCCATGCCGTAGAGCAGGACAAGCTGCTTCGGCGCGCCTGCCAGCAGCAGCGCCTCGATGCTGTTAATATCAACGCTCTCCGCCTCGACCTGCCATTCGCCGCGGGTATGGAAGTCCTCCGTCGGCGTTTTCACGCAGACGACGCTTTGATCTCCCTCCATGCGATGGCGGAACGTCCACAGCTGCGAGGCAAAGCGACGATCCGCGGAGTCGTAATAGGTCGTTTTCATGTGCCGCTCCTGCCATTCATCCTGCCGCAGCGCGGCAATTTCCGGGTCGGACAGGATTGCGGCAAGCGCCGTTTCATCAGCGACGGCCAGCTTATATTCCAGTTCTTTTCCCATGAGATCGCCTCCGTTTTTTATCATAGCATTGCCGCCGGAAAATGTCAAACGTATGAATTCCCCGTGCCATTTCCCGACACCTTACCTGCAGATTCCGTGATAGAATCGGGGCAAATCGGGTCAGCGCGACAGGGAGGAAAGAGGAAATGAACGGGGTTGGCACGGAGCGTCGTATCGCAAGGAAATGGGGAATTCGGCATCGGATATTAAGCGCAAGACAGCGGACGCTGCGCGACAGCTTACTGATGCTTCTCGGCGGCTTCGTTCTGGCAGGCATTCACATCTTCGGCGCACCGACGCCCATCGGCGCATGCTTCGTTCTGTCCGTACCCTTCGGCGTTTCCGGCCTGACGGCAATGCTCGGGGCGGCAGGTGGGTATCTGGCTATCTTCGGAAGCGACGCCGCGCCGGAAATCGCGCTGGTACTGATGATGTTTTCCGCCTCTGCAGTGTTTCAAGGGACGGAGCTGCCGCTGAAACAGTGGTTTTTCCCCAGCCTTTGCGCGGGCGTATGCGCGCTGCTGGAGGGGATCACCTTCTTCGGCGGAAACGTAGGAAATCTGATCTTTTACGGCGCAAAAATCATGATCGCTGCGTTGAGCAGCGCCGCGCTGCGCAGCAGCTTCAGCGGAAGCCGCAAGGCGCAGCTGTTCGCTCTGGCGGCGGTCTGCGCGGGACTGTCCGGCCTGACGGAGGCGGTCAATCTCGGGCTGCTCCTCGCGATGGCGTCCTGCGTTGCGACGGGGGATCCTGCCGTCGCGGCGGCCATGGGGATCGCCATGGATCTGGGCAGCGGCTTCTCCGGCGGCATGACCGTTGCGACGGTCCTTCCGGCGCTGCTCTGCTTCGTTTTGCAGCGCAGGGAAAAGGCACCGGTTGCGATCACGTATCTCGTGCTGACGAATCTCGTACTGCTGCTGTTTGGCGCGAACAGCATAGCAAACGCGGTGTGTGTTGCCGCAGGCGTCGGCGCGGGCGTCCTTTTGAGGCAGGGAAGCATACAGCGCATCGGGCTCACCGCCGGAGAGCAGCGCGGCGCGGCAGGCACACTGCGCAACGCGGCAGAGGTGCTGGAGTATGTTCACGCCTGCCTGCAAACAAGTGAAGGCGCGCCGCTTACCGAGGCGGAGGACGTCTTTGACGGCGCGGCGGATCGGGTCTGCCGCTGCTGCGCGATGTTTCACCGTTGCTGGGAGTACCGCGCGCAGCAGACGCACAGCGCGCTGTCCTGCATCGCAAAGCGCATGATCGAAAACGGCTGCGTGTCGGCACAGGAGCTGCCGGAGGAATTTCGGGAGCAGTGCTGCCATGTCGAGGGCTTCGTCACGGCGATCAATCAGGAGTTAGAGGGAATGCTCTATCGCAGACGCTACCGCCTGGAGCTGCGCGAGAGCAGGCAGGCGCTGGCGGACGAGCTTTCCTGCATCGCGCAGTATCTACGCGCGGAAGCCGGCGCACGGCGGCGTGACAGGAGCGAGGCGGCGTATCTGCCTCTGATTGGGATCAGCAGCATGGGCAAAGACGACAGCAGGATCATCGGCGACAGAGGCGTTTGCTTCACGGCACGGAATCTGGAGTACTATGTCATTCTCTGCGACGGCATGGGAACGGGGGAGGAGGCTGCGCACTGCAGCGGCGACACCGTTCGCCTTCTGGAACGGCTGCTGCGTTCCGGCATTGCGCCGGAGCAGGCGCTTCGGCTGCTTGACAGCTGCGAGCTCCTGCGCGGCGCGACGTGCTTCTCCACTGTCGATCTTCTGCAGGTGAGCCTCATAACCGGGGACGCTGCGATCTATAAGTGGGGCGCGGCGGCGTCCTATTACCGCGACGGAGAAAATGTCAAAAAAATCGGGACAGCCACAACGCCGCCGGGCGTGGGAGTGGGAGGAGAGCACGCGCCGGAACGATATGAGCTGTCCCTGAAGCGGGGAGAAATGCTCGTGCTTGTCAGCGACGGAGCAGACGGGATGGAAACGGAGGAAACGATCGAAGCCTTTCGCGGCGATTCGCCGCAGGAGCTTGCTGCGCTTCTGATCGCAGGTATGCCGCCGGAGGACGATATGACGGCGGTCGCGATTTCTCTTCGTCCATGTACATCCCGGTAAGAAAATACCACATCTTGTGCGCGTTTTCTGTCGAAATACAACATTTGGGAAATAATATTTCCCGGAACCGTTTGTTTCCCGCAAATCCACGCAAAGCGCGTTATTGGCACGGACGCTGCTCCGCATATTGCTGCAAAAGCGCAGCGCTCAAACAGGGCGCTGCGCTTTTGTGCAATGATCCGTCTGTTATTCTTCGGCAACGTTGCTGTTGATGTAGTCGAGCAGGCGGCAGAGCATCGCGGCGATCTCCGCGCGGGTCGCGTAGGCGCGCGGCGCAACCGTGGTCGGGCTCTTGCCGTTGATGATGCCCGCGCCGACCGCCCAGGAGATCGCGTCGCGGGCGTAGCCGGAGATCTGGTTTTGGTCTGCGAACTTGCTCAAATCGCCGTTCGCCTTGCAATCAATGCCACAAAGGGTGGCGAAGCGGTAGAGGAAGGCGGCAAGCTGCTCTCTCGTGACGGGAGCATTCGGGGAGAAGGCCGTGTCGGTCGTGCCGGTGCTGATACCGGCGAGCGCCGCCCACGTGACGGCGAGGAAGTACCAGTCGCCGTATTTTACGTCGTCGAAGATATCGACGACCGGAACGTTCTGCCACTCGCCTGCCAGATTGAACAGCACCTGCACGACCATGGCGCGGGTCGTCGCGGCGTTCGGCGTGAAGGTCGTCTTTGAAGTACCGTTCATCATCCCGTACCTGTAAACGGTGTAGATATACGGGTAATACCATTCGTTTTCAGATACGTCGGTAAACGGCGTCTTGTCCAACGCGAAGAAGGTCATACCGTGTTCTTTCGCGTATTGTTCCGCGTAGCCGCCTGACGTTCCGTAAAGCGTACACGGATAATCCTCCATCGGGAAAAAGTCTGCGGGAAGATGCTCGATGCAGTCAGGAACATAGAGGAGTTGGACGTAAGCAGCGTTTACGAACACGCCGTCCTCCACGACACGGACATATTCGCCAAGGTAAACCCTGTCGCTGTCGATTGCGCAGGAGGCGGCGACGCGGGTGATCGGAACGTCGCCGATGGATGAGGGCATCGGATAGACGTCTGTGAGCCAGAGCGCCGTGTACTCGCTGCCGTCCAGACGGAACACGCCCTTGGACGTCAGCATGATTCGATCTTCCGACGTGCCGTCGATTGTGATCAATTTATCCTCGCGCAGGAAAGCCTTATGCTTTTCGTAACCGATGCACTTGGCGTGAAGTAAATCGTTCGCATCGTCCCGGCAGCTTTCCGCCAGCGAAAAGCCTTCAGGGAGATAATAATAACCGATCGCAGCGTCCACGGATAGTCCATCAATGTAAACTTCGTTGTTTGGCATACGGATGAACAACTTGTTTTCGCCGACCGAAATGATCGCATAACGATCAATATACGTCACCGTATCCGGCAGGATCAGACCGCTGAACTTGATTCCGCATAAACTGTACTGGCTGATTCTCGTTACGTTGTAACCGTCCACCGTCGCCGGGATCACCAGAATGCCGGTCGCGTCGGACAGCTTATGGTTGCTTACGCATGCCGTACCTTCCATTGGGTCAATCGTGTAGACAATGCCGTCGACCGTTGTTTCATAGGGCAGTGGAATCAGCGCTCCGGATTCCAGATCAAAAAACGGGATTCGATTGGCTTTGCAATAGGCAAAGATCGGCGTGTCCAAGTAGCCGTAGACTGTCAGCCGGTTTTCCTCGTCGTATCCGAAGACTACTTCTCCGACGGTTTTCAGCGAGCGGGGCATAACGGCTTTAACTAATGGTGTGTCGCTAAACGCGTAACCGCCCAAGGATTCCAGCCCTTCCGGAAGCGTGACCTCTGTGAGGTTTGTAGAAGAAAAAGCGAAACCGTCGATGGTCTTGAGGCTGCTGGGGAAGGTGACAGACGTGAGCGTGGAATACGCGAAGGCCTCTGAACCGATCGTTTCAAGTTTCGAAGGCAGGACAAGCGCGTCCATTACCACGGAAGCGAAGCACCGACCCGGGATCTCGGTAACGCCCTCCGGAATGGTCGCATCCAAGAGGGTGAAGAAACTTGGCATCCACCCTCCCATCACGTTGTAGAATGCCGCATACCCGAGCTTCTTCAAGTTCGACGGTAGGCGTTCCAGTGTTGCTCCGCAGCCGCTGAAGCAGTAGTCTCCGATGAATTCAACGGTGTCCGGAAGGACGATTTTCCTGATATTCTGCCTTTTCAGGAACGCAAAGGGGAGGAGCGCCGTTACCGGGCAGCCGTCAAACGTGTCAGGCACGGTCACTTCTCCGGAGCCGCTGCAAGAGATCACACAGGCCTCGCCGTTGTGCGTTACATATTCGAAGGCGCCCTCGGTGCAGATCGGCTCTGCCGAAGTATCAAACGGGAGATCTTCAAAATACGCGATCATATACTTGAATCCGGAAGCCAGCTCCTTGAGCCCCTCCAGAGTGCTTTTGTGCGCGAGAACCGGATCGTACATATCAAAGGGATAGTTCTCTAACGTTACATCCTTCGGAAGCAGCATCACAAGCGAAAAGTTGTTTCCGCTGAAACAGCTTTGCCCTATAAACGTGACGCTTGCGGGAATAACGAGTTCCCCGACGGCTTGATCGCCAGAGAAAGCGGAACGTCCGATATATTCCAACCCATCAGGAAGGGAGAACGACTGTATGTAGGAGAGTTCAAATGCGCTGTCGCCGATCTTTTTCAGCCCTGACGGCAATTCGACGCGCTTTGTTTTGGCTTGAATAAACGCCTCTTTCCCGATCTCCTTCACAGGATAGCCGTCGATCTGCGCGGGAATGACCAGTTCGTTCGGCAGCGTACCGGTATAGCCGGTGATCGTGATGTATGCCAAGCCGTCTCTGCTGACATCCATCCGCCAGAGCAGCTGATACTCATCCGCGCTGACCGCCGGGACGACGGAGAGCAGCAGAACGAACGCAAGGAACAGAGACAAAAATCTCTTTTTCATTGGGTTTACTCCTTCTTTGAGGTTGCATTGATCCGAAAGGTCATCCCCCGAAGGGGAAGGCTTAGGATGCGCCGCAGGGTCGGAATTCCGACCCTGTGGCTGCTATGGAGGCAGGTATTACTTTGCTTCGACTTTTGCGATATTCTCAATGAAGCGCATCAGGATGGCAGCGACCTGTGCGCGGGTGGCGTTGCCCTGCGGCAGGAGCTTGCCGTCCGAACCGGTAATAATGCCCTCTGCGACCGTCCATGCAATCGCATCGGTCGCGTAGTCGCTGACGTTTGCGGCGTCGGGGAACTTGCTCATATCGCCGCGCTTGGTCGTGTCAAAGCCCTTCTTCTGCGCGTAGCGGTAGAGAATCGCCGCCATTTGCTCGCGGGTGACGTTTCCGTTCGGATCGAACTTGCCGTCGCCGACGCCATTGACGATCTCGTTCTTTGCCGCCCATGCGACCGCGTCCTTATACCAGTCCGCCGTCAGGTCGGTAAAGTCGCTCTTATCCGCCTCCGGACTGCCCTCGTAGCGCCACAGCACGGTCACGAGCATGGCTCTCGTCATCGGACTGTTCGGCGCAAACTTGCTGTCGCTCACACCGTTCATCAGTCCGTTTTTCAGCGCGTAATAGACGCTCTGCGCAAACCAGTCGCTGTCTTTCACGTCGTCCATGTTGTCCTTTTTCCCGCAGTGCATGCAATAATTGCCATTCCCGTTATAAACATACTGATGACCTTGGGAATAGAGTTCATCTACGATCAGTGCTGTGCCGCAGGAGCAGGTAAAGATAACGGCGCCGTTCTCCCAGCAGGTCGGTTCTATGACCTGCATAATGAAATCATGTGCGTGATCCTCTTCCGTCCAAACAGAGGTTTCGTACAGCTTCAAATCTGCCCAGCCGGCTTTTTCCTCGCGATACCACAATACCAGTTCCGGAAGGATATCTTTCTGTATTCCCTGAACATACGTAATGGAATACATTCCGTCGAATCTGCCCGTGCGGAATGTAAAGTCGCCGATCACGGGAGCATCGCCCTCAAAGCAGCAGTTGGCGAGCTTTTCACACTGATAGAAGGCTCCCTCACCGATTTCCTTCAGCGTCGCCGGGAAGACGACCATCAAAAGCTCATGACAGCCATGGAAGGCGTAAATACCGACGCTTTCCAGCGACTGGCCACAGTTGACATACACCAGCGGCGTGTACTCAAAGGCAAAGTCACCGATGGTCTTGACATTCTTGCCAAAATCGATGATCTGTAGACCGGAACGGCGAAACGCCTGGAAGCCGATGGTGACAAGGCTGTCCGGCAGTGATACTGCCTTAAGTTTCTCCGCACCGTAGAAAGCGCCTTCCTCGATTGTCTCTACGCCCTCGGGAACTACGAAATACGGCTGATTGTTCTTCGGAAGGTAATACACAAGGTTCTTGCCGTCCTTGCTGTACAGGCAACCGTCCTTCTTCACCAGATCGGTATAGGTTTCCGGGAAAACGACGGTGCCGATCCCGAGTGTCAGCGCCTGTGCGCTGAAATAGCGGATCGTGGAAGGGAGAACAAAACGGACGTATGTTCCGTTCCCCGTAGCGCTGAAATACAGCGCGTTGGTGGCAATACCGATCGTTCCTTCGTCAATTTGAAGGTCCTTTGGCGGCTGCCCGTCGTCCACGTAGCCGGCACAGAGCAGCCAGCCGTCCTTGTATTCGCCGCTTGCGGTTTTTTCGATACATTTTGTCTTGTAGAAAGCCCGCAGTCCGAGATGCCGCAGAGCGGAAGGCAACTTCGCATCAGTCAGTGCGGTACACTGATAGAACGCCTCGTCGCCGATATAGGTGATACTCTCGGGAATGCTGACTGAAGTCAGCTGTGTGCAATTCTTAAATGCTCTCGCGCTGATTCTCGTCACGGCGACGCCCTCAATCTCCGCAGGAATTGCCGCAAATGTTACGCTCTTATCGCAGCCGACAACAGCGCCGAGCGCCTTGGAAATGTAGATGGAACCACCTTCGGCAGGATAGGTTACCTTCGGTGCAAGCACCGCGTCTTCCGAATAGTACACGATTGCATCATTACCGGTAAGCGCCGAAACCGCCGGAAGAGCCGAAAGCAGCAGGACAAGCGCGAGGAACAAGGATAAGATTTTGCGTTTCATAGTGTTTCCTCCTGAAAGAATCAATTTGTTTTTGATATATGTAGCTTGTGTAACGAAGTTGGTTAGATATGACGCATGTTTTCCGGCGATTGATCCCGTGCGCACACCTCCTCCCGCAGAGTATCATTTCTTTCACATTTACAGCATAGCGGCTGACTTATCGTATGTCAATAAGAATTTGCCGCAAGCTGGAAACGATAGGAATCGACAGACCAATCAAGGCGCCGCTTTTCTTGCGTGAACGGCGTAGACCAAAAAACACCCATCATATATACAGAGTCTCGAAAAACGAATTTGCAACCGATTTTGACAATATTTTTTCGTCGATTGACAAGGGGATTTTTTCATGCTATGGTAGCTTCGGTAAGCACTTTTGACGCAGGAGGATATGGCATGTTCCCATTGATCATTCTCACGATCGAGGACGAAAGCAGCCGCGATTTTATGCTCCGTCTCTATGTAAACAGCGTGACGCGGATGTATCTGGAGGCAGTGAAGTACGTCTCCGACAAGGAGAGTGCCGAGGACGTCGTCTCGGATGCCGTGGTCAAGCTGGTAGAAAAGGTCGATCTGCTTCGGCAGATCGACGAGGGCAAGCGGCTTGCCTACGCGATCACGACCGTGCGCCATATGGCGTACCACCATCTGCGGCAGGAGAGCAGAGTGGGGCTGACGAGCTTCGAGGCGCTGGAGGAGCTTCTTCCGTCCGAAGACACGGAAGCGACGGACGACAAGATCCTGAAGGAACAGCGCAAGACCCGGCTGCGCGAGCTGCTCACCGCCATTCCTGCGGAGGATCGCCTGCTGCTGGAGGAAAAGTTCATCCTTTCCTGGTCGGACGAGGAGATCGCAAAGACGCTCGGCATCCGACCGAACAGCGTCCGCATGCGGCTCACCCGCGCCAAGCGCCGCGTCGCTGACGCGCTGACCGCGCAGGGCTTTCGGCTGAACGACTGGGTTTGAAACGGGAGGCGGAACGATGAAAGAATTACGGAACAGCGAAAAGCTGTACGACCGCTACGCCGACGCGGCGACCGCGCTTGTGATGGATCAGTATTTGACTGTCTTTGCAGAATCCCTGAAGGCGGAGGATTTCGCACCGGTCGAGATCAGCGCGGCTTTGAACGACAGATGCCGCAAACTCATCCGAAAGGGCGCTGCCAAAGAACTGTACCGGAGCGTCGGGAAAAATCTGCTGCGCGGCGCGAGCGCTGCGGTGATCGTCTTCCTGTTTCTATGCGGCGTGTTTGCGGTCCTGTTCTCGACCGTAGAGGCCATCCGCGTACCGGTCATCAATTTCTTTACCGAGCAGAAGGAAACGGCTTCTGAAGTCACGGACAAGGATGAGAACGAATATGTCCGCGACGAAGACGTTCTGGCGGGTCTGGCGCCGGAGGGCTACGAGCCACAGGAGTGCAAACGAACGCCCGACGGCAATCTGACGATCCGCTACGCCGACGCAGGCGACGGCTTCATTCTCTATGATGAATTGCCGAACGATGAGACGCGGCAGATCGATACGGAAGACGCCGTGACCGAAGAGATTCAGATCGGCGGGGCAGACGCCCTTCTGGTTGACAAGGAAGGGTATCGGATCATTTGGTACAGCGCTTCCGGCGAGGTGCTTTATCAGCTGAAATGCAATCAGTTGAGCAGGGAGGAGACTATCGCAATCGCCGAGGCGATCGAAAGCAGAAGGGAGGAAGCCCTGTCTGCTGAAAGCGACAGCGATCCGGCAGAGTCGGTTCCGTCAAAGCATGCGCCGGCGGCATACGATAACGTCCCGCCAGATATACCCATTATTTCCGATTATTCGCAGTCCGATCAGACCCACGGCGATGCGTATTTCCCACACGAGATACATCATGTCGATGTTACAGATATACCCGTTAGGTATTCGTACATCGTTGAAGGCGCTGTAGATTCGGACTTCTACGCGACCTTGTTCGATATGACCGACGACGAATTCATATGGACCAGCGTAGACGGGGAGGAGACGGGAAATGATTCGATCGGTTGGACGGTTCTTCCTTGAATGCGTTTATACAGCAAGCACGGGACAGCTTCAAAGCTGCCCCGTGCTTGCTATGTGAAATTACACGTTAAACAGGAAATTGACGATGTCGCCGTCCTTCATGACGTATTCCTTGCCTTCGCTGCGTACCAGCCCTTTGGACTTGGCGACCGCCATCGTGCCGCAGGCTTTCAGATCTTCAAAGGCGACGACCTCTGCGCGGATGAAGCCGCGCTCGATGTCGGTGTGGATCTTGCCGGCGGCTCTCGGCGCCTTCGTGCCGCGCACGATCGTCCAGGCATGCACGTCGTCGGGACCGGCGGTCAGGAAGGAGATGTAGCCGAGCAGATCATACGACGCCTTGATTAAACGATCCAAACCGCGCTCGGTCAAACCCAGATCCTCCATGAACATGGCGGCTTCCTCGTCGTCGAGCTCCAGAATGTCCTCCTCGAATTTTGCTGCGATGGGCAGCACCGCCGCGCCCTGCTCGGCGGCAAGCTCGCTCAGCGCCTTGAACTGCGCGTGATTGCGGTAGTCCGCCATGCCGTCCTCGTCCAGATTCGCGGCGTAGATGATCGGCTTGACCGTCAGAAGTCCGCCGTCCTGCAGGATGTCCTTGTCCTCCTCGGTAAACTCGAAGGTACGGGCGGGCTTGCCGTCTGACAGGTGCGTCAAAAGCGCCTGGCACATATCCGCTTCGCGCTTGTACTTCTTGTCGCCGCCCTTGAGGTTCTTGTTCGCCTTGTCCAGACGGCGCTCCACGACCTCCATATCGGACAGGATCAGCTCTAAATCCAGCGATTCTGCGTCGCCGCGCGCGTCGGCGGGCTCGGTGAACAAAAGGTCGTTGTCAAAGCACCGCACGACGTGTACCAGCGCGTCGGTCTGGCGGATATTCTGCAAAATGGCGTTGGATTTGCCGCCCTTGCTGACGCCTGCGACGTCGACGAAGTCGATCGTGGCGGGGGAGTATTTCTTGGGCTGATACAGCTCCGCGAGCCAGTCGAGCCGCTCGTCCGGGACCTTTGCCTGACCGACGTTCGCCTTGGCGGAGGTGCTGCCGTAGCTGCTGGTTTCCGCCTTGGAGCCGGTGAGCGCGTTGAACAGGGTGGTCTTGCCGACGTTGGGCAGACCGACAATTCCTAATTTCATTGGAAAACCTTCCTTCGTAATTATCTTCTGCGGTTATAAAGCCTTGCAAGACCGCCCTCGGAGGTCTCGCGGTAACTTTCGTTCATTTGCTGACCCGTTTCCTTCATCGTGCGCACGACCATGTCGAAGCTGATGTTTCTCGTGCCGCAGAGGAAGTGGGAGAGATTGAAGGCGTCCATCGCGCGCTTTGCGGCGACGGCGTTGCGCTCGATGCACGGGATCTGTACCAGCCCGCAGATCGGGTCGCAGGTCAGACCGAGCTGGTGCTCCATGGCGATCTCGGCGGCGTACTCCGTCTGCTCGATCGTCATGTCCATCAGGGTGCAGAGCGCGGCGGCAGCCATGGAGCAGGCCGTGCCGATCTCCGCCTGACAGCCGCATTCTGCGCCGGAGATCGAGCCGTTGCGCTTGACAAGCGCGCCGAACAGACCCGCGACGGCAAGCGCCTGCAGGATCTTTTCGTCGGGATAGTCGTGATGCTCCTGCATGTACAGCAGCACGGACGGCAGAACGCCGCAGGAGCCGCAGGTCGGCGCAGTGACGACCGTTCCGTTGTCGGCGTTTTCCTCCGCGACGGCGTAGGCATAGGAGCAGACGATCCGCAGCTCACGCAGCTGCGGGATCTCGTCGGGAACCTCCTGCGAGAACAGGTGCTTTGCCTTGCGTTCCACGTTCAGACCGCCCGGCAGGACGCCCTCGGCATTCAGGCCGACTGCGACCGAGCGCTTCATCGCACGCCAGATCTCCGCGAGGAAATCCCAGATCTCCGGGCCTTCGTTGAGCTCCACGTATTCGCTTAAGGAGATATAGCGCCACGCGCAGAACTGCTCGATCTCCGCAAAGGAGTTCTCCGGGTAGATATCCTCTGCGGCAGAAGGCTCCTCGCCCTCGACGACGATGTCGCCGCCGCCGACGGAGAAGACGCGCATTTTCCCGATCTCCTTCTCGCCACGGTAGGCAAAGAAGTCGAGCGTGTTTGGGTGAGGCATCGGCTCCGGCGTGTATTCGACGAACTGCACGTCAGTTCTTCCTCTGCCGAGCACCTCGCACAGCACGCGATCCGTGCCGTGGCCGCGCCCGGTCTTGCAGAGCGATTCGTAGAGCTTTACGCAGTAGCGATCCGCGTCGGGGTATGCTTCCGCAAACCGCCTTGCAGCCCGCTCCGGTCCCATGGTGTGGGAGCTGGACGGACCGACGCCGATTTTATAAATATCACGAATGGATCTCATCCGGGTTCACCTCTGTAACGTTATCTTTTGCTATTATAGCAGGAATCCGAACAAAAAACAATTCCTATCGTCTACTTTTTCCGCATTGCTTCGAGAGATAATTCTCCGGCGAGCTTGAACAGCGCGTCAGCAAGCACCGTCTCCACGGGCTTTTCCGCCAGCTCCGCGACGCGCTGATAAAATGAGACGACTGCCGGGTCGAGGGTGATCGTGAGCGTCACCATTTGGCGTCCTCCTTTGGGGCAAAAAGATCACAAACCATACTATGAAATCCCTTGACAGATGTGATACAATAGGTAAAGATAACCACAAAAGGGAGAATACTAACATGGCAAAGGATAAGAAAGTAGAACAGATTACCGATATGGAGGTCGACTTCGCCCAGTGGTACACCGACGTGTGCAAAAAGGCGGAGCTGATCGACTATTCGTCCATCAAGGGCATGTTCATCTACCGCCCCTACGGCTACGCGATCTGGGAGAACATCCAGAAGCAGCTGGACGCGGAGTTCAAGAAGACCGGCGCGGAGAACGTCTATATGCCGATGCTGATCCCCGAGTCCCTCCTGCAGAAGGAGAAGGATCACGTTGAGGGCTTCGCGCCGGAGTGCGCGTGGGTCACGATGGGCGGCAGCGAGAAGCTGGAGGAGCGTTACTGCATCCGTCCGACCTCGGAGACGCTGTTCTGCGAGCATTTCCGCAACGTCATCCAGTCGCACCGCGACCTGCCGAAGATGTATAACCAGTGGTGCAGCGTTCTGCGCTGGGAAAAGACGAGCCGTCCGTTCCTGCGTCACCGCGAATTCTTGTGGCAGGAAGGTCATACGATGCACGCTACGGCGGAGGAAGCCCGTGAAGAGACCGAGCGCATGCTGAACGTCTACGCCGATTTCTGCGAGAACGTGCTTGCCATGCCCGTCACCCGCGGCCAGAAGACCGAAAAGGAGAAGTTCAACGGCGCCGAGGCGACCTACACGATCGAGTGCATGATGCACGATCACAAGGCGCTGCAGGCCGGTACGTCGCATTATTTCGGCGACGGCTTTGCCAGAGCATTTGACATCACCTTTACCAGCAAGGACAATCAGCGCGAGTATCCGCACCAGACCTCCTGGGGCGTTTCCACCCGCCTGATCGGCGGCATTATCATGACCCACGGCGACAACAACGGCCTCGTGCTTCCGCCGAAGATCGCTCCCGTGCAGATCATCGTCATTCCCGTCGCGCAGCACAAGGAGGGCGTTCTGGAGGCGGCGCAGGGACTTGCTGACCGCCTCTCTGCAGCGGGCTACCGCGTCAAGATGGACACCTCCGACAACTCCATGGGCTGGAAGTGCGCGGAGTATGAGATGAAGGGCGTGCCGCTGCGCGTCGAGATCGGACCGAAGGATATGGAGCAGAACCAGTGCTGCATGGTGCGCCGCGATAACCGCGAAAAGGTCTTTGTCTCTCTGGACGAGCTGGAGACGGCTGCAGCAAAGCAGCTGCAGGCGGTGCATGACGGCTTGTATCAGCGCGCGCTGAAGAATCTGCAGGAACATACCTACGTGGCGCATACGATGGAGGAAGCCAAGCAGATTCAGGAAGAGAAGGGCGGCTTCGTCAAGACCATGTGGTGCGGCGAGGAGGCCTGCGAGCTGAAAATGAAGGAAGTCGCCGGCATGTCCAGCCGCTGCATCCCCTTCGCGCAGGAGCAGTTGGGCGACACCTGCCCGATCTGCGGCAAGCCCGCGAAAAAGATGATCTACTGGGGCGTCGCTTATTAACGCTTACTGAAAAACAGGGTCGCTGTGTGGCGACCCTGTTTTAGTTGTTAGTTGATAGAGAGTGGAGAGTGTGAAAGCCTTAACTGCATGATGAAAAGAAGACCGCAGGCAAGTGGCTGGCTTACCTGCGGCGTTCCAATATAGAATAGAGGGGGAAAATGAAAAAGAGAAGTTGTTGTTTACATTTACATGATAGATCAGATTTGTTAAAAATATAACCGAAAAGAAATTAAGTTTTTATTAAGTTGTGTTTTTTTTGAAACTTTTTTCGCACGGCGTGTCATATTCTGGCGAAAATCATACGATGAAGCAGGGAGGAGTTGCTTCATGTATGATTATTATTTTACCTTCCGTTCGGTAACGGCGGCGCTTGGCGCCGCACGTGCGCTGGAACGGGCGGGTGTTCCGAGTGCGACCGTCCGCACACCGAAGGAGCTGCGGCACAAGGGCTGCGGCTACAGTCTTCGCGTGCGGGAAGAGCTGTTGCCGGAGGCCGGGCAGGCGCTGGAGGCTGCGGGAGCGAGTTACCAAAAGCTATACCGCAGAGCGGACAACGGTTCGTGGCAGGAGGTGCCTGCATGATCTACTTCGACAGCGCCGCAACGACCTTTCAAAAGCCGCTCACGGTGCAAAACGCCGTCCTGCGGGCAATGCGGACCTGCGCGAGCGTGGGCCGCGGCGGTCATGCCGCCGCGATGGCGGCGGCGGAGACGGTCTATCAATGCCGCCTGATGGCTGCGGAGCTGTTCGACGCGGAGCCGGAGCAGGTTGTTTTCACAATGAACGCGACGCATGCGCTGAATACCGCGATCTTTTCCGTGCTTTCTCCCGGCGCAAGGGTCGTAATCTCCGGCTTTGAGCATAATGCGGTGACAAGACCGCTGCACGCCCTTCGGGCGCAGATCGGTGTGGCGGGGAAAAAGCTGTTCGACGCAGAAGACACCCTGCGCGATTTTGCGCGCGCGATCGAACGCAAGCCCGACGCGGTCATCTGCACACACGTTTCCAATGTGTTCGGCTACGTCCTGCCCGTGGAGAGGATCGCCGCGCTGTGCCGCGAGAAGAATATCCCCTTCATTCTCGATGCGTCGCAGTCGGCGGGAACGCTCCCGCTCTCTCTGCGTCAAACGGGAGCGCGCTTTATCGCCATGCCCGGTCACAAGGGACTTTACGGTCCGCAGGGCACGGGCGTCCTGCTCTGCGCAGACGGCGGAAAACCGCTCCTGTTCGGCGGCACGGGCAGCAATTCCGAGGATCAGGCAATGCCGGACTTCCTGCCGGACCGCCTGGAGGCGGGAACGCACAACGTCTGCGGCCTTGCGGGGCTGACCGAGGGAATGCGCTTTGTCCGCAAGCAGACGCCGTCATCGATCCTCCGCCACGAGCAGGCGCTGCTTGCGCAGGTGAAGCAGGAGTTTCGCGGGCAGGAGAACCTGCGGCTCTTTGCAGGAGAAGGGCAGGCGGGCGTCCTTTCGTTTTGCGTTGACAATGTCGACTGCGAGGAGGCGGCGCAGGCGCTGGCGCAGGAGGGGGTCGCCGTGCGGGCAGGACTTCACTGCGCGCCGCTGGCGCACACTTCCGCAGGCACGGCGGACACCGGAACGGTGCGCGTCAGCTTTTCCGCCTTCAATACGCCGTACGAGGTGCGGCGTTTCGCCCAGCTGTGCAAAAAACTGTTTCCGATGTAGAAAAAGAATGGTTTTCTACTTGCTATTAGAAGCGAAATCGGCTATAATTAGTAAAATATATTAAGTATAAGCGGAGTATTGCTTATGAATACAATTATAGAATTTTTCAAGGACTTTGCCGCGATGCTGCCGACGTTAAAATTCATGGACATCGTCGACATCCTGCTGGTCGCATTTGTGATCTATACGATCATCAACATGATCCAGACCACGGGCGCGGCAAGAATCGCAAAGAGCATCATCATCATTCTGGCGCTGTTCCTGTTGACGCAGATCCTCAACATGTATCTGATGAACTACCTGCTCGACAAGATCCTGGAGATCGGGCTGATCGCTCTGGTCGTCATGTTCCAGCCGGAGCTGCGCCGCATGCTGGAGAAGCTCGGCAGCAAGAGCCTGCGGGAGATACTCAACATGAAGGAGGAGCAGCGCGAGATCGACCGCGTCATCACGCACACGGTCGCCGCCTGCGAGACGATGTCAAAGAGCCGCACCGGCGCGCTGATCGTTTTCGAGCGCTCCGCCTCCACGATCGACTATCAGAAGTCCGGCACGGTCCTGGATGCGCAGGTGTCCTCGGAGCTGCTGCGCAATATTTTCTTTACGAAGGCGGCGCTGCATGACGGCGCGGTCATCATCCGCAACGAAAGAATCGCGGCGGCAGGCTGTGTTCTGCCGCTGACGCAGAACCGCAATATCAGCAGCGACCTCGGCACGCGCCACCGCGCCGGCATCGGCATGAGCGAGGCGACAGACGCGGTCGTCGTGATTGTCTCCGAGGAGACGGGCACGATCTCCGTTGCGATCGGCGGCATGCTCAAGCGCCATCTTGCGCCGCAGACGCTCGAAAAGCTCCTGCTCAACGAGCTTGCGCCGAAAACGGACGCGAAGAAGACCTACAACCCGCTGAAGCTCCTTCAGCGTAAACGCAACAAAAAAGAAAAGGATGAGACGGATGCAGAAACATAAAATACTATCTTTCCTGCTGGCGCTGGTCGTTTCGATCGGGCTGTGGGTCTATGCTGTCACCGTCGTCAATCCGGACGATTCGGTCTACATCCGCGACGTTCGCGTTCGCATCATCGGGACCAGCTCGCTGGCAAGCGACAATCTGATGCTGACCGGCGGCGAGAATCAGACGGTGAATGTGGAGATTTCCGGCAGACGTTCCGATCTGAAGGAGCTGAACAGCTCCTCGCTCGAAGCGCTTGCAGACGTCAGTAACATCGACCGCCCCGGTACTTACGAGGTCAGCTGGACGCTGGTGCCTCCCTCGACTGTCGCCTCCGGCGATATCAGCATCGTCAGCACGAATTCCAACAAGATCACGGTCAAGGTGAGCGAATATAACGACCGCCCCGAGATCCCCGTCGAAGTGGAGTATACGGGGACGTTGCCGGACGGCTATATCCGCGACGACGCTGTTTTGGACGTGGAGACGGTTTCCGTCAGCGGTCCTGCAGAGGAGGTCAATCAGATCGCCAGAGCGATTCTGACCGTCGACCTCGACGGTGCGACGGATACGATCGACGAGGAGATGGGTTACCGTCTGGTCGATCAGGACGGAAACGACCTGGAATTGAGCAGCTATGTGCAGATCCCGGCACCGACGGTCCGCGTTTCCGTTCCGGTGTTCTGCTATAAGCAGATCGCGCTGAAGGTCAATCTGATCCCGGGCGGCGGTGCGACGGATAAGAACGTCGAGCTGACGATCGAGCCTTCCACCATTGTGGTCAGCGGCTCGGAGGAGGCGCTGCAGGAGCTGGAGGAGCTCGTGATCAAGGAGATCGACCTTGCGCAGATCACGGAGGCAAAGACGTGGACAGTCACGCCAGATCTGCCGGTCGGCGTGACGAATCGCGCGTCGGCGAAGAATGTGACGATCAAGGTCTCGCTCAAGGGGCTGTCCACAAGAAAGATCGTCATTCCCTGCGCGGACTTTGAGCGCGTCAACGACGTGGAAACCATGACGTTCGGCGAGCCGAGCGTTACGATCACCGTCCGCGGGACGGCTGCGGCGATCGCAGCGATCCGTGAGTCGGACATTCAGGTCATAGCCGATATGACGAACGGCTATGATGCGTCCACCAAAAAGGTCACGCTGGAGATCATCCTGCCGGAAAACTCAACGGCCGGCATTATCGGCGGCCCGTATCTCGTGACGGTTACCACCGAATAAGCGCAATGCAGAGAAAAGCAACGGTGCAGGCGATCCTGCCGGACGGCAGAGCGGAGCTTGCAGTGCAGCGGGAAAGCGCCTGCAGCGGCGACTGCCATCAGTGCGGCGGCTGCGGCACGGTTGGTCAGACGCTCCGCTTGACGGCGGAGAATCCGATCGGCGCACAGCGGGGAGACGTCGTCTATATCTCCTCGGAAAGCGCCACCGTTCTGTGGGCGGCTGTGCTTGTCTACACCCTTCCGCTGCTGCTGTTTCTGACAGGGTATCTGCTGTCAATGCGCCTCGGCGCGTGGGCGGCGGCGATCGGCACGGCGGGCTTCCTTGCGGGACTTGCTCCCGCCTTCGCCTATAACCGCCGCGTCAAAAAGCGACCGCCTGTTTATACGATCATAGGATTTGTGAAATAACATGTTTGGATACGTTCTGCCGCGCAGGGACAAGCTCTCGGAAGCGGAAAACGACCGCTATCGCGCGGCTTACTGCGGCCTGTGCCGCTGCCTCAAGGAGCGCTATGGCTTTCGGGCGAGGTTCCTGGTCAACTACGATATGACCTTCCTGTATTTCCTTTTGCAGGAAGGACAGGCAAAGCAGCCGGAGCGCTGCTTCTGCCCGGCGAAACCGTTTTGCAAAAAGGACTGCCTGCCGCCTGACGGCGTTATGGACTACGCGGCGGATATGACCGTCCTGCTTTCCTGCTGGAAGCTGCGCGACGCAAGGCACGACGACGGCTTCTTCAAACGAATGGCGGCAGGATTCTGCCTGCGGCTGTACAAGAGAGCGTTTCAGAAGGCCTCTGCCGCGCGGGGAAAGGAAAACTGCGTGTTTGCAGAGCAGCTGGCACGCCTGTCGTCTCTGGAAGAGCAGCGCTGCGAGAGTATTGACCGCGCGGCGGACGCCTTTGCGACCCTCCTCAAGGCCTGCGCGGGCTATCATGCGGACGAGAATCTGCGCCGCATGAAGGAGCTTCTTCTGTATCACGTCGGAAGATTTCTCTATTTGACCGATGCGCTGGAGGACCTGCCAAAGGACAACAGGACGGGCGCGTATAATCCGCTGCGCTACCGCTACCGTCTGCAGGACGGGGCGCTCACGCAGGCGGACAGGGAACAATTCATGGAAACTGTGGACGCCTCGATCAGCATGGCGGCCTCCGCGCTGGAGCTGCTGCCGGAAACGGCGGATCGCGCGATCCTGCACAACATCATTTACAACGGACTGCCTGCGGTGCTGCACAGCGTCGCAGACGGCAGTTTCCGAAAGAGAGGAACCGGCAAATGAAAGATCCCTACGAAGTATTGGGCGTCCCGCACGGCACGTCGGAGGAAGAGATCAAAAAAGCCTACCGCGAGCTGGCACGGAAGTACCATCCTGATAACTATGCAAATAACCCACTGGCTGATCTGGCGCAGGAAAAGATGAAGGAGATCAACGAGGCGTACGACATGCTGACCAAGGGCGGTACGACAGACAGCGGCTCGTCCTACAGCAATTCCTCCGGCTATTCCGGCAGCCTCGGCGAGGTGCGCAGACTCATCCAGCTCGGCAATCTGGACGGTGCGGAGGCAAAGCTCAACGCGATTGCCAATCACAATGCGGAGTGGTACTATCTGCGCGGCGTGATCGCGCAAAGACGCGGCTGGATGGACGAGGCGGCGCAGAATTTCCGCATCGCTGCGAACATGGAGCCGACAAACTTTGAATATACGCGCGCGGCGGGAACTGCCGGAAACGGCGGCTACACCTACCGTCAGACGCAATACGATAACAGCGGAACGGACGACCTGTGCAATTGCTGCAGCACACTGATGTGTCTGAATTGCCTGTGCAACGGCTGCCGCTGAACATGGGAGTGAACTGAATTGATCCATAGCATGACCGGCTACGGCAGAGCCGTAAAAACCCTGAACGGACGGGAGATCACCGTCGAGCTCCGTTCGGTCAACAACCGTTTTCTGGACTGCACCGTGAAGCTGCCTCGCGCCTTTTCCTATGCGGAGGACGCGGTCAAGCAGAAGGTGAAGCAGAGTGTTACCCGAGGCAAGGTCGATGTTTTCATCAGCGTCAATACGATCGAAGGCGAGAACGTCAGGATATCCCTCAACCGTCCGGTGCTGGAGGGCTACCTGAACGCCCTGCGGACGATTGCGCAGGAGTACGAGGTGCGCGACGACGTCAGCGCGACGAGCCTTGCACGCTTCCCAGAGGTTTTTACGGTCGAAAAGCCGGAGGAGGATGAGGAGCGCAACACGGCGGATATCGTCTCCGTCGCGGAAGAGGCAATCGCCGTCTATAATGCCATGCGCGCGAAAGAGGGCGCTGCGCTGGCGGCCGACCTCAAAAACCACGCCGGGATCATCCTTTCCTACGTGGAGAAGGTCGAGACGCGCAGCCCTGTTACGGTCGCGGAATACCGCACCCGTCTGGAAGCCAAGCTGCGCGAGGTGCTGGAAAGCAAAACGATTGATGAAAGCCGCATCCTGACCGAGGCGGCAATCTTTGCCGACAAGGTCGCGGTGGACGAAGAGACGGTTCGTCTGCGCAGCCATCTGAAGCAGCTGGACGACCTTTTGAACGCCGGCGGTCCGATCGGCAGAAAGCTCGATTTCCTCCTGCAGGAGATGAACCGCGAGGCCAATACGATCGGCTCGAAGGGCAACGATCTGGAGATGACGCAGTACGTCGTGGAGATCAAGGCGGAACTGGAAAAGATCCGCGAGCAGATCCAGAACATTGAGTGATTGCCATGCGACTGATCAATATCGGATTTGGGAATTTGGTGTCGGCAGAACGTCTGCTGACGGTCGTCAGCCCCGATTCCGCGCCGGTCAAGCGGCTGGTGCAGGAGGCCAAGGAGCGCGCCATGGTGATCGACGCGAGCTTCGGGCGAAAGACGAAGTCCGTTTTGGTGATGGACACCGACCACGTGATCCTTTCGGCGATCCCGCCGGAAACGATCGCAAAGCGCCTGAACGACAAAGAAGGCGAGACTTATCGCGACGAGGAGGAAACGGTATGAAGCAGGGAAGGATCATTATCGTATCGGGCCCCTCCGGCGTCGGCAAGGGGACGGTTTTGAAGGAAGTCATGCAGGACGATCCGACGCTTCGCTTCTCCGTTTCCGCGACCACGCGCACGATCCGTCCCGGTGAGATCGACGGTGTACATTATTTCTTTATTGACAAGCCCCGCTTTGAGGCGATGCTTGCCAATAACGAAATGCTGGAACACGCGCAATACGCCGGAAACTACTACGGTACGCCGGAAAAGGCGGTCGACGACGCGCTCGCGCAGGGCATCAGCGTTGTGCTGGAGATCGAGGTACAGGGAGCGCTGCAGGTTATGGAGCGCAGACCGGACGCCATTTCGATCTTTATCGCTCCGCCGTCCTTTGAGGAGCTCGAGCGCAGGCTGACCTGCAGGGGCGACACCCCGCCGGAGGTCGCGGCCGAGCGCCTGCGCATTGCGGTGCAGGAATGCAAAAACGCGCCGCATTATCAATATACGATCGTCAACGATACTGTTTCCGCCGCCGCTGCGAAGATCCGCGCGATCCTCACCGCAGAGGCGTGCAGATCTGAATACACAACCATTCAACTCAAGGAGGACGAATAATATGCTCTATCCCGCTATGGCTGATCTTCTGAAGAACATCGACAGCCGCTATCTCATGGTGAACGTGGTCGCGCGCCGCGCCCGTCAGCTCTCCATCGAGGCTGAAACATTCCATGAGCCGTTGAGCGACAAGCCCGTTACGCTGGCGATCCGCGAGGTCGCTGACGGCAAGCTGGTCGCATCCATCAACAAGTAAGAAACACAACGGCGGAGGAGGGCTGTGCATGATCGCGAAGATTGCAGTTTCTGCCGCAATATATGCCATTGACAAGCCCTACAGCTACCGTATCCCCGCCGGAATGCAGCCGCCGATCGGCGCGCGGGTCAGCGTACCCTTCGGTCGCTCGAACAAACGCTGCGAGGGCATCGTCCTCGGCCTCGAAACAGGCGACGACAGCAAGCTCAAGCCGATCGACCGTTTGCTGGACGAAACGCCGCTGCTGGACGAGGAGCTGCTGCACATGGCGGCCTTCGTGCGTGAGCGTTATTTCTGCACCTTCTACGAGGCGGTCAAGGCGATCCTTCCGGCGGGCGTGTGGTTCCGCGAGCAGGAGCGCTACTTCCTCTGCGAGAGTGCGGAAACCGCTGAAATCCGACGGCAGCCTGCTGCGGAGGCGGTTTTGAATGCCGTCCGTGCGTTCGGCGGCGCGGCAGATTATGACGCGCTCCGAAAGCAGTTTGAAGAGGACGCGCTGCAGAAGGCGCTGCGGTATCTTCTGAAAAAGAGGCTGCTGCGCTGTGAAACCGACCACAAACGCCGCGTGCAGGACAAGACCGAGCGGATCGTTTCGCTCGCAATGCCCGCAGAGGAGGCGCTTGCCTATGCACAGAGCAAGCGCAAGTCCGCGCCGCTGCAGACGGCGGTGCTGGAGCTGATCGCCTCTGTCGGACAGTGCGCCGCAAAGGAAATCTGCTATTTCACCGGCGCGACCGCTGCAACGCTGAACCGCTTGGAAAAGCTGGGATTTCTCGAGTTTTCGGAGGAGGAGCGGCTGCGCATCAGCCGCGTCGAGCCTGCAAAGCTGGACGGCCCTTTGCTCCTGAACGACGAGCAGCAGCTCGCCTACGACGGCCTTAAGGCGCAGAGCCTGCAGGAAAAGCCGGGCGTCGCCCTGCTTTACGGCGTGACCGGAAGCGGCAAGACCTCCGTCTATATCAAGCTGATCTACGACTGCCTGTCGCGCGGCAGGAGCGCGATGCTCCTTGTGCCGGAGATCGCGCTGACCCCGCAGCTGCTGTCGCTTTTTGCCGCGCATTTCGGCGAAAAAACGGCGGTGCTGCACAGCTCACTTCGCATTACGGAGCGCTACGATACCTGGAAGCGCATCCGCTCCGGAGATGCGACGGTGATCCTCGGGACCCGCTCGGCGGTCTTCGCTCCCGTGAAAAACCTCGGTCTTCTGATCGTGGACGAGGAGCAGGAGCATACCTACAAATCCGAAAACGCGCCGCGCTATCACGCCCGCGAGATCGCGATCTATCGCGGCGCGCGGACGAACGCGCTGGTTTTGCTCGGCTCTGCAACGCCGAGCGTTGAGACGATGTACCGCGCCAAAACCGGCGTTTACCGCTTCTACGAGATGCGACGGCGCTACAACCGAAAGGAGCTGCCGCCCGTCGAGATCGTCGACATGAAGCAGGAACTGAAGGAGGGGAACGCCTCTGCGATCAGCGAGCCGCTGCTGCTTGCCCTGCGCGAAAACAGGGAACGCGGACAGCAGGCGATCCTGTTTCTCAACCGGCGCGGCACCTCGCGCATGGTGGCCTGTGTCGACTGTGGCTTTGTGCCGACCTGCCCGGGCTGCACGGTCAATCTGACCTATCATCAGGCAAACGGGCGCCTCATGTGCCACTACTGCGGCCATTCCGAGCTTCTGCCTGCCCACTGCCCCGAATGCGGCGGACATCTCAAGCAGATCGGCTTCGGTACGCAGAAGGTGCAGGAGCAGCTGAACAATCTCTTGCCGGAGGCGGAGGTTTTGCGCATGGACGCAGATACAGTATCTGCGGTCAATACGCACGAAAAGCTCCTCTCGCGCTTCCGCGAGGAGCGGATCCCGATCCTGTTGGGAACGCAGATGGTCGCAAAGGGACTGAATTTTGAAAACGTCACGCTGGTCGGCGTACTGGACGCGGATATGTCCCTCTACGTCGGCTCCTACCGCGCTGCGGAGACGACCTTCAGCATGATCACGCAGGTGATCGGCAGGGCAGGACGCGGCGCGGAGAATGGCCGCGCGCTGATTCAGACGATGACGCCGCAGAATCAAGTTATCACCCTTGCCGCAAAGCAGGATTACGACACATTTTACGAAACCGAGCTGCCCCTGCGCAAGCTGCGCGGCTGTCCGCCGTACCGCGATCTTCTGACCCTGACCTTCCACGGCAGGGAGGACGAGCGCGTCTGGCAGTCAGCACAGCGGTTCCGCGCCATGCTGCAGGCGCAGCTGGAGAGTGATTTTTACCGCCGCGAGCAGGTGCAGCTGATGGGACCGGCTCCGGCGCAGGTGGCAAAGCTCAACTACAGCTACCGCTGCTGCCTGACGTTGAGCTGCAAGAATACCCGCTCGCTGCGCGAATTGCTGGCGCATATGATGCGGGCGTTTTCCAAGGATAAGCAAAACAACGGCGTCGGCGTGTTTGCCGACGTGAACCGTAACGAATAGGAGTTTATTTTCATGGCATTGAGAAAGATTCTGACCTTTGAGGACAGAGCGCTGCACAAGGTCTGCCGTCCGGTGACGCAATTTGATGAAAAGCTGCATACTCTGCTTGACGATATGGCCGAAACGCTGATCGACGCGAACGGCGCCGGTCTGGCAGCGCCGCAGGTGGGCATCCTGCGCCGCGTCTTTATCATGGACACGGGCGACGGGATCGTCGAACTGATCAACCCCGAAATTCTGGAAATGAAGGGGGAGCAGGACGGTATGGAGGGCTGCCTGAGCCTGCCCGGCGACTTCTGGATGGTCAAGCGTCCGAATTACGTCAAGGCAAAGGCGCAGGACCGCTACGGCAACTGGTTCGAGATCGAGGGCGAGGAGCTGATGGCGCGCTGCATCTGCCATGAGACGGATCATCTGAACGGTCACGTCTATACGGAGATCGCCTACCGTAAGCTGACTGACGAGGAGATCGAAGAAATGATGGAGGCAAGACAGGAGGAAGAATGAGAATTGTCTTTATGGGTACGCCGGATATCGCGGCGACCTGCCTGCGCCGCCTGATTGCAGAGAGCTTCGAGATCGTCGGCGTCTATACAAAACCGGATAAGCCGAAGAATCGCGGCATGAAGCTGGAGATGTCCGAGGTCAAAAAGGTCGCCGTGGAGGCGGGACTGCCCGTCTTTCAGCCGACGACCTTCAAGGACGATGCGATCGTGGAGGAGCTTCGCGCCCTGCAGCCGGACGTGATCGCCGTGGTTGCCTACGGGAAGATCCTGCCGCAGCGGGTGCTGGATATTGCGCGTCTCGGCTGCGTGAATATCCACGCCAGCGTGTTGCCGCAGCTGCGCGGGTCGGGTCCCGTGCAGTGGGCGATCCTGAACGGCATGGACGAGACCGGCGTGACGGCGATGTTCATGTCTGCAGAAATGGATGCCGGCGATATTATCGAAATCAGAAAGACTCCGATTGAGCCGTATGAGAACGCACAGAGCCTGCTGGACCGTCTGGCACGGATCGGAAGCGAGCTGCTGTGCGACACGCTCCGGGCGATGGAAGACGGAACCGCAAAAAGAACGCCGCAGGAGCATGACAAGGCGACCTTCGCGCCGATGCTGACGAAGGAGCTTTGCCCGATCGACTGGGCAAAATCGAGCCGACAGATCATCGACCACGTGCGCGGTCTCGACCCGTGGCCGGTCGCCACAACGGAGCTCGGCGGCACGAGATTCAAAATTTACGAGGTACGCCCCGCCGAACAAAAAACGAATGAAGCGCCCGGCACGATCCTCGGACTGACGAGGCAGGGTCTGCAGATCGCGGTCGGGGGCGGCGACGTTCTGACGGTCACCGTCCTGCAGGCCGACGGCGGCAGGCGCATGGCTGCCCCGGACTATTTCCGCGGGCATCCGCTCACCGTCTGATATGGCGATGACGGCAAGAGACGCGGCGCTGAAGGCGCTGATCGCCTGCCGCAAGAGCGGCGCGTGGTCTGACGGCGCGCTGAAGCAGCTGCTTTCGGGCATGGATCGAAGGGACGCGGCGCTGGCAAGCAGGCTTTGCTACGGTGTGCTGCAGAACCGGATGCTGTTGGATTTCTGGATCGCCGCCTTCGCAAAGGGAAAGCTGCAGCCTGTGGTGCAGGAGATCCTGCGCCTTGCGGTCTATCAGCTGCGCTTTACGGATAAGATCCCCACTGCTGCCGCCGTCAATGAGGCGGTGGAGCAGACGAAGCGGCTTGCCAATCCGGCCGCTGCCCGACTGGTGAACGGCGTTTTGCGCGCCATGCTCCGCTCGGAGCTTCCCATGCCGCAGGATATGGCGACGAGGTACAGCCATCCGCAGGCGCTCGTAGACTTGCTTGCGGCGCAGTACGGCGCAGAGAAAACGGAGCGGCTGCTGCAAAGCCATAACGAAGCCCCGCAGACCGTGCTGCAGATCAACACGCTTGCCGCAAACGAGCAGCAGGTGCTGGAGTCTCTGCAAATGCAGGGCGTCTGTGCGCAAAGGCATCCGTGGCTGGAACACTGCGTCACGGTCAACGGCACGGGCGATTTAGAGCAGCTCGACGCATATCAAAACGGCTGGGTCTACGCACAGGACGCCGCTGCGAAGCTGGCGGTCTGCGCCGCTGGACTGAAACCCGGCATGCAGGTGCTGGACTGCTGCGCCGCACCCGGCGGGAAGAGCTTTGCCGCAGCAATCGCGATGAACGGCGAGGGCAAGCTGTTCTCCTGCGACATCCACCCGCATAAACTAAAGCTGATCGAAAACGGCGCAAGCCGTCTGCATATATCTATCATCACCGCCTGTCTGCAGGACGCTTCGCAGCGCGTTGAGGCATGGGAGGGGAAAATGGACGCCGTGCTGGCGGACGTGCCCTGCTCCGGCCTCGGCGTGATCCGAAAAAAGCCGGATATACGCTATAAGGATCTGGCGCAGCTTGAGCGTCTGCCGGAGCTGCAGCGCGCGATCCTGCAGATGCAGGCCTCCTACGTCAAGCCGGGCGGAGTGCTGGTCTACAGCACCTGCACGATCCTGCGGCGGGAAAACGAGGCGGTTGCAGAGCGCTTTTTGGCGGACAACCCCGACTTTTCCGCGCAGACGGTGCATTTCCCAGAAGACTCCGGCATTCCGGACGCCGCCATGACGACGCTCCTGCCGTGCGACCACGGCACGGACGGCTTCTTTATCTGTAAATTCAGGAGGAACGCTTGAAGGACATCAAATCCATGACCCTTGCCGAGCTGACGGAGGACTTCCTGGCGCTCGGCGAGCCGAGGTTTCGTGCAGGACAGGTCTATTCGTGGCTGCATCGCGGCGCGCGGAGCTTCGACGAAATGACGAATCTGTCCAAGGCACTGCGCGAAAAGCTGGCGGGGCAGTATGAACTGAATTCTCCGACGGTCGTTCGCTGCCTGCGTTCAAAAAAGGACGGAACGATCAAGTATCTGTGGCGGCTAAAGGATGGCAACTGCGTGGAAAGCGTTCTGATGCAGTATCATCACGGCAACACGGTCTGCATTTCCTCGGAGGTCGGCTGCCCGATGGGCTGCGCCTTCTGCGCCTCCACCCTCGGCGGGCTGGTGCGCCGCCTGACCCCGTCCGAAATGCTCGATCAGGTCCTCTTTACGCAGCTCGATTCCGGACTGCCGATCTCGAACATCGTTTTGATGGGCATCGGCGAGCCGCTGGATAATTATGACACCGTGCTTCGCTTTCTGGAGCTTGTGAATTCGCCCGAGGGCATGAACATCGGCATGAGGCATATCAGTCTGTCGACCTGCGGCCTCGTCGACAAGATCGACCGTCTGGCGGAAGAAAACCTGCAGCTGACTTTATCCGTTTCTCTTCACGCGCCGACGGACGAGATACGCTCGCAGATTATGCCGATCAACCGCAGGTACAACGTCGACACGCTTCTTAACGCCTGCAGACGCTATTTTGAAAAGACCGGCAGAAGAATATCCTTTGAATACGCCATGATTCGCGGCGTGAACGATACGCCGGAAACAGCGCAGACTTTGGTACGAAAGCTGCGCGGCATTGTGGCGCACGTGAATCTGATTCCGCTCAACGACGTGGCGGAAAGTCCGCTCAAGCCGAGCGAGCCGGAAACCGTCCGTGCATTTCAGCGTACGCTGGAGGAAAACGGCATTCCGGCAACGGTAAGAAGAACTCTGGGCAGCGATATCAACGCCTCGTGCGGTCAGCTGCGAAGAAAATATGAACAGGAGAGAACACCGGGAAAGGAGTGAAGCCCTATGAACGTATGGGGACTGACAGATCCGGGAATGGTCAGAAAACAGAATCAAGACGCCTTCCATACCGAGCGTCTGGGCGAAGAGTGCCTTCTGGCGGTCGTGTGCGACGGCATGGGCGGCGCAAAATCCGGCAACGTTGCCAGCCGCCTTGCAACGGACGTCTTTACGGAAGAGGTCAAGCGCAGCTTCTCGCCGGAGAAAACGCCGGAGGAGGCCGAACGTGTCCTGTATAACGCGGTGAAGCTTGCGAATATCACCGTTTATGAGCATTCTCTGATCAGTGAGGAATTCTCCGGCATGGGAACGACGCTGGTTGCCTGTCTGATCTACCCGAGGGCGATCCTCGTGATCAACGTCGGCGACAGCAGAGCCTATCACTTCAGCACCGACGGCGTCAAGTGCGTCACGACGGATCACAGCGTCGTTGAGATGATGGTGCGGCGCGGCGAGTTGACGCCGGAGGAGGCAAAGAACCATCCCAGTAAGAACGTAATCACGCGCGCAGTCGGAACGGCTCCCACGGTTGAGGCGGACGTCTTCCGCGTCAAGGCGGGGCGGGGAGACTGCCTGCTGCTCTGCTCGGACGGCCTGTCCAATCTGATGGCGGATGAGGAAATGCTGTTTGAGGTCGCCCACGGCGCAAAGCTGGACGACTGCTGCCAGCGGCTTCTGGAGATCGCGAAGGATCGCGGTGCGCCGGACAACGTCACGGCGGTACTGATCAACCTGACATGAAAAGAGAAAAAAACGCCTCGGCATCCGCTCGTCGGGTAAGTCGAGCCGCAAACGCGGAGTAGGGAGTTGCCATGGAAAACTATATCGGAAGATTGCTGGACAATCGCTACGAAATATTGGAGATCATCGGAACGGGTGGCATGGCTGTCGTCTATCGGGCGCTGGATCATCGCCTGAACCGTGCCGTTGCCGTAAAAATACTGAAGGATGAATTCTCGCGAAACGAGGAGTTCCGCCGCAGATTCCACGCCGAATCGCAGGCGGTCGCCATGCTGTCGCACCCGAATATCGTGAGCGTCTACGACGTTTCTCATTCGGAGAATGCGGATTATATCGTCATGGAGCTGATTGAGGGCATATCCCTCAAGCAGTATCTGGAAAAGAAGGGCAACCTCAACTGGCGCGAGACACTGCATTTCTCCATGCAGATCGCAAAGGCACTGGATCACGCGCACAGCCGGGGGATCGTCCATCGCGATATCAAGCCGCATAATATCATGATCCTGAAGGACGGCAGCATCAAGGTCGCCGACTTCGGCATCGCCCGCATCGGCTCGGCGAAGAATACGCTGACGCGCGAAGCCCTCGGCTCCGTGCATTATATCTCGCCGGAGCAGGCAAAGGGATCTCGTGTGGACAATCGCTCCGACCTGTATTCTCTCGGCGTCGTCATGTATGAAATGCTGACCGGACGCACACCTTATGACGGCGAAACGCCCGTTTCGGTCGCCATTCAGCACATCAACGGCGGTGCGCGCCGCCCGAGCGAGCTTGCCGCCGGTGTGCCGCTCGGCCTGGAGTACATCACCATGCGCGCCATGAGTCCCGATCTGGAAAAACGCTACGCCTCCGCTGCGGATATGCTCCACGATATGGAGGAATTCCGCAAGAATCCGTCGATGACCTTCATTTCGTCTCTGGACGGTGCAACGACCGTCGTACCGAAGACGCCCGCAGCCGTCCGTTCCGGCGGCATGACGCGCTCCGAAGCAGAGCGCTATGCGGCGGCAAGATCGGCAAAGACGGGAGAAAATAAGACCGTGGAGGAGCGCCGCGCCGAGCGCGCGCGCAGAGAGGCGGAAAAGGCCGCCGAACGCAAGAAAAAGACGATGATCATTGCAATCCTTTCCGGCGCGGTGGCGATCGTCCTGATTGCGATTCTCCTTGCCGTGCTTCTGCCGAGCGGCGGAAGCTCCGAGGATGTCACGGTCGGTACAGAGGAAGCCGGAGAGATCCGCGTGGACAATTTCATCGGCATGCCGCTTGACAGCATTGATCCGGACGACTATCCCGATCTGAAGATCGATCTGCGCGACGTCAAAGAGGCGTACAGCGATGAGTTTGAAAAGGGCTACGTCATGGATCAGTCGCCGCGGGCCGGCGATATGGTCAGAAGGGGCCGCAAGGTCACGCTGACCGTCAGCCTCGGAAAAGAAGAAATCAAAATGCCGAATCTGATCGACGTAGCCGAGTCCACCGCCATGAGTACGCTGCAGGATCTCAACCTCGGCCTGAAGATCACGATGAAGGACGAGAGCAGCAAGGACATCCGGCAGGGCAATATCGTCCGTACGGAGCCCAAGGCGGACGAAAAGCTCGAAAAGGGGCAGGAGGTCATCCTCTACGTCAGCCTCGGCGAGAACAAAATGCCAAACCTCAAGGGCGACACGGAGGCGAACGCTCGCGCCAGACTGAATGCGCTGAATATCGGCATTCATATCGAGGTGCTGTACGACACCAACGACGAGTACGAAAAGGACAGAGTCTACCGCACGGATCCCGAAGCCGGCGATCAGCTTGAGCCGGGCGATCAGATCTTCCTGTATGTCAGCAAGGGCAGCGGGAAGGTGCGTGTCCCGAACGTAATCAATCAGAGCAGGGACTACGCCGAAAAGATATTGGCAGACCTGAAGCTGTCCGTCGTCATCGTCGAGGTCTACGACGACGAGGTGCCGCTGGGCTTCGTCATCAGCCAGAGCGTCGTGCCGGACACGGAAGTGAAGGAAGGTACGCAGATCGTAATCGACATTTCCAAGGGCAAGGACCCGAGCAAGACAGAGCCGACCGCGCCGCCTCCCACGGAGCCGACAGAAACAGCGGCGCCGACGGAAGAGGAAACGCAAGCGCCGTAGCCTATGGAACAAAACGGAAGGATCGTAAAAGCGATCAGCGGCTTTTACTACGTGCAGCTGCCCGACGGGCAGCGGATCGAATGCCGCGCAAGGGGTGTTTTCCGCAAGGAACGTGTGACGCCGCTGGTCGGGGATGAAGTAACGGTTTCCGTGGAACGAGGCAAGGGCATGGTGGAAGAGATTCTGCCGCGCCGCAACAGCTTCGTGCGTCCGGCGGTGAGCAATTTGGACGCGCTGGTGATTCTGGCCTCGGAGGCTAACCCCGTCACGGACCCCTTCCTGATCGACCGCGTCGCGGCGATCGCGGGCGACCGGGGCGTTCCCGTGCTGCTGTGCGTCAACAAGGTCGATCTGAAGGCTGCCGACACGCTGATCGGCATCTACCGCCGCGCAGGCTTCGCCGTCTTCCCGACAAGCGCCGAGACCGGCGAGGGCGTTGACGCGCTTTACGAGGCGATCTGCGGAAAGACGGTCGCCTTTACCGGCAATTCCGGCGTCGGAAAGAGCAGCATCCTCAACAGGATGGATCCGAATTTCTCCGTCAAGACCGGAGAGGTCTCGGATAAGCTCGGCAGAGGCCGCCATACGACGCGCCACGTGGAGCTGTACTGCATGCCGGACGGCACTTGCGTGATCGACACGCCCGGCTTTTCCTCCTTTGACACCGACCGGATGGAGCCGATCCTGAAAGAGAATCTGCAATATGCGTTCCCGGATTTTGCCCCGTATCTCGGCGGCTGCCGCTACCACGACTGCGTACATATCCGAGAGCCGGACTGCGCGGTGCTTGCCGCGCTGCGCGCCGGGAAAATCGAGCCGACGCGGCACGAAAGCTACGTCCGCCTCTACGAGAGCGCGAAGCAATTGAAGCTCTGGGAGCTGAATAAATAAGCATGAAAACCGCCTCCTGCACATACGGTTGCAGGGGGCGATTTTATTTATGTGTAGGAAAAACGAACTGATCGGTTCTGTGCTGATGGCTTGCGGCGCGGGGCTTCTGCTGTCTCTGCTGTTCACCTCGGAATTTGCCATGGCGCTGATCGGCATCGGATTCTTGATCGGCGGTCTGTTCTGTACGCGGCGGCATTAAAAAACTGTGCTAAAGTTGTCCGAGTGCGCGTATATATTCCGTAGAACGAACAAGGAGTGAGGATAATGGAGCTTGTTTTTCAGGAGCAGAAGCTGGAATATCTGTGCAAGATCCTGTGTGATACGGTTTCGCAGGAGCAGACTGCGGATGTGATCATCCCCGACAGCTTTCCCGACGCCGAGCGCGTGGTGGACGCCTTCGGTACGCTGCTGATCCGTGCGGAGGAATGCGGCGCGGACAGCGCGGCGGTTTCAGGGACGGTGCAGGCCGGCGCGCTGTTTGTCGGAGAGGACGGGAGTGTGCAGCGGGTCGACGCGGAGATCCCGTTTTCAGTCAGACGGGACTTTCCGAAGCAGACGGACGACTGCATGCTGCAGACGAACTGTCATCTGCGCACAGTGGACGCAAGACTGCTCAATTCCAGAAAGGTACTGCTGCGCATCAGCGTTTCCTGCACGATGTGCGTCTACGCGCCGAAGAGCTGCACCTGCTACGACGTCAGCGAGCCTGCGCCGAATCTGCAGCTCAAACGCACCGTGCTGCCGCTGCTGACGCCTGCGCAGCTGGGGGAGAAGAGCTTTACGCTCAATGAGGTGCTGGAGGTGCCGAACGGAAAGCCGGAGATCGTGCGGCTGCTTAAATGCCTGTACCGCACGGAAATCGAGGAGCAGCGGATGGTCGGCAACAAGGCGGTCTTCAAGGGCAATCTGACCGTTCACGCCCTCTATGCCGGCGAGGATGAGGAGCTCTGCACCTATGACTGGAGCCTCCCGTTTTCGCAGTATGCGGAGCTGGAGCGGGAGATGGACGAGGGCGATTTGCGAACCGGGCTGACGCTGACGGGGGCAGAGGCAGAACCGGACAGTCAGTTCGGATCCCGCAGACTGCTTGTCAGCGCAAGTCTTCTTGCGCAATGCACGGTATTTCGCGTGCAGAACGTCAGCGTGATCGAGGACGCCTTCTGCACGGATGCGGAGTTTTTGCCGACGTGGGAAGAATGGAGCATGACGGGAATCCTCGATCAACAGGAATTCCGCGAAACGGCGACGGCAGAGACGGAGCAGACGGCGCAGCGGATCGTGGATGCATGGATCCTTCCTGACGAGGCGGCGATGCAGCGCACGGGCGGTCAAATGGAGATCGAGCTGCCGATCACGTGCAGCGTTTTGTACCTCGATGAGGACGGCAAGCTGCAGGGAAGAACACTTCGCCCAAGCGTCCGCATGCAGACGCAGGTTGCAGAAAATGCGCACTGCAGCGTCGCGCAGGTGAACAGCGGGGAGCTGTTCTGCTCTGCAGGCAGCGGCGGCATTTCCCTTCGCGTACCGGTGAGGGTCGGCGTTGACAGCGTTGCCGAGCATACGTTCCGGGCGGTGAGCGGCGGTGAGATCACGCCGCTTGAGGCCTCCGGGCAGCCTCGTCCAGCTGTGCTGCTGCGCCTGACAGACAGGGAAGAGAGCGTCTGGGAGATCGCGAAGAGCTGCCGCGCGAGCATGCAGCTGATTGCCGCCGCCAATGAGCTCAACGGCAGTAGCGTCCCTGCCGGAACGCTCTTGCTGATCCCGATGTAACAGGAAAAAAACAGGAGAAACCCAATTGCCGGATTTCTCCTGTTTTTGTCATTAGAATCTGCGCGGACCGCGTCCTCTGGCGGCGGGTGCGTCTTCCGTGGATTCTGCCGTGCTGTCCGCACCGGATTCCTCCGTGGGGGACGTCGAGCCGTTTTCACTGCGACGCGTGGTTTCGGTCGGCATCGTGGCGCGAGAGGAGCTTTCGGTTGCCTGCGAGCTTTCGATCATCCCGTTGGGGTTGTCGGAGACGTTATCCATACCGCCGCAGCCGGTGAAGAGCGCAGCAACGGCTGCCAGTGCCGCAAAGTAGACAATAAAGCGTTTCATATTCGACCTCCTGTATTTTGTTTGCGTCTGTAGTATTTACAGCAAAACAAAAAATATCCTCTGTGCGACGCATTTGCTATTTTTTCATTGAGAAATATAAAATACTGTGATATTATGGTAAAAAAGCACAGGAGGTATTTGCCAATGGCAGATGTGAAAAAAATCCCGGAGCGCTCGGAGATCAATGAAAAGGACAAGTGGGCGATCCACGACATTTACGCTACCGACGAGCTTTGGGAGGAGGACCTGAAAAAGGCCAAGGGCCTGCTGCCGCGCATTGCGGCGTATGCAGGCAAGCTCTCGCAGAGCGCGGAGGAGCTGCTCGGCTTTATGAAGCTGCAAGAGGAACTGACAGTGCTGGCGGACGCTCTGGGCAACTATGCCATGCGCCGCAGCGATGAGGACGCCCGCGTTTCCAAGTACCAGGCGATGGTCGGAAACGTGATGAGCGCTCTGGTTGAAATGGAAGCGGCGGCGAGCTTCGCCACGCCGGAGATCATGTCGATCTCGGACGAGACGATGGAACAGTTCTATGAGGACTGCCCGGAGCTGCAGCCTTATCGCCGTTTCCTCGACGACGTCCGCCGCCGCCGCGCCCACGTGCTGACGCCTGCGGAGGAAAAGCTGCTCGCATCCGCCGGAGAGATGGCAAACGCACCGGATACGATCTACGGCATGTTCAACGACGCGGACGTGACCTTCCCGGACGCGATTGACGGCGAGGGCAACCGCCATCCGCTCTCCCAGGGCACCTATATTTCCTATATGGAATCGTCCGACCGCGCCCTGCGAAAGAGCGCCTTTGAGAATCTTTACCATACCTACGGCGCGTTTAAGAATACCATTGCCGCCATACTGTCCTCGCAGGTCAAGCAGCTGCAGTTCTTTGCACAGGCGAGAAAGTACGATTCCTCTCTGGAGGCGTCTCTGGATGTAACGAACGTTCCCGTCAGCGTTTATAAAAACCTGATCGAGGCAGTCCATCAGAATATGGACAAGATGCACCGCTATGTCAAGCTCCGCAAGAAGCTGCTCGGCGTTGAGGAGCTTCACATGTACGACCTGTACACGCCGCTCGTCACGGGGCTTGATAAAAAGGTCGGCATCGACGAGGCAAAGAAGAACGTCTACGATGCGCTCGCTCCTTTGGGCGAAGACTATCGCAGGGTGCTGAAGTCCGGCTTTGACAACCGCTGGATCGACGTCTACGAAAACGCCGGCAAGCGCTCCGGCGCATACAGCGCGGGCGCAAAGGTGCATCCGTTCGTCCTGCTGAACTTCACCGGCACGCTCGACAGCCAGTTCACGCTGGCGCATGAGATGGGTCACGCGATGCATTCCTATCTTTCCAACAAGACGCAGGCGCCGCTCGACGCCGAGTACGTGATCTTCGTCGCCGAGGTCGCCTCGACCTGCAATGAGGCGCTGTTTATGGAGCATCAGCTCTCCAAAACGACGGACAAAAAAGAGCGCGCCTACCTGATCAACTACTTCATGGAGCAGTTCCGCACGACCCTGTACCGCCAGACGATGTTCGCCGAATTTGAAATGAACATCGGCAAAATGGCGCAGGAGGGAACCGCGCTGACGCCGGACGTGCTGAACGCGGAATACCGCCGCCTCAATCAGCTCTACTACGGCGAGGACATCGTGGTCGACGACGAGATCGACATGGAGTGGATGCGCATTCCGCATTTCTATTATAACTACTACGTCTTCCAGTATGCGACCGGCTACGCCGCAGCGATCGCACTCTCGCGCAGAATCCTCCGCGAGGGGGAAAGCGCAGTGAAGGACTATCTCGGCTTCCTCTCCGGCGGCTGCAGCAAGAGTCCGATCGACCTTCTCAAGGGTGCTGGAGTTGATATGTCCACCACGAAGCCCGTGGAAGAGGCACTGGCGCTGTTCGGCGAGCTGATCGACGAAATGGACAGCCTGATGCAGGCGTGAGCAATGGCAGAGATTTTTATTCCGACCCTGCATACCTTCGTGAATGAAAACGTTTTCACCGGCAGCTGCGGGCAGCTTCGCTTCCGCGTTGCGCCGCAGGTGGTCATGGCAACGAAGAAGGAGGCCGACCTTTCGGCAAGCACCATCCTCTGTGAGCTTTGGTACGGCGAAAAATGCTATGAGTTGAGCGAAATAGCGGGGCAGCGGTCGTTTCCCATGTCGGAGGAGGGCCGCGCAGAGATGAAAGCGTGGCTTGAAAGCAGGGCATAGCCGGAAATACGGCGGAAATCATTCGCACGGTACGATTTTGCTTGACAGCTGCAATATTTTTAGTGTAAAATGATTTCAGATCGTGTCCGTGTATCTGCAAATCCCGCAGAAAGCGGCATTGTGAAAAATCAGAGAGGAGAGAAACTATGGATTATAATAACAACTATCAGCCGCAGGATCCGCAGCAGCCCGTCTACCCGGAGCAGCCTGCCTATCAGGCACCGGAGCAGCCGGTCTATCCGGAGCAGCCTGCCTATCAGGAACCGCAGCAGCCGGTCTATCCGGAGCAGCCCACCTATCAGGCGCCGCAGCAGCCGGACTACCAGCAGCCCTATCAGCAGCCGTATCAGGCGCCGCAGCAGCCGGATTACCAGCAGCCCTATCAGCAGCCGTATCAGGCGCCGCAGCAGCCGCAGTATCAGCAGCCCCAGTACCAGCAGCCCTATCAGCAGCCGCAGTATCAGCAGCCCTATCAGCCGCAGGCACCGAAGGCAAGCAACCCGATGGCAGTCGGCGCGCTCGTTTGCGGCATTATCGGCGTCGTGTTCTGCTGGTTCGGATGGTTCGCTATCGTCGCTCTGGTGCTGTCCATCGTCGGCATCATTCTCGGCATCAAGGGCATGCAGGTCGCAAAGTCCACGAACAGCGGCAAGGGTCTCGCGATTGCCGGTCTTGTTTGCGGCATCGTCGGCGCAGCCTTCTCCCTGATCGCTGTGATCTGCTGGATCTGCGTCGCCTCCAGCGCAAGCAGCATCATCGATTACGCAAGATATTATTGATCTTTGCAACCGAACGAAACAGATCAGCGTGCCGCATCCCGGCACGCTGGTTTTCTATGGAGATAAGCTATGGTACCCCTGTTTCAGATTTTTGACAAAACCGTTTCGATCTACATGATCCTTGGCGTGATCGGTGTGCTGGTCGTCATGTTTGCCATGTACCGGCTTGCCGTGCGGGACAAGCTGGACGAGATCGAGATGCTGTGGATGGTCCTCGTCTCCTTTATCGGGGTCTTTCTCGGCGGCTCGCTGCTCTACGGACTGGTCAACTACCGGATGATCCTCGCGCTGATCCGCAACTGGGAGCAGGTGGACTCCTTCGGGACGTTTCTTGATTGCATTCTGTCGATTTTCGGCGGCTCCGTGTTCTACGGCGGTTTGCTCGGCATGCTGCTGGCAATCTGGATCTATCGCAAAAAGCGCCGCCTGTCCCACCGCTATTTTGACGCGGCGGCGGTCGGTATCCCGCTGTTCCACACCTTCGGCAGGCTCGGCTGCTTCCTCGGCGGCTGTTGCTACGGCGTGGAATGCAAGTTCGGCTTCACGTATCACTATTCTCTTGCGCCGGATGCCAACGGCGTGAGCAGATTCCCCGTGCAGCTTTTGGAGGCCCTGTTCAACGCCTGCCTTGCGCTGATTCTCTACCGCCTGTTCCGCAGGAAAAAGCTCGAGGGCCGGCTGATCAACGTCTACCTCTACGCCTACCCGGCGTTCCGCTTCCTGGATGAATTCCTGCGCGGCGATACCTACCGGGGACTGTGGTGGGGACTTTCCACCTCGCAGTGGATCTCGCTGCTTATCATCCTCGGCAACACGGTTTATCTCTTGCTTTCACACAAGAAAACAGACAAAAAGACCGATGCAGGCTAAAACTGCATCGGTCTTTACTTCGGGAAGTATTCGTCAACAAAGTCCACATGCTCCACGCGGTAGCTCCTGCCGTTCAGATAGGCAAGCCCTCCTGCGTCTGTGGTGAAGCAAAAGGTCAGTTGATAGGAATACAGCGCCTGATAGCGGCGGTCGTACCGTTTGTCGAGCTTGCCGTATTTTCCGTCACCGAGCAGAGGGTGACCTGCATGCGCAAACTGGGCGCGGATCTGGTGCGTCCGTCCCGTGATCAGCTCACATTCCACGAGAGAAAGCCCGTTCCGGCTCTCCAGCACCTCGTAGCGCGTTTCACAGGATTTGGAACCCGGCTGCGGCTGATCCGTCACGAAAACACGGTTGTTCTTGGCGTCCTTGAACAGAAATCCCTTCAGAACGCCGCGCTTCGGTTTCGGCGTACCCCCCACGACGGCAAGGTATCGCTTGTCGATCTCACGATCCTTGATTTTCTGATTCAGAATGCGTAAGGCCTCGGCGGTCTTGGCGGCGATCACGATACCGCCGGTGTTGCGATCAATGCGGTTGCACAGCGCGGGCGTGAAAGAGTTCTCCTCCCGCGGCCGCCATTCGCGCTTGGCGTAGAGATACGCCTGGATGTGGTCGATCAGCGTCTTGCCGTACTCCGCGCCGTCGTGCGGATGGACGGTGACGCCGGGCTTCTTGTCGACGAGCAGGATGTTTTCGTCCTCATAGACGACGTTCAGCTTCGGCACAGATACCGTCAGATAGGCGTTTTCCTCCGAGGGCGTATCGAAAAACTCGTCGTTGATGTAAAGCTGCAGCACGTCGCCCTCTGCCAGACGGTCGTCGCGCTGTGCGCGGGCGTTGTTTCGCTTGATGCGCTTGAGCCGGATATACTTCTGCGCAAGAGAGGCCGGGAGCAGGGGAACGGCCTTCGCAAGGAAGCGGTCAAGCCGCTGCCCGGCGTCATTCGGCCCGATTTTCAGTTCTTTCACGGCTTCACCTCCCACCGTCTTTTACTATGCTGCAGAAAAAGAGGAAAGTCAAGCGCTTTTCCGTGAAAAAATGCAAAAAAACCATTTGACAAACAGGGATTTAGCCGTTATAATATCACGTGCATGATTATGGAATAGGGGATTGCTATGCTGTTACGGTTGTCAAATATCATTGAAACGCCAAACAGCATGGCGCCGTTTGAGACGTCGCTCGATCTGCACGAAATGCAGTTCGGGGGAAGCTGCCCGGTGCAGGAGCCTGTTTCTGCAAAGGGAACGGTTCGCAACAAGGCCGGCGTTCTCGTGCTGGAAGCGGAGCTCAACACCGTACTGCACGGCGTCTGCGACCGCTGTGCTTCCGATTTCGTCCGGAGCTTTTCCTGTCCTGTCCGCGCGGTGCTCACGACCGAGCTGGAAAACGAGGACGAGGCGGACGAATGGACCTTCCTCCTCGAGGACGACACAGCGGATCTCGACGATATCCTCACGACCGCATTCGTGCTGAACATGGATTCCAAGATGCTGTGCAAGCCGGACTGCAAGGGCCTGTGCTTCCGCTGCGGCAAGAATCTGAACGACGGCCCGTGCTCGTGCCGTCCTGAAGCTGATCCCCGTTTGGCTGTCCTTGGGCAGCTGTTGAAGGATAAGTAATTTACCACTCTGACATAGGAGGTGTCATTCATGGCTGTTCCGAAGTGTAAGGTTTCCAAGGCGAGACGGGATAAGAGACGTAGCTCTCATTGGAAGCTCTCCGTGCCCGGCGTCGTTGCCTGCCCGAAATGCGGCGAACCGCGCCTGCCCCACAGAGCTTGCAAGAATTGCGGTACCTACAATGGCCGCGAGGTTCTTCCTGCCGCTGAGGCGAAGTAATTCGTGAATGAATGAGAGACGAGGAAGGTAAGAAGCCTTCCTCTTTTCTTTTTGTATTGAATTCTTGTGAAATGTGTGCAATAATAAGTATAATGGAAAATATGTGCAATAGGAAAGGAGGCTGTGCGTATGGCAAAACCATTGGTAGCGATCGTCGGCAGACCGAATGTCGGCAAGTCAATGCTCTTTAATAAGCTCACGGGAAGACGCACTGCCATCGTGGAGGATACGCCGGGCGTGACGCGCGACCGTATTTACGGCGTCTGCGACTGGAACGGCCGGGAGTTTGAGCTGGTGGATACCGGCGGCATCGAGCCGAATACCGACAGCGAAATGCTGAAATTCATGCGCCGTCAGGCGGAGATCGCCATCGAAACGGCGGACGTGATCATCATGGTCACGGACGCCAAGACCGGCGTGACGGCGGCGGATTCGGACGTGGCGTCCATGCTGCTTCGCAGCAAAAAGCCCGTCTGCCTTGCGGTCAACAAGTGCGACAGCGTCGGCGGCGTCAATCCCGACGTGTACGAATTCTATGCGCTCGGCCTCGGCGACCCGATCGAGACGTCCGCTGTCCACGGACACGGCACCGGCGACTTGCTTGACTGGTGCGTGGCGCATTTCCCGCCGGAGAGCGAGAACGAGGACGAGGGCGAGGTCATCAACGTCGCCATTGTCGGCAAGCCGAACGTCGGCAAGTCGAGCCTGCTCAATCAGATCCTCGGCGAGGAGCGCGTGATCGTCTCCGACGTTGCCGGCACGACCCGCGACGCCATCGACAGCTATTTTGAAAACGAATACGGGAAATACCGCTTTATCGACACCGCCGGCATGCGCCGCAAGTCCAAGGTAGACGACGCGATCGAAAAGTACTCCAACATGCGCTCCATTGCCGCAATCGACCGGGCAGACGTCTGCCTGATCCTGATCGACGCCAACGAGGGCGTGACCGAGCAGGATACGAAGATCGCCGGGCTTGCGCATGAGGCGGGCAAGGCGTGTATCATCGTCGCCAACAAGTGGGACACGGTCGAAAAAGAAACCAACACCATGAACGAGATGACGGCAAAGATCCGGCAGGATTTGAGCTATATGACCTACGCGCCCGTGCTTTTCATCTCCGCGCTGACGGGTCAGCGCGTGGGAAAGCTGTATGAGCTGATCAACTATGTCGCAAACCAGAGCGCGATGCGCATTTCTACCGGAATGCTCAATAACGTGCTGGAGGATGCGACCGCGCGCGTGCAGCCGCCGACGGACAAGGGTCGCCGACTGAAGATCTACTATATGACGCAGGTCGGCGTCAAGCCGCCGCATTTCGTGATCTTCTGCAATGACGCGCGGCTGTTCCACTTCTCATATCAGCGGTATCTGGAAAATCAAATTCGCGCGACCTTCGGGCTGGAGGGGACGCCCGTGCGGATCACGATCCGTCAGAAGGGCGACAAGGAGGAATAAACTATGGTATGGAAGATACTTGCCTGTATTGCGATCGGTTATCTGATCGGCGGCGTCAACGGCGCGATCCTGATCTCCCGTCTGAAGATGCACGAGGACGTGCGCGAAAAGGGGAGCGGCAATGCAGGTCTGACGAATTTCCTGCGTTCCTACGGCGGCTGGGCGACCCTGCTGGTCGTTTTGATCGACTTCGGCAAAACGATTCTTGCCTGCTGGCTGGCGACGCTGCTCCTGCCGGAGGACAAGCCGCTCGCGACGATGATCGCCGGCGCGGCTACGCAGATCGGCCATATTTTCCCCGTCTACTTCGGCTTCCACGGCGGCAAGGGTGTGCTCTGCAGCGCGGCCGTCGCGCTGATGCTGGACTGGAAGATATTCCTGATCGCAATCTCGGTGTTTATCCTCATCTTTTTCCTGACGCGTTTCGTTTCTCTCGGCTCGATCCTGGGCGTGATCGCCTTTTCCGTTTTAGCGGTCATCTTCTACTTTGACCGGCCGCTGATCTGGGGACTGGTCGTGCTGATGGCGCTGATCGTGATCGTCCTGCACCGCGCCAATATTTCGCGCCTTCTCCACGGCAAGGAGCGAAAGACCTATTTCCACAAGTATAAGAACGAGAGGGCAGGGAATTGAACGTATTGATCGCAGGCAGCGGCGGCTGGGGCACGGCTCTTGCGATCCGCCTGCTGCATAACGGGCATCAGGTCACGCTCTGGTCGTACTGCGAAAGCGAGAGCGAGCAGCTTGCCGTAACCCGTCAGAATCCCTTCCTGCCGGGCGTTGCGCTGCCGAAGGAGCTGCGCTATACCGCAGAGGCTTCTGCGGCGCGCGAGAAGGATATGGTCGTGTTTGCGACGCCGTCCTTCGCGGTAAGAAAAACGGCGCGGACGTTTGCACCGTTTTTGCGCGAGGACGTAATCCTCGTCTCTGTAACCAAAGGAATTGAAGAAAATACGGGTCTGCGCATGAGCGAGCTGATCGCGCAGGAGACGGGAAAGCGCGTCGTCGCGCTCTCCGGCCCCTCTCATGCCGAGGAGGTCAGCCGCGGCATCCCGACCGGCGTGGTCGCTGCGTGTGCGGACAAGGCGCTTGCCGAGAAGGTGCAGTCGGCGTTTATGTCCGAGCAGCTTCGCGTCTATACCTGCCCCGACGCGATCGGCGTCGAGCTCGGCGCGGCGCATAAGAACGTCATCGCACTCTGCGCCGGCGTCTGCGACGGTCTGGGCTTCGGCGACAACACGAAGGCGCTTTTAATGACGCGCGGCCTTGCGGAGCTTGCAAGGCTCGGCATGATACTCGGCGCATCCCGCGAAACGTTCGCGGGGCTTGCGGGCGTGGGCGATCTGATCGTCACCTGCACCTCCATGCACTCCCGCAACCGCCGCGCCGGTATCCTGATCGGGCAGGGCGTGGGTGTGCAGGAGGCGATGCAGCAGGTCGGCGCGGTCGTCGAGGGCTACTACGCCGCGAGCGCTGCGTGGAAGCTGGCAAAGAAGCACGGCGTCGATATGCCGATCACGCGGGCGGCATACGAGGTGCTGTATGAAAACCGCGATCCGGGAGAGGCGCTCCACGCTTTGATGCAGCGGCAGAAAACAACAGAAACGGAATACGCCGAATGGGCGAGGTAAGGAAACATGAAAGAAGAAAAAAGAGACACGTCAAAGGAAACGAAATCGGAAAAGAGAAAGGAACTGCTCCGTTCCTTGAAATTCCTGCTGTTTTCCATCTCCGCAGGCTTGATCCAGATCGTCACGTTCACCCTGCTCAATGAGCTGCTGCATCTGGATTACTGGGTCAGCTATCTGATTGCTTTGGTTCTGTCGATAATCTGGAATTTCACGCTCAACCGCCGCTATACCTTCAAGTCGGCAAACAACGTGCCGATCGCGATGCTGAAGGTCGCCGCGTACTATCTCGTCTTCACGCCGCTTTCGACGTGGCTGGAGCATGTATTGACCGGCCTTGGCTGGAATGAGTATCTGGTCACGTTCCTCAACATGGCGCTGAATCTCGTTACGGAATTCCTGTATCAGAGATTCTTCGTTTTCCGCGACAGCATTGACACCAACGAGATCGCAAAAAAAGAAACAGAGTAAAAGCAAGGAGGCAGCTTCAAAGAAGCTGCCTCCCCAGACTGTCAAAAAAGTCCGTAAACGTCAAAATTATTAAAACAATTTTTGGATTATTCCCTGTTTAAACGTTTTTCTGTTTTATTCAGGTTTTTCTAACAATTTAGGTTGCAAAAAGCTTGCTTCGCAAGAATTTTGACT
>JAFQZN010000035.1 GCA_017405865.1 Oscillospiraceae bacterium | reverse complement strand
GCGCCGGGAAAGGTTTGATCCAGCAGAGAGATTAATCCGTTGCGAAGTGAAACGCTGGAGTTGAGCGTTCGCTCATACAGACGGCTCTGAATTTTCAGCATCTGCCGTGTTTCATCTTCCGGGGAATAGTCCCGCAGATCCTGCTCATAGAATGAATGCACATTCCGATCACGCATTGCATGAATTTACGCCCCCGGTCGAAGAGAATCGACCGGGGGCGTCAGACTGTCCAAAAAGTCCGTAACCGTCAAAATCAGGAAAGCATTTTATCGAAGTCTGGTATAAGTCATGCGATCGGCTCGAAATCGGCGGCGCCGTGCTTGCACAGCGGGCAGACGTAGTCCTCGGGCAGGGTGTCGCCCTCATAGACGTAGCCGCAGACCTTGCAGACGTAGCCCTTCTTGCCCTCGGTCTGGGGCTTCGGCTTCACGTTCTGCTGATAGTAGGTGTAGGTCATCGTCTCGCGGTCGGACATCACGCGCGCCTCCGTGACCGAGCAGATAAACATGCCATGGGTGTCGAGGTCGACGTACTGCTCGACCTTCAAAGAGAGCATGGCGTTGATATACTGCGGCAGGAAGGCAAGGCCGTTGTCCGAGCGCAGCGCGTGAATGCCCTCGAATTTATCGACCGAACGGCCGCTGCGGAAGCCGAAGCACTCAAACACGGAGAACGGCGCGTCCGTGGACAGACAGTTGATGTTCATAATGCCGGTCTGCTTGACGACGTGGTGCGAATAGTTCTGCTTGTTGATGCACACGGCGATGCGGTTCGGCGAATTCGTCACCTGCGTGACCGTGTTGATGATCATGCCGTTGTCGCGCTTGCCGTCGTTGGAGGTCAGGACGTACAGGCCGTAGCCGATCTTGAACAGAGCGGTCATGTCGCTCTTGTCGGCGGTGTCGCCGTTCTGCGCGACGTAGTCCTTCGTCAGCTCCTTCGCCAGCTCGTCGACCTGCGCCTTGCTCTCGTCGTTCAGGGCGGATGTGAGCCTGACGGTCGTGGTGGTAAAGGTGAGATCTTTGCACGGCTCGAGCAGCTTCTGCATGGTCTTTGCCGCAAGCGGCGCCCAGGAGCCGTTTTCGATCAGGCCGACGGTGCGGTTCTTAAAGCCGCGCTCGACGAGGTGCTGAATGAACTCCCGCATAAACGGGAAAATATCCGCGTTGTAGGTCGTGGTCGCAAGAACGAGCTTCCCGTAGCGGAACGCGTCCTCGACAGCCTCTGCCATGTCCTCGCGGGCAAGGTCGGTCACGGCAACCTTCGGGCAGCCGTAGGCCTTCAGCTTATCCGCTAACAGCTCGACGGCCTTCTTCGTGTTGCCGTAGACGGAGGTGTAGGCAATGCAGATGCCATCGCTCTCCACGCCGTAGGACGACCAGATGTTGTAAAGATTGAGATAGTAGCCGAGGTTTTCCGTCAGCACCGGGCCGTGCAGCGGACAGATCGTCTGAATGTCCAGCGCGGACGCCTTCTTCAGAAGCGCCTGCACCTGCGCGCCGTACTTGCCGACGATGCCGAAATAGTATCTGCGCGCCTCACACGCCCAGTCCTCGTCCGCGTCCAGCGCGCCGAATTTGCCGAAGCCGTCGGCGGAGAAGAGCACCTTGTCCGCGTTGTCATAGGTCACGATGACCTCCGGCCAGTGGACCATCGGTGCGGTGAAGAAGGTGAGGGTGTGCCTGCCGAGGCAGAGAGTGTCGCCCTCGCCGACAATCCGTTTTCTGTCTTCAAAGTCAGTTCCGAAGAAGTTGCGCATCATTTTGAACGCCTTGTCCGAGGCGACGACGACGGCGTCGGGATAGGTGCTCATGAAATTGGCAATGTTTGCGCTGTGATCCGGCTCCATGTGCTGGACGATCAGATAGTCCGGCTTCCGGCTGCCGAGCACACCGGCGAGATTGTCCAGCCATTCGTGGGTGAAATTCCGATCCACCGTGTCCATGACGGCGATCTTGTCGTCGAGAATGACGTAGGAATTGTATGCCATGCCGTTGGGAACCACATACTGCCCTTCAAAGAGGTCGAGCTTGTGATCGTTGACGCCGACGTAGCGGATATCGTTCGTGATCTTCATGTGTTCATGCTCCTTACACAATTTTTTACAAATACTATTGTACGGCTGCTTTGCCGATCTGTCAATATCTTGCGTGAAGCTGCTTCCATAAGCAGGAAATATTCGCCCTGTTTTTGCATCTGCATATTGACGGAGCGGGAAAATGATTGTATACTATACTCGTTACAATAGAAGGGTGGGCGCTTGCAGAACGCCGGCGCAGAGCACCTGTTGAACCATTTTCAGGAGGTAAGATTCATGGCATGTTTTCTCGTTCCCGCTGCTGAAGCGGTCATCACCACGGTTGCAGCAAAAATGATCAAGTCCGGAGAAAAGGAAGAAACCGTCAGCGTCTGCATGCCCGACGGCACGGTGGCAGAAGCGGTCAAGACGCCGTTCTCTACGAAGCTGGGCTGGCTGAACAAGCTGCTTTGGGGCGGCTCCGCGCTGCTCGCCTTTGAGCACGTGTGGCACGGTGAGGTCGTACCCTACTTCCCGTTCCTGACGGCGGTGAAAACCGGAGAAACCTCCGAAATGCTCGCGGAAATGAGCAGCGCCGGCGTTATGATGGCTGCGATCGTCACCGCCGTATGGGCGGGTATGCTCGGCGTGTCCGCCGTGATCGAGCGGAAATCGCTCCGCGCGACCGCGTCGGCGAAGGAGAGTGCGGTATGACGCTGCTGACGACCGTTTTCGCGGCGATCATCTGTACGGTCGTCTGGTATAAGAACGCTCCGAAAAGCGAGATGAAGGTCGGCATTCTCTGCTGGCTGTTCTGGGGCGCTTCTCTCATGTGGCTGATCGACGCGATCTTTGAGTACGCGGAGCTTGGCGCGGCGTACTTCACTCCTGCCCCGGCAGACATGCTCAACGATCTCTTCCTCGGGCTGTCCGTCGTGGCGCTCGGTTTGATCATATGGCTCGTCATTCTGCTCGTAACAGATCCGAAGGGCGTGATCAAGTCCGCGCTGTTCAAGAAAAAATAAACACTGACAGACGGCGGCTCTGTGCTTCTTTCAGAGCCGCCGTTATGGTATCTTATGAAACTGAACGACTTTTTTGCAGAGCACCCGAAGGTTGCCGTTGCGTTCTCCGGCGGCGTCGATTCTGCCTACCTGCTGTACGCTGCGAAGCAGTGCGGCGCACAGGTGCGGGCGTATTTCGTGAAATCCGCCTTCCAGCCGCAGTTTGAGCTGGAGGACGCGCTGCGTCTGGCAAATGCGCTCGGCGTTCCGATGCAGCTCCTGTGCCCGGACGTTCTTGCAGACGAGCGGGTTGCGTCCAACCCCGCCGACCGCTGCTATTACTGCAAACGAACGATCTTCACGGCGATCAAAGCCCAAGCCGAGGCGGACGGCTTTTCCGTCCTGCTGGACGGAACGAACGCCTCCGACGACGCAGGCGACCGTCCCGGCATGAAGGCGCTGCGGGAGCTGTCGGTTCTTTCGCCGCTGCGGCTGTGCGGCCTGACCAAGGCCGACGTGCGGCGGCTGTCGCGCGAGGCCGGGCTGTTTACGTGGGACAAGCCCGCTTACGCCTGCCTCGCCACGCGCATCCCAACGGGAGAGGTGATCACCGAGGAAAAGCTCGCGGCGACCGAGAGAGCGGAAAACTGCCTGTTTTCCATCGGTCTGCGCGACTTCCGCGTTCGCCGCATGGCAGGCGCGGCGCGGATTCAGCTCCCGGCAGATCAGATTGAGACGCTGCTGCGGCATCGGCAGGACGTTCTTGCTGCGCTGAAGCGCGATTACGCGGGCGTACTGCTGGATTTGGAGGTCAGAGAATGAAGACGGAGATCAAGACGATCCTGCAGGCCGTCCGGGCGGGAAGAATGAGCGTGGACGACGCAGTTCTCGCGCTCAAAAAGGAACCGTTTGCGGAGCTGGGGTATGCCAAGGTCGATCTGCACCGCAGCATTCGTCAGGGGCAGCCGGAGGTCATCTACGGCGCGGGGAAAACCGTGGCGCAGATCCTCGGCATCGCGGCGCAGCTGCAGCAGAGCGGCCAGAAGACGATCCTGATTACGCGGCTCGGCGCAGAGGCGGCAGAGCGCATCGGGACGGTGCTTGATTTGGATTACCGTGCAGACGCCCGCATCGGGATCATCGGAGCGGCTGCCGCGCCGAACGGGATCGGAACGATCGTCGTGGCGACCGGCGGCACCAGCGACATCCCGGTTGCGGAGGAGGCCGCCGTCACTGCCGAGGTCTACGGAAACGAGGTCGTCCGGCTCTATGACGTCGGCGTTGCCGGGCTGCACCGCCTGCTTGCCCATCTGGACGAGCTCATGCGCGCCAGCGTGATCATTGCCGTCGCCGGCATGGAGGGCGCGCTCGCCAGCGTGATCGGCGGGCTTGTCGACTGCCCCGTGATCGCCGTTCCGACCAGCGTCGGCTACGGCGCGTCCTTTGAAGGACTGTCCGCGCTTCTGTCCATGCTGAACTCGTGCGCCAGCGGCGTTGCGGCGGTAAACATCGACAACGGCTTCGGCGCGGGGTATCTGGCCAGCATGATCAACCACATGGAGGCAAAATGAGATGAAAACACTCTATTTCGACTGCGCAATGGGCGCGGCAGGCGATATGCTGACCGCTGCGCTGCTGGAGCTTCTGCCGGACAGGGAAGCGTTCCTTGCCGAGCTGAACGGCGTCGGCCTTCCCGGCGTTGCCGTTAGCGCTGCGCCTTCCGTCAAATGCGGCATCACAGGCACACACGTCACCGTCAAGGTCAACGGCGTGGAAGAGTCCGAGCATATGCACGACCACGAGCACCATCACAGCGGCATGCACGAGATCGGGCATATCGTCGGGGAGCTGCCGGTTTCCGAAAAGGTAAAGGCGGACGTTCTTGCCGTCTATACGCTGATCGCCGAGGCCGAAAGCCACGCCCACGGCGTTCCCGTGACGGAGATCCATTTCCATGAGGTCGGTACGATGGACGCCGTCGCGGACGTCACGGCGGTCTGCATGCTGATGGAGCGCATCGGCGCAGAGCAGGTCGTCGTTTCGCCGATCCATGTGGGCAGCGGTCAGGTACGATGTGCGCACGGGATCCTTCCGGTCCCCGCGCCCGCCACTGCTTTTCTGCTGCGCGACGTGCCGATTTACGGCGGCAGCGTAAGAGGCGAGCTGTGTACGCCGACCGGCGCTGCGCTGCTGAAGCACTTTGCGACGCGATTCGGGGAAATGCCCGTGATGCGGACGGCGGCGATCGGTTACGGCATGGGCAGCAAGGACTTTCCCGCTGCCAACTGCGTGCGCGCGCTGCTCGGGGAGACTGACGATTCCGGAGATATGGTCTGCGAGCTTTCCTGCAACCTCGACGATATGACGCCCGAGGCGATCGGCTTTGCCGAGGAGCGCTTCTTTGCGGCGGGAGCCCTGGAGGTCTATACGCTGCCTGCACAGATGAAAAAATCCCGCCCGGGCGTCCTGCTTTCGGTCATTTGCCGTGAGAAGGACAGGGACGAGATGCTCCGGCTGCTCTTCCGCCACACGTCGACCCTCGGCGTACGGGAGAATATCAGCCGCCGCTATACGCTCCGGCGCACCGTCGAAACGGCGGCGACCGCCTACGGCACCGTGCGCAGAAAGGTGTCGGAGGGCTGCGGCGTAACGAAAACGAAGTACGAATACGAGGACCTCGCCCGCATTGCGCGGGAAACCGGCATGAGCCTGGAGGAGGTCAAGGCGCAGCTCGAAGCGTCCTGCTCCGAATGATCCTAAAAAATCGCCGCAAATCTAGCGGCGATTTTTTGTTACAGCAGCAACAGCTGCAAAAGGACGACAACGGCGAAGAAGCACAGCGAGATCTTCTCAAAAACGAGCAGGAACCGCCTGCCCTGCCCGGGGTATTCGCGGGTGTAGAGCCGCAGGTTGATGACGCTTGCGAGCGAGCCGATGACAGAGACGAGCCCTGCCGTGTCCAGCCCGTAGATCAGCGCCTTCAGATCGGTCGTGAACGGCCACAGGACGATGGCGGCGGGAACATTGGAGATGACCTGGCTGACGCCGATGCTCCACCAGTATTCGCGTCCGGCGACGGCGGATTTCAAAAACAGCGCGATCGTCTCGTTCGCCGCAATGGAGGACGAGAAGATAAAAAAGCACAGGAAGGTCAGAAGAAGGACATAATCGACCCGCAGGAAGACCTTACGGTCGAAAATCAGCAGAACGACCGTGACGAAGGCGGTCACATAGGGCCAGTATGCCGTCCGCGTGACGATGCAGGCGATGATGATCGCAAAGAGAACAAGATAGACAATGCGCCGCACTCTGCCCTCCGGCTTCCACGGCTCCGGCGCAAAGCCGGTGTCCGCAGCGGGCTGCTTGAGATCCCTGCGATAGAGGAACAAAAGAAACAGGGAGATCAGCACGGCGCTGCCCAGCCACAGCGGCAGCATCATCCACAAAAATGAGCCGGTGTCCGTGCCGCTGTTGGAGAACAGGAAGAGATTCTGCGGACTGCCGAAGGGGGTCAGAAGGCTGCCGCGGATCGCGGCGATGTTTTCCATCGTCAGAATGGGAAGAATGTACTGCTCCTTGCCGTATTCGCGGAAGAGGAGGATGGTCAGCGGCACGAAGATGATGAGCGAGACGTCGTTCGTGACGAACATCGACGAAAAGAACACGCCGAAGACGAGGAAAAAGCTCACGCCCAGCAGGGAACGGATCGAGCCGACGGCGCGGATGACGGGACGGAACAGATTTTCATGCTTGAAGCCGTCCAGAACGCTCAAAAGCATAAACAGCGTGGCAAGCGTCTTCCAGTCGATGCTCGTCAGAAGCTCCTTGCGCGGCGGCGTGATGAACAGCGCCGCGACAGCCGCCAGTACGGCGGCGACGAGCATCGGCTCTTTTTTCAGAAAAGACCGGGCAGCGCGGAAAATCTTTTTCATGGCGAAAACTCCTTTTCCCCATTATACAATAGAATTTCCCGTTTTGAAACCGCTGTTTGGCAAGAAAACTGCGAGAATTTCTCTTTTCTTTCTCCCGGAAATGAGGTATAATAGTTCTAATCTGTTAATTGAGGAAAAAATATGAAACGAATTGTCAGTATTCAGGACTTTTCCTGCATCGGAAAATGCTCGCAGAGCATCGCGCTGCCGGTGCTGTCGGCAATGGGCTTGGAGTGCGCCGCCCTGCCGACGGTGCTGCTCTCGGCGCACACGGCGTTCGACGGCTTTTACAGCCGCGAGCTGACCGACAGCATCGAGCCGATCACCGGGCATTGGAAAAGACTGGGCGTCCGCTTTGACACGGTCTACACGGGCTATCTCGGCTCGGAGGCGCAGGTCGCGCTGGTGGAGCAGGTGATTGCGGACTTTGCCGCCGCACTGGTTTTCGTCGACCCGGTCATGGCGGATCACGGCAAGCTCTATCCCGGTTTTGCGCCCGACTTCCCGGCGCGGATGAAGGAGCTTTGCCGCCGCGCGGACGTGATCACGCCGAACGTGACCGAGGCGTGCCTGCTGACAGGGGAGAATTACTGCGAGCGGCACGGGGAGGGCTTCGTGCGCGCGCTTCTGGAAAAGCTGCTGCTCCTCGGCGCGAAGACCGCCATCGTGACGGGCATCCGCATGGACGAAAACCATATGGGCGTCGCGGCGATGGACGCGGCGGGGCGCTTCAGCCTGCACAATACGGAGTTTATCCCGTCCGTCTTCTACGGCACGGGCGACCTGTTCGCATCGACCTGCGCAGGCGCGCTGACGCTCGGCATGCCCGCGCCTGCGGCGATCGCGCTGGCGGCGGACTACGTCGTCAAGACCATCCGCGTGACCGCGCAGGACAGCGACGCGCGCTGGTACGGCGTGAATTTTGAGCAGACCCTGCCGTATCTGATGGCGCGGCTCGGAATGGTAGAGGAGAATATGAAATGAAAACTTCCTCATCGAAAAAGAGATCACAATACAGGAAAGGCAGCGGCAGGGAAAAAAACAGAAGCGCTGCCGCGCCGTCGCCGGAAACCGGATCGCCGTTAGCAAAGCGGTACAGCAGTCGGCTGCCGCTGCTGCTGGCGTTTTTCCTGCCGTTCGCTGCGGCGCTCGTGATCTTTGCGCTTGCGGAGATCTCTCCCTTCGGCGATAAGACGATCCTGGTACAGGACGGCTGGAAGCAGTATTATCCGTTTTTCAAGGCGTTCCGCGAAAAGCTGATGACCGGCGGCTCCCTGCAGTATACGCGGGACGTCGGCATGGGGACGGGCTACGCCTCCCTCTACGCCTACTATCTTGCAAGCCCGCTGAACTGGCTTTGCGTTCTGGTGCCGTCCTCCGCGCTTTTGGAGTTTTACGCCCTGCTGACCGTTGTGAAGATCGCCTGCGCGGGGCTGTTCTTTGCGCTGTTCCTCAAAACCGTCTACCGCAGGAACGATCTGTCCATTGCGTTCTTTGCGCTGCTGTACGCCTTCTGCTCGTGGACGGCGGGCTACTACTGGAATCTGATGTGGCTGGACACCTTCGCCCTGCTGCCGCTTTTGGTGGCAGGCACGGTCTGCCTGCTGCGCGAGGGAAAGTATCGCCTTTATGTGATCGCGCTGGCGCTGTCCCTGTGGTGTAACTACTATCTGGCGTATTTCAGCTGCATCTTCGTCCTGCTGACCTTCCTTGCTTACTGCATTACCTTCTGGCAGGGGTGGAGGAACCTCCTGCGGCGCTTCCTGCGCATCGGCGTGTGTACCCTGCTTGCCTTCGGACTGACGGCAGTCCTGCTGCTGCCGACGCTCAAGGCAATGCAGAACTCCTATGCCTCCGCCGGAGCGATGTACGGAGAGTGGGGCTTAAATCTCGCAGGCGGCGAGACCGGTCTTGCCGGCGTATGGAGCGCTTCGCGGACGATCCTCTCCAACCTCATGCCCGACCCATCCGTCACCGAGATCCTGCCGGCGGGTCTGCCGAATATCTACTGCGGCTTCTGCGCCGTGGTGCTGGCGATCTATTTCTGCTGCTGCGGCAAGGTCAGTCTGCGCGAGAAGCTGTGCAGCGTGTTCCTGCTGCTTTTCCTGCTGATGAGCTTCATCTTCCGCAGACTGGACTATCTCTGGCACGGCCTGCACTTCCCGAACGGCCTGCCGTACCGCTTCAGCTTCCTCTTCAGCTTTGTGACGATCGCCATGGCGTACCGCGCCTACACGCTGATGGACAGCTTCAAGAAATGGTATCTTTTGATCATCGTTCCCGTTGCGGGCTTGCTGATCTGGAACGCATGGGACGCGGAGTTTGGCTCCGTGACCGCTGCGATCGCCGTCGTCTGCGCGCTTGTTGCCGCCTTCCTGATCCACGGCAGGCAGAAGGCGCGCCGGATCACTGCCTCTGTGATCGTGTTTGCGGTGATCGCCGCCGAGGCGATCTCCTGCTTCCACTTCGGCGTGGAGCAGGCGGACTATCTCTCAAAAACCGAATATCTGAAGGACGAGAAGGAAATCCAAGCCCTGCTGGAAACAGCGCAGACGCCGGACGGCTTCGGACGCACGGAGCTGACCGTCCCGCAGTCGCGCAACGACGGCGCGCTCTACGGCTATCGCGGCGCCTCGATCTTCACGTCCTCCGCCAACGCGAATTTCAACCGGTTCTCTCCCGTGCTCGGTTTGTCGTCCCTGCCGGTCTTCAACTGGTATCTCTATTGGGAGAATTCTCCGTTTGCCAATACGCTCTGCGGCGTTCAGTATCTGCTCGACTGCGAAGGGCTGTACCGCGACCCGGTACACAACACCCTCCTTGCGACCGAGGAGAACGTCAATCTGCTGCGCAATAGCTACTATATTTCCGCCGGCTTCATGGCGGATTCGGCTTTGTCCGCATTTTCCGAGAGTGCAAATACGGACGATCCGATTCGCGACCAGAACGAGCTGTTCCGCCTTGCAACAGGCGTACAGGAACCGCTGTACGTCTCTCTGCCCTGTGAGCAACTGCTCTCATGGAACGAGGGAAGCTCGCTCGTGCCGTATGAAGGGCTGGATCGATATTACTCCTATAGCTGTGTCAATGCGTCCGGGCGCTCTACGTTCAGTGTGTTCTACCGCGCGCCGTCCGACGGCCTCTGCTACGCGACGACGCGACTGCCGAATCTCTCCACGGTTTACGTCTATATTAACGGACAGTTCCGGTTTGACCGATATATCTCATCTCGCGGCTCGTTCAGCCTCGGCAGGCTGTCGGAGGGCGACGAGATCCAGCTTGTCTATTTCGTCGATCCCGGCTGGTACGGATATTTGTATGCTGACGTTGTGCAGCTGGACGAAAATGCGCTTTGGCAAGGCTGGCATGCGCTGGCCGACGAGCCGTGGGTGCTGACAAAAGCGTCTGACACCGAGCTTTCCGGCACGGTCACGGCGCTGCACGACGGGCTGTTTTACACCTCTGTGCCATACGAGCCCGGATGGACGGCAACCGTGGACGGCGAGGAGGTCGCGCTCGCGCAGACCTTCGATCCCGCTGCGGAAACCGTCAATCTGACGGACGCAGTGATCTCCTTCCCGCTCGGCGCGGGAACGCACGAGGTCACCCTGCGCTACCGGACGCCGGGACTGACTGCCGGCGCGCTGATCTCGGCGGTATCCCTGTTTGTCTTCTGCGCGCTGCTGTACCTGCGCCGGAAGGAAAAATCGCTCTTCCCGGACCCGCCTGCAGCTTCCGAGCCCCGCTGATGACCGTGGCAATCTGTCCCTTTCGATGCGGGACACTTTATCGAATGACCCGCACGATAGGCTCCCCTGTGCAAGGGGAACTGGCTTTGCCGAAGGCAAGGACTGAGGGGTTGTCAACGCCAAGGACGCAAATCATACTCCATAAACCCAGAGGAGGTAAGAGAATGAAATCTTCCCCGTTGAAAAAGAAAAAATGGTTAGATCGTCTGCCGCTGCTGCTGGCGTTTCTGATGCCCTTCGCGATCGTGTGCATCGTATTTACCGTCGACGGCGTCTATCCGTGCGGCGACAATATGATCCTCGCACATGACGAATGGCACCAGTATTATCCGTTCTTCTCCGCGTTCCGCGAGAAGCTCCTGTCCGGCGGCTCTATGCAGTATACGTGGAACGTCGGCATGGGCACGGGCTACGCCTCCCTCTTTGCCTACTATCTGGCAAGCCCCTTAAACTGGCTTTGCGTTTTGGTGCCTGCCTCGCTTCTGACGGAGTTTTTCGCCCTGCTGACGGTTGTTAAGATTGCCTGCGCCGGGCTGTTCATGGCGCTCTTCCTGCGGATCGTCTATCGCAGAAACGATCTTTCCATCGCGTTCTTCGGACTGATGTATGCCTTCTGCTCGTGGGTCTGCGGCTACTACTGGAACAATATCTGGCTGGACACCTTCGCGCTCCTGCCGCTGCTGGTCGCGGGGACGGTCTGCCTCCTGCGGGACGGGAAATTCCGCCTGTACGTGATCACGCTGGCGCTGTCTTTGTGGTGCAACTACTATATCGCATATTTCTGCTGCATCTTCGTGTTGCTGACTTTCATCGTCTACTGCATCGTCTGCTGGCAGGGGTGGAAGAACTTCCTGCGGCGCTTCCTGCGCATCGGCGTTTGTACGCTGATCGGCGTCGCGCTTGCGGCGGCGCTTCTGATCCCGACGCTCAAGGCAATGGGAATCACCAATTCCGCCAAGAGCAAGGACGTCTCGATTTTTGGCCTGAATATCGCCAGCGGCGTCAGCAGCACCGTACCGGAGGGCGAGAGCCTGCTGCACTTCCTCTGGACGCAGACCCTGCCCGGGGTGTGGGATGCGGCAAAGCAGATCTTTACCAATCTGATGCCCGCGCCCAACGTCACCAAGATGGAGGGGCTGCCGAACGTATACTGCGGCTTATCCGCGCTCATTCTGGCGATCTGCTTCTGCTGCAGCGGCAAGATCCGCCTGCGCGAAAAGCTCTGCAGCGTCTTTCTGCTGCTGTTCCTGTTTTTGAGCTTTATCTTCCGCTATCTGGACTACGTCTGGCACGGCTTCCACTTCCCGAATATGCTGCCGTACCGCTTCAGCTTCCTGTTCAGCTTCGTGACGATCTGCATGGCCTTCCGCGCCTTTACGCTGATGGACAGCTTCAAAAAGTGGTATCTGTTTTTCATCGTGCCGCTCGCGGGGCTGCTGATCTGGAATGCCTGGGGCGCGGAGGAGCCCGGACAGAGATCCGTGATTCTGGGGCTTGTCGTGCTTGCCGGCATGATCGCCTTCTTCCTGATCTACGGCAAGCGCAAATGGCGCCGCACCGTCGCGCTGACGCTGCTGGCGGCGATCATTTCCTGCGAAATGATCCTCTGCTTTGTCGTCGGCTCGAACAAGGTCGCGTTCACCTCGCGCAGCGGCTACCCGAAGGACGGCGCGGCGGTGCAGACCCTGCTGGAGAAGGCAAATCAGCTGGAGGAGGGGAAGACCCTCTTCTGGCGCACGGAGGCGACCAACACCCACACGCTCAACGACGGCGCGCTCAACAATTACAACGGCGTGACGATCTTCACCTCGTCGGCGAATGTCAATTTCAATCGCTTCTCGCGCTCGCTCGGCACCTCGTCGTGGCCGGGGAGCAACCGCTTCCTCTACTATGAGTCCTCGCCGTTTATCAACGCGATGTGCGGCATCAAATACCTGCTCGACCGCGACGGACAGTATCGCGACACGCAGTACAACAGCCTGATCGCCACCGAGGGCAGCACAAACCTTCTGCGCAACGACTATTTCATCTCGGTCGGCTTTATGACCGATTCGGCGCTGGCGGATTTTTCCGCGCTGGAGGATAAATACAATCCAATCTGGGAACAGAACGAGATGTTCGCGCTGGCGACCGGGGTCCACGAGCCGCTGTACGTTCCCGTGCAGCATTCGGAGCTGCGCCATTCGGATGAAAACGTCACGCTGGAGGCGGGCGGCACGTCCGGCACACAGTATTCCTTCAACTGCACCCGTGCGGCGGGACGCTCCAGCTTGAGCGTGGTCTACCGTGCGGAAGCGGACGGCCTTTACTGCGCGACGACGAATTTCACCAACGTCAGCTCGGTGTCCTGCTACCACAACGGCGTGTACCTCTTTGACCGCAATATCAAGGCGCGCAGCATGTTCAGCCTCGGCTGGATCTCGGCGGGCGACGAAATTACGCTGGTCTACTTCGTCGATCAGGGCGAATCGGGCGTCTTCTCGGCGGACGTCGAGCTGATGGACGACTACGCCTTCCGCCGCGGCTGGGCGGAGCTTGCAGACGAGGCGTGGGAGCTGACCGACGCGTCGGACACCAAGCTGTCCGGCATCATCAACGCGCGGCGCGACGGCCTGTTCTATACCTCGGTGCCGTACGAGCCGGGCTGGACGGCAACGGTGGACGGAGAAGAAGTGGAGCTTGCGGCGACCTTCGATCCGTCGAACAAATCCGTCAAGCTGACCGACGCGGTGATCGCCTTCCCGCTCACGGCGGGGATGCATTCGATCACCCTGCGCTATACCGCGCCGGGACTGACCCTCGGCTGCCTGATCTCCGCCGCTGCGCTGCTCACCTTCATCGCGCTGCTTTGGCTGCATCGGAAGAAGGAATTCGTTCTCTTCCCCGACCCGCCGAAGGAGAAACCGGAGGGTTTATACTAGACTTCGATAAAATGCTTCAAAAAGCATTTTATAGCGCCGAGGGCGCGTCGAAGTCTGCATGAGACGGCTTTTCAGCGCGTTGCGCTGAAAAGGCTGTGCGCAGCACAGCAAAATTCAATTAAATATTCTAATTGAATTTTAGTATTAGCGGAAAAAGAGCCGGAAGAATAAAATAATGAGGCTGTGAAGAACGGGAGCAGATCCGCTCCCGTTCTTCACAGCCTTTTTCTGTTCTTGATTATACGTGGATCGGCGCCTTGCTTGTGACCGAGTATTCCGTCACGCCGCGCACCGTCTCGCCGTCGATCTGCAGGGCGGTCGGACGGTTGAACTTCACCGTGATCTCGTGCCCGGTCAGCGTTTTGCACATCTCGGTGTGCTTCACGTGCTCGCCCTTGAAAATGGACGGGAAGACCATCAGCGTCTTGAGCTTGCCAGAGCCGCAGAGGACGGACACCGTGACCGTGCGCTCGGCGTTCAGGCGGTCCTGCTGCGGGGCGATCATCATGCCGCCGCCGTAGAAACGGCCGTGCATCGTCGGCGCAAGCCAGACCTTTCTGAACTTGTACTCCCTGCCGTCCACAGTGATGATCGCGTCGGCGGGCTTGAAGTGGAAGAGCAGACCCTTGATGGCGATCGCGGCGTAGTTGACGGGCTTGTCCGACTTCTCGCGCAGCTGATCTCCGACCTCGCAGCAGTAGCCGTCGATGCCGTAGCCGATGCCGTTGAGGAAGCGGCAGGTCTTGCCCTTGACCGTCACGGTCGGCAGATCGCGAAGGTATTTCTTGATGGAGAAGGGCGGCTCGCCGACCTTTTTCCCCAGATCGTTCAGGAAATCGTTGCCCGTGCCGACGGCATAATAGAGGATGTCGTTTGGAATGTCCATTCCCTCCGTCTCGTTGACGAAGCGGTTGATCGTGCCGTCGCCGCCGGTCAGGATCACGCCGTCGTCGGGAGCGATCGAACGCAGGAAAGAAGCGTAGCCGTCGAGCTTCGTCACGTCGTGGAATTTGACCTCGGCGTTTTCCATTTTCAGCTGCTTCGCCACCTCCGCGCCTGCGCCGTTTCCGGCAAGGGGATTGAACAGAACGTGATAGGTCATTCTATGCACCTTCCTTTTTGGTTTTCTCTATTATACACTATGTCGCATTATGTCGCAATATGTATTTTTGAATTGACAGAGAACGGGCATATCGCTATACTGTCAATGAGGTGAGGGGAATGGATAAGGACAGCCTTCGGCAGGAAATGCTGGGGAGAAGACGCGAAATGCGGGAGGAAAAGATCACCGCAGCGTCGGACGAGTTGGCAAGGCAGCTCTTTGCCCATCCGCTCTACCGCGCGGCAAAGACGCTCTACGTCTACCTGAGCGCGAATCGGGAGGTGCGGACGGACGGCATCGTCGCCCAGGCAAGAAAGGACGGCAAGCGCGTGTGCGCGCCGAGGGTGTGCGGAAGCGAGCTGCGCTTTTTCTCCCTCGATGATAATACAAAGCTGCGGACGGGCGCATTCGGCATTTTGGAGCCGGTGAACGGGCAGGAGGCGGACGATCCGACCGCGCTTGTCCTGCTGCCCGGGCTGGCGTTTGACCGCACGGGACACCGCCTCGGCTACGGCGGCGGCTACTACGACCGTTTCCTCGCACGGGAAAAAGACCACCCGACCGTCGCGCTGTGCTACGGCTTTCAGCTGCTTGCTGCGATAGAGGCAGAACCGCACGACGTTCCCGCCGACGCAGTGCTGGTGGCAAAATAAATGAAAATAAAAGGGACGCAATCGCGTCCCTTTTTGTGTCGTTTTAGAGCTTCTTGCCCGCGAGGTAGACCGTCTTGCGGTTGAGCTCTGCGTCGCAGAGCACGAAGTCCGCGATCTTGCCGTCCGAAATCGAGCCGACCTCGGAAAGGCAGCCGAGCTGACGGGCGGGGTTGTAGGTCGCGGCGCGGATGGCGTCCTCGCGCGGAATGCCGAAGGAGATCGCGCGCTGCATGCACTCGAAGAGGTTGGTCGCGGAGCCTGCGATCGTGCCGTCTTCGAGGCGGGCAACGCCGCCCTTCAGGAAGACCTGCTGGCCGCCCAGCTCATATTCGCCGTCGGGCATGCCGCAGCAGCGCAGCGAGTCGGAGATCAGCACCATGCGCGCCGCGCCGAAGATGCGGAACGCCAGCCGCACGGAAGCGGGGTGGACGTGTTGGCCGTCGGAGATCAGCTCCGCGCTGACCGTCTCGGCCTCTGCAGCGGCGGCAATCACGCCGGGCTTGCGGTGGTGGATGGAGGGCATGGCGTTATAAAGATGCGTCAGGTGCGTGACGCCGGCGGCGATACCCTTGCGGGCGGCGTCGTAGTCCGCGTCAGTGTGGGCGATCGAGACGGTGCAGAGCTCCTTCGCCCTGCGGATGAAGTCCTCCGCGCCATCCAGCTCCGGCGCGACGTCCACGATCCTGACCAGACCGCCGCAGCCGTCAAAGAGCTGTTTGAACGCCTCAAAATCGGGCTTGCGGAGATACGCGCCGTTTTGCGCGCCCTTTTTCTTCTCGGAGAAGAAGGGACCCTCCATCTGAATGCCGCGCAGGGCGGCGCCGTCGTCGGGGCGGTCGTCCGCGTAGGCGCGCGCCGTGGCAAAGGCGGCGGCGAGCGTTTCATAGGGGAGGGTCATTGAGGCGGGCGCAAAGGAGGTCACGCCGTTTTTCGCCAGATACCGCGCCATGGCGAAAACACCGTCGAGCTTTCCGTCGGAGAAGTCCGCGCCGGAGTTGCCGTGGGTGTGTACGTCGATCAGGCCGGGAATGACGTATGCGCCGCCGAGATCAATCGCGTCGGGCGAGGCCTCTCCGAGCACGTTGCAAAATCTTCCGTTTTCCACGGAGAACGCGCCGCGCTCAAAGCGGAACTGCTCGGTGTAGATCCATGCATTTTTGAAATTCATCATCTTTCCTCTTTTCTGAAAAATGGCATTCCGAACACTCGAAATGCCATTTTGTTTGTTTATTTTCTTGCCTCGGGCAGGCTCGCTGCGGCAACGGATTGGCCGACGCGGCGGGTCTTTTCATCCGGCAGCATGACGCGCACCTTTTCGGCAAGCTCGGGATATTCGTCCCGCAGGATCGCAAGGCAGCTGTTGAGCACGATGCTGCCGCCGACGCCGGACATGACCCGTCCGAGGACGATCATGTGATGAACGTCGTAGAAGCGGCAATAGAGCTTCATCGTGTGGGCAAGATACGCGCCGATCGAAGCGAAAATCTTTTTGGCGCGCTCGTCGCCCTTTTCCACGAGCGACTGCACCGCCTTAAGCTTTTCGGCGGGGGTCAGGCTCGCGTCCAGCTCGATGCCCGCCCTCGGAGCGAGCTTGATGACAGCGTCCTGCGAGAAGTACTTGCAGCCGACGCCGATGTCCGTGGACCATTCGTCCGCCATCGCGCCCTCGAAAAGATCGACGGGAGCAAAGGCAAGCTCGTTGAGCCAGCCGAGCACGTTGCCGTCCGCGTCGACATAGCCGACGGCCTCGCTCGTGCCCATCGCCATGCCCATGACGGAGCCGACCTCCATGCCCATCGCGCCGGCGAGGGCAGTCACGTCGCCGTCGTTTGCAACGACGATGGGAACGTCGCCCAGCTCCAATGCGGCGCGGTCATAGATCGACTTGACCAGCTCGCGCTTTTCTCTGGGAACCTTGATGAACAGAGAGGACACCATCGGGCTGTTGCCGATGAAAACCCCGGCGGAGGAGACGCCGATACCGTCCACGCGCGGCATTTTGGAGGCTGCGGTCTTGAAGGCCGCAACGATGCCGTCAAAGTGGTACTGCGGATCGGACTCCGTCTTCGGATGCCAGACGACCTCCTCGGAATAGACGGTCTTGCCGTCGATCACGGCGGAAACCTTGCGGTCGGAGCCGCCCGCGTCGAAGCCGATGCGGCAGCCCTCCATATGGCCGCCGATGTGGACGGCAGCCTCGTTCGCTGCGGGGCAATCCTCTGCCTTGCAGTCAATGACCTCAAAGGGAACTTCGTACACGTCCTGCATAAACTGGACGTCGAATTTGCGTTCGCCCTCGAGCGTGTACGCCTTTTGCAGGCGCTGCGCCAGCGCGCTGTTGCCGCAGATATAGATGCGGAAGCCGCCGATCGACCACAGCAGGAACTTCACATAGCGCTCGACAAAGCGGTAGTCCGCCTCGGCAAGCTCGGCCGTGCCGTGGATTTTGGTATGATGAACGGAGATCTTGCCCTTGTCGCGCTCTATGGCGATGGTCAGCGGCTGGGAAGCGCCCTTTTCGTAGGCGTCGATCCAAACGCCGAAGGGAATGAAATCCCCATCCAGCACCGGCATGTTCTTGACCTGATAGCTGACGCCCAAATAGCTTCTCGTCTGCTTCTTTGCCTCTGCCGCTTCCTCCGCGACGATGCGCTGCATCTGGTCCCATTTCTTCTCCATGTCGGCGACCAGCTTGAGCTGCGTGCGGGCGCGGACAAGATTGTGATCTGGGTAGGCGACCTTGAAATAGCGGTCGCCGTCGAGATAGTCCGTCAGGAAGCGGACTGCAAGCTCCAGCGTGATGATCTTCGCGCCGAGCGGCAGAAGCTCCGTCTCCTTGTCGGTCAGGCTGCGGCAGGCGGTCAGATAGCCGCGCGTATAGACGCGGAACAGCTCCAGATTGAGCTCCATCTTGTCCAGATCCGGCTCGTCCTCTGCAGCCGTCGCTGCGCCGAAGCGGATGGAGTCGCCGAAGTCGTACAGAGAAGAGCCGGGCATGACGGTGTCCAGATCGAGGACGCACATCGCCTTGCGGGTCTTCGCGTCCAAAAGGACGTTGTTGAGCTTGGTATCATTGTGCGTGACGCGAAGGGGAAGCTCGCCGCTCTCCAGAAGACGGACAAGGGTGCCGGCCTCCTGCTCGCGCGCCTCAATGAAGGCGATCTCGTCCCGAACCGAGAGCGCCCGGTGGACGCGGTCGGCATTCAGCGCCTCGCGGAAGAGGCGGTAGCGGTTGACGGTATTGTGGAACATGGGGATCGTCTCGTGCAGGGTCTGCGCGGGGAAATCGCCCAGCAGCTCCTGAAAACGGCCGAAGGCGATCGCGCTCTCGTAGAAGTCCTTGTCGGATTCCGGCGCTTCCAGACAGATGCCGTCGGCGAATTCGTAGCAGCGCCAGAATTCACCGTCCTCGTCCACGTGATAGTATGTACCTTCGTCGGAAAGCATGAAATTCAGCGTTTCGCTCGGGTCGCTGACGCGGTCGCGCAGATATTCCGTCACCGCGCCGACGTTCTCCATAACCGCCTTCGGGTCGGAAAAGACGTACTTATTGATGCGCTGCAGGATGTAGACGTGCTTATCGTCTGTCTGCACGCGGTAGGTGCTGTTGATGTGACCGGAGCCGAATTCACTGATGATCACAGGCGTTCCGCTGATGCTGAAATGCCTGATCGCAATCTCCGGAGACAGCTTATTCTTCAACGAGATCATCCTCTCAAAGGTTTATTCATTCTATGACGGCAGAACGTTTTCGTTCCTGAATGCACATTATGAATTATTCTACAACGGATTTACCGAAATAGCAAGAAAATTTTCCATTTTTTACGGTATTTCCCGAAAGATGGCAAAAACGCCTCCGATACCGACCGGAGGCGTTTCGTTATACGCCGATCACGCCGGATTTCAGCAGGATCGCCAGTATCGTGCCCATGACGGCGAAATAGAGGAGGGTCGACGGGATCAGACAGTCCACCGCCAGCTTCGTGTCCTTGCCGTACTGCTTTGCCCAGAGGACGGCGGTGACCGGCGCGGGTGAACCGAGCAGAATGGCGAGAATGCAGGCGGTTTTGAACGGCAGGAGGAAGTACAGCACGGCGAAGACGACGCACGGCAGGGCCAGCACCTTCCAAAGAGAGTAGAGGATCGCCGTCTTGCTTTTGACCCAGCCGAACAGCCCGTAGCGGCAGATCAGCATGCCGATAAACAGCAGCGCGATCGGCGAAACGGCGGCGGCAATGCCGTCGAGCGTGTAGGTCAGAAACGCCGGCAGCCGTACCGAAAACACGGAGCAAAGCACACCTGCGGCCACGGCGATCAGATTCGGCGTGAGCAGGACTTTTTTGACGATCTGCCTGCGGCTTCCCTCGGTCGTGCCGAGAAAGACCTGATGATGCACACCCCAGATCAGGAAATCCATGACCGCGCCGTGGATAAAAACGATGGACATCTCGCTCTTCGTCAGAAACAGGCTCATAAGAGGAATGCAGACGAAGGAGGTATTGCCGACGCCGCTCAAGTAGCGCAGAAGGGGACGCCGGGCGGCGTCCGCCCTGCGAAACAGAGGGATGGAAACGAGAAACGGCAGCAGGCTGAATACCAGCGTGGCGATCACGGTCGGAACGCCGACGCCGATCAGCTCCTGTATCTCCGTCTGCGCAAAGTTCATAAACAGCATCGCGGGGAAGCAGACGTTGAGCAGCAGCGGCGGCAGCACGTCCGTCGCACTCTCCGGGACGAGCCTGCTTTTGACGGACAGATACCCCACGCAGATCACGATGACAAAAAACAGTAAACCGTTGAATTGCATAAGAAAACCACCTGTTTCTTTCTTCCCGTTTATCTTACCGCGAGCAGGCGGGCAAGTCAAGCCTTCTGTGCGCAATACTCAATGCGCAGTGTTCAATGCTCAATTATGAGCGCTCTCCCGTCCATGCCATTGCAGAGTTGCTGAAAGATGCGTCGCTTTTCACGACTATCCCACCAACCGTGTCATTCCCGCAGCCGAAGGCTGCAAGGGAATCTGTCCGTGGCAGGTATGGCACGGACATCATATTACGGTTGGAGCCAAAGCCTCCCTCATGCAGTGGCCCCAGGCCACCCTCTTGCCCCTTCGGGGCAATTCACCTTGAGGGAGGTGGCAAAACCGCAGGTTTTGACGGAGGGATTGTTACCGCTCCTCGCAGTATTGCGCTTATCTTCAGCGTTGACAACCCCTCAGTCTTTGCCTTCGGCAAATCCAGCTCCCCTTACACAGGGGAGCCTTCGCGCACCTCATTCGTTAAAGCGTCCCACGTCGAGACGGACAGATTGCCACGGCCGCATTCGCGACCTCGCAATGACAAAAAGGGAGATTTCGCGAAATATTGAGACCAATTTCTGCACGCAGATTCTACCGAATCTTTGCGCCAACAAATTTCCAAAATTTGGTCTTGACAAATCGGACGCAATGTGCGTATAATACAGAAAACCGCAGATGACGAGTGAGTATGTCCGCAGCGGAACGCACAGAGAGCCGCCGATGGTGGGAACGCGGCAGGGAAGTACGGACGGAATGGGCGTCGGAGGGCGAGCTGAACTTCAGTAGGCGAGACGGAGTGACTCTCCGTTAGCAAAGTCGGCGTATGCAAGTACGCATAAGTGGGCGCATTGCGCCAAGCCGGGTGGCACCGCAGGATATTTTAACGTCCTGTCCCAGCAAACAAAACTGGGACAGGATTTTTGTATCCTCTCCCGAGAATAAGAAGGAGAACAAACCATGGAAATCCCGTACAAGATCTATCTGGAAGAATCGGAGATGCCGAAGGCATGGTACAACGTCCGTGCCGACATGAAGAACAAGCCCGTCCCGCTGCTGAATCCGGGCACGGGCAACCCTATGACGCTCGAGGAGCTGTCGCAGGTGTTCTGCCGCGAGCTTGCCGAGCAGGAGCTGGACTGTGAGACTCCCTATATCCCCATCCCGCAGGAGATCCGCGACTTCTACAAGATGTACCGTCCGTCGCCGCTGGTGCGGGCGTACTGCCTGGAAAAGAAGCTCGGCACCCCGGCGCACATCTACTACAAATTCGAGGGCAACAACACCTCCGGCAGCCATAAGCTGAATTCCGCGATCGCGCAGGCGTATTACGCGAAAAAGCAGGGGCTGAAGGGCGTGACGACGGAGACGGGCGCGGGCCAGTGGGGCACGGCGCTTTCCATGGCATGCTCCTATTTTGAGCTGGACTGCAAGGTCTACATGGTCAAGGTGTCCTACGAGCAGAAGCCCTTCCGCCGCGAGGTCATGCGCACCTACGGCGCCACGGTCACGCCGTCGCCGTCCATGACGACGGAGATCGGCAAGAAGATCAACGCCGAATTCCCCGGCACGACCGGCTCCCTCGGCTGTGCGATCTCCGAGGCGGTCGAAATGGCGGTCAAGAGCGATGGCTACCGCTATGTGCTCGGCAGCGTCCTGTCGCAGGTCCTGCTTCATCAGTCGGTCATCGGTCTGGAGACCAAGGCTGCGATGGATAAATACGGCATCAAACCGGACGTCATCATCGGCTGCGCAGGCGGCGGCTCCAATCTGGGCGGTCTGATCGCTCCCTTCGTCGGTCAGAAGCTGCGCGGCGAAGCGGACATGCGCATCATCGCGGTGGAACCCGCCTCCTGCCCGAGTCTGACGCGCGGCAAGTACGCCTATGACTTCTGCGACACCGGCATGGTCTGCCCGCTTGCCAAGATGTATACGCTCGGCAGCTCCTTCATTCCGTCCGCCAACCACGCCGGCGGTCTGCGCTACCACGGCATGAGCAGCATCGTCTCCCAGCTCTACGACGACGGTCTTGTTGAGGCAAGAAGCGTGGAGCAGACGGCGGTCTTCGATGCAGCGACAGAATTTGCCCGCGTCGAGGGCATCCTGCCCGCACCGGAGAGCAGCCACGCTATCCGCGTTGCGATCGACGAGGCGCTCAAGTGCAAGGAAACGGGTGAAGAAAAGAACATCGTCTTCGGCCTGACCGGCACGGGCTATTTCGATCTGGTCGCCTATCAGAAGTACAACGACGGCGAGATGCAGGATTATATCCCCACGGACGAGGACATCGCAAAGAGCCTCGCCCTGCTGCCGAAGATCTGAATCAGCAAATAAAAAATACGGCTGTTGCGTTCGCAACAGCCGTATTTTTTGTTAGAAGCATTTTTCCTTTCGCTGCTTTCTGCAGGCGCCGAGGTCGCTGCATTTGTAGCAGACCTCGTTGTCGCAGATCCCGTCACGGAAGAACGAGACGATATTGTTCGCCGTGGTGTCGGCGATGTTCTGCAGCGCCTCCTGCGTCAAAAACGCCTGATGGGAGGTGAGGATCACGTTCGGCATGGAGATCAGCCGCGCCAGTGTGTCGTCCTCGACGATGTGACCGGAGAAATCCTCAAAAAAGAGGTCGGATTCCTCCTCGTACACGTCCAGACAGGCAGCGCCGACCTTCCGCGCCTTGATGCCCTCGAGCAGCGCCTCGGCGTCGATCAGCGCGCCGCGCGAGGTGTTGATGATATACACGCCCTTTTTCATCTGCGCGATGGCGTCGGCGTTGATGAGGTGGTAGGTTTCCTCCGTCAGCGGGCAGTGCAGCGAGATAAAATCGCTGCGCTCGAACAGCTCCGGCAGGGAAACATATTCGAGCCCCGCGTCCTGCGCCGGGAATTTATCGTAGGCGATCACGTGCATTCCGAAGCCCCGGCAGATGTTGATGAAGACCCTGCCGATCTTGCCCGTGCCGATCACGCCGACCGTTTTGCCGTGCAGATCCACGCCCGTCAGCCCGTCCAGACGGAAATTGAAGTCCTTTGTGCGGATATATGCCTTGTGGATGCGGCGGTTGGAGGTCAGCAGCAGCGCCATCGCATGCTCCGCGACTGCGTACGGCGAGTAGGCGGGCACGCGGACGACGTGGATCCTGCCGAAGCAGTGCTTCAGATCGACGTTGTTGAAGCCCGCGCAGCGCAGGGCGATCAGCCGGATGCCGTAGCCGTAGAGCATGTCGATCACGGCGGCGTTCACCGTGTCGTTGACGAACACGCAGACACCGTCAAAGCCCTTTGCCAGCTTTGCCGTATCCTCGGTGAGCTTTGTTTCAAAAAACTTGAAGGTGACGCCGTGCGCCGCACCGCTTTGTTCAAAGCAGGGAATATCGTAGCTCTTGGCGTCAAAAACAGCAATTTTCATAGGTTCATCCTTATTTCAAAAGCATTTCTCCGGCCTTGTAGATGTCGCCTGCGCCGACCGTGAGGATGATGTCTCCGTCGCGGGCAATGGACTTCAGATACGCGGCAACCTCCGGCAGCGTTTCAAAGAAAACGGAGCCGTCGATCTTCGCGGCGAGGTCTGCGGAGGAAATGCCTGTCTTGTTGCTTTCTCTTGCGGCGTAGATCTCCGCCAGCACCGCCACGTCCACGCGCCTCAGCTGCTCGACGAAGTCGTCGAAGAGCGCCTTGGTGCGCGTATAGGTGTGCGGCTGGAAGGCAATGATGATGCGCTGGTAACCCATCGTCTGCACCGCGTCGATCAGAGACTTCAATTCGCCCGGATGGTGGGCGTAATCGTCATAGATCTCCGCGCCGTGATAGCTGCCCTTATGCTCCATGCGGCGGCCTGCGCCGTAGAACGAGGCAAGCCCGCGCGTGACCGCCTCGCCGTCCAGACCCATCACGTAGGCCGAAGCCGCCGCTGCGAGCGCGTTGTAGACGTTGTGCCTGCCGTAGACGTTCAGCTGCACGCGGCAGTAGAGCTTTCCCTTGCAGATCACGTCGAAGGAGCGATAATCCTCGGAGAGGTTTTCGGCGTGAATATCGTTCTTCGGGTCGATGCCGAAGGAGAGGTAATTCAGATCGGCAAGGGTGGCAACGGTGTTCTTATCGTCGCCGTTGGCAATGACGCAGCCGGTGCGCGGCACGAGACCGGCAAACTTGCGGAACGAACGCTCGACCGCCTCCAGATCCTTGAAATAATCCAGATGATCGGCCTCAATGTTGTTGACGATGGCGACGGTCGGGTAGAAGTTCAAGAATGAGTCGCAGTATTCGCAGCTCTCCATGATCACGGTGTCGCCGGAGCCGACCCGATGCCCCGCGTGCAGGAGCGGCAGATAGCCTCCGAGCATAACGGTCGGATCGCGCTGCGCTTCCATGAAGATATGGGTGATCATGGCGGTGGTCGTCGTCTTGCCGTGCGTGCCGGAAATGCAGATGGCGTTTTTGTATTCGCGCATGATCACGCCCCAGGCCTGCGCGCGCTCAAAGACCGGGATACCCGCCGCGCGGGCGGCGGCGATCTCCGGGTTATCATTATGCGCCGCTGCGGTGCGAATGATACAGTCCGCGCCCGCAATATTTTCCGCCTTGTGACCGATCTGCACGTCGATCCCCTTTTCCTTCAGCTCGTCGGTCGAGACGGAGGAGTTCATGTCCGAGCCGGTCACGACCATTCCCATCCCGCGCAGAACGAGCCCGAGCGGGCGCATGGAGACGCCGCCGATGCCGACCAGATGAATATGTTTTCCGGGCACCAGATAGGCGTCCAGTCGTTTCTGTGTAGCCATAGAATACCTCCTATGTGAGTTTCGACCTATATTATACCGCATTGTACGCGTCTTTACAAGGGAAATCGTGCGGCAGGCAACAACTCGATGACGACGTATTCGCTCACGCTCTGCGTGCGGATCGGGTAGCCCCAGCCGCAGATGCCGGAGGAGACGATCAGCATCATGTCGTTGAGCTGATACTTGCCGCAGCTCGGACCGAGCAGCGCGGCGGCCCAGCCGAGCGGCCAGAGCTGACCGCCGTGCGTGTGACCGGAGAGCATCAGATCTGCGCCTGCTCCTGCATAGTCCTCCGCGTCCGTCGGCTGATGGGAGAGCAAAAGAGAAAAACGGCCGTTTTCCGCATTCTTCAGCAGCTCTGCTGCAGGCAGGCGGCTGCGGGAGGCGTCCTCCGCGCCGTAGAGGGTCAGCTCGCCGATCCGAATGCTTACGTCGCACAGGATCGTGACGCCGCTGCCGGTGATCGCTGCTTCCAGCTCCTGCTGTGAAAAGCCGTCGCCTGTGCGGTCGTGGTTGCCGTAGACGAAGTACGTCCCGTATGTGCTTTCGATTCCGCCGAGGGCGGCAAAGGCCGCCTCCATTTCCTCTTTTTCCGTCGCCTCGTCCACGATGTCGCCGCCCAAAAGGACGAGATCGGGCTTCGTTTCCTCCATTTCATCGCAGTACGCCTGCAGGCGCTCTGCGTCCATGGCGGTGCCGAAGTGCAGGTCGGAGACGAAGAGAATCCGGTACGGCGCATCGAGCTTGCCGCTGACGAGGGTGTAGGTTGTCCGGCGCACGTCGCGCATGTGATAATAGCCGTAAGGCAGCAAAATGGCGGCGATCAGCACGGGGATCAGCCCACAGCGCCACACGGCGCTCCATTTCGTCTTCCGCAGCGGGCGATGCAGCAGCAGGTGGACGAAGTCCAGCAGCAGGCCGAACAGCATCACGTACAGGACGAACAGCACGAACGACCCGCGCAGGCGCAGCATCACGCAGCCGATCAGCAGGGAAACGATGCCGATCAGGATAAGAACAGGCCGCTTTTCTGTCGGCGCGCCCCAGAATTTCGCGGCGCGACGCAGAAAGAAGAAATAATAGACCGCTACCAGCAGGGTCGGAATCGGCCGTATGGAAAACAAAGCAGCGGACATATCAGAACTCCTTTCCGGGACAGAACGGCTCCGGGAGCGTGAACGACAGCCTTCTGCCGTCGGGGTGAGGGAAGGTCAGCCGCCAGGCGTAGAGCTGGAGGTCACCGCCGGTTTTCGCGCCGTATTTGCGGTCGCCGCAGAGGGGGAAGCCGCGCGAGGCGAGCTGCACGCGGATCTGATGTGTGCGTCCCGTGTGCAAAAGCACATGGAGCAGGGAAGTCCCGCTTTCGCTGCGCAGGACTTCGTAGGAAAGCCGCGCCTCGCGGACACCGTTTCGCTTACGTTTGACGACGTAGGTTTTATTCTTTCCTCGGTCGTGGTACAATAAGTCCGTCAGTTCGCCGGATTCGTCGGGTCGCCCTTCGCAGACGGCAAGATATTCCTTGCGGACGGTCTTTCCCATCGCCTCGGACAGAAACGCCGCGCAGGCGGCGGTTTTCGCAAACACCATCAGACCGGTTGCTTCGCGGTCGAGCCGATGCACGGGAAATACGGCGCACGGCAGCCCGTCCGTAACGGCGGGCTTGCCGGACGCGTCCTTTGCCGACAGCACCCCGCGCGGCTTGACGCAGACGAGCAGCTGATCGTCTTCATACAGAATCGGTATGCCGTCCATCGGATCGCCTCCTTTTCCTTATCATAGCGAAGGATACGCCAAAATGCAAGAAAAGGCTTGCCATAATTGCCGGAAAATGCTATGATTTCAAACAGAAACCAATGCGGAGGCGATCGAATGAAGGAGCGTTACAACGTGACGGGCATGAGCTGCGCCGCCTGTTCTGCCAGAGTGCAGCGGGCAACGGAGAAGCTGGAGGGCGTGAGGTCCTCCGAGGTCAATTTGCTCACGGGAACCATGGAGATCGAATATGACGAAACGAGGCTTTCCCCGGAGCAAATCATTGCCGCCGTGACTGCGGCGGGCTACGGCGCGGAGCGGCAAACCAGGAACGCGCCGCGTGAAAACAAGGCGCAGAACGAAGCCCTGCGGCACATGAAGGTGCGCCTCTTTGTTTCGATTCCGCTCCTGATTATTCTAATGTATTTCTCCATGGGACACATGCTCGGCCTGCCGCTGACGCACGAGCTTCACGGCACGGCGCTCGGCGCGCTCATCCAGCTTGCGCTGACGCTGCCCGTGGTAATTGTCAACCGCACCTATTTTATCAAGGGCGTGAAGACCCTCCTGCACGGCGGTCCGAACATGGACACGCTGATCGCGGTCGGCTCGGGCGCGGCGCTGATTTACGGGCTGATCGTGACCGTGCAGCTCCTGCTCGGAAAGCCCGCTGACGATCTTTACTATGAGTCCGCCGCCATGATCCTGACCCTCGTGACCCTCGGCAAGTACTTCGAGACGCGTTCAAAGGGCAAGACCGGCGAGGCGATCGCCGCGCTGATGGATCTGTCCCCGCAGACGGCGCTGGTCGAGCGCAACGGGCAGTGGATCGAGGTGCCGACTGCCGAGGTGCGGCAGGGCGATACCGTGCAGGTGCGTCCCGGCGCGAGGATCCCGGTGGACGGGACGGTGCTGGAGGGCGAGTCCGACGTGGACGAGAGCGCGCTGACGGGAGAAAGCCTGCCCGTGCATAAGACTGCGGGCGACGCGCTTGCCGCCGCGACGGTCAACCAGACCGGCGCTCTGACCTTCCGCGCCGACAAGGTCGGCGAGGACACGACCCTCGCGCAGATGATCCGTCTGGTCGAGGAGGCTGGCAGCTCCAAGGCGCCGATCTCGCGGTTGGCAGACAAGGTCGCGGGCGTTTTCGTGCCCATCGTCATCGGCATTGCGATCCTGACCTTCGCCGTCTGGATGCTGCTGGGCAAGGAGCTTTCCTTCGCGCTTTCTGCGGCGATCTCCGTTCTGGTAATCTCCTGCCCGTGCGCTCTGGGACTGGCAACGCCGGTCGCCATCATGGTCGCCACGGGACGCGGCGCGAAGCTCGGCATCCTGATCCGCTCTGCGGAGGCGCTGGAGACGCTGCACCACGTCGATACGGTCGCAATGGACAAGACCGGCACCCTGACGGAGGGCAGACTGTTCGTCACGAAAGTGCGCGCCGCGCAGCCGGAGCGCCTGCTTGCGACGGTCGGCGCGATGGAGCAGTATTCGGAGCATCCGATCGCGGCGGCAGCCGTTGCCGAGTGCAAACGGCGCGGGATCGAGCTGCCGACGCCGGAGCGCTTTGAGGCGGTGCCGGGCAGAGGCGTGACCTGCTTCTTGGACGGCAGGGACTGGTTCTGCGGCAACCGTGCCTATCTGGAGGAAAACGGCGTCCCTGTCCCGGAAGAAGCGCTTCCCGCCGGAACGCTGCTGTACTGCGGCGCGAAGGACGAATACCTCGGCCTGCTCGTCATGGCGGACACGGAGAAGAAGACGGCGAAGACCGCTGTGCAGACGCTGCACGGGATGGGGCTGAAGGTCAAGATGCTGACCGGAGACAGCCGCACCGCCGCGCAGACGATCGCCGACCGGCTCGGCGTTGACGAGATCAGCGCGGAGATCCTGCCTGCCAACAAGGAAAAGGAGATCGCCGCCCTGCAGGCAAGCGGACGCAGGGTCGCCATGGTCGGCGACGGCATCAACGACGCGCCCGCTTTGGTGCGCGCCGACGTCGGCATCGCCATCGGCGCGGGAACGGACATCGCCATCGAGGCGGCGGACGTTGTGCTCATGCGCAGCGACCCGACCGACGTTGCGGCGGCGATCGCCCTGAGCCGTGCGACCATCCGCAACATCAAGATGAACCTGTTCTGGGCATTTTTCTACAACAGCGTCGGAATCCCCGTAGCCGCGCTGGGTCTGCTCAATCCGATGATCGGAGCCGCTGCCATGAGCTTCAGCTCCGTCTGCGTGGTCAGCAACGCCCTGCGCCTGCGCTCATTCCGACCGAAATATCAGATTATCCCGAAAGGAGAAGAAGCAATGACGATCAAAATCGAAGGCATGATGTGCATGCACTGCAAGGCAGCAGTGGAGAAGGCGCTGCAGGCGGTGGACGGCGTGGAAGCCGTCGAGGTCAGCCTGGAGAACAAATGCGCGACCGTCACCGGAACCGCCGATTTCGAGGCGCTCCGCAAGGCAGTGACCGACGCCGGCTATCAGGTCGTTGACTGAAGGGCGTATAAATATTCCCTCTGCGCAGAAAATGTTGCGCAGAGGGATATTTTTTCTAAAAACAGCGCAATTTTGCTTTGACAAATCTTCCGAAAATCTGCTATAATAGAGAAAAAGATATACGGAAGGAGAGCGGAGCATGTATCAGATCGGTGAAACCGTGTTCTACGGCACGGAAGGCGTTTGCCGCGTCGAAGAAATACGCGAAATGAGAGTGAACCGGGAAAATGCGGAGTACTACGTTCTGCGCCCGGTCTTCCGGGAAGGCTCCACTGTCTTCGTTCCGGTGAAAAACGAGCTTTTGACGGCGCGGATGCGCCCGCTTCTGACGAAAAAGCAGATCGAAAAGATGATCGACGAGGTCAACCGGGCGGACGAGGACTGGATCGACGACGCTTCGGAGCGCAAGACGGCGTTCCAGCAGATCCTGATCGGCGCGGATCGCCGCGACCTCCTTTCCATGGTGCGGCTGCTGCACCTGCGCCGCCGGAATCTCCAGACCTGCGGCAAGCGCCTGCGCACGAACGACGAGCAGATGCTGCGCGACGCGGAAAAGCTCCTTGCCGATGAATTTGCCGTTGTGCTCGGGATCAAGCCGCGCGAGGTGCCGGAGTACATCCACGGCAGGCTGCGCGACTGACAGAAAAATTGACAAACCCTCCGCTTTGCGTTATGATATAGAAAACGCAAACGGAGGGCTTTATCATGGAAAAAATCTTTACGGAAAACGCGCCGGCGGCGATCGGTCCTTATTCACAGGCGATGAAGGTCGGCAATCTCGTCTACACGTCCGGGCAGATCCCCATCGACCCGAAGACGGGCGAGTTCGCCGCGCAGGACATCACGGGACAGACCGAGCAGGTGATGAAAAACCTGGACGCCGTGCTGACCGCAGCGGGAAGCTCCCTTGAAAAAGCGGTCAAGACACTCTGCTTCCTCAAGGACATGGGCGACTTTGCCGCCTTCAACGCGGTCTATGCGAAGTACTTCCCCGGCAATCCCGCCAGAAGCTGCGTCGCCGTTGCCGCTCTGCCGAAGGGCGCGCTGGTCGAGGTCGAGGTCGTCGCGGAGATATAGGAGGTTAAAAACACGGGCTGCACCGTTCTGCAACCCGTGTTTTTTGCTATTTCCCAAGCTCCTTTGCGCGCTGGAAGGAGGCGATTACGGCGTTCTGCGCGACAGCGCGGAAGCCGCCGCTCTCCAGCGCCTTGACGCCTGCAATGGTGCTTCCGGCGGGGGAGCAGACCGCGTCCTTGAGTGCGCCGGGGTGCTGCCCTGTCTCGAGGACCATCTTCCCGGCGCCGAGGACGGTCTGGGCGGCAAACTCCAGCGCGGTGCTGCGCGGCAGTCCGCACGAGACGGCGGCGTCGGTGAGCGCTTCGATGAAGATATAGACGAAGGCGGGACCGCAGCCGGAAACGGCGCTTGCCGCGTCGATCATGCTCTCGGACAGCGGCGTGACCAGCCCCGCGCCCGCAAGCACCTGCTCCAAAGCGTCGAAGTCGTTCTGCGTGACCTTGTCATTGCCGCAGTAGGGAATCACACCCTGCCCGACCAGCGCGGGCGTGTTGGGCATGATGCGAATGACGGGATAATCGCCGCCCGCCATCTGCGCGATCCTCTCGCAGGTCAGCCCCGCCGCCATCGTTACCAGAACGAAGCGGTCGGCGCGCTGCGCCAGGATCGGCGCGATCTGCGCAAACAGCTCCTCCATCATCTGCGGTTTCACGCCGAGGAAGATCATGACTGTCCGCTCCGCGAGCGAGCCGGTGCGCAGCGCGGTGCAGCCGGTTTCCTCGGCAAACTGCCGCGCCTTTTCTACCGTGCGGCTGCTGACGTATACGTTCTGCCCGCCGCAGGCGTCGACGGCGATCCTTGCCAGCGTGCCGCCCATGTTGCCGACGCCGATGAATCCAATCTTATCCATACGATCACCTCAACGAATCTGTCCGTTTCCCCGGACGATATATTTGTAAGTCGTCAGCTCCCGCAGCCCCATCGGACCTCTTGCGTGGAGCTTTTGCGTAGAGATTCCCATTTCGCAGCCGAGGCCGAATTCTCCGCCGTCGGTAAAGCGGGTGGAGGCGTTGACATAGACGGCCGCGCTGTCGACGAGGCGGACGAAGTATTCGGCTGTTTCTGCATCTGCAGTGACGATCGCTTCACTGTGTCCCGTGGAGTGCGCCGCAATGTGTGCGATCGCCTCGTCCACAGAGGAGACGGTCTTCACCGCCATGATATAGTCCAGAAATTCTGTGTCGAAATCCTGCGCCTGCGCTGGGACGCCGAGATAGGCGACGGCCTCCACATCTGCGCGGAATTCCACGGGAACCGCGCCCTTTTCGGCGCGCTGCGTGACGAGCCGATCGTGCAGCATCGGCAGGAAGTCCGCCACGATGTCACGGTGGACGAGGCAGACCTCGGCTGCGTTGCAGACGGAAGGTCGGCTCGTTTTCGCGTTTTCGACGATGGAAAGCGCCATGGCAAGATCGGCGGCACGGTCGACGTAGATATGGCAGATCCCTGTGCCGGTCTGGATGCAGGGGACTCTGGCGTTTTCCGTGCAGGCGCGGATCAGGCCCGCTCCGCCGCGCGGGATCAGAAGGTCAATGTAGCCGACGCCCTGCATCAGCTCCGCCGCGCTGGCGCGCGTGGTATCCTGCACGAGCTGCACCAGCTCTCTCGGCAGACCGACCGCAGCAAGCCCGTTCTGCAGCGCCGCCGCGATCGCCGAGGCGCTTTGGAACGCCTCCTTGCCGCCGCGCAGAATGCAGGCGTTGCCGCTCTTGACGCAGAGGGCGGCAGCGTCCGAGGTCACGTTCGGACGGCTTTCGTAGATGATTGCGATCACGCCGAGCGGAGCGGCGGTCTTTTCGATCAGCAGACCGTTGGGACGAATGACTCTGGCAAGCACCTCTCCGACCGGGTCTGGCAGGGCGGCGACCTGCCGGACGCCCTCCGACATGTCGGCAATGCGGTATTCGTTCAGCGCCAGACGGTCAAGCATGACGGGAGAGATACGTCCCTGCGCCGCTGCCAGATCGGCCGCGTTTGCCTGCAGAATGGACGGCGCCTGCGCCGTTAGCTGCTCTGCCATGGCGAACAGCGCCTCGTTTTTCAGCTTCGTATCGGCGCGGGCAAGCAGGGGAGCGGCCTGCTTTGCCGCTTCCATCTGTTCCAACGTCGTCATATTATTCCCTCCCGATAAAACGTGTGCCAACGGCCTCTCCGGCAACGATGGCGTATAAGCGCTCCGGCTTGCCGCCGTTTGCAATCACCGTGTCGATCCCGGCGGCGCATGCGGCCTGCGCGGCGCGCAGCTTCGTGGCCATGCCGCCCGTGCCGAGAGCGGAGCCGCTGCCCCCTGCCAGCGCAAGAAGCTCCGGCGTAATCTCCCGGACGGTGTGGATCAGCTCGGCCGCAGGGTCTGACTTGGGGTCTGCGGTGTACAGCCCTTCGATATCCGACAGCAGGATCAGCAGCTCCGCCCGGACGCTCTGCGCGACGACGGCGGCGAGGGTGTCGTTGTCGCCGATCACGATCTCCTCGGTCGCCACGGTGTCGTTTTCGTTGATGATCGGCAGCGCGCCGAGGGCGAGCAGACGGAAGAGCGTATTATGAAAGTTTTCCCGCCGCTGCGGATCCTGAATGTCGCTGCCGGTCAGCAGGATCTGACCGACCGTGTGGTGGTATTCGGAAAACAGCTTGTCGTAGGTGTACATCAGCTCGCACTGACCGACCGCTGCGGCAGCCTGCTTCGTCGGCATATCGGAAGGACGCTCCCGCAGACCGAGCTTGCCGACGCCCATGCCGATCGCGCCCGAGGAGACGAGGACGATCTCGTGTCCCGCATTTTTCAAATCACTCAACACCTTGCACAGCTGCTCCACGCGGCGGATATTCAGGTTGCCCGTCTCGTGGGCGAGGGTGGAAGTGCCGACCTTCACAACGATTCTCATATTTATACCTCCGATTTGCCATATTGTAGCAAGGATTTCCAGAAATTGCAAGCTGATTTGAATAAATATCCACGAAAAAATCGAATTCCGAGAGCTGTTTGCATAAAAAACAGGAAATTTTCCGATTTCAAAGAGCGCAGCAAATATTTTTTTGCAAAAAAAGAAAATTTTGCTTGACAAAGGAACGACGGTGTATTATTATATTGTGGCATGCGCGGGTAGGGATATTCTGCGCCTGCACTGCGATGAAGCAGGAGATTGCGCCGAACGGCGGTAACTTCTGCGGAGTATGTCCGGTCATCGGGCGGCTGAGGTAATCTGTGTATGTGGCGTATATCGCTGCGAATGGAGTACACGGCCGGCAAACGTCGGCCATTTTTCATGAACGCGGAGTGATACGCACGGTTAAGCGTACACCAAAATTCACCTCGACCGTACCCAGCGAGACAACGAAAAAACTGAGTACGTTAACAAGGAGGAAACACAACAATGGCAAACAACATGATCAGAATTCGCCTGAAGGCTTATGATCATCAGCTCATCGACTCCACTGCGGAGAAAATCGTTGAGTCCGCAAAGCGCAACGGCGCTTCCGTCTCCGGTCCGATCCCTCTTCCCACCCGGAAGGAAATCGTCACCATCCTTCGCGCTGTTCACAAGTACAAGGATTCCCGTGAGCAGTTCGAGCGCAGAACCCATAAAAGACTGATCGATATTCTTAACCCGAACCCGAAGTGCATCGAAGCTCTGCAGGGCCTCGACCTTCCCGCCGGCGTTGAGATTGAGATAAAGCTGTAATTTATATACATTATAAATAACAGCGCACCCCGACCGTCTGCCGAGACGGTCCCGGGTCACGTTGGTAAACCAATGGCTGCCCAATGGTCAAGTTTGCCAACCAATAACCTAAAATTAAGGAGTAAGAAACATGCAGAAAGCAATCATCGGCAAGAAAGTGGGCATGACCCAGATCTTCGATGAGAACGGCCACGTGATCCCCGTCACCGTTGTTGAGGCGGGCCCCTGTGTCGTCGCTCAGAAGAAGACCCTCGAAAACGATGGCTATGTTTCCGTGCAGCTGGCTTTCGGCGACGTCGCCGAAAAGAAGCTGTCCAAGCCGGAGCTCGGTCATCTCAAGAAGGCAGGCGTTTCTGCCAAGAAGCATCTCAAGGAATTCAAGCTCGACAATGCTGCTGACCTCGAAGTCGGCGCCGAGATCAAGGCTGACCTGTTCGCCGCAGGCGATCACGTCGACGTGACCGGCATCTCCAAGGGTCATGGCTACCAGGGCGTTATCAAGAGATGGAACGCACAGCGCACCCCGACCAGCCACGGCGGCGGCCCGGTCCACCGTCATGCAGGCTCCATGGGCTCCTCCTCCGATCCCTCCCGTATCTTCAAGGGTCACATCGGCGCGGGCCAGATGGGCGTTGAGCAGGTCACTGTGCAGAACCTCGACGTCGTGAAGGTCGATCCCGACCTCAACATGATCGTCATCCGCGGCGCGATCCCCGGCCCGAAGGGCGGCGTCGTGTATATCAAGAGCACCGTCAAGACCATCAAGGTCAGCACCGGCGCTGCAGGCATCAGCAAGAACCCGCAGAAGGCTTCTGGCCGTAACCCGCAGAAGGCTTCCGCGAGAAACGGCTAATAGAAAGGAGAGTTGACTGATGAAGACTAACGTTTATGATATGAACGGCAAGCAGGTCGGCGAAGTTGAACTTTCCGAGGCCGTTTTCGGCATCGAGCCGAACGAATCCGTCGTCCATGATGTCGTGAAGAACCATCTGGCCAACTGCCGTCAGGGCACACAGTCCGCTCTGACCCGTGCAGAGGTCTCCGGCGGCGGCAAGAAGCCGTGGCGTCAGAAGGGTACCGGCCACGCCCGTCAGGGCAGCACCCGCGCACCGCAGTGGACGCATGGCGGCATCGTGTTTGCACCGAAGCCCCGCAGCTACAGCTACACGCTGAACAAGAAGGTTCGCCGTCTGGCGCTGAAGTCCGTTTTGAGCGCAAAGGCACAGTCCGAGAACATCGTCGTGATCGACGAGATCAAGATGGACGAGATCAAGACCAAGAAGTTCGCCGGTTTCCTGAACGCAGTCAACGCTGACTGCAAGGCGCTGGTCGTCACCGCAGAGGTCAACGAGAACGTAGTCCTCTCGGCACGCAACCTGCCCGGCGTTCAGACCACGTTTGCAAACCTTATCAACGTCTACGACATTCTGAATGCAAAGAAGCTCGTTCTGGATAAGGCTGCGCTTGCGAAGATTGAGGAGGTGTTCGCATGAAGACTGCATACGATATTATCATCCGCCCGGTCATCACCGAACAGTCCATGGAAGCGACCGATCTGAAGAAGTACGTTTTCATCGTTGCGAACGATGCGAACAAGACCGAGATCAAGAAGGCTGTTTCCGAGATCTTCGGCGTGAAGGTCGACAAGGTCACCACCATCCGCATGGACGGCAAGAAGCGCCGTCAGGGCAGCTACCCGGAAGGCCGCAGCGCGTCCTACAAGAAGGCTGTCGTGAAGCTGACTGCCGATTCCAAGACCATCGAATTCTTCGAGGGTATGGTCTAAACCATCTCAATTAAAGGAGTGTAACGCAATATGGCGATTAAATCTTACAAGCCTTATACCCCCGCGCGCCGCGGCATGACCGTGTCCGCGTTCGAGGGCGTAGATAAGAAGGCAAAGCCCGAGCGTAGCCTGGTTGAGACCCTGAAGAAGCATTCCGGTCGCAACAGCTACGGCAGAATCACCGTCCGTCATCGCGGCGGCGGCAACAAGAAAAAGTACCGCATCATCGACTTCAAGCGCAGCAAGCTGGATATGCCGGCGGTCGTTGAGCGCATCGAGTACGATCCCAACCGCAGCGCGTTCATCGCACTGGTCAAGTACGAAGACGGCGAGCTCCGCTACATTCTGGCTCCGGTCGGTCTGAAGCCCGGCGCAACCGTTCTGGCGTCCGCAACTGCCGACATCAAGCCCGGCAACTGCCTGCCGATCGCGAACATCCCCGTTGGTACCGTCATCCACAATATCGAGCTTCAGCCCGGCGCCGGCGCACAGCTCGTCCGCAGCGCAGGCGTTGCGGCACAGTTGCTGGCGAAGGAGCCTGAAAAGGGTCTGGCACAGGTCAGAATGCCCTCCGGCGAAGTCCGTTATATCCCACTGAACTGCAGCGCGTGCATCGGTCAGGTCGGTAACATCGACCACGGCAACATCCACATCGGCAAGGCCGGCCGCACCCGTCACATGGGTATCCGCCCGACCGTCCGTGGCTCTGTTATGAACCCGAACGACCACCCGCACGGCGGCGGCGAAGGCCGCGCTCCGGTCGGCCGTCCCGGCCCTGTCACCCCGTGGGGCAAGCCGGCGATGGGTTACAAGACCCGCAAGACGAAGAACCGTACCAACAAGTTCATCATCAAGCGCAGAAACAGTAAGTAAGGAGGAATTGAATAATGAGCAGAAGCATTAAGAAAGGCCCGTTTGTTGCTCCTGAGCTGTATAAGCGCGTTGAAGAGCTCAACAAAACCGGTGAAAAGAAAGTGCTGAAGACCTGGTCCAGATCTTCCACCATTTTCCCCTCCTTTGTCGGTCACACAATCGCTGTCCATGACGGCCGCAAGCACGTTCCCGTCTACGTGACAGAAGACATGGTTGGTCATAAGCTGGGCGAGTTCGTTCCCACCAGAACGTTCCGCGGTCACTCCGGCTCCAAGACCTCCAATGCGAAGTAAGGAAGGAGAAAGACATGGAAGCAAAAGCACATCTGAAATACCTGCGTATTTCTCCGCGCAAGGTTTCGATCCTCTGCGACCTGATTCGCGGCAAGGACGCGAAGACCGCATGCGCATATATCATGCAGACCCCGAAGGCAGCTTCTGAGCCCATGCTCAAGCTCCTCAAGAGTGCGATCGCAAACGCCGAGAACAACCACGGCATGGACGCGGACAAGCTCTACGTCTCCACCGCAGTTGCAAATCCCGGTCCCACGCTCAAGCGCGGCAGACCGAGAGCAAAGGGCAGATACAATCGCATTCTCAAGAGAACGACTCACCTCACCATCGGCGTGAGCGAGAAGGCTTAAGGAGGTTACTATGGGACAGAAAGTTAATCCTCACGGTTTGCGCGTTGGCGTAATCAAGGACTGGGATTCCCGCTGGTATGCCCGCAACGACAAGGTCGGCGACCTGCTCGTTGAGGACTACAACATCCGCAAGGATCTCAAGAAGAGACTCTTTGCCGCAGGCATTGCGAAGATCGAGATCGAGCGCAGCAACGCCCGCGTTAAGATCAATCTGCACTGCTCCCGTCCCGGCGTCGTTATCGGCAAGGGCGGTCAGGAGATCGAAAAGCTCCGTCTGGAGCTCGAGCAGAAGATCGGCAAGTCCGTCGCTCTGAACATCGTTGAAGTTCGCAGCCCGGACCTGAACGCACAGCTCGTCGCAGAGAACATTGCTGCGCAGCTGGAGAAGAGAATTTCCTTCCGCCGTGCCATGAAGCAGGCGATGCAGAGAGCGACCCGTCTGGGCGCGAAGGGCATCAAGTGCTCCTGCGGCGGCCGTCTCGGCGGCGCGGAAATCGCCCGCAGCGAGTCCTATCACGAGGGCACCATCCCCCTGCAGACCCTCCGTGCGGACATCGAGTACGGCTTTGCGGAAGCGAACACCACCTATGGCAAGATCGGCTGCAAGGTGTGGATCTACAAGGGCGAAGTCCTGAATTCCACGCTGCGTCAGTCCGCTCCGGAAGCGCCCCGTCGTGACCGCCGCAACGACCGTCGCCGTGACGACCGTCGCCAGGGTGGCGAGCGCCGCGGTGACCGGAAGCCTTTCAATGGCGAGCGTCGTCGTGACGACCGCAGAGAAGGAGGCAACCGCTAATGTTAATGCCCAAGAGAACAAAGTTCCGTCGAGTACAGCGCGGCCGTATGAAGGGCGCGGCTTCTCGCGGCAATAAGGTATCCTACGGCGAGTACGGCATTCAGGCCGTAGAGCCCGGCTGGATCACCGGCAACCAGATCGAAGCGGCTCGTATCGCGATGACCCGCTACACCAAGCGCAGCGGTCAGGTCTGGATCAAAATCTTCCCCGACAAGCCTGTTTCTAAGAAGGCTCTCGGCGTCCGTATGGGCTCCGGTAAGGGCGCTCCCGAATACTGGGTTGCAGTCGTGAAGGCACAGAAGGTCATGTTCGAGATCGGCGGCGTGTCCGAAGAAGACGCTCGTGAAGCGCTTCGTCTGGCACAGCACAAGCTGCCCATCAAGACCAGGATCGTTGCCCGCGAGGAAGCAGTATCTGAGAATGGTGGTGAATAATGATGAAGGCTAAAGAACTCAGAGCCATGTCCGTGGCTGATCTGGAAGCAAAGGCAAAGGACCTGAAGAAGGACCTGTTCTTCCTGCGCATGCAGCACGCAACGAACCAGCTCGATAATCCGATCAAAATCGCCGCTGTCAAGAAAGACATTGCCCGCATCAAAACAATTATTCGTGAGAAAGAGACCGCAATCTGAGGAGGTAAGCGAAAATGAGTGAAACTACAAGAGCTTTCCGCAAAACCAGAGTTGGTCAGGTCGTCTCCGATAAGATGGACAAGACCATCGTGGTTGCTATTGAGGACAGCGTGCAGCACAAGCTGTACAAGAAAATCGTAAAAAGAACCTATAAGCTGAAGGCGCACGACGAGAATAACGAGTGCGGCGTCGGCGATACCGTGAAGGTGATGGAGTGCCGCCCCCTGTCCAAGGACAAGAGATGGCGTCTCGTTGAAATCATCAAGAAGGCTGAATAAGGAGGTCGACAACTCATGATCCAAGAAGAATCTTATCTGAAAGTTGCTGACAACACCGGCGCCAAGGAGATCAAGTGCATCCGTGTGCTTGGCGGCTCCAGACGCAAGTTCGGCAATATCGGCGATGTCATCATCGCCTCCGTCCGCAAGGCAGCTCCCGGCGGCACCGTGAAGAAGGGCGAAGTTGTTCGCGCTGTCATCGTCCGTACCGCGAAGGGCGTGCGCCGTGCAGACGGCACCTATGTTCGTTTCGATGAGAATGCCGCAGTCCTGATCAAGGAGGACAAGAATCCCTGCGGTACCCGTATTTTTGGGCCGGTCGCAAGAGAGCTTCGTGACAAGGAATACATGAAGATCCTCTCCCTGGCGCCGGAAGTCATTTAATAGGGGGAGCAAAGAATGAACATTAAGAAAAACGATACCGTTATCGTCTTGTCCGGCAAGTCCAAGGGCAAGAAGGGCAAGGTCCTCACCGCCATGCCCAGCGAAGGCAAAGTCATTGTCGAGGGCGTCAACATTGCGACCTGCCACGTGAAGGCGCGCAAGCAGAATGAGACCAGCGGCATTGTCAAGCGTGAGATCCCCATTCGTGTGGACAAGGTCCAGCTCTACTGCTCCAACTGCAAGAAGGGCGTCCGCGTCGGCTTCAACGTCGACGGCGACAAGAAGATCCGCGTCTGCAAGAAGTGCGGCAAGGAAATCTAAGGAGGAGGAACGAGATAATGGCAAGACTGCAAGTGAAGTACAAAGAAGAAATCGCTCCTGCTCTGATGAAGAAGTTCCAGTACAAGAGCGTCATGCAGATCCCCCAGATCGCAAAGGTCATTGTGAACGTCGGCTGCGGCGAAAGCAAGAACAATGCGAAGGAGATCGAAGCGATCTGCAAGGACATCGCCACCATCACCGGCCAGAAGCCCATCACCACCAAGGCCCGTAAGTCCGTTGCGAACTTCAAGGTTCGTGAAGGCGAGACCGTCGGCGTGAAGGTCACCCTTCGCGGCGCAAAGATGTGGGAATTCATCGACCGCCTGTTCAACGTGGCGCTGCCCCGTGTCCGCGACTTCCGCGGCATCAACCCCAACGCCTTCGACGGCCGCGGCAACTACGCCCTCGGCCTGAAGGAACAGCTCATCTTCCCGGAAATCGAGTACGATAAGGTCGACAAGATCCGCGGCATGGACATCTGCATCTGCACCACCGCGAATACCGACGAAGAAGCCAAGGAACTGCTGACCCTGGTCGGCGCACCGTTCCACGCTTAATTTGGGAGGAAGAACAATATGGCACGTAAAGCTATGATCCTGAAGCAGCAGGCTGGAAACAAGTTCTCCACCCGCCGCTACAACCGCTGCAAGATCTGCGGCAGACCCCATGCTTACCTGCGCGATTTCGGCGTATGCCGCATCTGCTTCCGCGAGCTGGCGTACAAGGGCGAGATCCCCGGCGTCAAGAAGGCAAGCTGGTAAAAACCAAGATGCTCTATGGGCGGCATTGCCGCCCGGAACGAGCAAAACCACACCGTACAGTGTGATCCAAATGTAAAACAGGCATCAGAAGTCAGGGGAAGATGGAGCCGCTCACGGCTCACATTCTCCTGATACTCTGGCGTCTTAACGGGTACAGCCCGTAACTTCTAAAGGAGGTAACATCACATGCAAATCACCGATCCCGTAGCAGATATGCTTACCAGAATCCGTAACGCTAACTCTGCAAAGCACGACACCGTTGATGTCCCCGCTTCCAATCTGAAGAAGGACATCGCCAAGATCCTGCTCGACGAGGGCTACATCGCAGCCTACGAAGTCGAAGAGGACGGCAAGCAGGGCATGATCCACATCACCCTGAAGTATCTCGGCAATAAGGAAAAGGTCATTTCCGGTCTTCGCCGCGTCTCCAAGCCCGGTCTGCGTGTCTACGCCGGCGCCGAGGAGCTGCCGAAGGTCCTGCGCGGCCTGGGTATTGCCATCATTTCCACATCCAAGGGCGTTATGACCGACAAGGCTGCTCGCGCGGCGCACGTCGGCGGCGAAGTCCTTGCGTTCGTCTGGTAAGGAGGTAACATTATGTCCAGAATCGGCAAAATGCCTATCACTGTACCGGCGGGCGTCGAAGTGACGATCGAAGACGGCAACGTCGTTACCGTCAAGGGCCCGAAGGGTACACTGACCAGCACATTCCATCATGATATGATCATCAAGCAGGAAGGCGCAGTCATCACTGTGTCCCGTCCTGACGAAGAGCATGCACACAAGAGCCTGCATGGTCTGACCCGCACTCTGCTGCACAACATGATCGTCGGCGTGGACAAGGGCTTCACCAAGGAGCTCGAGGTCAATGGCGTCGGCTACCGTGCGGCAAAAGAAGACAAGAAGCTCATCCTGAATGTCGGCTACTCCCATCCTGTTGCAATGGAAGAGATCGACGGCATCACGATCGAGGTTCCCGCTCCCAACAAGATCGTGATCAGCGGCATCGACAAGCAGAAGGTCGGTCAGTTCGCTGCGAACGTCAGAGGCAAGCGGCCTCCCGAACCCTATAAGGGCAAGGGCATCAAGTATTCCACCGAAGTTTTGCACCTCAAAGAGGGCAAGGCCGGCGGCAAGAAGTAACAGGAGGTGTGCGTAAATGATTAAAAGAACCGATAAGAAAGCAATGCGCATGAAGCGCCACGTTCGCGTTCGCGGTAAGATCTCCGGCACACCGGCCAGACCCCGCCTGAATGTATTCAGAAGCAACGCTAACATCTATGCTCAGATCATTGATGATGTCAACGGAGTCACTCTGGTTTCCGCTTCCACCGTGGAAAAAGAGTTCGAAGGCGCAACCGGCAACTGCGAAGCTGCCAAGAAGGTTGGCCAGCTGATCGCCGAACGCGCAAAGGCCAAGGAGATCGAAGAGGTCGTTTTCGACCGCGGCGGTTATGTCTATCACGGCCGCATCGCAGCTCTGGCTGACGGCGCCCGCGAAGGCGGACTCAAATTCTAAGAGGAGGAACTGAAGAATGGCTTATAACAGAGCGCCTGAAAAGGACAATGCTCCTGAAATGATCGAACGCGTCGTTTACCTCAACCGTGTCAGCAAGACGGTCAAGGGCGGTCGCGTCATGAAGTTCTCCGCGCTGGTCGTCGTCGGCGACGGCAACGGCACCGTGGGCTACGGTCTCGGCAAGGCAGCGGAGGTTTCCGAAGCCATCCTCAAGGGCATCGCAAACGCGAAGAAGAACCTGCATAAGGTCACCCTCTCCGGCACTACGATCCCCCATGAGGTCATCGGCATCTACGGTGCAGGCTCCGTCCTGATGAAGCCGGCCTCCGTCGGTACCGGCGTTATTGCCGGCGGCGCAGTCCGCGCTGTCATGGAAGCAGTCGGCATCAGCAACATTCGTACCAAGTGCCTGCGCTCCAATAACCCGCAGAACGTTGTCAAGGCAACGATGCAGGGCCTGCTGAGCCTGCGCGGACCTTCCGAGGTCGCACGTATCCGCGGCAAGAGCGTGGAAGAAATCATCGGTTAAGGAGGATACGAACAATGGCACAGTTAAAGATCAAGCTCGTCAAGAGCCTCAACGGTCGTATCCAGAAGCACATTGCCACGGCGGAATCCCTCGGCCTTCGCAAGATCGGCCAGGAGACCATCCAGCCCGACAATGAACAGACTCGCGGCAAGATCGCCAAGATCGGCTATCTGCTTGAGGTCACCGAAGTAGAATAAGGAGGAGACAAGAATGGAATTACATGAACTTGCTCCCGTTCTGGGTTCTACCCAGGTAGCAAAGCGCAAGGGCCGCGGCTGCGGCACCGGCAACGGCAAGACCGCAGGCCGCGGTCACAAGGGTCAGAAGGCTCGCTCCGGCGGCAAGGTCCGCGTCGGCTTTGAAGGCGGCCAGATGCCTCTGGCACGCCGCATTCCGAAGCGCGGCTTCAACAACATCTTCGCAAAGCCCCTGACGGCAGTCAATCTCGGCGCCCTTGAGGTGTTCGAGGACGGCGCAGTTGTTGACGCGGCGGTTCTGGAAGAAAAGGGCATTATCCGTGACTGCAAGTACGGCTTGAAGGTCCTGTCCAACGGCACTCTCACGAAGAAGCTGACCGTCAAGGCGGCTGCGTTCTCCGAGTCTGCCAAAGCAAAGATCGAGGAGGCAGGCGGAAAGGCTGAGGTGGTGTAATTGTTTACGACACTTCGCAACGCGTGGAAAATTGCCGACCTTCGCAAGAAGATCCTTTTCACGCTCCTGATCGTTCTGCTTTACCGCATCGGTAACGTGATCCCCGTTCCGTTCGTCAACGTCGATAACATGTCGACGATGTTCAACGAGCAGTTGAGCAACACCATCTTCGGTCTGTTCAACATGATGTCCGGCAACGCGTTCTCCATGGCGACGATTTTCGCATTGAGCATCCAGCCGTATATCAACGCATCCATCATCATCCAGCTCCTCACCATCGCAATCCCTGCTCTGGAACGCCTGAGCAAGGAAGGCGGCGAGGAAGGCAAGAAGAAGATCAACAAGATCACCCAGCTGACGACGGTAGCGCTCGGCCTGCTAATGGGCTTTGCCTACTATGTCATGCTTGTCAACTACAACGATCAGTATGCCGCACAGGGTCTGGCGCTGCTGACGGAGACGGGCGTTCTGCCTGCCATCGTCATCATCCTCTCCTTTACTGCCGGCGCAACGCTGGTCATGTGGTTGGGCGACCAGATCACGCAGTACGGTATCGGCAACGGTATCTCCATGATCCTGTTCGCGAACATCATCGCCCGGATCCCCGGCGGTATCATCATGCCGCTCATCAACATGCTCTGGGAGAAGTGGTACTGGGTGCTCGCTCTCATCGTTGCGATGCTGGCGATCATCGTGTTCATCATCTTCGTCTCGCAGGCGGAACGCAGAATCCCCGTGCAGTATGCCAAGAGAGTGGTCGGACGGAAGGTCTACGGCGGCCAGAACACGCATCTGCCGATCAAGGTCAATATGTCCGGCGTTTTGCCGATCATCTTTGCACAGTCGATCGCCTCTCTGCCCGCTACGATCTGCGCCTTCATCGGCGTACGCAGCGGCTGGTGGTACGACAACGTGTTCAGCAGCACCAGCGTGATCTACGCGATCATCTATCTGCTGCTCATCATCGGCTTCAGCTACTTCTACGCGACCATCCAGTATAACCCCGTCGAGGTTGCCAACAACCTCAAGAAGAACGGCGGCTTCATCCCCGGCTTCCGTCCGGGACGTCCGACTTCGGATTTCATCCACAAGGTCATCAACAAGATCACCCTCTTCGGCGCGATCTACCTTGGTATCGTTGCGGTGCTTCCGATCATCCTCGGCATCGTGATGAAGGACACCACCTTCTCCTTCGGCGGCACGTCTGTCATCATTATCGTCTCCGTTGCACTTGAAACGGTCGCGGCGATCGAGGCGCAGATGATGATGCGCAACTACTCCGGATTCCTCGAGAAGTAATCGGAGGCCAAATTATGAGACTGATTCTTTTGGGAGCCCCCGGTGCGGGCAAAGGCACGCAGGCTGAGATCATCGCAGCCAAGCTGCACATCCCGACCATTTCCACCGGGAACATCCTTCGGGAAGCAATCAAAAACGGTACGGAAACCGGTTTGAAGGCCAAGAGCTTCATGGATCAGGGCATGCTTGTTCCCGACGATGTCATCATCGGCATCGTCCGGGAGCGGCTGGCGCAGCCGGATTGTGCCAACGGCTATATTCTTGACGGAATGCCGCGCACGATCCCGCAGGCGCAGGCTCTGCTGGACCAGGGCGTTGAAATCGACCGTGTCGTATCCATCGAAATTGCCGATGAAGTGATCGAAGCCCGCATGACGGGTCGCCGCGTTTGCGGCGCCTGCGGCGCGAGCTATCACGTCACGGCAAACCCGCCCAAAACGGAGGGCATCTGCAATGCGTGCGGCGGCGAGCTGACGATCCGCAAGGACGACAAGCCGGAAACGGTGCGTCATCGCCTTGCTGTCTATCACAGCGAAACCGAAGCACTCAAGGGCTTCTATGAAAAGCTCGGAAAGCTGCGGCTTGTCGAGGGAAATCAGCCCATCGAGGATGCAACTCGTGATATCCTGGCGGCATTGGGTGACTGATTTATGATCCCAATCAAAAATGAACGCGAAATCTCCGTGATGCGCCGTGCCTGTAAAATTACCGCGGCAGCCCGTGCCTTGGCAGGGGAGATGGTAAGACCCGGCGTAACAACCAGGGAGATTGACAAAGCGGTCCACGATTTTATCGTGTCGCAAGGCGCAACACCTTCCTTCCTCAACTATTCCGGCTATCCTGCAAGCGCCTGTATTTCCGTGAACAATACCGTCATTCACGGCATACCGGACGGCAGAGTGCTGAAAGAGGGCGACATCGTCTCCGTTGACGTCGGCGCCTTCTGGGGCGGGTTTCATGGCGACTGCGCCGCAACCTTCGCTTGCGGAGAGATCTCTCCGGAGGCACAAAAGCTCATTGATGTCACGAGGCAGAGCTTTTTCGAGGGCGTGAAATTTGCACGCCAAGGCTGCCGTATTTCCGACATCGGCCATGCCGTACAGACGCATGCCGAGGCGAACGGTTTTTCGGTGGTGCGAGCCTTCATCGGTCACGGTGTCGGCGAGCATCTGCACGAGGAGCCGGAGGTTCCGAACTACGGTCAGCCCGGTAGAGGTCCGAGACTGGTTCGCGGGATGACGATCGCGATCGAGCCGATGGTCAACGCCGGCACCTACGAGGTGCGGGTCTTGAAGGACGGCTGGACGACGGTCACTGCGGACGGCAAGCTCTCGGCCCACTACGAAAATACTGTCCTCATCACAGACGGCGAGCCGGAAATTCTCACCGTCACCGAGGGGCTTTGACAATGGATATTTCCAAATCGGATGTTGTTCTTTCCGTCGCCGGTCACGACAAGGGAATGCTGTTCTATGTGATCGACACAGACGGTGTGTACGTTTCCCTCGCGAACGGCAAGGAAAGAACGGTGGAAAAGCCCAAACGCAAAAAACTGAAACACGTCCGCAAACTCCCTCGGGAAAATTCGTCGCTCGCCGCGAAGATCCGTTCCGGTGAGCCGCTACTCAACAGCGAATTACGAAGGGAACTGGCGAAGATTCGCCAGGAAATCAGCGTTTTAACCAAGGAGGGTTGAAAAAACTTGGCAAAGGACGACGTAATCGAACTTGAGGGCATCGTAACCGATGCATTGCCGAACGCGATGTTCAAAGTCAAAATCGGCGGCGAACACGTGATTCTGGCACACATTTCCGGCAAGCTCAGAATGAACTATATCAAGATCTTGCCCGGTGACAAGGTAACTGTTCAGATGTCTCCGTATGATCTGACCCAGGGCCGGATCACGTGGAGAAGCAAGTAATTCAAGAGACATTGTTCTCATATGGAGGTTAAACAGTATGAAGGTTAGACCGTCCGTGAAGCCCATGTGCGAAAAATGCAAGATCATCAAGCGCAAGGGCCGCGTCATGGTAATTTGCGAAAATCCCAAGCATAAGCAGAGACAAGGCTAATAGGAGGTGCTGGAAGTAAATGGCACGTATTGCTGGTATTGACCTGCCCCGCGAGAAGAGAATTGAGATCGGACTCACTTATATCTTCGGCATCGGCAGAAAGAGCGCCAAGGACATCCTCGCGATGGCCGGCGTTGATCCCGACATCCGCGTGAAGGACCTGACGGAAGATCAGGAAGCTGCGCTGCGTGATGTCATCGACAAGAACTACACCATCGAAGGCGACCTCCGCCGTGAAGTCGCTCTGAACATCAAGCGTTTGACTGAAATCGGCTGCTATCGCGGTCTGCGTCATCGTCGCGGCCTGCCCGTTCGCGGACAGCGTACCAAGACCAACGCGCGCACCCGCAAGGGCCCGAAGAAGACCATCGCGAACAAGAAGAAGTAAGGGAGGGATATGTAAATGGCAAAGGCTAATGCAAAGAAAGTCGTCAAGCGCCGTCGCGAGCGCAAGAACATTGAAAAGGGCGCCGTTCATATCCGTGCTTCCTTTAACAACACCATGGTAACCGTTACCGATCTGCAGGGCAATGCTCTGTCCTGGGCGTCCTCCGGCGGCCTCGGCTTCCGCGGTTCCCGTAAGTCCACCCCGTACGCTGCGCAGATGTGCGCAGAGACTGCTGCGAAGGCTGCCATCGACAGCTGCGGTCTGAAGACCGTGGAAGTCTACGTCAAGGGCCCCGGCCAGGGACGTGAGGCAGCGATCCGTGCGCTGCAGTCCGCCGGTCTGGAAGTCGTCTCCATCAAGGACGTCACCCCCATTGCGCACAATGGCTGCCGTCCCCCGAAGAGACGTCGCGTCTAATACGTTAAGGAGGAAAAGTTAGAATGGCGAAAAATACGCAACCCGTTCTCAAGCGCTGCCGTACGCTCGGCGTTTCTCCTGCCGTTATGGGTTATTCCAAGACTTCCAACAAGAACCCCGGCGGTCAGAGAAGAGCAAAGAAGTCCGAATATGCAATGCAGCTGACGGAGAAGCAGAAGGTTAAATTCGTATACGGTATTCTTGAAAAGCAGTTCCGTATGTACTATGAAAAGGCTGCCCGTGCAGAAGGCAACACCGGCGAAGTCCTGCTCAGCCTGATTGAGCGCCGTCTGGACAACGTCGTCTACCGTCTCGGCTTTGCCGCGACCCGCCGCGAGGCGCGTCAGCTTGTCAACCACGGCCACTACACCGTCAACGGCAAGCGCGTCAACATCCCGTCTTACCTCGTAAAGACCGGCGATGTGATCGCTGTTTCCGAGAAGAGCAGCTCCAACAACCGTTTCAAGAAGCTCAAGGAAGACGATGCATTCATCGCCGCACCGAAGTGGCTTGACCGCGACAAGAACACCCTGACGGGCAAGGTTCTTGCTCTGCCGGCAAGAGACGATATCGACTTCGAGATTGCAGAACACCTCATCGTCGAGTTGTACTCCAAGTAATGCTTCACCCTCGTTAATTGGTAAGCTGAATTCCACCGCAGAACAAGTGTTTTGCAATTTCATAAGGAGGGTATCTGTTATATGGTAGAAATTGACAAGCCGCGTATTGAGTGTATTGACTCTCCCGAAGATCCGTCCCATGGCGTGTTTATCGTTGAGCCGCTGGAAAGAGGCTATGGCACGACGCTGGGTAACTCTTTGAGAAGGATCCTGCTGTCCTCGCTGCCCGGTACCGCCGCGACCTCCATCAAGATCGCCGGTATCCAGCACGAGTTCTCCACGATCCCCGGCGTCAAGGAAGACGTCACCGAGATCGTTCTGAATGTCAAGAGGATCATCTCGAAGATGAACTGCGACGGCGAAAAGACCGTCTATATCGACGCGACCGGCGAGTGCGAAGTGACCGCCGGCGACATCAAGACCGACGACGAGGTGGAGATCATCAACAAGGATCTGCACATCTGCTCGCTCGGCCCGGATGCCTCGATCAATATGGCGATCACCATGAGCCGCGGCCGCGGCTACGTCCCGGCCGAGCGCAACAAAACGCCGCAGACGCCCATCGGCGTCATCCCCGTCGATTCCCTGTATTCGCCGGTTTATAAGGTCAACTACACGGTGGAAAACACCCGTGTGGGCAACATGACAGACTTCGACAAGCTGACGCTTGAGGTCTGGACCGACGCCACGACCACCGCGAAGGACGCCGTGTCCATCGCGGCGAAGATCCTGACCGAGCATCTGTCGCTCTTCACCGAGCTGTCCGAAACGGTAGCCGGTCAGACGCTGGTGCGCGAAAATAAGGAAACGGCAGAGCCGGCAGCCCTGAAGCTGACCATCGAAGAGCTCGACCTGTCCGTCCGCAGCTTCAACTGCCTGAAGCGCGCGAACATCAACACCGTCCGCGATCTGATCTCCAGAACGCCGGAGGAAATGATGAAGGTGCGCAACATGGGCAAGAAGTCCCTGGACGAAGTGCAGAACAAGCTGGCAATGATGGGCCTGTCCCTCGCCACGGAAGAGTCCGGAAACAATTAACAAACGCAACCCGTTTTACCTTTCAAGAAGGAGGATATACGAATGTTTGGAACCCGTAAGCTCGGCAGAACGAGCGATCAGCGCAAGGCGATGCTCCGCCAGCTGACCACCGACCTGCTGGAGAACGGCAAGCTCGAAACGACTTTCTGCAGAGCAAAGGAAGTGCAGCCCGTGGTCGAAAAGATGATCACCCTCGGCAAGAAGGGCGATCTGGCGAACTATCGCAGAGCGCTGGCTTTCATCACCAAGGAAGACGTTGCACATAAGCTGTTCAAGGAAGTAGCTCCGAAGTATGCCGACCGTAACGGCGGCTACACCAGAGTTACCCGCATCGGGCCGCGTCGCGGCGATGCAGCAGAGATGGCGATCATCGAGCTGGTGTAATACAAAAAACGACCCCGGAAGCGCATCGCGCTTCGGGGGTCGTTTTTTCTTCACAGGAGCAGTGAAGTCCCCGTTCCTGTCACTGCCCGACTTGCTCGGGCTGCGCAGCCAAAGGCTTCCCCTTGGAGGGGAAGCTGTCTGCGAAGCAGACTGATGAGGTGGAAAACCTTCCGTGCGGATGGCTGCTTAAATAGAAACGAAACTGCTGCGACCACCTCATCCGGCTCCGGTGCATGCACCGGAGCCACCTTCCCCTCCCAGGGGAAGGCTTTATACTAGACTTCGATAAAATGCTTCAAAAAGCATTTTATAGCGCCGGGGGCGCGTCGAAGTCTGCATGAGACGGCTTTTCAGCGCGTTGCGCTGAAAAGGCTGTGCATAGCACAGCAAAATTCAATTAAATATTTTAATTG
>JAFQZN010000034.1 GCA_017405865.1 Oscillospiraceae bacterium | reverse complement strand
GTCCGTAACCGTCAAAATTATTAAAACAATTTTTGGATTATTCCCTGTTTAAACGTTTTTCTGTTTTATTCAGGTTTTTCTAACAATTTAGGTTGCAAAAAGCTTGCTTCGCAAGAATTTTGACTTACTGCGCAACTCACAACCTACCGTACCTATGTACGCCGACGGTCGTGAGTTGCTTGTCTTCCGAACTTTTTGACAGCCTGTCAGCGTGTCGAAAAGGGTTTTTCGACACGCTGACAGGGCTTCCGCAAGCTGCGGAAGCCCTGAACGTTTATCTTTGCATTGCAGGAACGGCGTCCATGTCGGTGCGCAGGTTCGAGTCGGAGATCAGGTGGCGCGGGCATTTTGCTGCGCACCGTCCGCAGGAGACGCACTTGTCATAGTCGATGACCGCCAGATTGTCGACGACGTGGATGGCGTCATGCTCGCACTGCTTTTCGCACAGGCGGCAGCCGACGCAGCCGATGTCGCAGATCTTGCGGGTCTTTGCGCCGCGATCGTGGTTGGAGCAGGCGATCACGATGTCGGCGTCGTAGGTGACGGGGACGATGACCTTGCGCGGACAGATTTCCACGCACTGCATGCAGCCGGTGCATTTGTCCGCGTCCACGCGCGCGACGCCATTGATCACGTGAATGGCGTCAAATTTGCAGACGGTCGTGCAGGTGCCGAAGCCGAGGCAACCGTTCGGGCAGGCGGACGGGCCGTTGCCGGTGACGAACATGGCGCTGCGGCAGTCGGCGATGCCGTCGTAGCGGCCCTTGGGCAGGTGGTTCTGCCCGCGGCACTTGACCATGGCGACTTTTTTCTCGACCTCCACGGCCTCCACGCCCATGACGGCGGACATGCCCTTTGCAGATTCCGCGCCGCCGGCGGCGCACAGACCGATGCCTGCCTTGCCGTCCAGCACCGCCTGCGCGTACGCCTGGCAGCCGGCATAGCCGCAGCCGCCGCAGTTTGCGCCGGGCAGGCAGGCCGTCAGCTTCGGAAGCCGTTCATCGACCTTGACGGCAAAAATTTTGGAGGCGATCGCCAATATCGCGCCGAATACCGCGCCCATGGCGGCGAGCACGAGCACCGCGTAAAGAATTTTTTCCATACCGGCACCTCCTTAAAAGACCTTGAAGCCGGAGAAGCCCATGAAGGACAGCGCCAGCAGGCCGGCGGCGATCAGCGCAAGCGGGTAGCCCTTGAACGCCTTCGGGCAGTCGCAGTCCTCCAGCCGCTGCCGCACGGACGAGAACAGGACGATGGCGAGGGTGAAGCCGACGCCGCCGGTCACGCCGTAGATCACGGACTCAATGAAGGTGTAGCCGTTCTGAATGTTCAGCAGAGCGACGCCGAGGACGGCGCAGTTGGTGGTGATGAGCGGCAGGTAGATGCCGAGCGCCTGATACAGGGCGGGCAGGGCTTTTTGCAGGAACATCTCCACGAACTGCACGAGGGCGGCGATCACGAGGATGAACACCACCGTCTGCATGAATTCCAGATCCAGCGCGACGAGCAGGTATTCGTTGACCAGCCACGTCGCCGCCGAGGCAAGCCCCATGACGAAGATGACCGCCAGACCCATGCCGAGAGCGGTGTCCGTCTTCTTGGAAACGCCCATGAACGGGCAGATGCCGAGGAACTTGACGAGAATGAAGTTCTCCGCCAGAATGGCGTTGAGGGAGATGGTGAACAGAAGCACGAAGGTACTCATTGGACCGCCTCCTTTTCTTTCTCCTTCTCGGCGAGCTTACGGTTGATCCACTGGGTCAGCGCGATCAGGCAGCCGAGGGTGAGGAAGCCGCCGACGGGCAGAATGACGAGAAGGGCGGGGTACTGGGCGGGCAGGATGCGTACGCCGTCCGCGCCGAGGACGCCCTTGCCGAAGGTGCCGCTGCCGAGGAATTCACGGATGATACACATGACGACGAGGGCGGCGGTGTAGCCGATGCCCTGCGTCAGTCCGTCGACTGCCGAGGCGAGCACACCGTGCTTGGAGGCGAACGCCTCCGCTCTGCCGAGGATGATGCAGTTGACGACGATCAAGGGGATGAACACGCCGAGGCTGTCGGACAGGGCGGGAAGATAGGCCTTTAGGAGCAGGTCTACCATCGTGACGAAGCCCGCGATGACGACGATGTACGCCGCGATGCGGATCTTGTCGGGGATGAGCTTGCGCAGGGCGGAGATGACGACGTTGGAGCAGATGAGGATGATCGTGACGCTCAAGCCCATGCCGATGCCGTTGAAGAGGGTCGTGGTGATTGCCATGGTCGAGCACATGCCGAGGAGCTGACTTAACACGGGGTTATTGGTCAGAAGCCCCTCCTTGAGCTGCTTTTTGAAGTTCATCATCCCACCTCCTTCACAAAGGCAAGCGCGAGATTGACGCCTTTTGTCACGGCGCGGGAGGTCACGGTCGCACCGGTCAGCGCGTCGATCGTGCCGCCGTCCTTGTTGACCTTCACTTCACCGTCCGCGCCGACATACTGGGCGCGGAAGTCCTCGCGCACACAGTTTGCGCCGAGGGAGGCGGTCTCGGAATGCGAAATGATGCTCACGCCGCAGACCTTGCCGTCCAAGCTGACGCCGACCATCATGTCGATCTCACCGCCAAAGCCATTTTCGCTGACACGCACCACATAGCCGCCGTTGTCGGCGCGGTACGCCTCCGTGACGCCGTCCATCCGGAAGTCGATCACGTCGTAACGATGCGCGGGCAGCACCTCCTGCATGGCTTGCTCCGCCTTTTCGCGCTTCAGCGCGTCGATGCGGTCCTCTGTCAGACCGTTGACCAGTCCCAGAAGCCCCGCCACGACGGCGGTGATGAGCAGGAGGGTCAGCGTCAGCCGGAGAATGTACTTAAAGTCCTTCATTTCTCCGCACCGCCCTTCTTCTGCTTCACAAGGCCGAAGCGCTTGGGAACGCCGAGCTTGTCAAAGAAGCCGACGCAGCAGTTCATAATGAGGATGGCGTAGGTCACGCCCTCGACGTAAGTACCGAAATAGCGGAACAGGATCGTCAGTACGCCGCAGCCGACGCCGTAGACGATCTGACCCAAATGGGTGACGGGGGAGGTGGCGTAGTCGGTCGCCATGAAGATCGCGCCGAGCATCAGGCCGCCGGACAGGAGCTGATAGAGCATCCAGGTGCCGCCCTCGATCCCGCGCGGGAAGAGGAAGGCGAGGATGGCGACCGTGCCGAGATATGCCAGTGGGATGCGCGGGGAGATGACCTTCCGCACGAGCAGATACACACCGCCGAGCAGCAGCGCTGCCGCGCTGACCTCGCCCAGAGAGCCGCCGATCTTGCCGAGGAAGAGATCCAATAGGCTTTCCGCCGGGAGCGGCTTTACCGTCGACGCCGCCAGCGCCTCCAGCGGGGTCGCGGTCGTCAAGCCGTCCAAAGACGGGGAGAAAATCGAAATGTTCGTGCCGGGGCGCACCCATTGGCCGGACATCAGAGACGGCCAGCTGAACAGGAAGGCGCGCGCGGCGAGCGCGGGGTTGACGATATTCATGCCGATGCCGCCGAAGAGCTGCTTGACCAGCACGATGGCAAAGAGGTCTGCAAGCAGGATCGTCCAGTATGGCAGCGACACCGGGCAGACGAAGGCGATCAGCATGCCCGTGACGACAGCCGACCAGTCTGTCACGGTGCAGTCCTTCTTCATGAGCTTCCGGAAGCCCCACTCGAAGAAGACGCAGCCCGCCACGGATACCAGCGTCAGCGTCAGCGCGCGCCAGCCGAAGAAGTAAATCGCGGCGATCAGCGCGGGCAGCAGCGCGATGCAAACGTCGCGCATGATGACGGCGGTGGTGTTTTTGCCGTGGGCATGCGGGGAGGAGGAAACGGTCAGATTGGTTGCTTCGATGTTCATTTGACCGCCTCCTTTGCCTTTTCTTTTGCCTGCGCGTCGCGGAGCATTTTCTTTGCCGTGCGGAAGCTCTGCACCAGATGGATGCCCGCCGGGCAGGTGTAGGCGCAGCAGCCGCATTCGATGCAGTCGGTCACGTGGAGCTTTTCCAGCGTGATAAGGTCTTCCTTCTGCTGCGCCCGGTGCATTTGCAGGGGCATCAGGTGCATCGGGCAGGCGTCGAGGCACTTGCCGCAGCGGATGCAGTGCGGCGTTTCGACCTCGTGATTGTCCGCCTGCGATAGGCAGGTCAGGGCGTTGTTGCCCTTGATCGTGCCGCATGCGAGGGTGTGCTGCGCAATGCCCATCATCGGGCCGCCGCAGAGGACCTTATAGGGCTCTTCCGAGAAGCCGCCCGCCGCCTCGACGAGGTCGGAATAGAGCGTACCGATCGGCGCGAGGAAGTTCGAGGGTCTGGCGATCGCCTTGCCCGTCACGGTCACGGCGCGGCGCACCAGCGGCATGCCGTCGTAGACGGCGTCGTAGATCGCCGCGCAGGTTGCCACGTTGAACACGGCGCAGCCGACCGCAGCGGGAAGACCTCCCGGCGGCACCTGACGGCCGGTCACGGTCTGGATGAGCTGCTTTTCCGCGCCCTGCGGGTAGCGCACACGCAGCTCCAGCAGCTCCATGTCTTCGGGCAGGGCGGCGCGCATCGCGGCGATCGCCTTGCTCTTGTTTTTCTCTATGCCGAGCGCGGTGCGCTCCGGCTGCAGTATCTTCTGAATGATGCGGATACCGCCCGCGATCCGCTCCGGCGATTCGCGCATCAGGCGGTCGTCGGAGGTGATGTACGGCTCACATTCGGCGCCGTTGACGATCACGGTGTTGACCTTGCCCATGCCGGAGGAGATCTTCACGTTGGTCGGGAAGCCCGCGCCGCCCATGCCAGTGATGCCGGCCTCACGGAGGATGGCGGTCAGCTCCTCGGCGGTCAGGGAGGCGACGCTCTCCCGCTTTTGGATCTCGGGGCAGAGCGTGTCCTGCATGTCGTTTTCAATGACGACGCACATGCCGTCCGTTCCGGCGGGCGTGGGACGCGCCTCGACCGCGACGACCTTGCCGGAAACGGAGGCGTGGACGGGTACGCACAGCCCTTCGCCGTCGCCGATCTTCTGGCCGACGGTCACTTGGTCGCCGACCTTGACCAGCGGAGTGCAGGGTCTGCCGATGTGCTGCGACATCGAAATGCTGACGGTCTTTGGGTGGAGCGGCAGGATCGGCGCCTCGCAGGTCAGTTCCTTATAGCCCCGCGGATGGACGCCGCCGAAAAAGGAAGGAGCCATATAGCATCACCTCATTTTTTGTTATACAAATTAACTATAGCACAACGAAACCGAAAAATCTACGGGCAGGTTTTAGAAAAATCACGATTTTTCTATGCACAATGCACAGAAGCGCGCGCGAACGCATGGGGATATTTTACAGTTGTGACGATTGCAATTTATTGCAGATACGATATAATAAATATACAAACCCGTCGAAGCAGCCCGGGAAAGCGGTCGTTTTTGACCCTCCGAAGGAGCGACACTCTCAGGAAAACAGACCGAGCTGCGGAGGGACTCTCTGGAGAAGCTCATCATTGAGTGCCGAAGGTGCAAGGCGCGCACAGCGCGCCGAATCTCTCAGGCAAAAGGACAGAGGAACGTTCCGCACCCCCTGCGGAAGGTCTGTGCATGAGTGTCGCCGGAGAGGTGGCGCTCATCTTTTATTTAGGAGAATCACCATGAACAACATCCGTGAACTCGCGCCCAATATCGACTACGTCAGCCGCTTCGACCCCGAGGTGGGCGAGCTGATGCGCGGCGAGCTGCTCCGCCAGCGCAGGAATATCGAGCTGATCGCCTCGGAGAACATCGCTTCTCCCGCTGTCATCGCCTGCATGGGTACGGTGCTGACGAATAAATATGCCGAGGGACTGCCTGCCAAGCGCTACTACGGCGGCTGCGAGGTCGTCGACGAGGTCGAGCGCCTCGCCATTGCCCGCGCAAAGGAGCTCTTCGGCGCGGAATTCGTCAACGTCCAGCCGCACAGCGGCGCGCAGGCAAATCTGGCGGCGTACGCCGCGCTGGTGCGGCCGGGCGACACTATTTTGGGCATGAGCCTTGCAAACGGCGGCCATCTGACCCACGGCTCCCCGGTCAACCAGTCCGGCAAGCTCTACAGCTTCGTTTCCTACGGCGTCGATCCCGACACCGGCTGCATCGACTACGACGAGATCGCGCGTCTGGCGGAGCAGCATAAGCCGAAGCTGATCGTCGCGGGCGCCTCCGCCTATCCGCGCGCTATCGACTTTGCGCGCTTTGCCGACATCGCGCACGCAAGCGGCGCGCTGCTGATGGTCGACATGGCGCATATCGCCGGTCTGGTCGCGGGCGGTGCGCATGACAGCCCGATCCCTTACGCCGATATTGTGACGACCACCACCCACAAGACCCTGCGCGGTCCACGCGGCGGCATCATCATGGGCAGGGAGGAATATGCGAAAAAGGTCAATTCCGCCGTCTTCCCCGGTACGCAGGGCGGCCCTCTCATGCACGTGATCGCCGCCAAGGCGGTCTGCTTCCGCGAGGCGATGCAGCCGGAGTTCAGGGACTACGCCCAGCAGATCGTCAAAAACGCCAAGGCGCTGGCCGAGGGGCTGCTCGCGCGCGGCTTCGACCTCGTTTCCGGCGGCACGGACAACCACCTGATGCTCGCCGACCTGCGCCCCCTGCACATCACCGGCAAGGAGCTGCAGCGCCGTCTGGACGAGAACTATATCACCGTCAACAAGAACGCGATCCCGAACGATCCGGAAACGCCCTTCGTCACGAGCGGTGTGCGCATCGGCACCCCGGCGGCGACGACGCGCGGCATGAAGGAAGAGGACATGCGCGTGATCGCGCAGTGCATCTACGACACCGCCGCCGACTTCGAGGGAACGCAGGAGCAGGTGCGCGCCGCCGTCACCGCCCTGACGGACAAGTACCCGATATACGAGTAAGAACTATGGCAAAATTCTCAAACGTCTTTTTTGCGAGCGATTTCGACCACACGCTGACCGGGCAGGACAACCTCCTGCGGGAGCGCAACGTGGAGGCAATCCGCTATTTCATCGCCGAGGGCGGTAGATTCACCGTCGCGAGCGGCCGCAGCATCCCGCTGTTCCGCAGGCGCGCCTCCCTCGTGCCGGTCAATGCGCCGTGCATCCTCTATAACGGCGGCGCATGCTACGATTATGCCGACGCAACGCTCTACTATGCCCATCCGCTGCCGGACTTCGCGCTGGACATCGTCCGCGAGGCGCAGCGGCTCGACCCGACGCTCTGCATCGAGATCCAGGGCGTGGAAAACCACTACGTTTTCGGTCACAACGCCATCCGCGACGCCTTTTTGAAGGCGGAGGGCTTCACACCCGTCCTCGTGACGGACAACGTGCCGAAGCCGTGGATCAAGATCGCGGTCTGCGCGGGGCTGACGTCCGACGCGCCGATCCCCGTCTTCACGCCGGAGGACGCCGTTCGCTTCGAGGCGCTGCGGCGCGCGCTGGAGGCCTTCTGCGCCGGGCGTTGCTACGTCACGCGCTCCATGCCCTATATCATTGAGATCGGCAACCCCGATTGCAGCAAGGGCGGCGCGGCGCGGGCGCTGGCGGAGCGCTTCGGACGGAAGATCCTGGTCTGCGCGGGCGATGCGCCCAACGATATTTCGATGCTCGACGAGGCGGACTTCGCCTTCGTGCCGGAAGACTGCGATGAAGCCCTGCGCGACAAGCCCTACCGCAGGGCGGCGCCCTGCGGCGAAGGGACGGTCGCCGACGCGATCGCACAGCTGGAACAACTGATATAAAAAACTGCTGCATGGCGACATGCAGCAGTTTTTCAGACTGTCAAAAAAGTCCGTAACCGTCAAAATTATTAAAACAATTTTTGGATTATTCCCTGTTTAAACGTTTTTCTGTTTTATTCAGGTTTTTCTAACAATTTAGATTGCAAAAAGCTTGCTTCGCAAGAATTTTGACTTACTGCGCAACTCACGACCTACCGTACCTATGTACGCCGACGGTCGTGAGTTGCTTGTCTTCCGAACTTTTTGACAGCCTGTCAGCGTGTCGAAAAGGGTTTTTCGACACGCTG
>JAFQZN010000033.1 GCA_017405865.1 Oscillospiraceae bacterium | reverse complement strand
TTTTTCTAACAATTTAGGTTGCAAAAAGCTTGCTTCGCAAGAATTTTGACTTACTGCGCAACTCACGACCTACCGTACCTATGTACGCCGACGGTCGTGAGTTGCTTGTCTTCCGAACTTTTTGACAGCCTGTCAGCGTGCCGAAAAGGGTTTTTCGACACGCTGAGGAGGCAGCTTCAAAGAAGCTGCCTCCCAATTTTTATTTTGTTACGGCTGCCGGCACGAGCCGCAGGCTGCCGAGCAATGCTTGCAGTCGCCGCCGCAGACGTGTCTGCCGTTTTTCTTATCCTTGCGCATGCTCCGGACGATCAGAAACACGATCCCTGCCAGAGCGAGTACGACCAGGATTGTTCCGAGGTTTTCTCCAAGCCACGCGATCATCGTACCGTCTCCTTTCCGTCAGTCTTTTACGGTCAGCTTGTTTGCTTCCTTGTACTTCTTGAAGAAGAGCATATACACCATCAGAGCCAGCGCTGCGACCGCAAACACGAGTCCGATCACGTTGACACTGCCGGTGAAGATGCCGCCGAACTGATTGATCATCAGCGCAACGATATACGCAAAGCCGCACTGATAGGCGATGGCGAACCACGTCCACTTGGCGTTGTTCATCTCGCGCTTGATTGCGCCGATCGCTGCAAAGCAGGGCGCGCAGAGCAGATTGAACACGAGGAAGGAATAACCCGTGACCGGCGTGAACGCTGCGGACAGAGCCTGCCATGCGGTCAGCGCGCCGCCGCCGTAGAGAATGCCCATCGTTCCGACGATGTTCTCCTTGGCAACCAGTCCGGTGATGGACGCCACGGCCGCCTGCCAGTTGCCCCAGCCGAGCGGTGCGAAGATCCACGCGATCGCGCTGCCGATCCGCGCGAGGATCGAAAGCTCCAGCTCATCCTCCGCAAGCATCCGGAAGCCGTCCTCGGTGAAGCCGAAGTAGCTGGTGAACCAGACGACGATGGTAGACAGGAGGATGATCGTGCCTGCCTTCTTGATGAACGACCAGCCGCGCTCCCACATGGAGCGGAGCACGTTGCCAAGGGTCGGCCAGTGATAGGCGGGAAGCTCCATGACGAAGGGAGCGGGGTTGCCGGCGAACATTTTCGTCTTTTTCAGCATAATGCCGGAAATGACGATCGCAGCCATGCCGATGAAATAGGCCGAGGTGGATACCCACGGCGAACCGCCGAAGATCGCGCCGGCGATCATGGCGATGAAGGGAACCTTCGCGCCGCAGGGGATAAAGGTGGTCGTCATGATGGTCATACGGCGGTCACGCTCGTTTTCGATCGTGCGGCTCGCCATGACGCCCGGAACGCCGCAGCCGACGCCGATCAGCATTGGGATGAAGGACTTGCCGGACAGGCCGAACTTGCGGAACACGCGATCGAGCACGAAGGCGATACGCGCCATGTAACCGCAGGCCTCCAGGAAGGCCAGCAGCAGGAACAGCACCAGCATCTGCGGCACGAAGCCGAGAACTGCGCCGACGCCTGCCACGATGCCGTCAAGGATCAGACCCTTGACCCAGTCGGCCGCGTTGATCGCGTCCAGACCGCGCTCTACTAGCGCAGGGATGCCCGGGATCCACGTTCCGTAGTCGGCGGGATCCGGCTCGTCGCCGATTTCCTCGAGCGTTTTCACGGCGTCCTCGTAGTCTGCGAGGCTTGCCGTTTCTTCCGTGATCTCAAGCGTTTCTTCGTCTTCGACGGAGTAGGTGAAGTCGCCGGTCGGCGCTTCGCCGTGCTCTTCTACGTAGACCTCGTAGCCGTCAACGATGGCGGAGGCTGCGCCGTATTCCTCGGCGATTTCCTCATAGCCGCCGTCCATCCCGAACAGATGGAAGCCGTCGCCGAAGATGCAGTCGTTGGTGAAATCGGTTGCAGGCGCGCCGACTGCTACCATGGCGATCCAGTAGACCAGGAACATTACGGCGGCAAAGATCGGCAGACCCAGCCAACGGTTCGTCACGACCCGGTCGATCTTGTCCGAGGTCGTCATGCTGCCGGCTTTCTTCTTTTTGTAACAGGACTTGATGACTTCTGCAATATAGATGTAGCGCTCGTTGGTGATGATGCTTTCGGCGTCGTCGTCCAGCTCCGTCTCCGCTGCCTGTATGTCGCTTTCAATGTGCGAGAGCGTCTGCTCGGGAATGTTCATTTTCTCAAGCACCTTGTCGTCGCGCTCGAAGATCTTGACGGCGTACCAGCGCTGCTGCTCCTCCGGCAGATCATGCACGACGGCTTCCTCGATATGCGCCAGCGCATGCTCCACCGGACCGGAGAAGCGGTGCATCGGGACGGCTTTTCCCGCACTTGCCGCCTCGATCGCTGCCTGCGCAGCCTCTGTGACGCCCGTTCCCTTTAAGGCGGAGATTTCCACGACCTTGCAGCCAAGCTGCCGGGAAAGCTCCTGCGTGTTGATTACGTCTCCGTTTTTACGGACGAGATCGATCATGTTGACCGCGAGAACCACCGGGATGCCAAGCTCTGTCAGCTGGGTCGTCAGATACAGGTTCCGCTCCAGGTTCATGCCGTCGATGATATTCAGAATGGCGTCGGGACGCTCGCCGATCAGATAGTTTCTCGCTACCACTTCCTCCAGCGTGTAGGGGGAGAGGGAATAGATGCCGGGAAGGTCGGTGATCGTCACGTCGTCGTGACGCTTCAGCTTGCCTTCCTTCTTTTCGACCGTCACGCCCGGCCAGTTGCCGACGAACTGATTGGAGCCGGTCAAGGCGTTGAACAGCGTCGTTTTACCGCTGTTCGGGTTGCCCGCAAGGGCAATACGAATACTCATAACTTTATCCTTTCTGCGCAGCTGCGCTTTGAACGATTAGCGTCCGCTAATCGTTGCCTGAAAAATAAACGGGGATTCGCCCCGAACCGCTCTATTCGACTTCGATCATTTCCGCGTCCGCCTTGCGGATCGACAGCTCGTAGTTTCTCACGGTCACTTCAATCGGATCGCCGAGCGGCGCGACCTTGCGGACGTAGACGGGTGTGCGCTTCGTGATTCCCATATCCATGATCCTGCGCTTCACCGCACCTTCTCCGTGCAGTCGAACGACGGTCGCAGTTTCTCCGATCTTGACGTCTCTGAGTGTTTTCATGGCGCGATTCCTCCTTTATATCATAATTCTCTTTGCCAGCTCATTGCTGACGGCGATGCGGCTTTCCTTGACCTTTACGATCAGATTTCCGCCGAGCGTACTGACGACGCTGACCTCTCCGCCAACGTTGAAGCCAAGGTCCTCCAAGTGCTTCTTGACCTCCGGACTGCCGCCAATGCGCCTTATGATCTGCGGCGTTCCGGCTTCTGCATAAACAAGCGGCATCATACCGTTCCTCCTTGTCTCTTTTGATTAGCGGCAGCTAACCATAAAGCTGAAATATAGCGGTTAGCGTCCTCTAACCGCCTTCATTATAGTTAGCATATGCTAATTTGTCAAGAGGGTAATTTGCTTTATTTCATTGATTTTTGCGTCGCGGTATGCTAAACTGGTGATAATCAGAAAAGGAGGGGTTCGTATGTCCATGCAGGAATCCGGCGAAATGTATCTTGAGACGATCTACGTTCTCACGGGCAAGTCTTCGACTGTCCGCAGCGTCGACGTCGGCGAGTATATGGGCTATTCCAAGCCGTCTGTCAGCAGAGCCATCGGTCTTTTGAAAAGCGAAGGCATGGTGCAGACGGATGAATTCGGTTACCTGCACCTTACGCCGACCGGAGAGGCGCGGGCAAAGAGCATCTACGAGCGCCATACCGTGCTGACAAAGCTCTTTATGGATCTCGGCGTTGACGAGAAGACCGCTACGGACGACGCCTGCCGCGTTGAGCATTATATCAGCGATACGACCTTCAACGCGATCAAGGCGCACATGCACAAATGCGGCACGGAAAATAAATAGATGAAAAAACAAAAAAGACAAGCTGCATTCGTAGCTTGTCTTTCTGTATGTCAGAATTGTCAGAAATCAGATAGCGCGTTCGACCTTATTGGAACGGAGGCATCTTGTACAGACGTAGACATGGCGGGGGGAACCGTCAACGATTGCTTTCACGCGCTTTACATTGGGCTTCCAAGCTCTGTTGGAACGTCTGTGGGAATGGGAGACCTTAATGCCGAATGTAACACCCTTGCCGCAAATATCGCACTTTGCCAATTGCTGCACCTCCAATCGTACGAAAAATCGTCAAAACGTGGCGTTATCGGACGCCGGTGAATATATTATCAGATTTTTTTCCGAAATGCAAGAGAAAAATTGCAAAAATAATATATTTTTTCAGACGGTTGCGAAAATATCAGAATTAGAATATAATACTACATCATAAGGTGGAGGTAGAGCCATGAACGTGAACGGAGTCCTGCTGAAGCAGGTGGTAGAGGAATTCAAGCTGACAGTGACGCACGCATCTTTGGACTATGAGCATGTGCAGATCATGGTCGAGGAGGTCTCAAGACCCGGACTGCCGCTGTCCGGCTTTTTCAACCACTTTGAGCGGCTGCGCCTGGAGGTCGTCGGTCACGTGGAGAGCGCCTACCTTAACACCCTGTCGCATGAACGCAAGCTGGAGGTATTCAATCAGCTGTTTTCCTATAAAATCCCCGCGCTGATCTTTGCGCGGAACATTGAGCCGCCGGAGGAGTGTCTGGAGGCGGCAAAGCAGCAGGACATCACGATCCTGCGCTGCATGGAGTCCACCTCCTATATCGTTTCCAATCTGATCTCCTATCTGAAAAATGCCCTTGCGCCGAAGATCTCCCGCCACGGCGTTCTCGTCGAGGTCTACGGCGAGGGACTGCTTCTGATGGGGGAGAGCGGCATCGGCAAGAGCGAGGCGGCGGCGGAGCTTCTCAAGCGCGGACACCGCCTGATTGCGGACGACGCGGTGGAGATCCGCAAGATCGCCAACAACACGCTGATGGGAAACTCACCGGAGCTGATCCGCAACTATATCGAGATCCGCGGCATCGGCGTCATCAACGTCGCGAAGCTCTTCGGCATGGCGGCAATCAAGAAGGAGACGGCGATCGACCTCGTGATCAACATCGTGCCGTGGTCGAGCGAACAGATCTACGACCGTCTCGGTCTGGAGGAGCAGTACATGGATCTCCTCGGCGTAAGGATTCCGGCGCTTACGATCCCGGTCAAGCCGGGCAGAAACCTCGCCGTCATTCTGGAGGTCGCGGCGATGAACAACCGCCAGAAAAAGATGGGCTACAACGCCGCAGAGGAGTTCACCGAGCAGATCAACCGCCATTTTGTAGAACATAGCGCGGGACAGAATTTCTGAACATCGTGAGACAGCAGCTCTTATCCTTTGCAGAGATAAGAGCTGCTTTTTCTGTTGCCTTTCCGGGTGATCTCTGGTATAATTAATGTGGATAAGTAAAATGGTATGATATGGGCTTTCTTTTCCCGAACGGAGGTTGGAATGAAACTGATTTCTGAATTGAAAGAGCGTTTGCTGGAGCAGCTGCCCGCCTATGAGATCTTCAGCGAGGAGCCGCTTGCAAAGCATACCTCGTTCCGCATCGGCGGCCCTGCGGAGCTGATGGTCTTCCCGCGCAGCGCAAAGGAGCTGGCGCAGGTGATGCAGACGACGTACGAAATGGGGATACGACCGTACATTCTCGGCGGCGGCACGAACGTGCTTGCGCCGGACGAGGGCGTGCGCGGCGTCGTGATCGTGACGAAGGATGCGCTGATCGGTTTGCGTCTTTTGGATGAAACGCATATTTCCGCCATGTCCGGCATGACGCTTGCGAAGACTGCGATGTTTGCCGCGCAGGACAATCTGTCCGGACTGGAATTTGCCCACGGTATCCCCGGCACGGTCGGCGGCGCGGTCTATATGAACGCCGGCGCCTACGGCGGCGAGATCAAGGACGTTGCCGTAAAGACAGAATTCATGCGCATGGACGGCACGGTGGAAATCTTTGAAGGGGAGAATCAGGGCTTCGCTTACCGCAGCAGCGCCTTCCAGAAGCTGGACGGCGTGATCCTGCGCACGGAATTTGCGCTGATCCCCTCGCAGGAGGCAGCGGTGCGCGAAAAGATCAAGGAGCTTGCCGATCGCCGCCGCGCGGCGCAGCCACTGGAGCTGCCGTCCGCCGGCAGCGCCTTCAAGCGTCCGAAGACCGGCTATGCCGCAGCATTGATTGATGCGGCAGGGCTGAAGGGTCTGTGCGTCGGCGGAGCTGCGGTGTCGGAAAAGCACGCAGGCTTCATCGTCAATCTCGGCGGCGCGACTGCGGCGGACGTGCTGGCACTCGTAAAGCAGGTGCAGCAGCGCGTGTACGATCACAGCGGCGTTCTGCTGGAGCCGGAGATCCGTCTTTGGGGAGCGGACGCCTTGCAATGAGAATCGAGATTACCTCCTTCGGCCGTAACTACGGCGTGCCTGAGGCGGACGTCCTTCTCGACGTGCGCTGTCTGGAAAATCCCTTTTGGGTGCCTGAGCTGAAGGAGAAATGCGGACTGGATGCCGAGGTGCAGGACTATATCCTCGGCTTCCCCGAATGCAGGGAGTATATCGGGCGGCTGACGGAGCTTATGTCCCTGCAGGCAAAAATGGCAATGCGGCGCGGGCTTTCCTGCCTGCGCATCGCGGTCGGCTGCACGGGTGGCAGACACCGCAGCGTGACGGTGGCGGAGCTGCTTGCCCGCCGCTTTCGTGAAGAGAACTATGAGATCACCCTGACGCATCGGGATATAGAGCGGGGCTGAACGGAAAGGAGTGAGCGCGCAATGTCGTTTTCGGGAAACGTAAAAAGTGAATTGTGCCGGACGGAAGTCGAGAAAAACTGCTGCGCGCTTGCAGAAGCGATGGGGACGCTCCTCTTTGCCAATACCTTTTCGGCAGACTGCATCCGCATCGTGACCGAGAACAGGGACTTCGGCATGCGCCTGCCGCGTCTGTTCCGAAAGGGGCTGGGCGTGACGTTTGACCAGCTGCCGGAGACAGACGCCGTTGGGAAGCTGACCTACGCGGTCAACGACACGGAGAAAATCCAAACGGTGTTCAGCGCCTGCGGCTTTTCCGCGCAGACGAGCATTTCACTGCACGTGAATTTTGCCCTTCTGGAAAAGGAATGCTGCCGCAGAGCCTTCCTGCGCGGCGCGTTTTTAGCAGGCGGCTCCGTGACCGATCCCGAGAAGCGGTATCATCTGGAGCTGTCTACCTCTCACCTCAAGGTCAGCCGCGAGACGGGAACCCTGATGCGCGAGATGGAGCTGACCGCGAAGGAAACGGAGCGAAAGGGAAGCTCCGTGCTGTATTACAAGCAGAGCGACAGCATCGAGGACTTTTTGACGGCGATCGGCGCGCCGGTCAGCGCGATGGCGGTGATGTCTGCAAAGATCGAGAAGGACTGGCGCAACGCTGCCAACCGAAAGACAAACTGCGACGCTGCCAACGTGGAAAAGGCAGTCGCCGCCTCGCAGGAGCAGCTTGCCGCCATACGCAAGCTGGAAAAGAGCAGCGCATATGAAAGCCTGCCGGAGAAGCTCAGGCAGACGGCGATCCTCCGCCGGGAGTATCCCGAAATGACCCTTTCGGAGCTGGCGCAGCTGCACGAGCCGCCCATCAGCAAATCGGCGGTCAACCACAGAATGAGAAAGCTGCTGTCCATGGCGTCAGAGATTTAAGGAGAACGAACGATGGCATTTGTACATCTTCATGTGCATACGGAATACAGTCTTCTGGACGGCGCCTGCCGGATCGGGAAGCTGGTGCAGCGCGCTCAAGAATTGGGGCAGAACGCCGTGGCGATCACGGATCACGGCGTCATGTACGGCGTGATCGACTTCTACCGCGCCGCGAAGGCGGCGGGAATCAAGCCGATCATTGGCTGCGAGGTCTACGTTGCCCCGCGCACCATGTCCGACCGCGTCCACGGCGTGGATAACGAGGCGCAGCATCTCGTTTTGCTGTGCGAAAACGAGACGGGCTACAGCAACTTGAGCTACCTCGTGACCAAGGCGTTTTTGGACGGCTTTTATATCAAGCCCCGCGTCGATATGGAGCTGCTGCGCCAGCATTCCGAGGGGCTGATCGCGCTTTCCGCTTGCCTTGCAGGCGGCGTCCCGCGCAGGCTGCGCATGGGCGACTACGAGGGCGCGAAGCAGCATGCGCTGGAGCTTGCGGAGATCTTCGGCGAGGGCAATTTCTTCCTCGAGCTGCAGGATCACGGCCTGCCGGAGCAGCAGGAGGTCAATCGCGGCATTCTTCGCCTCGCGCAGGACACCGGGCTGCCGCTCGTCGCCACGAACGACGCGCACTATCTGACCCGCGAGGACAGCTACATTCAGGACGTTTTGATGTGTATTCAGATGGGAAAGACCGTGGACGATCCCAACCGCATGCGCTTTGAAACGCAGGAGTTCTATATCAAATCCGAGGACGAGATGCGTTCTCTGTTTCCCAATCAGCCGGAGGCGATCGAAAACACGCAGAAAATCGCCGACCGCTGCAGCGTGGAATTTGAATTCAATCACTATCATCTGCCGGAATTCACGCCGCCCGACGGGTCGGACGCCGTGACCTATTTCCACCGCCTCTGCGACGAGGGGTTTAAGGAGCGCTATCCCGACGCGCCGAAGGAGTACCGCGAGCGCCTGGAATATGAGATGGGCGTCGTCGAGAAGATGGGCTACGTCGACTATTACCTGATCGTGGCGGATTTCATCCTCTGGGCGAAACGGCAGGGCATCCCGGTCGGTCCGGGCAGAGGCTCGGGCGCAGGCTCCATTGCGGCCTACTGCATGCATATCACGGAAATGGATCCGATGAAGTATGCGCTGATCTTCGAGCGCTTCCTCAATCCGGAGCGCGTCAGCATGCCGGATTTCGACACCGATTTCTGCCAGGCGCGGCGCAGCGAGGTCATCGACTACGTGACCGAAAAGTACGGCAAGGACCGCGTGGCGCAGATCGTCACCTTCGGCACGATGGCTGCCAGAGCGGCGATCCGCGACGTCGGCAGAACGCTGAACTTCACCTATGCGGAGACGGACGCGGTTGCAAAGCTCATCCCGACCACCCTGCACATGACGCTCGACGAGGCGCTGAAGGTCTCGCCGCAGCTGAAGGAAATGTATGACGGCGACGAGCGCGTCCGAAAGCTGGTCGATACCGCCCGCGCGCTGGAGGGCATGCCGCGCAACACCTCGACCCACGCGGCGGGCGTCGTGATCACGAAGAATCCCGTCTACGACTATGTGCCGCTGGCGCGCAACGATGATACGGTCGTCACGCAGTTTACCATGACAACGATCGAGGAGCTCGGCCTTTTAAAGATGGACTTCCTGGGGCTGCGCAACCTCACGATCATTGAAGACGCAGAGCAGCAGATCCGCAAAAATGATCCGGTCTTTGATCTCAAGACGGTGCGCGACGACGATCCGGCGACCTTCGCCATGCTCGGGGAGGGCAAGACGGCAGGCGTGTTCCAGCTGGAATCCGCCGGCATCACGAACGTCTGCGTCAACATGAAGCCGCAGTCCATCGAAGATCTGACGGCGATCGTCGCCCTCTACCGCCCCGGCCCGATGGACTCTATCCCGCGCTTTATCGACAACAAGTTCCACCCCGAAAAGATCACCTATCTCTGCCCGCAGCTGGCGCCGATCCTCGCCGTCACCTACGGCTGCATCGTCTATCAGGAGCAGGTCATCGAGATCTTCCGCAAGCTCGGCGGCTACAGCCTCGGACAGGCGGACAATATGCGCCGCGCCATCTCCAAAAAGAAGGAAAAGGTCATCGTTGCAGAGCAGCAGGCCTTCGTCTACGGCGACAAGGCGCGCGGCATTCCCGGCGCGATCGCGAACGGCGTCAGCGAGGCGGCGGCGCAGGCAATCTATAAGGAAATCCTCGACTTTGCCAACTATGCCTTCAACAAGGCGCATGCGGTGTGCTACGCCAAGGTGACCTACGACACGGCGTATCTGAAATGCCACTATCCAAAGGAATATATGGCGGCGCTTTTGACGAGTGTGCTGGACAACACGACCAAGACTGCCGGCTATATCGCAGACTGCAGGGAGCTGGGCATCCGCCTGCTGCCGCCGGACGTCAACACCTCGGAGGACAAGTTCACCGTGGAACCGGACGGCATCCGCTTCGGCCTCGGCGCGGTGAAGAACATTGGGCGCGGTTTGCTGCGGCAGATGGTCGCCGAGCGCGAGGAAAAGGGGAGATTTACCTCTCTGGAGAATTTTGCAGAGCGCATGATCGGGACCGACCTCAACAAAAGAGCGGTGGAAAACCTGATCAAGTGCGGCGCGATGGACGGCCTCGGGCTCAACCGCGCGCAGATGCTCTACGGCTATGAAACGATCCTTGACAGCATTGCAAACAGCAAAAAGCGCAATCTGGAGGGACAGCTGCAGCTGTTCGACATGTTCTCCGAAGAAGAGGAGAAGAGATCGACCGTTTCGATCCCGAATCTGCCGGAGCTGTCCAAAAACGATCTGATGCAGATGGAAAAGGAGACGATCGGACTGTACCTTTCCGGCCATCCGATGGACGAATACCGCAAGCAGCTCAAGGGGAGCGGCGTGGTGCCGATCCTGCGGATCATGCAGTCGTTCGAGGAAAACGACGGCGTCTTCCGCGACGAGCAGATCGTCCGCATCGCAGGCGTCGTGGAGGGCGTCAAGATGAAGACGACGCGCAACAACTCCATGATGGCCTACGTGACGCTGGAGGACGACACCGCCGCGATCGAACTGCTGGCGTTCTCCAACGTGATCGCGAAAAGCGGCTCGTATCTCAAAGAGAACACGGCGGTCGTTGCCGAGGGACGGCTTTCCGTCCGCGACGAAAAGCTGCCGCAGATGGTGCTCAACGAGGTACGTCCGATTGCCGAGGTCGCAAAGCCGGAGCCGCAGAAGCTCTATCTGAAGCTGCCGACCGAGGGCAGCGCAGCCGACAAAAAGACGCGCGCGATCCTCAATATGTTCCCGGGCAGCCTGCAGGCGGTGCTCTATTATGCCGACAGCGGCGTGCGCAGAGGGACGACCTGCATGGTGCGCGACGACATGCTGCAGGAGCTGCGCAGCCTGCTCGGAGAGAATTGTGTCGTTTTGAAATAGTTTTTTCGCTTTTTGTTACAATAACTCTACACTTTTGTAACATTCTGTGTTATAATATCTTATTGGATTATTGTATTTTTCGGATTGGAGGCGGCAGCATGAAAAAGATCGGCATCATCGCTATGATTTGCGCCCTGCTGCTCCTCTCCGCCTGCCTTCTCGACCCGGCGGAGAGCCTCTACGCGATCCCGGCGCGGTCGCAAGACTACAATAATCTTCAGGCTGCGATCGAAAGCGTCATGCCGAACGGCGCTGCCTACTCCGCGCCGATTGCGGGAGAAAACCAGCAGCCCGTTCAGATGGCGGACATCGACGGCGACCAGCAGGACGAGGCAATCGTCTACTGGAAGAGCAACGGAGATCTGCCGCTCACGGTCAGCATCTTTGACAAGCGCGGCGATCAGTACGAGCTGATCGCCAAGGCCGAGGGCGCGGGCAGCGCCTTCGACCACGTGCAGTACGTCGAAATTGACGGCTATCCCGGCAGTGAGATCGTGGTCGGCCGCCAGATCAGCGATCAGGTCACACAAACCCTGTACGTATATTCTCTGGAGAACGACGCGCTGACGGAGATAATGAGCGCGAATTATTCCGAGTTCATCACCACCGATCTTGACGCGAACGGACTGTACGACGTCGTGCTGCTGCATTCTTCCGACGCGCAGAATGGCGTCGCGGAGTGCTATCGCTGGAACGATGGCCAGTTGACCCGCGACCGCGAGGCGCGGATGTCAACGCCGGTCAGCGCGGTAAGGCGCATGATCGTCGGTCAGGTGTGGAAGGACAGTCCTGCCGTCTTCGTCGCCTCGGAGTACGGCGAGGGCATGATCGTTACCGATATTTTCGGCATGCACGGCGGCGTCTTTACCAATCTGTCGCTTTCGGACGACACGGATACGGCGGTCAGCACGATCCGGGATTACTATGTTTACAGCTGCGATATCGACGAAGACGGACTGATCGAGCTGCCGCATCTGATCGAGCTTCCGGCGATCCGGGGCGAGGAAACCTCCGGCGATCAGACGGTGATCCGCTGGTACAATCTCCAGCCGGACGGGGCGGAGCGGGAAAAATTGCTGACGTACCACAACTACTCCGCAGGATGGTATTTGAAGCTGCCGGACCGGCTTGCAGACGGGCTGGCGGTGAAGCTCACGAGCGTGTTGGAAACGAACCGCGGCTATACCTTCGTCCAAAAGGGCAAGGAGTTGTTCACACTGACTTCCGTGAACGGAGAGAACGCTGCCGATAAGGTGGCCGACTGGACGGTGCTTGCCGCGAAGGGCGATACGATCTACGCCGTTAAAATCGAGAAGAATGCGCTGTCGGAGGAAGAGACAAATGACCTGTTCCACTTCATTCAGGTGGACTGGAAGACCGGCGAGACGAATTAATACGACATTTGCCGCTTGGAGGATGGAAATATGAAAAAAGTACTGATATTAGAGGACGAGGTCAGCATCCGCAGCTTCGTGGTCATCAACCTCAAACGTGCCGGCTATGAGGCCATTGAGGCAGGAACGGGCATGGAAGCGCTGGAGCGCCTCAAAGAGAACCCGGATATCGGTGTGGCGATTCTGGACATCATGCTGCCGGACATCGACGGCTTCGAGGTGTGCCGGAGCATCCGCGCGACCAATAAGACCATCGGCATCATCATGCTGACGGCCAGAACGCAGGAAATGGACAAGGTGACCGGGCTGATGACCGGCGCGGACGACTACGTGACCAAGCCCTTCTCTCCTGCAGAGCTGACGGCGCGCATCGACGCGCTCTACCGCCGCATCGGCGGCGGTGTGGAGTCCGATCCCGAGATTATCGTACACGAACCGTTTACGCTGAATATCCGCAACCGTACGCTGGAGAAGGACGGCCGGCGCATCAAGCTGACGCAGGTGGAATACGCCATCATCCAGCTCTTCATGCAGAATCCCGGACGCGCGCTTTCCAGAGAGGACATTCTGACGGCGGTCTGGGGCAGAAACTACGACGGCGAGCTGAAGATCGTGGATGTCAACATCCGCCGTCTTCGCATCAAGATCGAGGACAATACCGCCAACCCCACCTATATTACGACGGTATGGGGCTTTGGCTATAAGTGGGGTGTGTAAGCCGAGGAGAGTTGAGCTTAAGCCGTCTCTGTGCGGCTTAAACGGAGGTGACAGGCGTGAAAAGATCGAAGGGACTGCAGGGCCGATGGCTGCGCAATACGCTGAGCATCGTGTTTGCCCTCGTCTTCGTATGCGTCATCGCGCTTTCTGTCATCGTTGCGGCGTATTACTATTCCAATATGCAGGCTGGCATGGAATCCAAGGCGCGGGCCAGCACACGCTTTTTTGAGACGTATATCGGGCAGAGCTATAATGAGTATTACAGCTCCTGCGCGAAGTTTACGCAGACCTTTGAATCGAAGGACGTTATGGAGCTGCAGTTTATCAATACGAACTACCGCATCGTAGCCTCCTCCTACAGCCGCCTGTCCACGAAGGCTTCCGTAACGAGCGACGTGACGGAAGCGATCGAAACGAGGCAAATCAGCACCTATACGGGAGAAAACCCCGATACGGGAGAGCGCATCATGGCGGTATCCAGCCCCCTGATCTACTCGAACGGGGAGGTCATCGGCGTACTGCGCTACGTCAGCAGCCTCAAACGCGTTGACCGCCAGATCCTGTTGTTCATTCTGGCGACCGTGCTGGTCGGCATCGCGGTGCTGCTGATCGTCTATATCAGCGGCAGGTATTATATCCGCTCCATCCTCGTTCCCGTTTCGGAAATCACGGCAACGGCAAAACGAATCGCCGCCGGCGGCTACGGCGTGCAGATTCAGCATAAGTTCGACGATGAGATCGGCGCGCTTGCCGACACGATCAACGATATGTCCAATCAGATCAGTCAGGCGGAGAAAATGCAGTCGGAATTCGTATCCTCCGTTTCCCACGAGCTGCGCACTCCGCTGACGGCGATCAGCGGCTGGAGCGAGACGCTGCTTTCGGCAGGCCGCAGTGTGGACGCCGCAGATGCAAAGCGCGGACTGAACATCATCCTGCGAGAATCCAAACGACTGACCGGCATGGTAGAGGAGCTGCTGGAATTCACGAGAATTCAGGACGGCAGATTCCATCTGAACGTTGCCAGGGGTGACATCCGCAGCGAATTTGAAGACACGGTATTCATGTACGGCTCCCGCCTTGCGCAGGAGGGGATCGCGCTGGAATACCTGGACAATGACGACGATATCCCGGAGATCCCCTGCGATACGGCGCGTATGCGGCAGGTGTTTCTGAATATTCTCGACAATGCCGCCAAGCACGGCGGCGACGGCGGCAAAATCACGGCGGAGATTTGCCGCGAGGAGAGCGAGGTCGTGGTACGGATCCGCGATTTCGGCTCCGGCATTCCGGAGGACGAGCTTCCGCTGGTGAAAAAGAAATTTTACAAGGGTACCTCCAAGGCGCGCGGCAGCGGCATCGGCCTTGCGGTGTGCGAGGAGATCGTCACCATGCATAACGGCAGTCTGGAGCTTGCCAACGCAGAGGGCGGCGGTACGCTTGTGACGATACGGCTTCCGATCGAGGAGCAGTAGAAAGGAACCATATGAGTAAGAAAGAAACGAATGAAAAATTCAAGACGATGATCGGCGGGCAGGCGTTGATCGAGGGCATCATGATGCTCGGACCGGAAAAATGCGCCACCGTCGTCCGCACCAAGGAGGGCTTGAAGACGAGGCTGACGGACAGAAAGCCCGTCAAGAAGTTTTCCGTAAAGAAGATCCCCTTCGTGCGCGGCATTTTTAACTTCTGTGCGTCCATGAAAACGGGCGTTTCCGCCCTGATGTACTCCGCCGATCAGTACGCGGCGGACGAGGACGAAGGCGAAACGCCGGAAAAGCAGTCGAAATTTGACGCATGGCTGGAACGAAAGCTCTCCTCGGAAAAGGCGCAGAGCGTCGTCATTACGGTCGGCGTCGTCCTCGGGCTGCTGTTTTCCGTTGCGCTGTTCGTGCTTTTGCCGTCCTTCCTCGGCGAATTCATCGAGCGCTGGGTGACGGGCAATGAACTGGTCCGAAACCTTCTGGAGGGACTTTTGCGCATCGTGATCTTCCTGACGTATATGTTCCTGATCTCCCGCATGAAGGATATGAAGCGCGTCTTTTCCTACCACGGCGCAGAGCACAAGACCATCCGCTGCTATGAGGCAAGGCTGCCGCTGACGGTCGAGAACGTCAGAAAGCAGACCCGCCTGCATCCGCGCTGCGGCACGAGCTTCCTCTTCGTCGTGATCATCATCTCCATTCTGGTCTTTTCCGTGGCGTCGGTGCTGTTGCGGCCGATCACGCCGGAGTTTGACTCCAACATCCTCAACGCGCTGATCCGCATGGTGCTCAAGCTCCTGCTCCTGCCGATCGTTGTCGGCATCAGCTACGAGTTCAACCGTCTGGTCGGCCGCTACGATAACTGGCTGACCCGCGCGCTGTCCGCGCCCGGCATGTGGCTGCAGTATCTGACCACCAACGAGCCGGACGACAGCATGATCGAGGTCGGCATCGAAGCGCTGACGCAGGTGCTTCCGCAGCAGGAGGGCGCTGATCAATGGTAAAGAAATACGCTGACCTGTATTTGGACGCGCGCCGCGCGCTGCTTGAGAAGGAAGGGCAGTTTGCCGCCAATATCGCAAGAGAGCTGGTCTGCGCCGCCTCCGGCAAAACGGCGGAGCAGATGATCGCCGACCGGGAGCTGTATGCCTCGGAGGAAATTTGCGAGCTGACGGAGTCCTTCGTCAAGCGCTATCTGAACGGCGAGCCGATGCCCTATATCCTCGGACAGTGGAATTTCTACGACATGACCCTGACGGTCACGCCGGACGTCCTGATCCCGCGTGACGACACAACGGTTGTGACGGAGCTTGCGATCAAAAAGGCGCTGTTCCTCAACCAGAATCCGAGGATTTTAGACCTCTGCACCGGCAGCGGCTGCATTGGCCTTGCGATCGCAAAGCGCGTCAAGGACGCAAGAGTGACGCTTGCGGACGTCTCGCAGGACGCCCTGCGTGTGGCGCGGCGCAACGTGATCGACCAGAAGCTGACAGCGAGAGTGAAGTGCCTGCCGCTGGACGCAAAGCAGCCGGCGCAGGACTTTATCGGCACTTACGATCTGATCGTCTCCAATCCGCCCTATATCGCTACGGCGATGATCGAAAAGCTCGATCCGTCCGTACGGGACTTCGAGCCGCACGTTGCACTTGACGGCGGCGAGGACGGTCTGGACTTCTATCGCGCGATCATCGACAACTATTCCTCCGCGCTCAATCCGGGAGGCTTCTTCTGCTTCGAGTTCGGCATGGGGCAGGAGGATGAAGTTTGCGCTCTGTTGCGGCAGGGCGGATTTGAGATCATGGAATTAAAAAAAGATACCGCAGATATTACACGGGCAGTCCTTGCCCGGAAAAGAGAGGTAAACTGACGATGGCAACAAAGAAACCCGCTTATGAAGCTCCGACTCCCGCAGGCGATAAGCAAAAAGCGCTGGAAACTGCGCTGCATCAGATCGAAAAGAATTTCGGCAAGGGCTCGGTCATGCGCCTGGGCGACAAGCCCGAGATGAACGTCGACGCGATCCCGACCGGCTCTCTGGCGCTGGACGCTGCGCTGGGTATCGGCGGTCTGCCGCGCGGCAGGATCGTTGAGATCTACGGACCGGAATCCTCCGGCAAGACGACCCTTGCCCTGCACGTCGTCGCAGAGGCGCAGAAGCGCGGCGGCGAAGTCGCATTCGTTGACGCCGAGCACGCGCTCGACCCGACCTATGCCGCCGCGATCGGCGTGGATATCGACTCCATGCTCGTCTCTCAGCCGGATTTCGGCGAGCAGGCGCTGGAGATCACGGACGCGCTGGTTCGCTCCGGCGCAGTTGACGTTGTCGTCGTTGACTCCGTTGCGGCGCTGGTTCCGCGGCAGGAGATCGAGGGCGAGATGGGCGACGCTTTTGTCGGCGTGCAGGCGCGTCTGATGTCGCAGGCGCTGCGTAAGCTGGCGGGCACGATCGCCAAGACGAACTGCATCGTCATCTTCATCAATCAGCTTCGTATGAAGATCGGCGTCATGTACGGCAACCCTGAAACGACCACCGGCGGCAACGCGCTGAAGTTCTATTCTTCCGTCCGTTTGGACGTCCGCAAGATCGAGGCGATCAAGGACGGTGGCACGGTGATCGGCAACCGCACGCGCGTCAAGGTCATCAAGAACAAGGTTGCGCCCCCGTTCCGTGAGGCGGTATTCGACATCATTTACGGCGAAGGCATTTCCAAGTACGGAGAACTGCTGGATATGGCAGTGGAGCTGGAGCTTGTCAATAAGAGCGGCAGCTGGTTCTCCATCGGCGACGAGCGGATTGGTCAGGGCAGAGACAACGCAAAGCAGTATATCGCCGACCATCCCGAGGTTGCAGACGAATTGGAAGCGAAAGTGCGCGCCCACCTTGCCGAGATGCAGAGCATCAGAGGCAAAGCCCCCGCCAAACCTGCCGGCAACGCAGTAGACATTTCCGCCGAGGACTTCGATGAAGGTTGAGGCGATCGAGTCCACTCGCTCTCCGCAGGGGAAACTGCGGGTACGCTTTGACGACGGAAGCAGCCTGATGGTGCTTCCGTCCGCAATGGCGGAGCTGGGGCTCTATCAGGGAATGGAAATCCCCGACGGCGCAATGGAGTCGATCAAGGATACCTGCGCCAAGGCCTCCGCGCGGGAACGGGCGGTGCGGATCATCGCAGCATCGACCGTTTCAAAGCGTGAGCTGAAGCGCCGTCTGATCCAAAAGGGTGAGTGCGAGGAAGACGCGAAGCAGGCGGTGCAGTGGCTGGAAGAATTGAAGCTTCTGGACGATGCACAGGCGGCGGAGCAGATCGTGCGAAACGGCGCGGCAAAGGGCTACGGCGCCGCGCGGATCAAGCAGATGCTTTTTGAAAAGCGGATCCCAAGGGAGTATTGGGACGCCGCATTGGAACTTCTTCCGCCGCAGGATGACGCGATTGACAGCTTCCTGCAGCGCCGCTTTCGCGGCAGACAGCCGGATCGGGCGGACTGCAAGCGTGCAGCGGACGCATTACTGCGGCGCGGCCACAGCTGGAGCGATATTCGCAGCGCTTTGGAGCGCTATGTGCCGGAGGAAGATTTTTCGGACGATTAACGAAAGAAGGACATACGAATGGGCAATCGCATCGGGGTCATATCCCTCGGATGTGCAAAAAACCAGGTCAATGCGGAGCAGATGATGTATTCTCTGCGTGAGGCAGGATATGAGATCCTCCCCTCGGTCGAGGGAGCGGACGTCGTCATTATCAACACCTGCGGATTCATTGATTCTGCGAAGAGCGAAGCGATCGACAATATCCTCGCCATGGCGGCGCTGAAGGAAGAGGGCGTGATCGGCAAGATTCTCGTCACAGGCTGCCTCTCCCAGCGCTATCAGCAGGAGATTTTGAAGGAGCTTCCGGAGGTGGACGGCATCCTCGGCACGGGCAGCTACGGTTATATCGTTCCGGCGGTGAAGCAGCTGCTTGCGGGCAATACGGTCTCCCGCTTTGACAGCATTGACGCGCCCGTGGACGAGGTCGGCAGAATCCTCACAACGCCGGATTATTACGCGTATCTGAAGATCGCAGAGGGCTGCGACAATCGCTGCTCCTACTGCGTCATCCCGTCGCTGCGCGGCAAATATCGCAGCCGTACGATGGAAGACTGCCTGTACGAGGCGAGAATGCTGGCGGAGGACGGCGTCAAGGAGCTGCTCGTCGTTGCGCAGGACACCAGCCGCTACGGCATCGACCTTTACGGAGAGCGAAAGCTGCCGGAGCTGCTGCGCGAGCTATGCAAGATCGAGAAGCTGCATTGGATCCGCGTGCATTATCTCTATCCGGACGAAATGACGGACGAGCTGATCGATGTGATCGCCTCGGAGCCGAAGATCGTCAAGTATCTGGACATTCCCATTCAGCATGTCAACGATAAGATCCTGAAAAAGATGAACCGCCGCGGTACGCGCGCGGAGCTGGACGAGCTGTTTGCCAAGCTGCGCAAGCGGATTCCCGGCGTCGTGATCCGCACCAGCCTCATCACCGGTCTGCCGGGCGAGGGCGAGGCAGAGTTTGAGGAGCTATGCCAATGGCTGCGCGAGCATAAGCTGGAGCGCGTCGGCGCGTTTGCATTCTCTCCGGAGGAGGGAACGCCCGCGGCAAGGATGGACTATCCCGATGAGGAAATCGCCGTTCACCGCGCGCAGATCGTGGAAGAGCTGCAGTCGCGCATCATGGACGAATGCAACAGCGCGCGCGTCGGCACGGTCATGGAGGTGCTCTGCGAGGGTTACGATCCCGAGAGCGACCGGTATTTCGGCAGAACCTACGCCGATTCGCCGGACATCGACGGCAGAGTTCTCTTTACTGCTGACGATACGGTCAAGGTCGGCAGCTTTGTTCCAGTTCGGATCACAGATGTTTATGACGGCGATCTGACAGGTCGGCTTGAGGAGGTGGCGCAATGACGACAGCAACAAAAATCACGTTGATCCGGGTGCTTCTGATCCCGGTCTTTCTGGTTTGCATGTATCTTGCAACGTCCTATTCGTACATGCTTTATGTCTCGCTGGCTGTCTTCGTGATCGCCAGTCTGACCGACCTGATCGACGGCAAGGTAGCAAGAAAATACCATCAGGTCAGCGACCTCGGAAAATTCCTTGATCCGCTTGCGGATAAGGTGCTTGTGATTGCTGCGATGGCAGTCTTTTGCGAATGGGGCATTTTCCCCGCATGGGCGCTGATGATCGTTCTGACGCGTGAATTCGCCGTGACCGGCCTGCGACTGATCGCAGTCGGCAAGGGCAGGGTGATCGCTGCGGCGTGGTCGGGCAAGATGAAGACCGCGCTGACAATGGCGGGTCTGTGCCTGATGCTGTTCCTTAACGGAGAATTCTTCTCCAACCTCCTCAATACTTATATTTGCCCGGACTTTATGACCGTGTTCAACTGGGTCATCGTCGGCGTCATCACCGTGGTGACGCTGTACTCCGGCATAGAATATTTCGTGAAAAACCGCGACGTATTCGGAAATTAACTTGACACAAAATGCGCCGGATGGTAATATAATGAAGATGAATATCGCGTTGACCGAAAAGAGTACCCTGTGAAACACAGCAGAGAGTGACCGCCGTCGGCTGAAAGCGGGCACGGTGCGAAGCAGGCGAAGTGCGTTCGTGAGCGAGGGGAGACCCCGTTGGTCGCGTCAAGACCTTGAGTTAGAAAACAGAGTGGAACCGCGGTATATCCGCCTCTGGAGCGATCCGGAGGCGGGTTTTCTTTTTGGGAGGCGGAGGAAGATGAAAAAAGCACTGATCTGGCTGCTCGCTGCCGCAATGGCAGTCTCGCTTATGGGCTGCATCAACGCACAAGTCGGCGAGCAGGACACAACGCAAGACGAATTTGACATCACGTGGCAAAAAGCCTTTCGTAACGACGATTTCCCCGCAGGCGGCATGATGAACGACGAGGTTGCATTTGCCATCACGCAGAACGGCGTTACCGTCGTGGACAATATTGCGATCAGCGACCTGATCGGTTATGACGACGGGGGCTATCTGCCCCGGTATTCGCTGCTGGAGCTGGAGGAGCCGGAGAAGCTGGATCTGACGCCGGCCTGCATCGGTTACGCGCTGCAGCACAACTACGATCGCTTCGTTCTGCCGGCGAGTACTGCCGATATGCGTGTGCCGACGGGCAGCGACCGGGAATACTGGTGGTCGATGGACATCAGCTGCGACATCAACAAATCAAATTTCACGGTTCAGGACGACGGCTCGACCTTTTTCTACTGCCTTTGTGTTCTGAAAACGCCGCTTTGGCAGGTGGACTTTACCGAGTGGAACCGGGAGCAGGCTGCAGCCTTTGATGCGGCAAAGCAGGTCGTCGCGGAACTGCCGTCGGACTGCGTTTCTGACTATGATAAGGTTCTGTATTTCTACCGCTATCTGACGGACAACGTCCGGTATGCCTACGACGAGGATTATCCCGAAGGCGAGGATTACTATACCCACGCCAAGAATCTCTATTACGACACGCTGATCAAGCATAAAACCGTCTGCGCAGGCTACGGCAAAACGCTGGCGTGGCTGTGCGAGCTTGCCGGGCTCGAGGCGTTTCCCGCGTCAGGCCAGTACGGCGCTACAGACGCCCACCTGTGGACGATGGTGAAGATTGACGGCGGGTACTATTGGTTCGACCCGACATGGGACGCGGGGGAATACCCGGAGCAGTTCCGCTATTTCGGCATCTCCGACGAGGAAATGGAGGAGCGCGGCGGTGTGCGGCATCTGTATCAGGCTTACGACGAGCTGCTGCCGGACTGCCCGGAGTCGCTTCCGCTTCCGCAGGTTTCCGGCCTGACCTTCGGGCGCGGCACGGTGAGCGGCGATACCTACCGCAACGAGGCGTTTGGCTTGACGTGCCAAATTCCGGACGGCTGGTTCTTTTTAGATGACACACAGATCGAACAGGGCGACGGTGAGGCACTGACGCCGTTCGAGACGCTGCTTGCCGCCAAGGACACAGCGTATGATATGTACGCAGTATCCGGAGGAGGCGAGGAGCTTTACGTGCAGGTCTGCCGCTGGCACGAAAAGGATGCAGACGTCGCAAATATCCTGCTGGAAAGCTTTGAAGAAGCGGCAGAGGTTTTATCGAGCGAAAAATCACAGGTCTCCTTCTGCGGAAAGACCTGCTGGAGTGCGCAGGCGAGCTTGAACATGGACGGGAGCACTGTCTGCCTGCGCTTCATCATCGTGCCGCTCGACGACGCGCTGCTGCTGATCCGCTCGTACAGCGACGATCCGGAACGCTGCGCGCAGCTTTTGGACTGCTTCACTGCGATCGGGCGGTAACACCTGCGCCGATCCAACGCTGATTTTTGGAGGGATTATATGCGTTTAGCCGAAACGATCCGTGCTTATCAGAAAAACGACCCTGCCGCGCGAAGCGGCTGGGAGATCTTCCTGCTCTACAGCGGCATCCGTGCGATGATCAGTTACCGCATTGCGCACTGGTTTTATACGCACCGTATGAAATTCATTGGCCGCTGGATCTCACAGCGGTCGCGCAAGCATACCGGCATCGAGATCCACCCCGGCGCGAAGATCGGGCGGCGCCTCGTCATCGACCACGGCAACGGCGTCGTGATCGGCGAGACCGTTGAGATCGGCGACGACTGCCTGATCTATCAGGGCGCGACGCTCGGCGGCACCGGCATCAGCCACGGAAAACGCCACCCGACGATCGGCAACAACGTCATGGTCGGCTCCGGCGCAAAGGTTTTGGGGCCGTTCAAGGTGGGAGACAACAGCAAGATCGCGGCAAACTCCGTCGTGCTGCGCGAAGTGCCGCCGAACTGCACCGTCGTCGGCATTCCCGGTCACATCGTCCGCATGGAGGGCGAAAAGCTCGACCACATCCACACGCCCGACCCGGTGGCGATCGAGATCAACGCACTGAAGGAGCGCATCGCTGCGCTGGAAAAACAACTGGAGGAAAAATGAATGTATCTCTATAATTCTCTGACCCATAAAAAGGAGCTCTTCACGCCGAATCATGAGGGCATCGTGAAAATGTATACCTGCGGTCCGACCGTCTACCATTTTGCGCATATCGGCAATCTGCGCAGCTATATCATGGAGGACGTGCTGGAAAAGAGCCTGCGTTACCTCGGCTATAACGTCAAGCGCGTTATGAATATCACCGACGTCGGTCATCTTGCCTCCGACGCCGATACCGGCGAGGATAAGATGCTCAAGGGCGCGAAGCGCGAGCATAAGACGGTCATGGAGATTGCGAAGTTCTATACGGACGCCTTCTTTGAAGACTGCAGAAAGCTCAATATCAAAAGACCGGACGTGGTCGAGCCTGCGACCAACTGCATTCCCGAATACATCCACATGGTGCAGACCCTGCTGGACAAGGGCTACGCCTATTTTGCCGGCGGAAACGTCTACTTTGACACCTCCAAGCTGGAAAAATACTACGTTTTCAACGACCACAACGAGGAGGATCTTGAGGTCGGCGTCCGCGAGGGCGTGGAGGAGGACGAGAACAAGCGCAGTAAGAACGACTTTGTCCTCTGGTTCACCAAGTCCAAGTTTGAAGACCAGGCGCTCAAATGGGATTCTCCGTGGGGCGTCGGCTATCCCGGCTGGCATATTGAATGCTCCTGCATCAGCATGAAGCATTTGGGAGAGGATATGGACATCCACTGCGGCGGCATCGACAACGCCTTCCCGCATCACACGAATGAGATCGCCCAGTCTGAAGCCTATCTCGGCCATAAATGGTGCAATTACTGGTTTCACGTCCACCACCTGAACACCTCGGACGGGAAAATGTCCAAATCCAAGGGCGAATTCCTGACGGTGTCCCTGCTGGAGGAAAAGGGCTATGATCCGCTGGTCTACCGCCTGTTCTGCCTGCAGAGCCATTATCGCCGGAACCTCGTCTTTACGTGGGAAAACCTCGATAACGCTGCAGTGACCTATCAGAAGCTGATCGCGCGGATTGCCGCGCTGGAGGACAAGGGCGAGGTGGACAGGGAAGCGTTTGCCGCCCTGAAGCAGCGCTTTGAGACCGCGCTCAACGGCGACCTCAACACCTCGCTCGCCGTGACCGCGCTCTACGACGCGCTCAAGGCGAAGACGAACGACGCCACCAAGCTGGCTGCGATCAAGGATTTCGATACTGTTCTCGGACTGAATTTGATCGAAGCGGCGCAGAAGCTCCGCGCGCAGCAGCCGCAGGAGGAATACGGCTCCGATCCGGCGATCGACGCGCTGGTTGCCGCCCGCGCCGAGGCGAAAAAAGCGAAAAACTGGGCGGAGGCCGACCGCATCCGCGACGAGCTCAAGACGCAGGGCATCGAGATCATCGACACGCCGCAGGGCGCAAAATGGAAAAGGATCTGAACGGAGGCAAGACGATGAAGCTGATGATTTTGGATGGCAACAGCGTCATCAATCGCGCATTTTACGGCGTCCGTCCCTTAACGACCCGGGACGGACTCTATACCAACGCGATCTTCGGCTTCCTGAATATCCTGCAGCGGGTGACGGCGGAGGAAAAGCCCGACGCGCTGTGCGTCGCCTTCGACCTGCACGGCCCGACCTTCCGCCATCTGCAGTATGAGGGCTATAAGGCGACCCGTCACGGAATGCCGGAGGAGCTTGCCGTGCAGATGCCGGTCATGAAGGAAGTCCTTTACGCCATGAATATCCCGATCTACGAATGTCAGGGCTGGGAAGCGGACGACGTCATCGGCACGGTCGCGGAAAAATGCACCCAGTCCGGCTGGGACTGCGTGATCCTGACGGGCGACCGCGACAGCTTGCAGCTTGTCAGCGACAGCGTGACCGTCAAATTAGTCCGCACGCAGGGCGGCAAGACCGAAACGACGAACTATACGCCGGAGGTATTCCGCGAGGAATACGGCTTGGAACCGCTGCGGCTGATTGATCTCAAGGCGCTGATGGGCGACAGCTCGGACAACATTCCGGGCGTTGCCGGCGTCGGACCGAAGACAGCGAGCGACCTGCTCAAAAAATACGGTACGCTGGACGGCGTGTATGAGAATCTGACGCCCGAAAATATGAAGGGCAAGCTGTTTGAGAAGCTGCAAAACGGCAAGGAATCAGCCTATCTGTCCTACGACCTTGCGACGATCCGCAAGAACGCGCCGATCGACTTCACACCGGAGAATAACCCCGTGCGCGAGCCGAAGCGCAGGGAGCTGTACGATCTGTTCCTCCGTCTGGAATTCCAGAAGCTGATCGACCGCTACGGCCTGCGCTCTGCGGCGTTTGAACAGCCGGAGGAAGAGCAGGCGGAGTTTGTCTGCGAGGTCACGGCGGAAGCGCCGGACACGTGGGAGGCGGCGGAGGCCTGCATTGCTGCCCTTGAAAAATGCGAAACCGTCGCGCTTGCCGCGAACGGCGATCTTTCTGCACTTGCGGCGGACGGCGGCAATATCGCGGCGTTTTTTGAGCGCAATACGTTAGGCGAAGCGTACCAAACGGTATTGGAGCGTATCTTCTCGGGGAAAATCCGTTTGATCGTCCACGGCGCAAAAAAGCTGCTGCACGACCTGTTACAGCGCGGCATCGACGCAGAGGGAATCGTTTTCGATACCGAGGTCGCGGCATATCTGCTCGATGCGACGCGCGGCAGCTATGAGCTCGGCGGCGTCTTTTCGCAGTATGCCCACGCCATGGTCCCTGAAACGGAGGATTTGCGGACAACTTTGTTGAGCGAGGCGTCGGCAACTGCCGCGCTGCATCCGCTCCTGCTAGGCGAGCTGCGCGATCACCAATGTGAGCAGTTGTATTTCGACGTGGAGCTGCCGCTGTGCCGCGTGCTTTCCAATATGGAGCAGGACGGCGTTCTGGTCGACCGGGAGGCACTTTCCTCCTTCGGCGCGATGCTTGCCGAGCGGATCGACGCCTGTGAAAAGCTGATCTACGGCTACGCAGAAGGCGAATTCAACATCAACTCCACGCGGCAGCTCGGCGAGCTGCTGTTTGAGAAGCTGCAGCTTCCGGTGATCAAAAAGACCAAGAGCGGCTATTCCACCAACGCGGACGTGCTGGAGGCGCTGAAGGACAAGCATCCCGTGGTGCAGGCGGTCATGGACTACCGCATGCTGACGAAGCTGAAATCGACCTATGCAGACGGCCTGCAAAAGGAAATTGCCGCCGACGGCAGGATCCACACGACCTTCCAGAATACCGTGACCGCGACGGGCAGACTGTCCTCGACCGAGCCGAATCTGCAGAATATCCCGGTGCGCACGGAGCTCGGCAGCGAGATTCGGAAGATGTTCGTCCCGCGCGACGGCTGGGTGTTCGTCGACGCGGACTACTCGCAGATCGAGCTGCGCGTTTTGGCGCATATCGCGGACGATAAGCAGATGCAGGCGGCCTTCCGCAGCGGGGAGGACTTCCACAGCGTGACTGCGTCGCAGGTCTTCAACGTGCCGCTCTCCGAGGTCACGCCGCTGATGCGCCGCCATGCCAAGGCGGTCAATTTCGGTATCGTCTACGGCATTTCGGAGTTTTCACTTGCGCAGGACATCGGCGTCAGCCGTGCCGAGGCGAAGCAGTATATCGAAAACTATCTGACGAAGTATTCCGGCGTCCGCGCCTATATGAAGAATATCGTCGAGACAGCGCGTTCACAGGGCTGGGTCGAGACGATCTTCCACCGCCGCAGGCTGATCCCGGAGATCAAGAACAGCAATTTCAACATCCGCAGCGGCGCCGAGCGCATCGCGCTCAACACGCCGGTGCAGGGGACGGCGGCGGATATTATCAAGCTCGCCATGGTGCGCGTCTTCGACGCGCTCAATGAGCAGGCGCTGCAGGCAAGGCTGATCCTGCAGGTTCACGACGAGCTGATCGTGGAATGCCCCGCCTTTGAGGCGCAGAGCGTTATGGACATCGTCACCGAGGCAATGGAGCAGGCTGTAAAGCTCGCCGTGCCGCTGATCGCCGAGGCAAACATGGGAGAAAGCTGGTATGACGCCAAATGATCGTACCGATGAGAGAGCATCATATCAAACAGATAGCGTCGCTGGAAACGCAGTGCTTTTCCGATCCGTGGAGCGAAGCGTCGATCGCTGAAGAACTGCGCAATCCGCTGAGCACATGGCTCGTGGATGAAACAGACGGCGTCGTGACAGGATATATCGGCGCGCAGTCCGTGCCGCCGGAGGCGGACGTGATGAATCTGGCGGTCAGTCCTGCCTGCCGCAGGCAGGGGATCGGTGCTCGGCTGCTTTGCACAATGACCGACGTTTTGCACAGAGAGGGGATCGAAACGCTGTTTTTAGAGGTTCGGCCCTCCAACGTCGCCGCGATCGCGCTCTACAAGCGGCACGGCTTTGTGCAGGTCGGCAGACGGCCGAAATATTATGTAAACCCAACAGAGGACGCTCTGATCCTGCGAAAGGAGCTGTAATATGCTGATACTTTCGGTAGAATCCTCGTGCGACGAGACTGCGGTTGCAATCGTGCGCGACGGCAGGGAGGTGCTGACCGACTGCATTGCCTCGCAGGTGCCGCTGCACCGCATTTACGGCGGCGTGGTGCCGGAGATCGCATCGAGAAAGCACATCGAGGCGATTTATGCGCTTGCAGAGGAGGCGCTCAAAAAAGCCGGCGTTACGCGCCAGGAAATCGACGCTGTCGCCGTGACCTATGCGCCGGGGCTGATCGGCGCGCTGCTGGTCGGCGTGAACTTCGCCAAGGCAGCCGCGCTGGCGCTCGGCGTACCCCTGATTCCCGTCCATCACATTCGCGGGCATATTGCCGCGAACTATATTGCATATCCCGATCTGAAACCTCCGTTTCTGTGCCTCGTCGTGTCCGGGGGACATACGATGTTTGTGGACGTAAAGGACTATACGACGATGGAAAACCTCGGCGGAACGCGCGACGACGCGGCGGGCGAATGCTTTGACAAGGTGGCGCGAATGCTTGCAATGCCGTATCCCGGCGGCGCTGCTCTGGATATGGCGGCGCAGCGCGGCGACGATACACGCTATCCCATGCCGCACCCGAAGCTATCGGGTAATCCGCTCGATCTGTCCTTCTCCGGCCTCAAAACTGCGGCGGTGAACCTGATCCATAATGCGCGGCAAAAGGGGGAGGAGATCGCCGTTGACGACCTCTGCGCAAGCTTCTCGAGGGCGGTCAGCGAGATGCTGATCCCGCGCGCAGAAGCTGCGCTGGAGCAGACCGGCAGAACGACCCTCGCGGTCGCGGGAGGCGTTGCGGCGAACAGCCGCATCCGTGCCGAGCTGACGCAGCTTTGCAAGAGAAAAAACGTGCGGCTGTGTCTGCCGCCGCTGTCACTCTGCGGCGATAACGCTGCGATGATCGGCGCGCAGGGCTACTATGAATTCCTCGCCGGAAACATCGCGGATCAGTCGCTCAACGCCTATGCGACGAAGTCCATGGAAGGCGAAAAAGTGTAAATTGACACGAAATGCAGGGTGCGCTGTCGCATCCTGCATTCTTCTGTCGAAAAAGTTCAAATTATAAGAAATACGGAATTGTTTTTATGTAAACTATAATCGAACTTTCGCGAAGGAAAGAAATTCATTTGCCGCACATTTGATATTTTCGGAAAATACGGTGCAAAGCCCCAAATCATAAGGCTTTCGCCCTGTGCAAAAAGTTGTGCATAGTGTGTATAACTCATTTTGACACACGAAAAATGCTTATTCTTACGGTCAACTTCCGTTGTATCGTACACCGAATTTTCGACATAAATCCGCGCATGTTTTCCTGCAAAAGAGTAACAAAAAATGACGGTGTTTTCCAATTCGGAAACACCGTCATTTTGTATCATATTTATAAATCGCAGTTGTTGACCGTGCGCGGGAAGGGAATGACGTCGCGGATGTTGCCCATGCCGGTCAAATACATCACGCAGCGCTCGAAGCCGAGGCCGAAGCCCGCGTGGCGCGCGGAACCGTACTTCCGAAGGTCAAGGTAGAAGCTGTAATCCTCCGGCTTCAGGTCAAGCTCATGCATGCGGTTGAGGAGCGTGTCATAATCGTCCTCACGCTGGCTGCCGCCGATGATCTCGCCGATTCCGGGCACGAGGCAGTCCATCGCGGCGACGGTCTTGCCGTCCGGGTTGAGCTTCATATAGAACGCCTTGATCTCTTTCGGATAGTCGGTGACAAACACGGGACGTTTAAAGACAACCTCAGTCAGATACCGCTCATGCTCGGTCTGCAGGTCGCTGCCCCAGTGGACAGGATACTCAAACTGATCGTTATGCGGCCGCAAAAGCTCGATTGCCTCCGTATAGGTGACGTGACCGAAATCGGAGCTCATGACATGGTTCAGGCGGTCGAGCAGCCCCTTGTCGACGAACTGGTTGAAGAAGTTCATCTCCTCCGGCGCGTTTTCCAGCACGTAGGCGATGATATACTTGATCATATCCTCCGCCAGGTGCATGTCGTCGGAGAGGTCTGCAAAGGCAATCTCCGGCTCAATCATCCAGAATTCCGCCGCATGGCGGGTGGTGTTGGAGTTTTCGGCGCGGAAGGTCGGACCGAAGGTATAGATGTTGCGGAACGCCATAGCGTAGGTCTCGCCGTTGAGCTGACCGGAGACGGTCAGATTGGTCTGCTTGTTGAAGAAGTCCTTGCTGTAGTCAATTTTGCCGTCGTCGGTGCGCGGAGGATCGGCAAGATCCAGCGTCGTGACCTGGAACATCTCGCCTGCGCCCTCGCAGTCCGAGCCGGTGATCAGCGGCGTGTGAACGTAGACGAAGCCGCGCTCCTGGAAGAACTTATGGATCGCGAATGCCGCAAGAGAACGGACGCGGAAGACCGCCTGGAAGGTGTTGGTGCGCGGACGAAGATGCGTCAGGGTGCGCAGGTATTCCAGCGTGTGGCGCTTGGGCTGGATGGGGAAGTCGGGCGTGGAGGAACCCTCCACGCAGACGCTGTCTGCCTGGATCTCAAAGGGCTGCTTTGCGTCGGGGGTTTCCTCCAGCGTGCCGGTGATGATCAGGGCAGCGCCGATGTTGATCTTCGCCAGCTCTGCGAAGTTTGCAAGCGCGTCCGTGATGACGACCTGCACCTGCTGGAAGCAGGTACCGTCCGACATCATCAGAAAGCCGAAGTTTTTCGAGGCGCGGCGGTTGCGCACCCAGCCGCCGACAGTTACGGTCTTGCCTGCGTAATCCTTTGTATGTTGATAGAGTTCTCGAAGTTCAATGAGTTCCATAGTGTTTCCTCTCTTTTCAAAGCAGCATGACGCCTGCGGCCTTGCAGGCGGCTGCGGTTTCCTGATCCCATACGCTCGACTGGACCTCGCCGATATGGCAGCAGCCTATGAGCAGCATGCACAGACGCGACTGTCCGATGCCGCCGCCGATGGTCAGCGGCAGCTCGCCGTTTAACAGCGCGCGGTGGAAGGGGAGACTGCGGCGATCGTCGCAGTTTGCAAGCGTCAGCTGGCGGTCAAGTGATTCCGGACTGACGCGGATGCCCATGGAGGAGACCTCAAAGGAGCGATCCAAAACGTCATTCCAGAACAGAATGTCGCCGTTCAGCTCCCAGTCGTCATAGTCCGGCGCGCGGCCGTCGTGCGGCCTGCCGGAGCGGAGCTTGCCGCCGATCTTCATGAGGAAAACCGCCTTGTCCTTGTGCTGGCGGTGGAAGGCGGTTTCCTTGGCGGAAGCCTCGGTCAGGCCGGGGAACATGTCCTCCAGCTCCTGCGTGGTGACAAAGATCACCTCGCGCGGCACATGGGTCGTGATCTGCGGATATTCGATCTTCAGCGTTTCGCCGGTGACGTAGATCGCATTGACGATCCGCTGCACGGTCGTCTTGAGGTAGTCCTCACTGCGCATCTCTTCCGTCAGAACGGACTCCCAGTCCCACTGATCGACGTAGACGGAATGCAGATTGTCTACGATCTCGTCGCGGCGGATGGCGTTCATGTCGGTCACCAGCCCTTTGCCGGGACGGATGCCGTAGCGCGAGAGGGCGTAGCGCTTCCATTTTGCAAGCGAGTGTACGACCTCCGCCTCCAGACCGACGTCGGGGACGTCAAATGAGACGGGACGCTCGTAGCCGTTCAGATTATCGTTCAGACCGGACGCTTCCTCCACAAACAGCGGCGCGGATACGCGCATCAAATTGAGCGCATGGCACAGATTCTTCTGAAAATTGTGCTTGATGAACTCGATGGCGCACTGCGTCTCATAGACGGAGAGCGGATTTTTATAGCCGGTCGGGATACTGCATTTGCTCATTGTGATGTCCTCCTTTTCGTTGATTTCTGTATATTATACAACAGTCCTATGGGTATTACAAGTAAAAAAACAAAAATCAGAGAACAAAACAAATCGGGAGCGAAAACTTTTCGCTCCCGATCATGGTACGGCGATATAAAGCGTTACTGATTGGCTGCCTGCTTGTTCGTGTAATTCTTTTTGATTACGAAGTATGCGACGGTGCCGATCACGCCGTTGAGCAGCGCGTGAAGCGCAAGCTGGGAAATGCCGAGGAACAGCTTTTCATTGTCCCGCAGGAATTCAAAGAAGAATCTCGAATACCCGAAGAGCATCAGCATGATCGGGAAGGACAGACCGTCCACCCCTTTTCCGTAGCCCTTTCTGCGCTCGCGCAGCCAGATGAAGACCGCGATGCCGAGGGCAAAGACCGCTTCAAGGATCTGCGTCGGGAAGCAAACGTAGCCGACCTCGTTGCTGAACGAGCCGAAGGAGCACTGATAGCCGTGGCAGCAGCCCGGGAAGAGGCAGCCGAAATGCGCCAAGCCGTGATTGATGCACAGACAGGGGGAGACGAAGTCCAGACACTTGAAGTAATCCTCCTTCAGCAGCAGGGAAACGGGGAAGACAAAGACGCCCAGCCACCAGAAGACGCGGACGATATTGTTTCCGCCGAAGGAAGTGAAGCCCGTATCCGCCCAGTAGAGGAAGAACATCCAGGCAAAGGAGGAGCCGTAAACGAGGATCGTAAAGACGACGGTTTTCCATTTTTTGATGTCGTACTTTTTGCACACGGCCAGCAGATAGGAAAACACGCCGATGAAGCCAATTACGAAGAATAAATCGTAGAATTTGAAGGTCATGCCGAATAACTGAAAGGTTTCCTGCACCATATTTCTGCACCTCTTTTTTCGTTCAAGGGAAAAGCAATGTCAGCTTACCTGCAACTGATTATCCCAAATTTCTGTCCGTTTGTCAAGTCTTTTTCAGGCCTTCCAAAGGCAAGCCGTCCGAAAACGGCCTGCCCTCGATCCATCACGGTTTTCTGTATTCCAGCAAATCGCCGGGCTGACAGTCGAGAACGTCGCAGAGCTTTGCCAGCGTCGTGACCTTCAGCGCCTTTGCCTTTCCGTTTTTCAGAATGGAGACGTTGGCAATCGTAATGCCGAGCCGCTCCGAAAGCTCCGTTACGCTCATTTTACGCTTCGCAAGCATAACGTCAATGTTGAAAATGATTTCGCCTTCCATAGCAGCCTCCTAAATCGTCCAGTCGCTTTGATCCTGCAGCGCAGCCGCTTTTTTGAACATATAGGACAGTGCGGCAGCGGCAATTGCGATCGCAATGCCCGCAAAAACGACGATCAGCGACAGGATGGCAATGCCCGGGTGATTCATTCCGCACAGGAGCAGCACGACGTTTCCGATAAAGAAATACATCGAGTCAATGAGCGCAAGCACGGCAATATACTTGAAGTATTTCGCGTTTTCCACGGTAAATGCGCGATCTCTGCCGATGCCTGCGGAGATTTTCCAGGCAAAAACCATCGCAGGGATAATGGGAAGCGCGGTCAGACTGATGAAAATGAGCCATTGCAGATAGAACGGTGCAAAGCCCGGCGTCTTGCCGGCAATCAGGGAACCGAACGTGGGGACGACCAGCGCGTACACGATCAGTCCGCACACGCTGATACCGAGAATCAGCCCCTTCAGCCAACCGGCGATTGCTTTTTGCGACATAACGAACGACCTCCTTAACCTTCTCTCTCCAATATACAGCAGATTTTTTTGCGTGTCAAACAATAATTGCCTCAATACGATAAGACACTTGCAAAAAAGGGGAGAGACCGAAGTCTCTCCCGTCAGTATCAATCCTCGTAGAAGACCTTCATGCCCTTATAGGTCATGTAGGTGTCGAGCTTGGAGACCAGCTCCATCGGCGCGTGCATGCACAAAACAGGAACGCCTGCGTCGACCGTTTCGATATTGCGGTTTGCCATATAGCAGGCGACCGTTCCGCCGCCGCCCTGATCGACCTTGCCGAGCTCGCCGGTCTGCCAGATCACGTCGTGATCGGAAAACAGCTTGCGCACGTACGCCATCACCTCGGCGGCCGCGTCGGACGAGCCGGATTTTCCGCGCGCGCCGGTGTACTTGAAGATGCCGGTGCCGTAGTTGATCCTCGTGTTGTTGCTCTTGTCACAGGTCTCGGCATAGAGCGGATCAAAGGCGTTGCTGACGTCCGCGCTGAGGCAGAAGGAGCGCTCGAAGCAGCGGCGCATGCAGGCGCTCTGCGACGCGCACAGATCGTGCATAAAGGTCTCAAAGTACTGGCTCTGCATGCCGCTGATACCGACCGAGCCGATCTCTTCCTTGTCCGCAAGGACGCAGACGGCGGTCTTTTTCGGCGTGCCGATCTCCAGAAGCGGCTTGAAGGCGGCAAAGGCACAGACGCGGTCGTCGTGTCCGTAAGCGGCGATCATGCTGCGGTCGAAGCCGACGTCTCTTGCCGGACCCGCCGGAACCATCGTCAGCTCCGCAGAGAGGAAATCGTCCTCCGTGATCCCGTATTTTTCGTTGAGCAGGCACAGAACGGCAAATTTGATGCGGTCGCTGCCCTCGTCGTCCTTTAAGGGCTTGCTGCCGAGCAGAACGCGCAGGTTTTCACCGGTCACGCCCTCCGACATCGGCTTTTTCATCTGATCTGCGGAAAGGTGAATCAGAAGATCGGTCACGCAGAAAACGGGATCGGCGGGATCCTCGCCGACGGTGACCTTGACCACGCTGCCGTCCTTCTTCGCGATCACGCCGTGCAGCGCGAGGGGTGTCGTCGTCCACTGGTACTTTTTGATACCGCCGTAGTAATGCGTCTTGAAGAACGCAAGCTCGCTGTCCTCGTACAGGGGATTGGGCTTGAGATCGAGACGCGGCGAGTCGATGTGCGCGGCGCAAATGTGCGCGCCGTTTTCCAGCGGCTCCGTGCCGACGACGGCGAAGATCACGCTCTTGCCGTGGTCGTTGCCGTAGACCTTATCGCCGGGCTGCAGCTTCATGCCGGGAACGAGCGGCTGAAAGCCGTGCTTTTCCGCCTCGGCGATCGTCCAGTCCACCGCCTCGCGCTCGATCTTGCAGGTGCTGATAAAGTCGGCGTATTCCTTGCAGTACGCCTCTGTCGCGGCAAGATCCTCGTCTGAGATGCGGTCATAGCCATTCTTCGGGGCAAAGAGCAGCTCTTTGCGCAGGGATTCATATTTCTTTTCTTCCATGGGTGGTAAAACTCCTTTCAGAAACTGTTCACAAATGATGCCAAACGCCTCCTCCGAAGCGTCGTTTTGCAAGGTATATTGTGCCATCGCAGCGAATTCCTCATTCGCTTTCTGCGCGCGGATGCGCTTGATCGCGTCCTCACGGCGGATACCGTCGCGGCGCGTCAGCCGCTCGATACGCAGCGATTCCGGCGCGGTCACCGCAACGGTGACATCACAAAGCCCGTTCAGACCGCTTTCAAACAGCGCGATCGCGTCGATCGCAACGAGGGCGTTGTCCGTTTCCCGGATGAGCCTTCGTACCTCGCGGCAGACGACTGCGTGCGTAATATCATTGAGCGCGGCAAGCGCATCGGGGTCGGCGAATACCAGATCACCTAGGGTTTTGCGATTCAGCGCGCCGCTTTCAAACGCGGCGGGAAATCGCTGCGCAAGCGCAGAGAGCAGCCTCGCATCCTCTTTCAAAAGCCGGTGATACACTTCGTCGCAGTCGATGCACAGACCGCCGCGCTTTTGCACGGCGCGCAGAAGCGTCGTTTTTCCGCATCCCGTGCCGCCGGTGATTCCGATGATCTTCATAGCTCCGCCTCCGCGTCAATGCAGCGGAAGGCGGCAGCCTTTTTCAGACGGTTGCCGACCGCGTAGGCGACGCCGCCCCCCTCGGGACAGCGCGCGTAGATCCGTTTGATCTCCGGCCGGTCCAGACTGCGCAGCGCAGCAAACAGACCGGCTGAAAGGGTGTTGACGTCCGCGCGCCTTCCGTAGGCGGTGGGGTTGCAGTCTGCGAACAGGGGAAGCTCCTCCTCAAAGCAGAGAACGGCGTCGCCCTGTTCATAATGGCGGCGCACGTAGGCGGCGGCCGCCTCGCCGGAGCCGGTGACGATATAGACCTCCGCGCTCGGCGCATAATGTTTGTATTTCATGCCCGGCGCGCGGACGACGGTATCGTTGGAAATCTGCGAAAAGATCGCCCGGTCGATTTCCAGCTCGCCCAGCAGAGCCTTCAGCTCCTCCGGCGTCACGCCGCCCGGACGCAGAAGCCTCGGACGCACGCCGGTCAGATCGACGATCGTTGACTCCACACCGACCGCACTGGGTCCGCCGTCGATGATCGCGTCGATCAACCCGTCTTCGCCGTAGTCGTTAAGGACGTGCTCCGCCGTCGTGGTCGAGGGCTTCCCGGAGAGATTCGCCGACGGTGCGGCGATCGGGACGCCCGCCTCCGCGATCAGCGCGCGGGTGACTGCGGTTTTCGGACAGCGGACGGCGACGGTGTCGTTTCCGGAAACGGTGCTTTTAGGGATGCAGTCCCTGACGGGAAGCACCATCGTCAAAGGCCCCGGCCAGAAGCGCTCGGCAAGCAGGTAAGCGCTCTGCGGAATATCGTGGCAGTAGCGCTCCAATTCGTCGGCGCAGGAGATGTGAATGATCAGCGGATTGTCCTGTGGGCGCCCCTTTGCCTGAAAGATTTTTGCGACCGCAGCCTCATCCATCGCGTTTGCGCCCAGTCCGTAGACCGTTTCCGTCGGGATGGCGACCAGACCGCCGGCGCGGATGATCTCGGCGGCTTTCTTCGGAGTCTGCGGATCGTCCGCCCGGAATATCACGGTTTTCATGTGGTTTCACCGCTTTCACGGAGCTTTTCTGCCTGATCCGCGCTGACGAGTGCGTCGATGATCTCGTCAAGATCTCCGTTCATAATGGAATCGATTTTATACAGCGTCAGACCGATCCGGTGGTCGGTTACACGGCTTTGCGGAAAGTTATAGGTGCGGATCTTCTCATTGCGCATGCCGCTGCCGACCTGCGAGCGGCGTTCGCCGGAGTAGGCGGATTCGATGCGCTCCTGCTCCATCTGATAGAGCTTGGACGAGAGCATGAGCATGCACTTTTCGCGGTTTTGGAACTGGCTGCGCTCCTCCTGACAGGCGACGACGATGCCGGTCGGCTTGTGGATCAGCCGGACGGCGGAGGAGGTCTTGTTGATATGCTGACCGCCCGCGCCGGAAGAACGGTAGACCTGCATCTCGATGTCCTCCGGACGGATGTTCACGTCCGCTTCTTCCATTTCCGGCAGCACCGCGACAGTCGCCGTGGAGGTATGCACGCGTCCGCCGGATTCCGTCTCCGGAACGCGCTGCACGCGGTGTACACCGGACTCAAATTTCAGCCGCGACCACGCGCCGCTGCCGCGGATCTCGAAGTCTGCCTCCTTGATGCCGCCAAGCTCGGTTTCACTGTAGTTCAGAAGCTCCACAGACCAGCCCTTGGAGGCTGCGTAAAGATTGTACATGCGGAATAAGCTGTGCGCAAAGAGCGCGCTTTCCTCGCCGCCGACGCCGCCGCGAATCTCCATGATGACGCTCTTGTCGTCGTTCGGGTCATGCGGCAGCAGCAGAAGCTTCAGCTCCTGCTCCAGTTCGTCGCTGCGCTTTTTTGCCGATGCGTATTCCTCCTGGCAGAATTCCTTCATGTCAGGCTCCGCGCTCATGAGCTCCAAAGCGTCCTGCATATCCTGCTTCGCGCGAAGATAGGCGCGGTAGGCGGTGACGACCGGCTCCAATTCCTTTTGCTCCTTGAGATAGGCGGCAGCCTTCTTCGGGTCGTCGTAAAAATCCGGTCGGCCGACGCGGTCACACAGCTCGATATATTTTTCCTCGACAAATTTCAGCTTGTCCAGCATAAGCTACTCCAAAAAAACTTGATAAACCATTTTAGCAGAAATCACCGTTTTTGTCTACCGTAGACGTTAAAAACGACCTCTGCACGGTCGGAAAGACGGCTGACCTTCGCCAGCGCGTCCGCGCCCTCCTTGCTGATACGCCACAGGTGCGGCGTCATATAAAGAAGATTCTGCACCATTTCCTGCGTTTCCAGTATAAATCCGAAAGCCAGCGTTTCCTCGTGAAGCAGAGTGAAACCGTCCAGTGCCGGGTGCAGATCCTTTTGTTTTTCCAGCAGGGTCGGGTAGATGATGGATTTCAAAGCGGATAAATGGCGCTCTCCCGCCAAGACCTGCATGAAAATGCCGCCGTCCTTCAAGACACGGGCAAATTCCGCTGCGACAGTCAGAGCGAACATGGAAAGTACGCAGTCAAAGGCGCTGTCGGGGAAGGGAAGATGCGCTGCAGTGGCGACGAGAAAGCGCGCGTCCTTCTCCCGGGCGGCGGAGGAACGGACTGCGTCCTTTGAGATGTCTACGCCCCAGCGCTCTTTCGCGTCCAGTTGGGACAGATAATAGCCCTCGCCGCAGCCGGCGTCTAATATGCTTTCCGAGAGCGGTGCGAAGGCAGCAATCAGCTCGCACAGCTTCTGCGCGATCGGCGCGTAATATCCTGCGTTCAGAAAGTCGCGCCTTGCAGTGACCATCGCGGCGGTGTCCCCGGGGTGCAGAGAGTGCTTCTGCGTCACCGGCAGAAGATTGACGTAGCCTTGCCGCGCAACGTCAAAGGAATGATTGTTTTCGCATTCCCATGCGGGCTTTTCGGTCGTCAGCGGCTTGCCGCAGATCGGACAGAGAGGATTGATCATGGCGTTATCCTTATCACAGGGCGGCAAAGAATGCTTCGATCTCTTTTTTCGACGCGGCGACCGAGCCTTGTACAAAGAACGGCTTGCCGCCGCCTCTGCCGTTTAAGGCGGCGTTCAGAGCCTTCGTCATGTCGCGCAGGTCGCCGTTTCCCTGCCCGACGGCGTATTTATAATTCCCGTCCTCGCCGGAAAAAACTGCGCATCTGCCGCCGCAGGCTTGCATGACGGCGTCGGTCAGACAGCGCAGGGCGTCGGGACTCATGGCGCTTTCAAAGAGCAAAACGTCGCCCGAACCTGCATACTGCGCTGCTTTCACGGCAAAGAGCCGATTTTCCAGCTCCGTGACGCGGTACTGCGCGCTCGCGAGCTCTTCGCTGACCCGTTTCACCGCCGCTGCCGTTGCAAAGGGCTTTGCCGAAAGCAGATTCGATATTTCGCGGTTTTGCTCCGCAAGGGCGTTCATATAGTCCAGCGCGCGGATGCCGGCGAGCATCTCGATCCGCGAGCCTTCATGGAATTTCGTCGTGGAGAGCAGCTTCACCAGGCCGATCTCGCCCGTTGCGGCAACGTGCAGTCCGCAGCAGGCGCAGAGATCCGCGTCGCCGAATTTGACCAGCCGCACCCAGCCGGACAGTTCCTTCTTGCTGCGGAATGGATAGGTGTGAAGGGATGCTTCGTCGGGATAGAGAAACTCCGTCTTGATATTCTGGTAAATGATCTCGTTGACCTCACGCTCGATGCTTTTCAGCTCCTGTGCGCTGATCTCGCCGCTGAAATCAAAGGTGACGCAGTCGCTGCCCATGTGGAAGCCGACGTTTTCATAGCCAAAGCGGCGGTGCACAACGCCGGAGACGAGATGTTCTCCCGAATGCTGCTGCATGAAGGTAAAGCGACGGTCAAAGTCGATCTTTCCCGTAACCGTTTCGCCGACCGGCAGGGGGCGGTCGCAGAGATGAATGATCTCCTCGTCGCGCTCAAAAACGTCCGTCACGGTCGCCTCGCCCAGCGTACCGAGATCGCAAGGCTGACCGCCGCCGGTGGGATAGAAGATCGTGCGGTCTAAAACGACGGCATAGCCGCCTTTCACTTCTTCACAGGAAAGTACGTGGGCAGTCTCTTCCGTCCGGTATTGGTCGATATAAAACAGTTTTTCGGTCGCCATGATGCGCCTCCGCAAAATACCCATTTTCTACATTATACCAAACTAACGGTACGGATTGCAAGCATAGAAAACGGCGCCTCGAAAGAGACGCCGTTCAGTATGGATATGTGAATCTGAAAAAGTCATGCCTCCTCTGCGAAGGAGGCGTCAAAACCGAAGGTTTAGACGGAGGGAGAGAGCAAATCAGCAGTACAGGAATTCGTATTCCGGCAGGGCCTGCCATTCCTCGCTGGCATAGATGATTTCCATAATCGCGTCCAGCACCGCAAGGAACCGCTCGCCCTGCTCGTCCTTCGGGTCTGCACCGATCGCGATGTCATGGCAGGTGATCGTTTTCGTCGTGCCGTCGTACGCCACCGTGAGGACGATCTCATAGGAAGGGTCAGATGCAATTCCATCGGCAATCGGATTGTATTCATCGGGATAGGACGCGGGCTCCATTTCGACGAGCAGATCATAGATTCTCATTTTCTGTTCGTCAGTGAAAAAATAAGTAGTCGTATAATCTTCGACATGTGTTGCGACGCGCTGCTTGACCAGCACGCCGGTTTTGCTGTCGTAGGTCAGGTCACCGGCAACGCCATAAATCAGGGAAAAGCTGAAATCCTCCGGGATTCCGGTTTCTGTGGGCAGCCCTTCCGGCGTGTCGTTTAACTTGATTTTTCCGTTATAAATATATTCCAAGTCATTCAATACATCTTCTGATACGAACGGCTTTATGACGTCACGAAAGATGTCGTCAAACGCGACCTCGACGCCATTGACGAAAACGCTGCTGTTCTCGCCGCCGAACGCAACGACCAATAGCTCTCCGGCACTGTCAGTTTCAAAGATATAACACAGCCGGGCATGCAAATTCGATGGCTCCGCAACCGGAGTCAGACGATCAGTGTTGATCTGACGGAGCAGATCTGTGTGCTCTTTCAAATGCTCGAAGTCAATGAGAATCTCATTGACTTCCGGGAAATGGATCAGTCTGTCTACAGTTAACGGCACGCGGGTGACTATGCTTGGATTCAGATAATAAAGCTTCAAGCTAAAATCGTCCGGCAAGTCCTGCGCTAAAACTTGCGAATAGTCTTTGAGCGCATTTTGCAGTTGCGTTTCCGCCGCGTCCTTTTTGCACGCTGTGAGTGAGAATACGAGCGTCAACAAAAATACTAAAGCAATCAGTCGTTTCATTGTAAAGACCTCCAAACGATTCTAATGATAAGACGACAGAATCCTTCGTTTGTTCCCTGCAGTACACAGAATAATTCAATCTTCTTTAACCCAAATTCATTGTTCAAAAAGAAGTATGCAGTACAATCTTGTCATTGCCCGACGTGTTCGGGCAATCTGTGCCGTTCGCGAGGGAACTTTACCGCGACATGAAAGAGCTTTCCAAGTCTAAAACGGACAGATTGCCCGCGTGAAGCGGGCAATGACAAAAATGAAGAAACAGCAAGGACGAAAAGCGGCGGCTCAAACGAGCCGCCGCTTTTGAAACACGGATTATTTGTACAGATAGCTGTACTTGCTGCGGACAGTGAGAATGAACAGCTCGATGTCCTTGGGCAGATCGTTCGGCTGATCGAGGTCGACGATCATCTCCGTCGCCAGACGGACGCGCACCTTGCCGTCCTCGCGGAACAGGAAGCCGAAGTTCGTAGAATCGTCCATGTCCTTCTCCGTCTGGAAGAGGGTGAACTTGTCGTGGCACGGCTCGGAGGCGTACGGGCAGAAGTGCGTGCAGTTGCCGCATTCGTTGCACATCTTGTCGATATGCAGGATCTCGTGTCTGCCGTCGGCGAGCTTGATGACGACGTTCGCGCGGTTCGGGCAGGAGTCCGCACAGTTTTCACAGACGGTGTTGCAGTCAAGGCAGCGGCTGCCCTCGCAGCAGGCTTCCTTGCTCATCTTGAGGATGCCCTTCTTTGCGATCGCCTCCGCCTTGGTGACGTAGGCCTGCTCGGGGATCTCATACTCGTGCTTTGCGCCGATTACGATCTCTGCGAACTTCGCGGCGTCGGCAATACCCTCGACGACAGTCGCCGGACCGCGGTGGCAGTCGCCTGCGGCATAGACGCCCTCGATATTGGTCTGGAAGGCGGGACCCTTGCGACCCATCTCGATGCCGTTGGCTGCCATGAGGTCGGCGTCGACCTTTTCGCCGACGGCGGAGACGACGAGATCACAGGGGATCTCGAAGAACTCGCCCGTGGGAACGGGGGAGCGGCGACCGGAGGCGTCCGGCTCGCCGAGCTTCATCTTTTCCAGACAGAGCTTGCCATCCGCCTGCTTGACGGGAGCGGCCAGCTCGACGAATTTCACGCCGTCTTCGATGGCGAGCTTCAGCTCGTGCTCATCAGCGGGCATGTACTTCTTGGTGCGGCGGTAGACGATGGTAGCGTCCGCGCCCATGCGCTTTGCCACGCGCGCCGCGTCCATGGCAGTGTTGCCCGCGCCGACCACGACGACCGAGCCGGACAGACAGGGCTTGACTTCCTTCTTCATGTCTTTCATCCAGCCGATGACGCCGACGACGTTGCCCTCAATATCCAACGTGCCTGCCTTCCATGCGCCGACTGCCATGAGAATGTGGGTGTAGCCCATTGCCTTGAGCTCTGCGACGGAGGGGGCGGGTGCGCCGAGCTTGACTTCCACGCCGTACTTTTGCATAAGGGCGACGTCCTTGTCGATTGCTTCGTCCGTGATGCGGAAGGCGGGAATGACGTGGCGGGGAACGCCGCCGAGACTGTTCTCGCGCTCAAAGATCGTAGTCTCCACACCGGCTCTGCCGAGGAAGTACGCCGCGGCGATGCCGGTCGGACCGCCGCCGACGATGGCGACCTTCTTGCCCTCTACCTTGGCGGGCTTCTCAATGGAAGCCATCAGCGCGCCGTAGCCGTGCTGCGCCGCAATCAGCTTGGTGTCGCGGATCTGCACGGATTCGTCGTAGAAGTTGCGGGTGCACTTGTTCTGGCAGCGGTGGGCGCAGATTGTGCCGGTGATGAACGGCAGCGCGTTCTTCTCGGTGATGAGCTTCAGCGCGGGACCGTACAGACCCTTTCTGCACAGCTCAATGTATTCGGGGATATCCTGCGCGATCGGGCAGCCGCCCTTGCAGGGCGCCATGAAGCAGTCCATCCACGGCACGCGCTCCTCGTTCTTGCGCGCGGGGATCGGCTTGATGGGCTTGAGATGGTGGTAGTTCGTGTGGCTGCCGATGCTCAAAGCTTCGATCGCGGCGGAGTCCGTTCCGGCGAACGCCTTGAACGGCATGCCCTCGACCTTTTCGCACATCTGCTTCAGACGGTTGTAGCCGCCGGGCTTGAGGATGGTCGTCGCAACGGTGATCGGCCAGATGCCTGCGGCAAAGAGCTTGTCGCAGTTGAAGAATTCCGCGCCGCCCGCGAAGGAGATCCGCATCTTGCCCTTGAACTGCTTGGAAATGCGGTTGCACATCTCGATCGTCAGCGGGAAGAGGCTGCGGCCGGACATATACATTTCGTCGCCGGGCAGCTCGCCGCGCGTGGTGTCGACGGGGAAGGTGTTGGAGAGCTTCAGACCGAATTCCACGCCGGTCTTGTCCGCCAGCGCCTGCAGGCGCTCGAACATCGGAACGGCGTCCGCCCACTGGAGGTCTTCGTTGAAGTGGTGCTCGTCAAAGACGATGTAGTCATAGCCCATGGAGTCGAGGATGCTGCGGGCGGTCTTGTAGCCGAGAATGGTCGGGTTGCACTTGACGAAGGTATTGACCTTCTTTTCACTGATGAGGTAGGTCGCAATGCGCTCGATCTCATCGGGCGGGCAGCCGTGCAGCGTGGAGAGGGTAATGGAGCGGGAAATGCGCGGCGTGATCGCGTCGATAAAGTCCGTCTCCTCCGGGAAGAACTCCTTGAGGACCTCCTTGCACTCGGCAAACTGCGGCGTTTTGGAGGCGTCCTTCATGTTTTCGATGTAGGTGTTGACCTTCTCGCCCTTGATGCCCTCCAGATCGTAGCCGACGGACATGTTGAACACGAAGCCGTCGGGGTCGCCGAAGCCGTAGACCTTGGAGAGAACCTTCAGCGCGCACCATGCCTTGATGTACTCGTCCTGCGCCTGCGGGACGGTCAGCTCTGTGGACCATTCCTGGTTGTAACCCTCGTCGTCTGCAAGGATGCAGGGACGCGGCACACAGCGGGCAAGGTCCTCGCCGTCCATTTTCTGCACGGTCTTGACCTCGAAGAAGCGCGCGCCCGCCATGTAGGAGGCGATGATGTTCTGCGCAAGCTGGCTGTTCGGACCTGCGGCGGGGCCGAAGGGAGTCTCGATCCTCTCGCCGAAGATCGGCAGGGTCTTGCCCTTTGCAAGATAGGGCGCGTGGATGCCGAAAATCTCGCCTTCGCGAGCGTATTCGGTAACGATCCATTTCATCAGGGATTTAAAGGGAATGGGATACATTCTTTCAGACATAGTTGATTCCTCCGTTAAGTTTTTTTCGGCTGCCAGAAGCAGACGGATACCAGCACCGCGACGGAAATCACGAGGCTGACCGCGAACAGCCGCAGGGTAATGCTGACGTATTGCAGGGTGGGGGCCATATATACCGTGTTTTTGATGCCGAGACCGGTTATGAGATGGCTCAAGGTGATCCAGAGGTTACAGGCAAGCAGCAGACAGTACGGCGCGACGATCATGGTCTTGCCGGCGCGCACCGGCTTGCACAGCAGGAACCAGCCGACGAGCGGAAGGGCGGCAAAGAGCCAGACCAGAATGCGGGAGATCACGACGATCGCCGCAGATTCTGCTGTCCACTGCTCCAAATAGACCGCCACGAGGGTAAACGGGCAGAGGATCGCTGCAGTGCGGCTGTCCGGCAGAAGATAGGTCAGCGCTGTGATGACAAGGCAGTAGACCAGCAGCGCAAGCAATATCCATTTTGCCGCCGCTCTTTTCTTTGCTATGCGTTTCATGTGTACCTCAGATTTCGCCGTATGCGTCGTATCTGCAGTCGTTCAAATCGCCCCAGAGCTTCTTTGCTTCCTCAAGGATATGGGCGTTTTCGGCTTCTTCGTCGATGCCGATCAGCTCGCGGTCCTTCATCAGCAGCTTGCCGTTTGCGATCGTTGTCTGGCACTGTCTGCCGGTCATACCGAAGATCATGTGGCCGTCGATGTTGGCGCTCGAGAACGGTGTGAAGGGCTTGTAATCCATGACGATGACGTCGGCTGCAGCGCCTGCCTCCAAAACACCCAGCTTGTCGGGGAAGTACTTTGCGCCGATCTTTGCGTTGTTCTTGAAGAGCATATCCGTGACCTCACACCAGCCGACGTTCGGAAGCTCCGCATTCTGCCGCTGCGCGCAAAGCGCGACCTTGATGGATTCAAGCATGTCGTTCGTGTATGCGTCGGTACCGAGACCGAGCAGAATGCCGTTTTTGTAAAGCGGCAGGACGGGGCAGGTGCCGACGGCGTTGCCCATGTTAGATTCGGGGTTATTGACGACCATCGTGTTCGTCTCGCGGATCAGGTCGATCTCCTTATCCGTCACGTGGATGCAGTGGCCGAGAATCGTCTTTTCGCCGAGAATGCCGTGCTTGTACAGACGCTCGACCGGGCGGCAGTGGTAGTTCTGGATGGAGTCGTAGACGTCGTTCCAGCCCTCGGAGACGTGGATGTGATAGCCTGTGCGTCCGTTGTTGGCCTCGACCATGCGCTCAAAGGTCTTGTCCGAGATCGTGAACAGCGCGTGACCGCCGAACATGGCGGCAAGCATCGGATCCTTGCGCTCGGCGCATTCGCTGATAAAGTCGGCGTTTTCCTTGATGCCCTGCAGGCACTTTTCCTCGCCGTCTCTGTCGGAGACTTCATAGCACAGGCAGGAGCGGATGCCGAATTTCTTTGCAGACTCCGCAATCTCGTGCAGAGAGCCGGGGATCTCACCGTAGGAGGCGTGATGGTCGAAGATCGTCGTGACGCCCTGCTTGATGCAGTCGATATACAAAGCGTCCGCCGAGGCTCTAGTGCCGCTCAAATACAGCTTGCGGTCGATCGCCCACCACTGCTTGTCCAAAACGTCGTAGAAGTTGTCGGCGTTGTTGCTCTTGATGGAAAGGCCGCGCGCCAGTGCGGAATAGATATGCGTATGGGCGTTGATCAGCGCGGGCATGATCACGCCGCCCTTTGCGTCGATGAATTCCGCGTCGGGGTACTTTGCCTTCAGGTCGGCGGTCTTTCCGACTTCCTTGATTTTCGTGCCGTCGATGACGACGCCGCCGTCGGGCAGGAAGGGGAGCGTTTCGCTTCTCGTGATGAGTTTGCCGTTTGCAAGAATGTACATAGAATAACCTCCTGTATAAATAATCCGAAGAAACAAAAAATGGGGACACGGAACTACTCCGCATCTCCACTCAAGTAACCCTGAGTGATAGTGTCAGCCCGTGCGCGCAGCACTTCGTTACAGCTATCAATCTTCAATTACACTATAATTATATTGTGATATTGCTGAAAATGCAACGTTTTTTCCCTTGCCGAAATTGCCAAATCTTGCTGTACATTTTTGAGCAATATGTACGGAAATCCGGAGGAATTCTCATTTGACATTTGAGCAAATTGTGGTATGATGATACGCAAAAGGAGGCGAGGTTATGCCGGAGGTTTCCATTGTTCGCTGCGAAGACTATCAAAGAGAGCACTGCCTGCAGGCACTGGAGGAGGCGCTTGCGCCGTTCGGCGGCTTGGTTTGGGTGAAGCCAGGGATGAAAATTGCGATCAAGGCGAATCTCGTCTCGGCGATGAAGCCGGAAACGGCGGCGACGACCCATCCTGCGCTGCTTGCCGCGCTGACAGAAATGCTCGTCGCGCGCGGCGCGGAGGTCACCGTCGGCGACAGCCCGGGCAATCTCTTCAACGCCGCCGTCCTGAATCGCGTCTATGCCGTCACCGGCCTTCGCGCCGTGGAGGAAGCGGGCGGACAGCTCAATCACAATTTTGAGCAGAGCAGCGCTGTCTATCCGGAGGCGCACGTTGCAAAGACCTTCACCTATACCGCGTGGCTGGACGGCGCGGACGCGATCATCAGCTTCTGCAAGCTCAAAAGCCACGGCATGATGTGCCTTTCCGCCGCGACCAAAAACCTCTTCGGCGTGATCCCGGGGACGATGAAGCCGGAGTATCACTTCCGCTTTCCCGATCCGCTGGATTTCGCGGGAATGATCATTGATCTCAATGACTATTTCAAGCCGCATTATTATATCGTCGACGCCGTGCTTGCCATGGAGGGCAACGGTCCGACAGCAGGCACGCCGCGCCACATGGGCGCGCTGCTTGCGGGGACAAATTGCCATAAGATTGACATGATCTGCGCCAAGCTGATCGGATTGGATCCGATGGTCGTGCCGACCTTGCGCGCCGCTGCGAATTACGGGCTTGTGCCGGAACGCGCAGATCAGATCGAAACGGCGGGGAATGCGGACGATTTCGTGATCCCCGATTTTGAGCGCATCGAACGCGGCAGAGGAATGCACTTTGAAACGGTATTCCCCGGGAAAGCGGGGGAGCTCTTCGGCAAGATCGCAAAGAAAGCGCTGCGCTCGTCGCCGAAGCTCAAAAAGTCGGAGTGCGTCGGCTGCGGACTGTGCGCGAACATGTGTCCTGCGGAGGCGATCGCTTTGCAGGAGAAAAAGGCACGCGTGGACTATCAGAAGTGCATCCGCTGCTTCTGTTGCCAGGAGTTCTGCCCGAAGGGCGCAATGAAGGTGCACCGCCCGCTGCCGGCAAGGATATTGAACCGATAAACGAAAGACGGCTGCTGCCAATTGCAACAGCCGTCTTTGTACGTGAATTACAGATCGTAGTACATGGCGAATTCCGCCGGGTGGGGGATGCGGGAGATCTTCTCGGCTTCCTTGCGGTGCTTTTCGATCATGATCTCGATCAGGCGCTCCGGGAACACGCCGCCCTTGGTCAGATAGTCGTGATCCTTTTCCAGTGCGTCCAGGGCTTCGTCGAGGGTCTTGGGCAGACCGCCGAGCTTCGCCTTTTCCTCATCGGGAAGATCGAAGAGGTTGCAGTCGAACGGACCCCAGCCGTTTGCATGCGGGTCGATCTTCTTCTCGATGCCGTCCAGACCTGCCATCAGAATCGCAGCAAAGGCATAGTACGGGTTGCAGGTCGCGTCCGGATTGCGAAGCTCAAAGCGCTTGTTCTTCGGCGCCTTTGCATAGGCGGGAATGCGGATGACCGCGCTGCGGTTTGCCATGGCGTAGCCGATGGTGACGGGAGCCTCATAGCCGGGGATCAGACGCTTGTAGGAGTTGGTGGAGGGGTTCGTGATCGCGCAGATGGAAGCCGCGTGCGTCAGCAGACCGCCGATGAAGTGCATCGCCGTTTCGCTGAGCTGGGCGTAACCCTTCTCGTCGTAGAACAGCGGCTCGCCGTTCTTGAACAGCTGCATATGCACGTGCATGCCGCTGCCTGCCTCACCCGCGACGGGCTTCGGCATGAAGGTCGCCGTTCTGCCCTCCTCGGCAGCGGCGTTTTTGATGACGTACTTCGCGGTCATCGTGCCGTCCGCGAGCGCGACCATGTCGCCGAGCTCGACCTCGACCTCCAGCTGACCGCAGCCGCCGACCTCGTGATGATGATACTTGACCTTAACGCCCCAGTCCTCCATCATCAGGCAGATCTTGCTGCGCAGGTCATTGTTGACGTCCTGCGGCAGGCAGGCATGATAGCCCGCCTTGTGCTGGACGATATAGCCGTTGTTGTTGTCGTCCTCGGCGCCGTTCCACTCGGCCTGCCTTGCGTCGATGCAATAGCCGGTGTTCTCGGGCTGGGTGTCGAAATGCACGCCGTCAAAGACATAGAATTCGTACTCCGGACCGACGATCATCTGATCGGCGACGCCCTTCTCCTGCATGTAGGCGATGGCGCGCTTTGCGACGTTTCTCGGATACTGGTCGAAGGGACGGTTTGCCGGGCGGTCGATGACCATGACGTCGCCGATCATGGAGAGGGTGGGAATGCGCGCGAAGTTATCCACAACGGCGCTGTCCAGATCCGGGACGAAGACCATGTCGCTGCTCTCCACGGGCGCGTAGCCGTAGTTGGAGCCGTCAAAGCCGATGCCGTAGGTCATGGTGTCCTCGTTGAGGCGCTCGACGGGAATGCTCAAATGACGCCATCTGCCGTCGATGTCCGTCATTTTGAAATCAACAATGCGAATCTGCTTTTCTTCGCAGAGCTTGAGAATATCCTTCAGTGTTTTTGCCATAGAGTTGCATCCTCCTTATTTTTTGGCTAATTCATATCATATTCCAATAAATACCTGATGTCAAGAAAAAATGATGATAAGCTTGAGATTTCAGCGGTTTTGGACTATAATCAGCATATAATCAGGCGGGAGGTGCTGCTATGGAGCTCCGCGAAGCGATCGCGGCGTATCAGCCGTGCAATGAGCAGGAGGCGCGGGACAAAGCGCTGATGCTTTCGTATATGGACGAACATGAGGACGTGTTTTCGCGCAGCGACCGCGTCGCGCACATGACGGCGTCGGCGTGGGTGACGAACAGGGAACGGACAAAGGTGCTGATGGTTTACCACAGGATCTATGATTCATGGTCGTGGTGCGGCGGTCATGCCGACGGCGAGCGCGACCTGCTGCAGGTCGCAATAAGAGAATGCCGCGAGGAGACCGGCTTGCACGACGTCAGACCGATCGACGGACAAATCGCCTCGCTGGAATGCCTGACCGTAGACGGTCACGAAAAGCGCGGCGAATACGTTTCGAGCCACCTGCATCTGAACGTGACGTATCTGCTGGAGGCGGACGATGCAGAGCCGCTGCGCATCTGCGAGGACGAAAACTCCGGCGTTGCATGGTTTACGCCCGAACAGGCGCTTGCCGCCTCCACCGAGCCGTGGTTTGTCAAGCGCATCTACAGCAAGCTTAACGCCCGCATCGCGGCGCTGAAATAGAGACATTTCTTGACTGCGGCGAAAATTTCGCCGCAGTTTCGTAACATTTTATGCTCCTTTGCGTCTATATAGGTGAGCGCACTCGAAAGGAGCCATTGCAATGGTAGATAAAGAAATCGTTTCGTTATACCTCGAACGCAAGGAAGAGGCGATAACGGAAACGGAACGGAAATACGGCGCGTATTGCAGACAGATTTCCAGAAACATACTGACGGTAAAGGAGGATGCGGAGGAATGCGTGAACGACGCTTATCACGCTGCGTGGATGCACATTCCGCCGGATGAGCCGCAGCGGCTCAAAACCTATCTCGGCAAGCTCATCCGCAACCTCGCGATCAGCAGGTATCGGAAAAACCGCGCGGCAAAACGGTATGTCGGCGTGGAGGTGCTGTTATCCGAACTGGACGACTGCGTTCCGGACGGGCAATCGCCGGAGCGTGCTGTCGAGGCACATGAGCTGACGCAGGAGCTGTCAGACTGGCTCCTGTCCCTGAAAAAGGAGGACAGGATCCTCTTCTTGCGCAGGTACTGGTACGGATTCTCCGTCAAGCAGCTTGCCCAGGAGCGCGGCTGCAAACCCAACGCTGCCGCACAGCGCCTGTATGTTCTGCGATGCGCGTTACGAGACTATTTGACCGTGAAAGGGGTAGCACTATGAAAAGTGAAAGAATCTACGACAGTCTGACGAATCTGGACGACGCTATGATCCGGGAAGCGGATACCGCGCCAAAACGGAGGAAACGCTATCTGCCTTGGCTCGGCGCGATCGCCGCCGTTCTGGCGGTCGCGGTGCTGGCAGGCGTGCTGCTGCGCCCGGGCGGCTTCGTGATCGAGGCGCACGCCCTCACACTGCCGGAGTACCCGGCTGCGGCGCCGTACCCGGATCTGATGGACTATATCGGCGAAAACGGCGAAATATCGGACGCCGACAGAGAAACCTACTATGAAAAAATGAACGAATGGTACAGCGACGACGCAGAGCGGCAGCAGTACCGAAACGAGTATTCTCTGCAGGATTTGAGCGGCTTCCTGTCAAAGACATTGCCGCAGTTTTTGGGCGGCACGGACAGCGAAAACCGCGTCTATTCTCCTCTGAACGTCTATATGGCGCTTGCGCTTCTCGCGGAGACTGCGGACAGCACGGGGAGACAGCAGATCCTCGATCTGATGGGCGTTTCGGACATGGACACGCTTCGCACCCGCGTCCATGCGATCTGGAACGCGAACTACTGCGACGACGGCGTCCGAAAAAGCGTCCTTGCAAACTCCCTTTGGCTCAACGATCAGGTAAACTTCCGGCAGGAAACGCTTGACCTGCTCGCGCAGAACTATTACGCCTCATCTTACGCCGGCGCGATGGGCACGAAGCAGATGGACGACCTGCTGCACAACTGGATGAACGAGCAAACCGACGATCTTCTAAAGGATCAGATCGACGCACTGGAGCTGGACGATGATACCGTGGCTGCATTGGTCTCCACCGTGTTGTTCACTGCCAAATGGGACGAGGAGTTTTCCGAGAGCGTGACGACAGACGGCGTTTTTCATGCAGCGAACGGTGACGAGCCGTGCCGCATGATGCACCAGGAGAGCGAAGGAAATTACTACTGGGCGGATCATTTCGCAGCCGTAGCGCAGAACCTTGAGGGCGGCGGGTCTATGTGGTTTTTCCTGCCGGACGAGGGCGTAACGCCGGAGGATCTGCTGCACGATCCGCAGTTGACGGCGTTCCTGCTTACGAACGGTAACGGAAACGGAATTTGGGAAAACCAGAAGTATCTGATCATTCAGAAACAGATCGCAAAATTCGATGTTGCTTCTCAAATCGACGCGAAAAAACCCCTGCAAGAGCTCGGTGTGACCGACGTTTTCGACTGGACAAAGGCGGACTTCTCTCCGCTCACGCAGGAGGCGCAGGAGTACAACGTCTACGTCAGCGACGCGATCCACGGCGCGCGCGTGATGATCGACGAGAAGGGCTGCAAGGGCGCGGCATATATGATTATCTTGGAAGGCGCCGGCGCTGCCGAACCGCCCGACGAGAGAGTGGACTTCATCCTCGACCGCCCCTTTATCTTTGCAATCACCGGCACGGACGGCCTGCCGCTCTTCATCGGTATCGTCAATCACCCGAACGTATGAATCAAAAAAGTTTTCTGAAAAATGCACCGCAGCACTGCGGTGCATTTTTCGTGGGTATCCAGCTTGTCAGCGGAACGGCGTTTCTGTCTTTGCGAGGTTTGCGGAGCAAACCGTGGCAATCTGTCCGTCGCAGGTATGGTATTTGTATCAGTATTTGTTGAAGTGTCCCATGTCGATAGGCACAGATTGCCCGCGTAAAGCGGGCAATGACAGAGCCTTGGAACTGCGCTCGTATCACGGTAAAGTGTCCCGCGTCGATAGGGACAGATTGCCACGGCGCGTTGCGCCTCGCAATGACAGGACTGTAGATTTTTGCAAATCTATACTTGTACAATTGCAGCGGGCAGGCTATAATATTCCCATATAATTCCTGCAAGGGAGGAAATACCATGCTTTCTTTTGAAAACGATTATAACGTCGGCGCGCATCCGAAGCTCCTGCAGCGGTTGGCGGAGACAAATCTCGAGCCGCAGACGGGCTACGGGCTGGACGACTTCTGCGCCGCGGCAAAAGAAAGGATCAAACTTGCCTGCGCCTGTCCGAATGCGGAGATCTTCTTTCTGACCGGCGGCACACAGACCAATCAGGTCGTGATCGACGCCTGCCTGCAGCGGTATGAGGGCGTTGTCGCCGCGCAGACGGCGCATATCGCCCAGCATGAGGCGGGCGCGATCGAATTCTCGGGGCATAAGGTGCTGGAGCTGCCGTCTCACGATGGGAAGCTCTGCGCTTCAGAGCTGAAAGCGATGATGGAGCGCTTCTATGGAGACGACAGCCATGAGCATATGGTGTTTCCGGGCATGGTCTATCTTTCCTTCCCAACGGAGCTTGGCACACTTTACAGCAAGACGGAGCTGACGGAGCTGAACGAGGTCTGCCGCGCCTATGCTCTGCCGATCTTCATCGACGGCGCGCGACTCGGCTACGGGCTGATGAGCAAGCAGTGCGATCTGACCCTGCCGGAGCTTGCAGGTCTGTGTGACGTATTCTATATCGGCGGGACGAAGGTCGGCGCGCTGTGCGGCGAAGCAGTCGTCTTCCCGCGCGGCGGGATGCCGAAATATTTCCTCACGCGGGTCAAGCAGCACGGCGCGCTGCTGGCGAAGGGGCGCGTGCTGGGCGTGCAGTTCGACGCGCTCTTTACGGACGGGCTGTATTTTGAAATCTCGAAAAACGCGATCGACCGCGCGGAGGAGATGAAGGCGATCTTCCGCGAGAAGGGCTGCCGTGTTTGGAAGGAAACGCCGACCAATCAGCAGTTCCTGATCGTAAAGGACAGCGAGCTGGAGCGCCTGTCCAAGCTCGTTGCTTACAGCTTTTGGGAAAAGTATGACGAAGATCATACCGTCATCCGCCTCGTCACGAGCTGGGCGACGACGAAGGAGCAGGTGCAGCAGCTGCGCGCCATCCTGTAGAAACGGAGAAACATCATGCCGGTTGGAACATATTATCTGAACGACCCGAACGCGCCGAAGCCGAACAGTCCGACGCACATCGGCACGAACGTCCTGCTGGAATTTGACGGCAAGCTGCTTCTGGAGCGCCGATGGGACTGCGGACAGTGGGGGCTGATCGGCGGCAGGCTGAAAAACGGCGAACGCTACGCACAGGGGATCGCGCGGGAGCTGCGCGAGGAAACGGGCATTTTCCTGCCGGAAACGGCGTTCGAGCAGCTGCGCGTGGTCGACGACGACCGCATCGCAAGCTACCGCGACGGGACGGTATGGCGCATGATCATTGTGCTGTTTTCTGCAAGGCTCGACCGCCTGCCGCTCCTGCGACCGAGCAAAGAATCCGGCGAGCTGCGGTTTTTCTCACCGCAGGAGCTGAAGGAACTGGATATTGTCGTAACGCACAGTGATCTTGTTGCAAGCTGGAAGCCCTCTAAATAAGAGGACTTCCTTTTTTGTCGGAACGGAACGAAACGCCGAAGCATACTCTGAAACAGGGGAGCAATCCCCGAAGGAGGTAATTGCTTTGGAAATGAGAATACAGCAGATGGTGCGGCGGCAGCAGAACACGGAAACGGGCGATCCCGGCTATGGCGTCCTGCCTGCCTGCGCACCGCTGGCAAATCCCTACGTGCCCTATCAGCAGAACAACCCCGCGACCTATCCCGCCAAAAACGGCGTGGTGCGCGGCACGCTTTTCCCGGGACTCGACCTGCCCTTCATGGGCATGACGAACGACATCCCGCTCGACGACACGCCCCTGCACGAGATGCAGGCGCTCGGCTTCGCGCTCACGGAGCTGGGACTGTATCTCGACACGCACAAGGACGACCGGGAGGCGTTCGAGCTTTTTCAGTCCTACGCCAGGCTCCACAAGGAGGGCAAGGCGGTCTATGAAGAGCGCTACGGCCCGCTGACGATGGTATCTGCGGCGGAGAAGGAAGCCTACGACTGGATGAGCGATCCGTGGCCGTGGGATTATGAAGCAAATCAGGAGGAGGCGTAAGGCGTATGTTTGTCTATGAAAAGAAACTGCAGTATCCCGTAAAGATCGCAAGACCCAATCCGAAGCTCGCAAGCATCATCATAACGCAGTACGGTGGACCGGACGGGGAGCTGGGTGCGTCCTTGCGCTATCTGTCGCAGCGGTATTCCATGCCGTATGCGGAGCTGAAGGGACTTCTGACCGACATCGGCACGGAGGAGCTCGGACATCTGGAGATGGTCGGAACGATCGTCCACCAGCTGACAAGAAACCTCTCGCCGGAGCAGCAGCGCGCGGACGGCTTTGCAGCGTATTTCGTCGACCACACGGCGGGCGTCTATCCGCAGTTTGCCTCCGGCACGCCGTGGACGGCTGCGACGATGCAGGTCAAGGGCGACCCGCTTACCGATCTGACGGAGGACATGGGGGCGGAGCAGAAGGCGCGCACGACCTACGACAATATCCTGCGCCTGTCGGACGATCCGGACGTGAACGACGTGATCAAGTTCCTGCGCGAGCGCGAGGTCGTCCATTTCCAGCGCTTCGGCGAGGCGGTGCAGAAGCTGCGCGAGCGACTGAACGAGAAGAACGTCTACTATCTCAATCCGGCGATCGACAGCTGATTTTTCCGCTTTCGCTTTTTCCGCCGCTGTGCTATAATACAAAAGACAGGAGTGAAGCGTATGACAGAAAGATATATCGCCTTCGACGTGGAAACGCCGAACAGCTTCAACCACCGCATGAGCGCCATCGGCATTTCCGTGATCGAGGACAACGAGATCGTCCGGGAATTTGATACGCTGATCAACCCGGAAACCCATTTTGACCGCTTCAACGTCCAACTGACGGGAATCTCGCCGTATCTGGTCGAGGATGCGCCGACGTTTGCACAGATCTGGGAACTGATCGAGCCGCTGATGTCGAGCGGCGTCCTGCTGGCGCACAATGCGCCGTTCGATCTGGGCGTACTGGCAAAATGCCTGCGCGCCTATGAGATCGACTGGAAGCCGCGCGTCCGGTTTGCCGATACCTGCCGCATGGCAAGAGCCTGCTACCCGCAGCTTATGAACCACAGGCTGAACACGGTCAGCGACTATCTCGGCGTCACGCTCGATCACCATCAGGCCTCGAGCGACGCGCACGCCTGTGCTGCGATCTTCTGCCGCTGCATAAAGGACGGTCTGAAGATCAGCCGCTTTCTTCGTACCTACGATTTTGAATTGATGAAAACGGTCTGGGTGAGAGAATGAAAGAGATCAAACCGAGCTATTACGACGAGTTTCACTGCACCGCGGGCGCTTGCAGACACACCTGCTGCCGCGACTGGGAGATCGACGTTGATGAAGCGACGCTCTCTTATTATCAGACGCTGCCGGGGCAGCTCGGCGAGCGGCTGCGGCAGCAGATCGTGACAGCGGAGGACGGCACGGCACAGTTTCGTCTGCGCGAGGACGAGAGCTGCCCGTTCCTGAATGAGAGAAATCTCTGCGATCTGATCCCGGCATTGGGAGAGGAGCATCTGTGCCAGATTTGCACGGATCATCCCCGGTTTCGGAATTTCTTTTCCGACCGGACGGAGATCGGGCTCGGCCTTTGCTGCGAGGAGGCGGCAAGGCTGATCCTGACGCGGCGGGAAGCGACCTGCTTTATAGAAGACGGAGAGGAAACTCTTTTGACAGAAGAAACGGAGATCCTCCGCCTGCGCACGAAGCTGATCGGGCTGATGCAGGATCGCGCTTTGCCGATTCAAGCGCGCTTTGACGCGATCCTGACGGAAACGCAGGCACGCCTGCCGGAGCTGACGAACGCGGAATGGGCGGATTTCCTCTTTTCTCTTGAACGGCTCGATCCTGCTTGGGAGCAGCGGCTTGCCTGCCTGCGAAACGGCGCAAGTGCTCCTATTCAGCCGGATCCCGTTGCGGAAGAACAGCTTGGTGTATATTTTCTCTATCGCCACCTCGCGGGCGCGGTCTACGACGGTGACCTTGCAGGCAGAACGGCCTTCGCCGTTTTGAGCTGCAGGCTGATCTGCGCGATCTGGTCGGCGGAGGGCAGCGGCGCTATGGACGAGTGGATCGAAATTGCGCGGGAGTATTCCTCGGAAATCGAGTATTCGGAGGACAATCTTTGCAGTATGCTCGACCGGATTGATTTAGCGGAAACTTAACTTGCGCCCGTTTTGAAGTGCGCACAGAAAATCGCAGCAGGGAACGTCTTCCTGCTGCGATTCTTCTATGTCCTTGGGATTGGCGTCATCCTGCGAATCGGAAAAGAGCCGGTGCCGTCTCCGACTATGGAGCGGTACGCATGGACGAGAAAACGCCACGTATTCTTGTCGACGTCACCGCTCTGCGGAAGGTTACAGCATGCCTGCAGCCACTTGACCGCCCGCTCTGTCTTACCGTCCAGGCGGCCGGTGACGTCAACGGTCGGCATGTCGGGAATATACTGATCCAGCGCCCGGATCATGGCCTGCACCAGATAGACGTTCGTGTTGTCGCAGCCCTTATCCATGACCTGATGCGGCTGCATGACGATCTCCAGCGGCGCTGCGGGCTGCCGCTCGATCAGCTCGTTGTCATAGGCTCGCTTCAGCGCCCTCCAGGTCGCGGCGTCTGCAGCGCCGGTTACCTTCAGCCCGTACTTCTTCTGAAACTGCTCGACGGCTTTCTGCGTGTTTTTTCCGTAGACGCCGTCCTCGAGCGGAGCGGCGTCCGGCAGCAGGAATTGAAGCATCTGCTGCAATTCGCGGATCGGAATGAGGTCCTGCGGTTGGTCAGAATTCATAGCAGCCTCCTGTCAAATATTATTGTCGCGGTCATTCAGCCGCAGCGGACGACCCGGATACTGCAGAAAAGACGCTTCTGTTGTGCCGAGGATTCCGGAAACGCGGTTTCGCATGGAGTTCCACGTTACAGGTCCCGCAATGCCGTCAGGCGTCAGATCCGCAAAAACCTGATAGGCCATCACCGCCGCCTGCGTCCGCGGTCCGAAAATGCCGTCGATCTCGATTCTCGGAACGGTTGGCAGATAGTCTGCAAGCACCTGCAGCATGTATTGCAGCTGCCGCACCTGCTGACCCCGGCTGCCCTGCTGCAGACTGTTCGGCGGCTGCCAGTCCAGAGAGATATAGGTCTGCCCCAGCGAATCCAACTCATTGAGCCGGTTGACGGCAACATAGAGCTGCTCCATCTGATTCCATGTCGCTCTGCCGATGATCCCGTCCGGCGTCAGATTGAAGATCTGCTGCAGGGCAAGCACTGCGGCCTCCGTCTGCCGCCCAAAAATCCCGTCCTCCGGAAAGATCGGCGGGAGCGCCGGATAATTTTTACCGATCCGGTTGAGGATGATCTGCGCCTGCAGGACCTTCGGCCCGCGTGAACCCAAGCGCAGGGGTGTGCCGGGATAGGAGGGCGTATAGCCGCGCACCGGCGCGTTGCTGACGATCTCAATGTTGTTGCCGTAGTAATTGCGCAGGATCTGAATGGAGTTCAGCCCCTGCTGCGCAAGCTCCTGCGAACCCCACTGGCTCAAGCCCGCACAGGTCACGCTCGTACCGTTGCAGAACTTCGCCGCCAGCGGTTCAATAAAGCCGATGCGCCGGATGTAGCTGGTATAGAGACTGTCTGCAAGCTCGGTGATCGTGTCGAAGAAGTTTCTGCCGTAGATGAATTTCTGATCGATCGTCGTGTCGGACGTGATGTCGAAATTATAGCCCCGGCTGCGGTAGAATTCGGTATAGAACCGATTCAGCGCAAACGACGTGATCGCGAGAATATTCGCCCGCAGCGCGCTTTCATCCCAGGTGGGGTAGACCTCACTGGAGGCGACGTTCTTTACGTAATCGCTGAAGGAGACTTCGACGTTTGCGGCGTAGGAATCCGGCGGGCCGAGATGCACGGTGATGGTTCTCGGTATGTAGGGAATGATGCTCACCATGACTACAGATCCTGCGCCGTGATGTCCACGACGTCGGTCATGTTGAATGCCTCCGGCGTTCTGCTCTGCGGGACGAGCGTTATATCCTGCTGCGATTGGATCCCGGGAAAGAGCTGGACGTTCTCAATCAGTGCGCGGTCATAGCCGGGACGGTCCACCGTGACGTCCACGACGGCGTAGGGTACAGGGCCGCCGGGAGAAAGGCTTTCGTTCAATGCCGGCGTGACGATTGCGATGTTCGGCACGACGCCGCTTCTGTCGGTGATCCGCGCGGCGAGCAGCTTGACGCCGCCCTGCACGTTCTGCGTGACGGTCACGGTAGCGTCCTCAATCGGAAGCTCCGCATCGGATGTAGAGATACGAACAGTCAAATATCCGATTCCGGTCATATAGCACCTCCTCACAATATTCTATGCAGCGCATAGGAAAAGGGTGCGCAGTGGCACCCTTTTAGAGGTATTGCTTCATTTGATTGATATTGTCCTGTTCCGTCTGCAGCAGACGCTTGGAAAGACCGGAGACCTTCGGCTCCATCGCGCCCATGGTCCGGATATTGTGCATGCTTTTGATCATGCCTCTGGTGTTGCCCTGCAGCATCAGCTCCGCGATCTTCGCGGTCGGATCGACGGAAGCGCGCACACGGAGCTTCGAGGACAGCGCGGAGCCGTAACGCGCGATCGGCGTGACGTCCTTCGGCTTGCCGCAGCGATCCTGCAGCAGCTGATCCGCCTCCTCATAGATTTTTGCGTACTCCTCGTACTGCTGCCGCAGGGCAGCGCGGAAGCTGCGGTTTACCGTCTCGTTCATGACCGCCTTGATCCCGTAGCAGCCCATCTGCGTCGTCTTCCGTATGGAGTTCAGCATCGGTACTTCATTGCTCATCCAAATCACCTCACGTATAGGGTTGCCGCGATCGGCAAGAAATATTCGAGAATATGCGCAGAGCCGTCACAAAACTGCAACGGCTCTGCATTGGCTTTTTATCTGCGGTTCTGATTGCTGTTCTGATTCTGACTGTTGTTCTGGTTCTGGTTCTGGTTGCTGTTCTGGTTCTGGCTGTTGTTCTGGTTCTGATTGCTGTTCTGCTTCTTGTTCTGATTCTGATTACGGTTTTCCATTCTGCTTATCTCCTTTACTGAATTACGGATGACTCCGCGTCATTAGTGTACCCACCGGCGCGTCATTTATCCTTCGGCTTGAAAATCAGCCCCGCGAGCAGACCGAACAGCACGGCGGCACATATCCCGGCGGCTGCCGCCGTGAGCCCGCCCGTAAAAATCCCGAGAAAGCCATCACGCGCTACGGCCTCCCGGACGCCCTTTGCAAGCGTGTTGCCGAAGCCGGTCAAGGGAACGGTTGCGCCTGCACCGGCAAAATCCACGAGCTTCGGATACAGCCCGATCGCGCCGAGAAAGACGCCGCTGACGACGTAGGAAACGAGGATTCTTGCAGGCGTCAGCTTCGTTTTATCAATTAAGATCTGGCCGATGACGCACAGAGCGCCGCCGACCACAAATGCCCAAACGTATTCCATCTCGTCAGCTCCTTTCCGTGCAGATCGTGACCGCGTGGCAAACGGCGGGAATGGATTCGCCCTGCTGCGTGGTCAGGGGAGACAGCAGCGCGCCCGTGCCGCAGAAGAGCAGCTTGCTGATCTCGCGCTGACGCATCTTTCCGAGAAGATGACCGCACAGCACGCTCGCGCTGCAGCCGCATCCGCTGCCGCCGCAATGCACGTCCTGCCGCTTGCAGTCGAAGATCATCACGCCGCAGTCCCGATAACGCTCCTCTATCTGGACGCCGTCGCGCGCAAAGAGGTCGCATACGAGCTGATAACCGAGCTTCCCGAGGTCGCCCGTGACGATCAGATCGTAGTCCTCCGGCGACGTGCCGAGATCGTCAAAATGCGCGCGGATCGTCTCGTAAGCCGCTGGCGCCATGGCAGCGCCCATGTTCGCCGCGTCCTTGATCCCCGCGTCGATGATCGAGCCGACGGTCGCGTTCAGAAGAAAGGGACCGTCGCCTGTTTGTCCGACAACTGCAGCGCCTGCGCCTGTCACTGTCCACTGTGCAGTCGGCGTGCGCTGTCCGCCGTAGGCGAGCGGAAAGCGGTACTGCCGCTCCGAAGATGCAAAATGCGAGGAGGTCAGCGCGAGCGCGCTGCGGCAATAGCCTGCGTTGACGCTCATCGCCGCCAGCATCAGGCTCTCCGCCATCGTCGAGCAGGCGCCGTACAGCCCGAAGGTGGGAATGTCCCTGTCTCGCATGCAAAAGCTGGAGCCGACGCACTGATTGAGCAGATCCCCGACAAAGGCGGCGTCGAGCTGATCCTCCCGCAGCGACGCCTTGTGCAAGGCAAGCTCCATGACGGTCCGCTGCATCTGTGTTTCCGCTTTTTCCCATGTTTTCTGACCGAATGTCGTATCCTTTGCGGTTTTGTCAAAGGAGGTTCCGAGCGGACCGTCCGCTTCCTTTTTCCCTGCGACGGATGAAAAGGAGAGAATGGCGGGCGTCTGTCTGAAAACGAAGCTCTGTTTGCCGCGATGTGCTGATTCCATAGACTGCCTCCATGATATTTCTGCTCCTATTATGTGCAGAAGCGCAAAAAAATACCGCGCTTTACAGCACGGTATTTTTTAACATTCAGCTTGCAATGCGGTGCGCGCAAAGGAAGCGGCTGGCATACCACGGATCGGAAAGCGCGGTGATAACGACGCCGGTTGCAGAGCTCTGCGCGTGGATGAAATCTCCGTTGCCGAGGTAGATGCCGACGTGCGATGCGGTACTGCCGTAGCCAAAATAGATGATGTCGCCGGGCAGAAGACTGTCGTAGGGAACGTCGTAGCCGTCGGCAAGCTGCGCCGTCGCAGTGCGGTGGATGCTGTAGCCGAGCTGCGCGTAGACGTACTGCACGAAGCCGGAGCAGTCAAAGCCGGAAGGGGATTCGCCGCCGTAGACGTAGGCGCAGCCGAGATACTGCCTTGCACAAGCTGCGATCTGTTCGCCGGCAGGACTGTAGGCGGTCGGATCGTTCTCATCCACGACCCAGGCAACGCCGTCCGTGTTGTTGACGGGCTTTTCCAGCAGGGCGATCTCGTCGCTGCGAATGTAGCCGATCGTCTCCTCCTGCATGACGCGGTACCAGCCGTTCGCAAAGCCGAGAATATGTACCTGCTCGTCACGCTCCAGCTGATAAAGCTGCGGACTGCTGTCTGCCGGACCGCTGCGAAGACTGACAAGGTCTGCGTCAACGGCCCCCGCGCCGAGATCGACGTCCATACGCTCGCTGACGATCAGATAATTCTGATGCATGTAGCCGATATAAAGATTATAGTTGACAAGATACCAGTCGCCGACCTTGCGGAGGATCACCACGGTGTCGCCGCCCTGCGCGATTGTTATGGTAGCGGAGAGCTTATCCGGCTTTTCGCGCAGGCGCAGGCCGTCGTTTGACTCGACCGTGCCGATCGCCGTTTTCAGCTCGCTGGCAGAGGCCTTCTGCGTCATCAGCGGCAGAAGAATCAAGCAGACCGCAAGCACGAAGGCAATTTGTAAAATGCGTTTCATTTCATTCTCCCGGAATCATCAAGCGTTTATTTCGAGTTCAATGCGCGCTCCAGCCATACACAGCCAACATCCAAAGCCGTGTAGAAGCCGTTCTTTTCCGTCTTTTTCACGATGCGGTCGCGTGCCTTTGCGTTCGGATCGGTGAGCTGCAACTGGACGGCGACCTTCGTTGCCAAATCAAGATCGTTCATTTTCGTGGATTCAAGTACCTGCAGCATGACGATGTATTCATCGGCCATGGAGCCGTAATAGATCAGATTGTCCTTCCGCATCAGGGGATGACCCTTATACATCAGAACTTCCTTATTTTCGGACATAGGAACCTCCTAAATGAAATGTAACCAAATCGTAACACATTGAGATGAAAATGTCAACTATTATTCTTGACAGACAGTATTACGACCGGTCCGGCGCCGGGACGAGGATGTTGAGAGAATGAAACGGAAACGGGGCTTTCGCTGATGCGAAAGCCCCGTTGCATGTTGTTTAAGGAAACAGATAGTGACGGACAAGCTCCTGCAGGAGTTCGTCGCGGTCGAGCTTGCAGATGAGGCTGCGAGCGTTATTGTGGTTGGTGATATAGGTCGGATCCTCGGAAAGAATATATCCAACGATCTGATTGATCGGATTGTAACCCTTTTCCGTCAGAGATTTATAGACCTGCGCAAGAATATCTCTCATTCCTGCAGTGCCGTCCTCCGGAGTGTTGGGTAGCTTAATGGTGTTCGTATCTAACGGATTCATACCGCACGCCTCCTTTCACTTGTTTCATTATTATATTCCATTATTTCGATAATGTAAAGCAAAAATCCGAAACATTTTGGTAACAAAACGGTGAATTAGCGAAGTTTTGCGCCGAAGGCCTCGTCGAGCGCGGCCAGCACGGCGGAAATCACGCCGTCGGAGTCGGCGTCGGTCAGCGTGCGGTCGTCTGCGCGGAGGGTCAGATTGAAGGCAAGGCTCTTTTTGCCGTCCTCAATTCCCTTGCCGCGGTAGACGTCAAACAGCTTGACCTCACGCAGCAGCTTGCCGCCCGCTTTCACGATGCAGCCTTCGAGCTGGGCGACGGTCAGCGCCTCGTCGGCAACCACCGCAATATCGCGGCTGACGGACGGGTATTTGGGCAGGGGAACGTAGGTCGGTGCAGGAGAGATCATGCCGCTCAACGCCGTAAAATCAAGCTCTGCGGCGTAGATTTCCGCACTGATGCCGTAATTCTTCGCGACCAGCGGATGCACTTGACCGAACGTGCCAACCGGAACGCCGTTCACGGTGATCTCGGCACAGCGGCCGGGATGGTAGGAAGGGTTGTCCCTAACGGCAGTATATGCAGCTCCCTTGACGTTCATTCCCCCGAAGATCGCTTCGATCTCGCCCTTGAGGCTGAAGAAATCCTCGCCCTCGCCGTAGGTGCCGAGAAGAAGATGGCGCGGCTCGTCGGGCAGAAGCTGCCCCTCCTTCGGCAGATAGACCTTCGCCATTTCATAGAGCTTGCAGGCGCTGTTGTGATAAGCGTTGTTGCGCGAAAGGATCGCAAGCATGGACGGTAGAGCGATCGTACGCATGATGGAGGCGTCCTCGCCGAGCGGATTCTGTATCTTCAGCGTGTTGCGGAGCGGGGAATCTGCAGGAAGACGGATCATGTCGAATACGGACGGAGAGACGAAGGAATAGGTCAAAATCTCGCTGTAGCCGAGGCTGCGGCAAAGAGCGCCGACCGTATTCTCCAGCTGCATCGTGCCGGTGTAGCCGCCCTCGGTGGCAATTCCCTTGAAGGCGGTCGTCGGGATCTCGTTATAGCCGAAGAGTCTTCCGACCTCCTCGGCAATGTCCGCCGTTTGCACGAGGTCGGGACGCCAGGAGGGGACGTGGATCGTTCTGCCCTCGACGGGGATCTCCAGACGGCGCAGGTAATCGACCATATCCTCTTCGGAAATCTCCGTGCCAAGCAGGGCGTTGATGCGCTCCGGCTCCAAGGCCAGATCGCGCGGCTGCGGGATCTCGTTGAGTATGTCGATCATGCCGTCCATGACCTCGCCTGCGCCCAAAAGCTCAACGAGCTCACAGGCACGGTTGACGGCAGGCACAGTCAGCAGGGGATCAATGTTCTTTTCAAACTTGCCGGACGATTCCGTGCGCATGCCGAGCGCAAGCGCCGTCTGGCGGATGGAGGTGCCGTCGAAGTTTGCGGACTCAAACACGACGTCGACGGTATCGGGGACGATCTCGCTGTTCTCGCCGCCCATGATGCCCGCAAGACCGATCGGCTTTTCACCGTCGGCAATGACGAGCATGCCCGGCGTCAGCGCGCGCACCGTACCGTCCAGCGTGGTCAGCGTTTCGCCTTCCTCGCTTCTGCGCACGACGATCTTGCCGGAGCCGATATAGCGGTAGTCGAACGCATGCATCGGCTGACCGTATTCGAGCATGACGTAGTTCGTGATGTCAACGATGTTGTTGATCGGGCGCACGCCGTTGGCGCGCAGCCGCTGGCGCAGCCACTTCGGAGACGGCGCGATCTTCACGTTGCGCACCATGCGCGCCGTGTAGCGGCGGCACAGGTCGTCTGCGGGAACATCCACGTCAAGAAGGTCGAGAAGATTTCCTTCTGCGCCGCCCTTTACGACCGGCTCGTGATGCTTCATGGGCAGGTTAAAGGCGGCAGCCGCCTCTCTTGCAAGGCCGATGATGCTGTAGCAGTCCGGGCGGTTGTTCGTGATCTCAAAATCAACGACGGTATCGTCGTTGCCGATGATCTTGTTGATGTTATCTCCGGGCTTGCAGTCCTCCTGCAGTATCCAGATGCCGTCCTCGATGGCGTAGGGGAAGTCGTTGAGCGTCAGACCGAGCTCCTTGAGAGAGCAGAGCATGCCGTTTGACGCCACGCCGCGCAGCTTGCCCTTGGTGATGTGAACGCCCCCGACCAGGCGGGAATTATGCAGGGCGGCGGGGACGAGATCGCCCTCGCGGACGTTCTGCGCGCCGGTGACGATCTGCACCGGCTCGTCTGTACCGACGTCGACCTGACAGACCCACATGTGATCGGAGTTTTCATGGCGCACGATGGAAAGCACCTTGCCCACGACGACGTTCGAGATCTCCGCGTCCATGCGCTCATAGGTTTCCACCTTCTGCCCTGCGACAGTCAGCGTGTCGACAAATTCCTTGTCGGAAATATGAGAGAGGTCAACAAATTCTTCGTTGAGCCATTTTCTGTTCAGTTTCATTGCCGTACCTCCTTAAAACTGGGATAAGAAGCGGACGTCGTTGTCGAAGATCAGACGCAGATCGTTCAGCTTCAGGCGGCCCATCGCCATGCGCTCCAGACCGATGCCGAAGGCAAAGCCGGAATACTTTTTGCTGTCGATGCCGCAGCCCTCGAGCACCTTCGGATGCACCATGCCTGCGCCCAAAAGCTCGATCCAGCCCTCGCCGTGGCAGGTGGAGCAGACCTGACCGTCAATCTCGCCCTTGCCTCTGCACTTGAAGCACTGCATATCGACCTCGCAGCTCGGCTCGGTGAAGGGGAAGTGGTGCGGACGGAAGCGGCAGACAGCGTCCTCGCCGTAGAGCCGCTTAATGAGCGTTTCCAGCGCGCCCTTGAGGTCGCCCATGGTGATGCCCTCATCGACGACCAGACCTTCGATCTGATGGAACATCGGCGAGTGGGTCGCATCCGCTTCGTCCTTGCGGAAGACGCGACCGGGTGCGAGGATGCGGATGGGCGGCTTCTGCCGCTCCATGACGCGGATCTGCATGGGGCTCGTCTGCGTGCGCAGCAGCACCTCGTCATCATCGTCAAAATAGAAGGTGTCGGAGCGGTCACGCGACGGATGCCCTTCCTCGATGTTCAGGCGGGTGAAGTTGTAGGCGGCTTCCTCGACCTCCGGTCCGTCCACGATGGTGTAGCCCATGCCGATGAAGATCTCCTTGACCTCCTGCAGCACCTTGTTCATCGGATGCTGGTGTCCCATCTCGACGGGCTTGCCGGGAATGGTGACGTCGACCGCTTCTGCTTCGAGCTTTTTCTCCAGCGCGGCGGCTTCCAGCTCCGTCTTGCGCGCCTCGAGCTTTTTCTCCAGCTCGGCGCGCACGTTGTTTGCAAGCTGCCCCATGACGGGACGCTCCTCGGCCGACAGCTTGCCCATCTGCTTGAGCAGGGCAGTCAGCTCGCCCTTTTTGCCCAGTACGCCGACGCGTACCGCCTCCAATGCGTCCGAAACAGACGCATTCTGAATGGCGGCAAGCGCAGAGGCCTTGATTTTTTCCAGTTGCTCTCTCATATGGTTTCTCCTTTTCGGTAAAAATTAAAAAAATATGTCCTCCGTCCGTCAGGGGACGAAAGACATGCTTCCGCGGTACCACCCGCAATTCGCCGCTGACACGGCGCACTCTGACCCGTAACGGAGCGACCCGTCCGCGCCTACTGCGATTTCAGCGCGGCAGCTCACGGGAGAAAGCCGAACTGTTCACAGCAGACGCTTGCAGCAACCGCGTCCTCTCTGAAGCTGCGCCGAACAGCCGACGGCCCGATCATAGCCTTTCCTATTCCTGCGCTATTCTAACACAGAAAAACCGAATATGCAAGCAAAGATTTGACTATTTTTCCAATCGCGATATAATAATAGTAACGTAGTAACGAAGGGGAGATCACCATGGCGTCGATCCATCTGCATGCGAATTACCGTTCCGTCAACGAGGAAACGATCGCGCGGTGGCTGCCGGAGCGGCCGGTCAACACGCACAAGGGGGATTACGGCAAGCTGCTTTTACTCTGCGGCGCGGTCGGCTATACCGGTGCGCCTGCGCTTGCGGCAAGGGCGGCGGTGCGGACGGGCGCAGGTTTGGTTTACGCAGGCGTTCCGGAGAGCGTCTATCCGATCGTTGCGTCCAAGCTGGACGAGCCGATGGTTTTTCCGTTGCCGGAGGAAAACGGAATGCTGTCCGTAAACGCCGTTCCCACAGTGCTGGAACGGCTCAAAAAAGCCGACGCCTGCCTGATCGGCTGCGGGCTCGGACAAAGCGAGGGAACGGCTGCCGTCGTGCGGATGGTTTTGGAGTATGCGACCTGTCCGGTCGTGCTCGACGCCGATGGCATAAATGTGCTGGACGGGCATATAGATTTACTGCGCGGCGCGGCCTGTCCGCTCGTTTTGACGCCGCATGAGGGCGAATTTCTGCGGCTGGGCGGTACGCTGGAAAACGGAAGAGTCTCCGGCGCTGTGAGTCTTTACCGGCAGACCGGTGCGACAGTTCTGCTGAAAGGGCACAGAACGCTGATCTGCGGCGACGGCGGGCTGTATATCAACCGCAGCGGCAACCCGGGCATGGCGACCGGCGGCAGCGGGGACGTACTGGCAGGTATCGTCGTTTCTCTGCTCGGACAGGGCCTCAACCCGACGCAGGCGGCTGCCGCCGGGGCTTGGTTGCATGGCAGAGCGGGCGACCTGTGTGCAAGGGAGATTGGGCAGTACGGAATGCTCCCAACCGATCTGATCGAGCGCCTGCCGCGACTTTTAAAATAAGGACGTGACGACTTGCGGCGAGTTTTTGCCGTACTGATGCTATGTGCGCTGCTCTTTGGCTGCGCAAGTGAGGAAAGCATATTGGAGCCTGCGATCGAATTTCGTGCGGCCTTATTGCAGGCGGGCGGCTGCCGCTTCCATGCGAGGATCGAGGCGGATTTCGGCGACCGTATCGAAGTGTTCTCTGCGGACTGTGACTATTCCACAGACGGCACGGCGCAGCTGACGCTCACGGAGCCGGAGAGCCTTGCCGGGATCACCGCCTCGGCCGCGGAGCGGGGCGGAAGGATCACGTACGACGGCATGTCGGTGGATTTCGGACTGCTTGCAAACGGCAACGTCATCCCCGCAGCCGCGCCTGCGCTGGCGGCGATCAGCTGGGCAGGGGAGTACATTTCCGCTGCAGGGATGGAGGAGGACGTCTATCGCGTAACGTACGAAAAGGATTTTGACGAAAAACGCCTCCAAGTCGATACGTACTTCAAAAATGACCTACCATTTTCTGCCGAAGTGTGTTATAATAACCAGCGAATATTGAAGCTGGATATTTCCGATTTTTCACTACATTGAGGAACCGTACAAATGGATTACTTAAAGAGAACATGGGCGGATATTTCGCTCGATAACTTAAATCACAATTACCGCGCGCTGCGCAATAAGGTGCCGTCCGGCTGCCGCTTTCTCGGCGTTGTCAAGGCGGACGCCTACGGACACGGCGCCGTGCCGGTCAGCCGCCATCTGACGGAGCTTGGCGCGGAATACCTTGCCGTTTCCAATATTGAGGAGGCGGCGCAGCTGCGTTACGGCGGCATTCGCGGCCCGATCCTGATCCTCGGCTATACGCCGGTCAAATTCGCGGAGGACCTTTCCAAGATGGGTCTGCGGCAGGAGGTCCACAGCCTCGACTACGCCCGCTGCTTGAACGAGCAGCTCAAGGGTCTGCGCCGCAAGCTCCACGTGCATATCAAGCTCGACACCGGCATGTCGCGCCTCGGCTTCTTTGCCTACGACCATCCGCAGACGGTTGACGAACTGAAGGAAGTCGCGCAGATGGAAAACCTGCACATCGAGGGCATTTTTACGCATTTTCCGGTTGCAGACTCCATTGACGGCGCAGACGCGAATTTCACGCATACGCAGTTTGAGCGCTTCACGGCAATGCTCTCCACGCTGGACGGCGTCGGTGTGAAGCCGGAGATCCGGCACTGCTGCAACAGCGGCGCGAGCATCCTGTATCCTGAATACGCGATGGATATGATCCGCCCCGGCATCGCCACCTACGGCGTCCTGCCCTCCGGCGATCTGCGCGGCATGATCGACTTGAAGCCCGTCATGTCGCTTCGCTCGACGATCTTCCAGATCCGCGACTTTGAGCCGAATATCACGGTCAGCTACGGAAGAACCTACACGACGGAGAACCCCGAAAGGATCGCCGTGGTCGGCATCGGCTATGCCGACGGTCTTCCGCGCAGCTTTTCCAACAACATTTCCTTCCTGCTGCACGGCAGGCGCGTGCCGCAGGTCGGCAGGATCTGTATGGATATGTGCATGATCAACGTTACGAGGGTGCCGGAGGCGGAGGTCGGCGACGTCGTGACCGTCTTCGGCGAGGATGGAGACGACGCCATTGAGGTCGACAGCCTGTCCCGCCGCCTCAACACGATTCCTTACGAGATCCTATGCGGGATCAACAAGAGAATCCCGCGAATTTACATGGACGGTGAAAATCAAACCGAAATTCTGCAATATATCGTCTGATTTCGCATAGAATGAAGCGGAGTTCCGCTGAATATTTTTTGCTTCTGCGTGGGAGAATAAGGTTACCGGGTTACATAGTATGAACTGTAGCCCGGAGACAAATTACGGAGCGTGAAGCAAATGGATACAACCGTAAAGAGAGGCGACATCTTCTACGCGGATTTGAGTCCGGTCGTCGGCAGCGAGCAGGGCGGCACCAGACCCGTTTTGATCGTGCAGAACGATACCGGCAACAAGCATTCTCCGACCGTGATCGCGGCGGCAATCACCAGCCAGACCAACAAGGCGAAGCTCCCGACGCATATCGAGCTGTCCGGGCGCAGCGTCGGACTGACCAAGGATTCCGTGGTGCTGCTGGAGCAGATCCGAACCATTGACAAGCGCAGGCTGCGCGAGCACATGGGGCGGCTGGACGAAGGAATGATGAACCGGGTAGATGAGGCGATCGCGGTCAGCTTCGGCTTACCGAAGGCATAATATCAGATCCCTCTCGCATAGCATATGCGGGAGGGATTTATGCTATGGAGCTTACGGTTTTTGAAGGAGAACGGCAGGTCGGTACGCTCAACGTGGAGCCGGACGGCTTGTTCTATGACTTTTCCTGTCAGCTTACGCAAAGCAGGGAACAAATTCGGCGCGTTTTCGTCGGATACGGATGGAGGTCGGAATACCTCGGCATTCCCGACGCGTCGGGAGCGCTGAAGGCGCGGCTTCCGAAGAAGCGTCTGCCGGACGGCGTCAGCTTTGCCGTTGCTGCCAATGTTCCGCGCGGGGAATGGCTGCCGTGGCGCGGGGAGGCGGACGGTGTTCCGATTGCAGAGGGGTATATCCGGTGCACGGAGGAAGGGATCGACCTGCTTCTGCCGCCGCAGGAGGCGCTGAAGCTGCCCGCATGGGCGGAAGACATGCATACAAAGACAGTCCTCGGCAGGGAGTTTGCAATGCTGACGCTGCTGCCTGACGGGACGCTCCCAGAGAGAAAGACAGAAAAAGGAGAAGATACAGATGAAGAGATTTTTAACGGTAATACTGTTGATCGCGTGCCTGCTGACGTTGCTCCCGACGAGCGCGGCTGCGTCGAAGGGCGGGAAACTGATTGCACTGACCTTTGACGACGGCCCAAGCTACTACTACACGCCGCGCCTGCTGGACGGCTTGAAGGAGCGCGGCGCGAAGGCGACCTTTTTCGTCCTCGGCGAGATGGCGAATAACAATCCCGATATCGTGCGCCGCGAATACCGTGAGGGCCATCAGGTGGCGCAGCATACATACAATCACGTGCAGCTTACCGCCAAGTCAGATGACGAGATCCGCTCGCAGCTTTCCAGAACGGACGCGATCCTGAACGGCATTCTGGGGAAAGAATTCAAGTATGATCTGCGTCCACCTTACGGCGACGCCAACGCCAGAGTACTGTCCGTGATCGGCAGACCGGCCTTCAACTGGTCGATCGACCCGGTGGACTGGCGCGACCGGAATTCGGATACCGTGTGCAACCGTATCGTGAACGCTGCCTTTGACGGCGCGATCATCCTCGTTCATGACATCCACAGCACGACCATTCCCGGCGCGCTGCGGGCGATCGACCGCCTGCAGGCGCAGGGCTACGAATTCGTGACGATCCGTGAGCTGTTCCGGCGGCGCGGCGTACCGACCTCTGACGGCAGCCTCTACGTCTCCTGCAAGCCGACGGGTACGGATCTCGGCCCGGTCGCCGTGCCGACCCTTATAGAAAAGGACGTCTACGGCGGAAAGCAGATCACGCTTTCTGCGCAGGACGGCACGAAGATCTATTACTCCACGGACGGCTCGGAACCTGCGGAAAAGGGGAGCGTCTATACGGAGCCGTTTACCGCCGCGCCCGGACAGACCGTAAAGTACTGCGCAGCGTACAATCTCAACGGCAGCCGCAGTGAGACGGAAAGTGTCACGATTGCCGGCAATCCCGCCATCGAACCGACGCTGAAGGCAGAAGGCGGCATGTTCGTATTTGAAAATCCAAACCCCGACACGGACATTTACTACACAACGGACGGCAGCGAGCCGACGCAGTACAGCACGAAGTACACGGAGCCGTTTCCCTGCTACCGTGGGCAAATCTCCTTCCGCGTGATGGGAATGGGCATCGGCACCGCGCCGAGGGCATACTACGTCTCCGAAAACGGCACACTGTTTTTGGACGTGAAGCCGTCGGACTGGTTCTTTGAGGAAATCGACTTCGCCGCAGTCAACGGACTGCTGAACGGCACTGCGCCGCACGTCTATGAGCCGAACACAGGGCTGACGCGCGCCATGTTCGTGACGATGCTGTATCGCATGATGAACGGACAAGAGCTGACCGAGGAGATCTGCGAGCTTGCCTTCACGGATGTTGCAGAAGAGACATGGTACGAAGCTGCCGTCTTTTGGGCGGCGCACAACGGCGTGGTCAACGGCTATGAGGACGGTACGTTCCGCCCGAACCGCAAGATTTCGCGTGAAGAGATGTGCGCCATCCTCGATCGGCTTCTGACCGCGCTCGGAAAAGAGATCGAACCAGCGGAGCTGACATTTGCAGATGCGGGGGAGATCGACGAATGGGCGCGCGAGAGCGTGGCTCGCCTCGTGCAAACGGAGATCATTCGCGGGCAGGGAAACAACCGCTTCGCACCGAAAAGCACGGCGACCCGCGCGGAAGCTGCAGCCGTCCTGCACCGTCTGGACACGCTGCTCCGGCAGTAATATCGCATAAAAATAGCGGATACGCAGTGCTGCGTATCCGCTGTTTCTTGTGAAATCATACAAACTTTTTAATTGTATTTTGGTATCAGTTCTCCGTAACGACGGTGAAGTTCTCGGGAAGAACGCTGATATAGTGGCTCCAGCCCTCGGTAACCACAACGCCGAGGATCTGAACTCGGGTGTAGTCCTCGGGGTAGTCTGCGTCGCTCCAGCCATCTACAACGACGTTCAAGCCGATACCAAAGCCTTCTTCTCGTTCCATAATGCTGTAGGAAGTGCCGAGCTTCTCAAATTCGCCTTCGATCTTGACGACCGCATTTTCTGCCTCAAAGTTGCCGATCTTCTGCTGCAGTGCTTCCATTGCGGCAACGTCGCCGAAAGTGACCTCGGCGTCGATCTTGCTCAGATCAGTAGCTGCGGGGGCGGCTTCGGTAACCGCTTCGGTTTCGCCGGTCTGGGGCAGATCAGGCTGCGCAGTCTCACCGCCGCCGCAGGCGACCAGAGAGAGTACCAGCACGAGAGACAGGATCACGACGATCAATTTTTTCATTTTCAAATACCTTCTTTACAAATAATAGGGATTACTTGAGCGATTCAGCGACTGCAACCGCGACTGCGACCGTAGCGCCGACCATGGGAGAGCAATGCGAAGCATTGCGGATAGGAATAAAAGCGACCTGCCGGTGGCAGGTCGCCACCTTACCCATGGGAGGGATAAACTAAATAATAATTACTTGAGCGATTCAGCGACTGCAACCGCGACTGCCACGGTAGCGCCGACCATGGGATTATTGCCCATGCCCAGGAAGCCCATCATCTCGACGTGCGCCGGGACGGAGGACGAGCCTGCGAACTGCGCGTCGGAGTGCATACGGCCCATGGTGTCGGTCATGCCGTAGGAAGCGGGACCTGCCGCCATGTTGTCCGGGTGGAGGGTACGGCCCGTGCCGCCGCCGGAAGCGACGGAGAAGTACTTCTTGCCCTGCTCGACGCATTCCTTCTTATAGGTGCCTGCGACGGGATGCTGGAAGCGGGTCGGGTTGGTGGAGTTGCCGGTGATGGAGACGTCGACGCCTTCCTTGTGCATGATGGCAACGCCCTCGCGGACGTCGTCAGCGCCGTAGCAGCGGACGTTGGCGCGCTCGCCCTCGGAGTAGCGGATCTCGCGGACGATCTTGAGCTCGCCCGTGTAGTAGTCAAACTGGGTCTGCACGTAGGTGAAGCCGTTGATGCGGGAGATGATCTGCGCAGCGTCCTTGCCCAGACCGTTCAGGATGACGCGCAGGGGCGTCTTGCGCGCCTTGTTGGCGTTGCGGACGATGCCGATCGCGCCCTCTGCGGCGGCGAAGGATTCGTGACCTGCGAGGAAGGCAAAGCACTTGGACTCTTCGCTCAAGAGCATTGCGCCGAGGTTGCCGTGGCCGAGGCCGACCTTGCGGTCGTCAGCGACGGAGCCGTCGATACAGAAGGCCTGCAGGCCTTCGCCGATCTTTCTGGAGGCCTCTGCGGCAGTAGTAACGCCGGACTTCAGCGCGATTGCAGCGCCGACGGTGTACGCCCAGCAGGCATTTTCAAAGCAGATGGGCTGGATGCCCTTGACGATCTCGTAGGGATCAAAGCCCTTTGCCTTGCAGATCTCACGGCATTCCTCGACGGAGCCGATGCCGTACTTTGCGAGGACGCCGTTGATCTTGTCAATTCTTCTTTCGTAGCTTTCAAACAGTGCCATGATGTCGTCCTCCTTATTCGTGGCGCGGATCAATGTACTTGACCGCGCTGTCCCACTGGCCGTAGTGACCGGTAGCCTTCTTGACGGCTTCGTTGGCGTCCATGCCCGCCTTGATGTTCTCCATCATGGGACCGAACTTCACGTATTCGTAGCCGATGATCTCATTGTCAGCGTTCAGAGCCATCTTGGTGATATAGCCCTCGGTGAGCTGCAGATAGCGCGGCCCCTTTGCCTTGGTGGCGAAGGTCGTGCCGACCTGACCGGTCAGACCCTTGCCGAGGTCTTCCAGAGAGGCGCCGACCGCCAGACCGTTCTCGGAGAACGCGCTCTGGGTGCGGCCGTAGACGATCTGGAGGAACAGCTCGCGCATGGCGGTGTTGATCGCGTCGCAGACGAGGTCGGTGTTCAGCGCTTCCAGAATGGTCTTGCCGATGAGGATCTCGGAGGCCATTGCCGCAGAATGCGTCATGCCGGTGCAGCCGATCGTCTCGACCAGCGCTTCCTCAATGACGCCTTCCTTGACGTTCAGCGTCAGCTTGCAGGCGCCCTGCTGCGGTGCGCACCAGCCGACGCCATGGGTGAAGCCGGAGATGTCGCTGATCTGCTTGGCCTGCACCCATTTGCCCTCTTCGGGAATGGGAGCCGGGCCGTGATATGCGCCCTTTGCAACCGGACACATATGCTCTACTTCTGTTGTGTAAATCATTGCAAAATATCCTTTCCGCTGCGTCCTTTCGGAACGCAAAAATTGACAAATTCAATCAAATAGCCGATTTGCTCGAATTTATATGTATTATACAAAAGGGAAAGCGAAATGTCAACGAAAAAGGGATGCCGAAGCATCCCTTTTGTTCAGTTTTCTTCGTAATTGCCGTAGACCCAGGCGTTCGGCAGCAGGCGCGAGTCGATCGCGCGGTTGGAGCAGCGTGTCACGTATTCGCCGTGGTAGTACATGACCGCGCTGGTGCCGCCGTCGAGGTTGATGGCGGTGTAGCCCTTGTGCTTCATCAGGATCTTTGCACAGGTCTCGGTGTCCGTGCCGATGGAGCGGCCGACCTGGCGGCCTTCGATAATGAGCATCAGAATCTCGCCGTATTCAGACTGGCCGATCGCAGCGCGCGGGTTGATGCCGTTCCAGTCGTAGAAGCCGCCGACCATCAGCTCGCCGTCGATGATCAGAGCGGGGGAGAACTCCACCGCATCCGTCGTATCCGGGGTCGTCTCGGTGTTGGAGTTGCAGATATAGAAGCGGTTGTCGGAGGCAAGCTCGATGCGCTTGTAGCCGGTATCGCCGTAGTGGACGCCGTAGGGCGTACCCTCACACATGGCATAACCTGCGATGATACCGCCGCTGCCGTTGCCGTCCGGGTCGTAGAAGCCGCTGGCAGTCATGCCGATCACGCCGCCGCTGTTTTCCACGATCTCGCCGAGCGTCTGCCCGTAGTAGCCGATGCCTTCAGAGGCCTCACAGCGCAGCTGCGCGGGATTCTTGCCAATGGCAAGGACGCCGAGATAGCCCGTGCCGCTCACGCGAACGAGCAGCAGCTTGTTCGGCACGTCGATGGCCAGCACCTGTTCGCCCTGCTGGGTGTAGATGCTCGTGCCTTCGTCGTATAAGCCTGCTTCGTTGATATAGATGCCTTCCCAGCCGTTGTCCAGCGTTTCGGGATGATCTTCCAGATATTCCTCAAAGGAAGTTCTGCTGATTTCCCAGAACAGCTCGTAGAAGGCCTCCTCTGCGGCGTCAACGTTCGGCTCCGTCGGCTCGACCGATTCGGAGACCGGCTGCTCCGTCGTTTCTACGGATTCCGTCGGCGTGGGTCGGGAGCTGTTGTGCTCTGCCTGCTTTTGCCGCAGATAAAGATCCTTGGCGCGAAGATCCTCGACCATGTATTTCGGGAGGAAGGCTTCCGCGAGCCACTGGTGCGACATGGTGGACAGAGCGGTTTCGATAAAGGCGTCGCGCAGATCCTTGATCGGCTCGATCTTCGTGAAGACGAGGAAGCAGTAGAGCGCTTCAAAGAACAGAACGATGCACAGAAGCACGGCGACGATCTTCATGCCGCGCTTTTTCTTCTTTTTCTTTTTGGGCTTTCCCGGTTTATCCTCAATCAGGTCTTCCTGATCAAATTCATCGTATTTCTTGATGGAGAAACGCCTCCTTTCAATAGTTCCGCTATATTATATCATGCTTCGACAGGGAAGTAAACATAAATATCATTTGGAAATGTAAAACTTTTATAACTATATGACGATCAAGGCAGAAAAAAGTTCCGGCACGGGAAAGCCCCGTGCCGGAACGAATTGCGAAAGATTAGTCCTTATACATCTCAACGAGCTTGAGCAGGTGATCGTAGCGCTCCTTGGCAGCGGCCTCGTTGCGGGCGAAGAGCTCGCCGGCGCGCTCCGGGAACTCGCGGGTCAGACGGCTGTAACGGGCTTCGTTCATCAGGAATTCCTGATAACCGTCCTTCGGCGCCTTGGAGTCGAGGGTGAACTTGCCGGTCTCGTTGGCGGGGTTGAAGCGGAACATGTTCCAGTAGCCGCACTCGACAGCCTTCTTCATCTCCTCCTGGCAGTGGATCATGCCGCCCTTGATGGAGTGCATCTCGCACGGAGCATAGCCGATGATGAGGGACGGACCGTGATAGGCTTCCGCCTCTGCGATCGCCTTGATGGTCTGCGCGGGATTCGCGCCCATCGCGACCTGTGCGACGTAGATGTAGCCATAGGACATTGCGATCTCGGCGAGGCTCTTCTTCTTGACCTCCTTGCCGGCTGCCGCGAACTGCGCGACCTGACCGATGTTGGAAGCCTTGGAAGCCTGACCGCCGGTGTTGGAGTAGACCTCGGTATCGAAGACGAAGATGTTGACGTCCTCGTTCTGTGCCAAAACGTGGTCTACGCCGCCGAAGCCGATGTCGTATGCCCAGCCGTCACCGCCGAAGATCCAGACGGACTTCTTGGAGAGGTATTCCTTATCCTTGAGAATCTCGGCAACCAGCGTGCAGGCGCTGCAATCGCAGAACTTGCCGCCCTTTGCCTTGACCTGCTTCGCGTGCGCCAGCTTCTCCGCCGCGACTTCTTCGCCGAAGATGTCCTTAGCGGCCTTGCTGGAGAAGAAACCGATGGTCTCGTCGATGAGGGAGATATTCTCCATCAGGGAAGCGATATATTCCTTCGTGGCGGTCTTGTTGGCCTCGCCGTCGTTCATGGTGTCAAGCCACTTCTGCGCGGCTTCCTTGAGCGCGGGACGGGTCTGCGGCTGTTCGATCAGCTTGCGGGTCTTTTCCGCGAGGCTGTCGCGGATGACCTTCTGCGCGGTGTACATGCCGAGGCCGTGCTCGGCGTTATCTTCAAACAGGGAGTTGGACCAGGCGGGGCCGTGGCCGTCCTTGTTTGTGCAGTAGGGAGAGGTGGCGCCGGGACCGCCCCAGATGGAGGAGCAGCCGGTCGCGTTGGAGATGTACATTCTGTCGCCGAAGAGCTGGGTGATGAGGCGGGCATAGCTCGTCTCTGCACAGCCTGCACAGGAGCCGGAGAACTCAAGCAGCGGCTGCTTGAACTGGCTGCCCTTCACGGTCAGATCCTGCATATCCTCCTTCTGCGCGACCTTGGAGACGCAGTAGTCGAAGACCTTCTGCTGGTCGAGCTGGCTCTCCTGCGGCTTCATGGCGATTGCCTTGGTCGGGCAGACGCCGACGCAGACGCCGCAGCCCATGCAGTCGAGCGGGGAAACGGCCATGGTGTACTTATAGACGCCCTTGCCCTTGCCGGCCTTGACGTCGACGATCTTGGCAGCCTTCGGCGCCTTCTTCGCTTCGGCCTCGGTCAGTGCGAACGGACGGATGGTCGCATGCGGGCAGACATAAGCGCAGTTGTTGCACTGGATGCACTTCGTCTCGTCCCACTCGGGAACGGTAACGGCGACGCCGCGCTTTTCGTATGCGGCTGCGCCCAGCTCAAACTGACCGTCCACATAGTCCTTGAACGCGGAGACGGGGAGGGAATCGCCGTCCATCTTGTCGACGGGAACGAGGATATCCTTGACCATCTTGACAAGCTCGGGCTTGCCCTCGTACTTGACTTCCTTCGTCTTATCCTCGGCAGTTGCCCAGGAGGCGGGAACGTCGATCTTCACGAACGCGGTAGCGCCAGCGTCGATCGCGCGGTGGTTGCAGTCGACGACGTCCTGACCCTTCTTGAGGTAGGAGGCGGTCGCGGCATCCTTCATGTACTTGATCGCGTCAGCCTCGGGCATGACCTTGGCCAGCGTGAAGAACGCGGACTGCAGGATAGTGTTGGTACGCTTGCCCATGCCGACCTTGATCGCAAGATCGATGGCGTTGATGGTGTAGAGCTGAATATTGTTCTTCGCGATGTAGCGCTTGGAAGCGGCGTCGAGATGATGCTCCAGTTCCTTCTTGTCCCACTGGCAGTTGATCATGAACACGCCGCCGGGCTTGACGTCGCGGACGATCGGGAAGCCCTTGGTGATGTAAGACGGGTTGTGGCAGGCGACGAAGTCCGCCTTGTTGATGTAGTACGGGCTCTTGATGGGCTTGTCGCCGAAGCGCAGGTGGGAAATGGTGACGCCGCCGGTCTTCTTGGAGTCGTACTGGAAGTATGCCTGAACGAACTTGTCGGTGTGGTCGCCGATGATCTTGATGGAGTTCTTGTTCGCGCCGACCGTGCCGTCGCCGCCGAGACCCCAGAACTTGCATTCGATGGTGCCCTTTGCCGCGGTGTTGGGAACGTTCTTGCGCTCACGCAGAGACAGCTTGGTCACGTCGTCGTTGATGCCGATCGTGAACATGCGCTTCGGCGCAGCCTTCTTCAGCTCGTCGAAAACGGCGAAAACGGAAGCGGGAGGCGTGTCCTTCGAGCCGAGACCGTAGCGGCCGCCGATGACGGTAACGTCGGTCTTGCCGGCATTAGCCAGCGCGGTAACGACGTCCAGATACAGAGGCTCGCCCTGCGCGCCGGGCTCCTTGGTGCGGTCGAGGACCGCGATCTTCTTTGCGGTTGCGGGGATGGCTGCCAGCAGCTTGTCCGGGCAGAACGGACGGAACAGACGAACCTTGACGAGACCGACCTTCTGACCGTGCGCGTTGAGGTAGTCGATGACCTCCTCCGCCACGTCGCAGATGGAGCCCATGGCGACGATCACGCGGTCAGCGTCGGGCGCGCCGTAGTAGTTGAAGAGCTGATAGTCCGTGCCGAGCTTCTTGTTGACCTTCTTCATGTAGGTCTCAACGATCGCGGGCAGAGCGTCGTAGTACTTGTTGCAGGCCTCGCGGTGCTGGAAGAAGATGTCGCCGTTCTCGTGAGAGCCGCGCATTGCAGGGCGCTCGGGGTTCAGGCAGTGCTTGCGGAACTCGTCGACTGCCTTCATGTCGCACATGTCCTTGAGATCCTTGTAGTCCCAGATCGCGATCTTCTGGATCTCGTGGGAGGTGCGGAAGCCGTCAAAGAAGTTGATGAACGGGACGCGGCCCTTGATCGCAGCAAGATGTGCGACGGCGCCGAGGTCCATGACCTCCTGCGGATTGGTCTCGCAGAGCATTGCAAAGCCGGTCTGGCGGCAGGCGTAGACGTCGGAGTGGTCGCCGAAGATGTTCAGCGCATGGGAAGCGACGGTACGGGCGGATACGTGGAACACGCCCGGAAGCAGCTCGCCTGCGATCTTGTACATGTTCGGGATCATGAGAAGCAGACCCTGGGAAGCGGTGTAGGTGGTGGTGAGCGCACCGGCCGCCAGAGAGCCGTGCACGGTGCCGGCGGCGCCTGCCTCGGACTGCATCTCGACGACCTTAACACGGTTGCCGAAGATGTTCAGCCTACCCTGCGCGGACCACTGATCGACGTAGTCTGCCATGGGGCTGGACGGAGTGATGGGGTAGATGCCCGCTACTTCGGTAAAGGCGTAGCTGACATGCGCGGCGGCAGTATTGCCGTCCATGGTTTTGAGCTTTCTTGCCAAAATGAATACCTCCATTTAGTATTTCTTCGCAGATACCATAACTATAACACGGATTGAGGATTTTGTAAATCATAAAAAACGTGTGAAAAGACAGAATATTTGGTTTTTCTTCAAATCATTCCGAAAAAAACAAGATAAAGGAATTTCACATTGTTTTTTTCCGCAGATTGTTGTATGATATTACAAATATGACGTAAGGAGGGAAATCGGATGATCAGTCGGCTGGATTCTTTCGGACTGGAGGGCATTTCCGGTATTCCCGTATCGGTCGAAACGTATATCACGAGCGGTCTGCCTGCCTTTGAGATCGTCGGCCTGCCGGACGCTGCTGTCAAGGAGGCACGTGAGCGCGTCCGTGCGGCCATCCGCAACAGCGGCTTCAAATTTCCCGTCAGCAGGATCACGGTGAATCTCGCCCCGGCAAACATGAAGAAATCCGGCTCACTGTACGATTTGCCCATTCTGCTCGGCATCCTCGCTGCGACCGAGGTTTGCAGAATCCCGCACGAGCAGGCGGCTTTTCTGGGCGAATTGAGCCTGGAGGGCAAGCTCCGCCCGGTCAACGGCGTGCTGCCGATGGCGATCGCCGCGCAGAAGAAGGGCTATACTGCGCTCTACGTACCGGCCGACAACGCCAAGGAAGCAACGCTTGCAGGAGAACTCACGGTCTATCCCGTCAAGGACGTGGCGCAGCTGGTCGCGCATCTGAAGGGGATCGCGCCGATCGCGCCCGAGCCGCAGTGGGTTCCGAAGGACGAGACGCATGTCTTCCTCGATTTTGCGGACGTCAAGGGACAGGAGAACGTCAAGCGGGCGCTGGAAATCGCCGCAGCAGGCGCGCACAACGTCCTGCTCGTCGGTCCTCCCGGCTCCGGCAAGAGCATGCTGACCAAGCGGCTGCCGTCGATTCTGCCGGACATGACGCGCGAGGAAGCCCTGGAGGTCACGCAGATCCATTCCGTGATGGGACTGCTATCGCCGGACGACCCGCTGATCCGCCGCAGACCCTTCCGCTCGCCGCATCATACGATCTCCGCAGCGGGTCTGACCGGCGGCGGTACGATCCCGCGTCCGGGCGAGATCTCACTGGCGCACAAGGGCGTGCTGTTTTTGGATGAGCTGCCCGAATTCAAAAAGGAAACGCTGGAGGTCATGCGCCAGCCCCTGGAGGACGGCGTTGTTACGATCTCCAGAGCGAGCGGGACGGCGTGCTTTCCGAGTCAGTTCCAGCTCGTCTGCGCGATGAATCCCTGCCGCTGCGGCTGGTACGGCGATCCGTCGGGACGCTGCACCTGCACCCAGCTTGCTGTGCATCAGTACCTTTCGCGCATTTCAGGACCGCTGCTGGACAGAATCGACATTATCGTTGAAGTCCCGGCGCTGAACTTTGACGAGCTGCGCGGCCACGCGACGCCGGAGCCGTCGGCCGAGATCAAGAAGCGCGTGGAGGCAGCGAGAAAGATCCAGCGCGATCGGTTTATCGGCGGCAAATGCCGCTGCAATGCTAATATGCAGACGCGGGAGCTGCGCGATTACTGCGAGCTGGACGATAGCTGCGCCGCTCTGATGAAGCAGGCGTTTGACGCGCTCGGCTTGACGGCAAGAAGCTACGACCGCATCCGTAAGGTCGCCAGAACGATCGCCGATCTGGACGGCAACGAGAAGATCCGCCCGGAGCATATCGCCGAGGCGATCCAATACCGCACCTACCAATTGCGATAGAATTGAGGAATACCATGAAAGAAATGTTTTTACTGAAGCTGGGCGAAATCGTCCTGAAGGGCGGCAACAAGTTCCAGTTTGAAAACCGGCTGAAGACCAATGTCGCGCGCAGGATGCGACCGTTCGGCGAATTCCGCGTTTACATCGTACAGTCCACGGTCTATATCGAGCCTGAAAACGACGCCTGCGACTTAGAAGGCGCATGGGACGCTTGTCACTATATCTTCGGCGTAGTCAGCCTGTGCCGCTGCCGTCCTTGCGAAAAGGATCTGGACGACATCTTTGAGAAGGCGATGGCGTATCTCGGCGACGATCTGCGCATGGCAAAATCCTTCAAGGTCGAGTCCAAGCGTTCGGACAAGCGCTTCCCGCTGACCTCCATCGGCATTTCCCAGGAAATCGGCGGCAGGATCGCCGAGGCGGTGGAGGGGATCGAGGTCGACGTCCACCATCCGGAGTATACGGTATACGTCGAGGTGCGCGATCACGCCGCCTATGTTCACGGACCTGCCGATCCCGGCGCGGGCGGTCTGCCGACCGGCGTGGGCGGCAGAGCCATGGTGCTGCTTTCGGGCGGCATCGACTCTCCGGTCGCGGGCTACATGATCGCCAAGCGCGGCGTGGAGCTGGAATGCGTGCATTTCTTCTCCTATCCTTATACCAGCGAGCTGGCGAAGGATAAGGTGCTGGAGCTTGCGCGCCTGATGACGCGCTACTGCGGCAAGATGACGGTGAACGTCGTCGGCTTTACGGAGATCCAGGAGGCAATCCGCGACAACTGCCCGGAGGAATTCTTTACGCTCATCATGCGCCGCTTTATGATGAAAATCTCCGAGCGGATCGCGCGCGACCACGGCTGCGGCTGCCTCGTGACGGGCGAAAATCTCGGGCAGGTTGCCTCGCAGACCATGGAGGCCATGGCGGTGACCGGTGCAAGCGTCGATCTGCCGATTTTCCAGCCGCTGATCGGCATGGACAAGGAGGAGATTGTCACGCTGGCAAGAAAGATCGGCACGATGGAGACATCCATTTTGCCCTATGAGGATTGCTGCACGGTCTTTACGCCGCGCCATCCGAAGACCAAGCCGACCGTTGCGCAGGTCGATCACGCCTGTGAGAAGCTGGACTTCGACGCGCTGATCGAACGCGCGCTTGCCAATACGGAAATGATCCGGGTGCGCTATCATGGATGAGGCGAAGGGTGCTGTTTCCGGTCTTGCCCTGCGGGGCAGGACGCTTGCCACAGCGGAAAGCTGCACCGGCGGGATGCTGGGAAAGCTGATCACCGACGTGTCGGGCGCTTCCGCCGTCTACCTCGGCGGCGTGATCTCCTACGCCTATGAGGTCAAAGCGGCGTTGCTCGGTGTGGACGCTGCGCTCCTTCTGCAGCGCGGCGCGGTTTGCGAGGAAGTCGCGGTGCAGATGGCGCAGGGCGTCAGAAAGCTGCTGCATGCGGATTACGCTCTTGCGACGACAGGGAATGCGGGACCCGGCACAGATTCCAAGAATCCGCACGTCGGAGAGATCTTCGTGGCATGCGCGTCAGAGGAGCGCGTGATCTGCAGGCGGCTGGAGCTGCACGGCGACAGGGAAGAAAACCGCACGGAAACCTGCCGTGAGGCGTTTGCGCTGTTGAAGGAGGTCCTGCGTGGATAGACGCACTTTTCGTATTGCCGTGTTTTCGGCGTACCTTATCATTCTCTTCCGCATTACTGTGTTTCGCGCCGGATGGCTCGAAAACAGCCTGTTCAGCGGCACGGTGGTCTGGGTGCCGTTTCAAACGATATTTTCCTATCTGACCAAGGGAGAGATCCCGTATTTCGTCTATCTGTTCGTCGGCAATATCGTTTGGTTCGTGCCGTTCGGAATGTATCTGCGGCTGCGGGGAGCGTCCGTAAGAAAAACGATCCTGCTGACGGCTGCGCTTTCCGTGCTGATCGAGGCGCTGCAGTTTGTCTTCGGCACGGGCTGCACCGAATTGGAAGACGTGCTGCTCAACACTGCCGGAGGCGCGATCGGCTGCGCGTGTGCAGCACTCTATCGAAGACTCAAAGCATAAGAATCCCGTCGGTGTTCCGACGGGATTCTTATCAGACTGTCAAAAAAGTCCGTAACCGTCAAAATCATTAAAACATTTTTTTGGATTATTTCCCTGTTCAAATGTTTTCTATTTTTACAGGTTTTTCTAACAATTTAGGATCCAAAAAGCTTGCTTCGCAAGGATTTTGACTTACTGCGCAACTCACGACTTACCGTATCTATATACGCCTACAGTCGTGAGTTGCTTGTCTTCCGAACTTTTT
>JAFQZN010000032.1 GCA_017405865.1 Oscillospiraceae bacterium | reverse complement strand
CGCGGCCGCGCCGTAGGCGAGCAGGTCGGACAGGAGCGTGCGCAGGGAAGCGGAGATCGTGTTATCCGCCAGCTTGTTCACGCAGTAGTCACGGACGGAGTAGTTCGTGACGCTGACGCTTTCCTGCGTGCCGTTCTTTGTCGCGTACAACGTAGCGCTGATCTCGTCGCCCATGCACTGCGGGTTGATGTCGGTAAAGACGAAGAGAAGCCTGCCGTAGGCGTCGGTCGTGTAGTCCCTGACGGTCGTTTGACTGCCGTTGAAGGTGAAGACGACGTACGGATTGCTGTAGCTCGTGGGAACCTCGGCGGCGTAGATCATGTCGATCTTGTCGTTCAGCACGGGAGCGGCGGAAACGAACTTCAGCGTTTCGACAACTTCCACCGCGCCGCAGGCGCAGACGCCGCCCGCGTAGGCGTGATTCTCTGTCACGCTATAGTCGCAGCGCGAGCAGTTAACAGCATGGGTCGTGCCGTTGCCGCTGTCGGTGTAGATGTAATCATGGCCGAGGGCGGGAACGGTGTCACCCGTGTAGCTGTCGCCGCAGACGGAGCAGGTATAGGCGGTAAAGCCGCTTTCCGTGCAGGTCGGCGCAGTCACGACGGACTGATAGCTATGACCCAGAGCGGGGACGACTTCCTGCGCGACGGTATAATCACAGCGCGAGCAGTGCTCGCCGGCGGTCAGACCGGCCTCGGTGCAGGTTGCCGCGACAGCGGCGTCGGTGACCATGTCATGACCAAGGGCGGGGACGACTTCCTGCGCGACGGTATAATCACAGCGCGAGCAGTGTTCGCCGGCGGTCAGGCCGCTCTCGGTGCAGGTTGCCGCGACAGCGGCGTCTGCAACGATGTTATGACCGAGCGCGGCAATCTCCTGATAGGTTGTGTAGTCGCAGCGGCTGCAGGTCTGATAGGCGTTCCAGCCGACTGCCGTGCAGGTCGCGGCCTGCGCGGCGTGTTCCACGTAGTCATGACCGAGGGCAGAAATCGTCTCCGTGTAGGTGTCGCCGCAGGAGCAGGTGTAGGTCATGATGCCCGCAGATGTACAGGTCGCGGCTGTCGTGACTTCGCTTGTGTACTGGTGAACATGGATGTCCAGCTCGGTGGTATAAGAGGTAACCTGCGGGGTCGTGATGTACTTCTTATACAGGCAGATCGTATTCGTGCTGTTGTTCGTCGTAGAGAAGGAATTAGAATTGTAGCGCAGATATTTGACCTGCTCGGAAGCGCTTCTCTTTGCGGACATTACCGTGCCGCCGTTGGAGCTGTCAATGGAGCCGATCGTCCACGCGCCGGGGTAGCCGGACGAGGTGGAACCGGTGATGCTGTTTCTGCTGACGCAGAAGTAGTAGTTTCCGGTTTTGAAGCTCCAGGCGCCGCTGACGGTCGTGTTGTTCTCCAGCGTGTAGACCGTAGCGGAGTTGATCGTCAGGTTGGCGTTGTTGTTGCTCTTGGAAACGGAGGTACGGCTGATCGTGGTGCCGCTCTGCTGGACCGCGTAAGCGGCGCTTCTGGCGGCGATGACGACTTCATCACCGGCTGCCAGCTCGGAGGTCGACGTGACGAGGCGGAATTCCTCGTAAGGCGTGCCGTCCGTGGAGCTGGAATACAGCGCATAGTAGGTCATACTCCGACCCGGCGTGTAGCTTTCACCGGCAGTGTGGATCGTGGAAGGTCTGTTCGTAGTTTCCGCCACCTTGTTGGCGACCCAGCCGACGAAGGTGTAATCGGTGCCGTCGATGCTGACGTCGTCGCTGCTCGGGAATTCGATGGAGTTACCGTCCACACATTCCACGGCGGAAGAAACGTTGCAGTTTACGAAGGTGACCGTCCATGTGCTGAGCGTCTCCGTGTAGCTGTAGCCGCAGATGTTGCAGGTGTGGGTGAGCTGATCTCCGTGCAGCGAGTTCGTGTAGGTGCAGGAGCTTGTCTGCACGTCGCCGCAGATGGAACAGGTTTGGCTGTGTGTGCCGTTATTGTTTGATACGAAGGCGCCGTAGCTGTGTCCGAGGGCAGCGATCGGCTGCGTGTACGTGTCGCCGCAGACAGTGCAGGTGAACGTGGTCACACCGGATGTCGTGCAGCCGGGAGCGGTCGTCTGTACACCGCTGTTGTAACTGTGGTTGCCGGTTGCGGGGATCGCTTCCGTGTAGGTATCACCGCAGCGAGAGCAGGTGTAGGTTCTTACGCCGTCTGCGCCGCAGGTGGCGGTAGTCGTGACAGCGCTCGTGTAATCATGCCCTAACGCGGCGGGAACTGTATTGTCGGTGTAGGAATCACCGCAGACAGAGCAGGTATAGGTCGTCACGCCGGCTGCCGTGCAGGTAGCGGCGGTGGTGACAGCACTCGTGTAGCTGTGACCGAGGGCGGGAATGGTCGCGCCCTGCGTGACGACCGCACCGCAGACGTCACAGACGTAGTCTCCGGTATAACCCGCCGTTGCGCAGGTCGCAGCAGCTGCGCCGGTGAGAGTCGTGCTCGGGTGCTCGCAGGAAACGGTCGGCTCCGTGGTGTAGTAGGTCACATCGTTGGAGATCGTCGTTTCTACGTAGAGGGTGATATCGAGGTTATAGCTGCTCGTTGCGGTCGAGGAAACGCACTTGTATTCCTCATAAGAGGAGGTACGGTAATACTTGACAACGCAGCTGCCGTTGTTGGTCGTCAGAGAAGCCGTGCCGTCCGAGCTGTTGACGGAAATGGAGAAGGAACCGTTGGCGGTGACGGAGGCCTCCGTGCCGAGATCATAGTAGCTGCCGGAAACGTACGCAGTCAGGTAGGCATTGTTCGTGGTGTCATACAGCGACCACGTGCCGGAGGTGTTGCCCGTGCCGAGGGTGAACGGGATAACGCCGCTTCCCGGGGTCAGGGTGTTGCCGCTCTTGGTGACGCTTGCCTGATTGCGGTAGTAGGTGCTGTAAATATCTGCCATCGCGTAGTCATAGTCCTTTGCCGCGATGATTAAATTCTTGCCAGTGGACAACTGGTTAGTATCGGTGACGAGAACGTATTCGGTCGTGCTGCCGCCGCCTTGATCGAGACGGGAGTAGACGGCGTAAAGCGTGACGCTCGCGGTCGGCGTGTAGCTGCCGGTCAGGGTCGCGGGAACGGACTGCGTTTCGGAGTTGATCGCGCTCGTCGCCCAGCCGACGAAGGTGTAGCCGGTATAGGCAGGAGCGGTCGGAAGCGTAACGCTGTTGCCCTCTGTTACGGTGTCAGTACTCGTGACCGTGCCGCGTACGTTATAAGAAACCGTGTACTGGTTCAGCGTCTGCGAATAACTGTATCCGCAGACCGTGCAGGTGTAGGTCGTGGTCAAGCCGCTGACTGTGGTGGCATAGGTGCAGCTTTCGGTAGTGACGTCGCCGCAGAGAGAACATGTCTTGCTGTGGGTGCCGTCGTTGTTGGAGCTCCAGGCGCCGTAGTTGTGACTGCAGGCGCTGGTCAAATTCGTGGTGTAGTAGGTCTGCGTCGCGGCGCCGCTGCCGATCGGCAGGATCTCCAGCGGGAAGTACTCGCTTGCGTTGCTCGTCAGATTGTTGATCGCGTAGGCGGCGAAGTAATTATAGCTGCCCGCGCGGAAAAGCAGCGCTCTGGTGGTCGCGTTCGGGCAGATGAACTTCCAGCTCGTCGCGTCGTTTGCTTCAACGTTCCAGACGTAGCCGGTTGAATCGGACGCAAGGGAAGTGGAGCCGCCGGAATACGTCAGATAGCTGCCGTTGCCGTTGGAGATCGTGAAGCCGGTGCCGGACGGGGTAAGCGTCCATTCATAGCCGGAGGCGTTCGCCGAAGTGACCGCGCCGTTCGTGACGGTGATCGTGCTGCCGACCGGCCGCGCGCCGCCGAGGCCGGACACGGGCAAGCCGTAGTACGTGCCATTGACGTTCGCGGCGAGGACGAAGGTGCCGCCCTGTCCGCTCGGGTCGAAGGAGACTGCGCCGCTGCCGGTGTTCTCGGTGTAGCGGTAGAGCGCAGTCAGGGTCGCGTTGCCGGTGATCGTGTAGCTGCTGCCGGCGGTGTAGTAGGTCGGCTGCGTCGTGGTATCGTTCACGGAGCCGCTCACCCAGCCGAGGAACTCATAATTGTGTGCGTTTGCCGTCGGCGTGCCGGTCGGCGTCGGCAGGGTGATGCTGCTGTTGGCGTAGCCGGACATCGACGCCTGCGTCACGCCGGACGGGACGCTGAAGCTGACCGTATAGTTCGCGTTCTGCGCCAGTACGACGTTGACGGTAGCATTGGCGGTCAAGCCGTTGACGGTGATGACGTTGCCGGTGATGGTGCAGGTGCCGGAGGTAGAGGTCGCGCTCTGGATGTAGCAGCCGGCTGCCGGAGAGACCGTAACGGTGTTGCTGTTCGTGATCGTCGCAGTGCCGTAGGACGGATTGTTGACGTTCACGTTGGTGATTGAATAGGAAACGCCGTTATTGGCAGCGTCGCCGGAGGGCGTCGTCATCGTGGAGGGCGGCGTCATGCCGAACATGTACCAGGCAAGCTCAGGGTAGTCGATGAAGACGTTGCGGTTGCCCTGAATGGACTGAACGGAGTCGTTTCTGCCCATTTCCCAGGTATCGACCGGGTCCATCTCACACCATGAAAGCAGGGTGGAGAGACTGTCGATACAGTAGGTGCCGTCGCAGGTGCCTTCTGGCGTCTGCTCGACGAAGTTCAGATAGGCAGAGGAAGTAGTGTCCAGTGAAGTGTAAAGGTTGGGCTGCTTCCATCTGGTATAGACGTAGAGAATGATTCGCGCGCAGTCGCCCTTTGCGTTATCGGGCGGCTCGTACAGACCGTCAGGATAGTCCGTGGTGGCGTTCAGATACCAGCCGCCGAAGTTATTGTTTTCATCCTGCGTGGTCGAGCCGCCGTTTGCGTTCGCCGGACCGTAGGGACGGTTATTGTGCGGCTGCTGGTTGACAATGGCGCTGGCGGGACGCAGATGATGCAGGTCCGCGCCGCCCTGCGTCTCAACATAGGTCGCGTGGGACTTGCACCAGACATGTTCGCGGTTGACGTAGGTGCCGTCCCAGGTGCGGTAGCCGCCCGCCCACAGGAGCTTCATGTTGCCGGAAGTGTCGCCGTTTTCACAGTCCGTATAGGCGTACCACGTGGAATGACTGGAGTAGGTGATGCCGCTGATCGCCGCAGAATCGTGGGTGCTCGACATCAGCGTATAGAGCGCGGTATACAGCTGGTTGTTCTGCGCTGCGTTCAAGCTGTTGGACGTGCTGGAAGCGCCTGACAGGGCCTTCAGCGAGGCATAGGTGTAGTTACCGGTGTAGTAGCTTGACGCGGATGAGCTCAACTGCGTACAGACCGTGTCGCGCGTACCCCAGTTGCGGATTGCGTTCTCGCCGACTGCGTTGACGACAAGGAGCATTCCCGTGATCAACGAAAGGACAAGGCAGACCGCAAGCAGCAGCGACAGAAGTCTTCGGGTCAGCTTTTTCATATGATACCTCCTCAACCGGAAAATGAAAATCCATATTGAATATACAATATTAAATACTAAATTTCAACCATAGTGCGTTGATGTTTTAGATTTTTTCAGATTTTGTGCAGATTAAATAAAGCGTGACGGGAATAATAAACACTTTTTACAAATAGTTGCTTTATATGGCAGATTTGCAGCGTTTTCCCCCGAAAAATGTTGTATTCTTTCATAACACCGGATATAATTAAACACGATAGCCTAAAATGGTGAGAATCGCGTATTTCATTATGAATGGAGATGGCTCTATGAAACACTTTGCAAAACGCGGCTTTTCACTCCTGCTTGTGCTTGTGATGCTCGTCGGCCTGTTTACGGGCGTGACGGTTACCGCAAGCGCAGGGGGAACCTACACCGTGACCTACGACGACTGCGGCACCCTGACGACAGAGACCTGTGACGTCGGCAGCAGCGTGACGCTTCCGGCGTCAGCTTCGACTTATGAGGGGTATACCTTTGCCGGCTGGGTCGCCGATGCGATCGGCATTGAAACCTCCGCTGCGCCGACGGTCCTGACCGGCTCCTATACGCCGACGGCCGACGTCACGCTTTACGCTTGCTACACGCGCAGCGAAACAAGCTCCGGCAGCGGAGGCGCTGCGACCATTGCGACTTGGACCGGGGCTTTTGCGGCAAATTCCGCAGTCAGCGCCACGACCGGCACCGGTACTGCCACTTCCACGGTCGGCTTTACCGGCACGGGATACGGCAATAATACATATTTAAAAACAAGCATGGTCAGTGGCTCGTCCGTGACCTTTGCGGGGCTGAATTTATCCGGGTACTCCGATATTACCATGACGTTTTACACCGGCGGTACGGCTGCCGTCGTGAAAAGCTCGAACAATTCCCACTGGTCGACGAACGTCGGTACGATGAGCAACGGCAGCCTTGCGGGAAAAAAGGAAAAAACGAATATCCTCGTAACTATCACGGACATTCCTGCTGCTGCGACGAGCCTCGTTTTGACCTATACCTCCGGCACGACCGGCAATCTGGCCTTCGGCGGCGTGACGATCAGCGGCACGGCCACCGCAGGTACTGTGACCTATTACACCACGGCGCCCGTCACAGCGGATCCCGGCGTTGACTATACCGTTTCCTTCTCCGTCCCGACCGGCGTTGCGGCGGTCAGCGCGATGACCTGCAACTCCAACGGCAGCATCACACTGCCGTCTGCAAACGCGCTGACTGACCACACCTTTGTCGGTTGGGTAACGGCTGCGCTGGAGGAGGATAGCGCGACGGCTCCCGCGACGGTCTATACAGCGGGCAGCAGCTATACTGCCTCCGGTAACGTCACACTGTTTGCCCTGTACTCCTATTCTGCCTCCGGTGGCTCCGGTACGCCCGGCTCCTTTACGCTGGTTACATCGAACCGTGACGACTGGTCCGGCGAGTACGTGCTGACAAACTACAACGCAGCACGGGTTCTTAAGACTGACGCAGCGGCCTCTCCCGGTGACGCTGCGTCCTCCGTGATCCTCTCCGGCGCAGGCATTACGCACACCGGCAACACGCTGACCGGCGTTTCCAACGATTATATTCTGGTTGTTGAAAAGATCACTGGCTCCGATACGAACTACTCCTTCCGACTGAAGGGCAGCGCAGCGAACAAGTATCTGAACACGGCAAACTCCAATTCGCTCGGCATTGCAACCTCTGCCACGCAGACGGCTGCACAGTGGACGATTTCCGCCGCCGCCAACGGCAAGGCGACCATAACGAGCGTTGCCTACACGAAGAGAACGATTCGCTGCAACAGCAGCACCTATCAGTTCCGCACCTATGAGTCGGGGCAGGGGGACGTCTACCTCTATGCCGGAAGCAGTACCGTCACGATGTACACCACCGGCCCCGCAGCTGCCTGCGAGCATGCGAATCTTAGCGCGGCCAGCGCGTCTGCCGCGACCTGCACGGCAGCGGGCAGCACGGCCTACTGGTACTGTGCCGACTGCGGCAGGTATTTCTCGGACGCCGCCTGTCAGACGCAGATCGCGCAGTCTGATACCGTGATCGCCGCAACGGGTCACAGCTATACGGGCGTGGTAACGACTGCCGCGACTTGTACGGCTGACGGCGTAAGGACATATACCTGCGCAAACTGCGGAGATACCTACACGGAAGCGATCGCCATGCTCGGTCATGCTTGGGATGCTGGCATACAGACCGTCGCGCCCACGGAGACGACTGCAGGCGTCATGACCTACACCTGCGCGCGCTGCGGTACGACGAGGAGAGAAGCCATCCCGGCGCTCGGCGTGACCCAGCATTACACCCGCGCCGGTTCCATCACCTCCGGCACGGACTACGTAATGGCGTTCCATTACACCTACAACGGCGCGGATACGTGGTACATGATCGGCAACGTCGGCAGCAGCACCTCTGCTTTTACAGCAATCGACGCGCCTGTCAATAATCAGATCTCGCTTGCGCCCGGTGCGGCGGAGCTGTGGACCATCGCCGCTGTGGATGGCGAAGAGGACGGCTACAGCCTTCGCTACAGCAGCAGCGGCAAATATTTGAGCAGCACTCCGAACACCACGACGATCTCAAACAGCAATACCGCCGTGACATGGACGGCTGCTGCGGACAACGATACAAACACCTTCCGCTTTCAGATGGGAACCCGTGCCATCGGCATGATGAGCGGCTCTTCCGTCCGTAATTACGCGATCAGCAACGAGAATAATTCCGGAACGAATTACATCTTTGATATATATCTCTTTGCCAATACCTGCGCGCATGCCAATACGCAGCTGCAGGGCGCGTATGACGCCACCTGCACCGCGAACGGCTACACCGGCGATCTGGTCTGTCTGGACTGCGGCGCGATCGTTACGCCCGGCACGACTATCCTGCAGGGTCACAACTACGTGGAGGTCTCCAGAACGCAGCCGACCTGCACGATTGCAGGCAATATCCATTATGAATGCTCCCGCTGCGACTCTGTGAAGGACGTCGCGATCGAGGCGCTCGGACATAACTACGAGCAGACGGCACATCAGGGCGCGACCTGCACCGCAGACGGATATACGACCTATACCTGCTTGAACTGCGGCGACTCTTATACGGACACGATTGCCGCGACCGGCCACAATTATGATCCCGAAACGGGTATCTGCGCCATCTGCGGCGATCAGCTCGCTTCCTATACGGTCAGCTTTGCCGTTCCGGCAGGCATTGACCCCATTGCGGATATCACCGCGTTTGACGGCACGGTGATCACTCTGCCCGAGCCGACCGGCACACTGCTTGCCAACGCGGAGGACTACGTTTTCCTCGGCTGGACAGCGTCCGACGTTGCCGACAGCACGAATGCGGCTTATACGGAGGTCGGCAGCTACACCGTCACCGGCAGCGTGACCTTCAAGGCACTGTATACTTGGGTCGACGAAGCGACCTCCTTCGGCAACGAGGGCGTCTACCGGCTGCTCACCGAGGACGATCTTGAAGATCTTGACACCGGCTGGATGCTGATCATCGCCAACGATGGAAAGTGGCAGTCGAAGACGATGGCGCTGGCGGATTATGCCAACAGCGGCAACGACAAGTTCCTCGGTGCGAATGTTACCGTCAGCAACAACACGATCACCTTGAGCAGCGCTTCCTCGGTGCAGCAGTTTACCGTTGTGAAGGACGACGAGTCCGGCAACTTCTATCTTATCAGCAACTATACCGATAACGAGGACAACGACTACTATCTGACCTCCTGCACCAACACGGCAAATGCGAACAACATCACCCTGACGAGCAATCCGACCGCCGCCGCACTGTGGAAGATCACCTACCATGAGGACAGCACCGTCAAGCTGACCGCGCAGGGAAGCTGGACGGCCAACACCGTGCAGTTCAACTCCTCCAACTATAACGGCTTCTTCTCCTGCTACGGCGAGACCTATTACGGATCGGAGAACATGCCTTCCAACATCTACGGCATCCGCCTGTTTGCAAGCAACCCGATTTACCACTTCACTACCGCTCCCGTGCAGACCTGCGCCCATGAAAACGTGACGTGGACGGACAACGGCGACGGCACCTGCAGCTGCACCTGCGACGACTGCGGCCATACCGTGGTCAGCAATCAGGCACATGCGTGGACGCTGAACTCCAATGCGGCCGGTACGGTCGCCGCCACCTGCACGGAAAGCGGCAAGGCAGGCTACGTCTGCGACAACTGCCATGTGACGAAGCTGGAAACCACCGAACCGCTCGGCCACGACTATGCAGGCGTACAGACCTTGGCGCCCACGTGCAGCGCAGCAGGCGTGATGACCTATACCTGCTCCCGCTGCGGCGATTCCTACACCGAAGCAATCCCGGCGATTGATCACACCTTTGAAGACGGCACCTGCACCATGTGCGGCGCTGCGCTCTACGTTCTTGTCACAGAGGCCCCGGAGAATTGGGAAGGTGAGTACCTGATCGTCTACGTCGCCAACGACAATGCGAAGGTCTTCGACGGCAAGAATGACAGCGCCTCGAACTACACCGTCGGCACCTTCTACGGAGAAGCGGGAAGCGAAAGCAGCCTGATCTGCGTACCGAATCCCGATGCTTACACCGTCTACTTTGAGCCGACGACGAACGGCTACAATATCATGAATTCAAACGCCGACTGGTGGAGCTACACCTCGAATAAGAACGGCTTCTCCGTCAACACGAACACCGCCTATGCCGGAACTTATACCATTACGCTAGATGCAAACGGCAACGCCGCCATCAAGAACGCGGGCAACCTGACCATCAAGTTCAACACCGCTGCGGCGGCAAGTGGCGGCGACCGCTTCCGCTTCTACGGCACAAGCGTCTACACCACGATCAAGCTCTACGAAAAGTACGACACCTGCCATCATAATTGGGTACTCGACGGCAACGCTTCCACGGCAGCGACCTGTACTGCAGCGGGCAATAACGTCTACGTCTGCTCGATCTGCGGCGAAACGAAGAATGAAACGGTTGCTGCGCTCGGTCACGATTATCTCTACGAGACGGTCGAGCCTACCTGTCTGGCAGAGGGCTATACCGTCTGCACCTGCTCTCGCTGCGACTACGAGGACATTCCCGACTACTCCATCACCGCTGCGCTCGGCCATGACTTCAGCGTTTTGGCAGAGGATGAGGGGCACTACATTGCGCCGACCTGTACGGAAGAAGGCCTTGCATACTATCAGTGCTCGCGCTGCGACGCCTTCGATGAGGAAGGCACCGTGCTTGAGGCGCTTGGTCATGACTACGTGAACGGCGTCTGCTCCCGCTGCGGCGACGAGCTGGACGCGCAGACTTTCACGCTGATGACTTCGCTGAACTTTGCAAACGCAGGCTCCGTCATCATGGTGATCGAGGTGGACGGCGAGGCCTACGCGCTTTCCGAGGATGCGGACGGCAAAAACCTCGTCGCAAAGCCGGTAACAGTTGCGAACAACACGGTTTCCGTCTATGACGACGGCACCTATGCTATTGTAATCCCGCAGACCGGCTTGAGCGACGGTTCAAATACCGGTTACGGCTTTATGACGGTCAACAATGAATATCTGCACGTGAATTCCTCGTCCATCCGCTTTGCAAATGAGACTGCAAATGCTGCGCTTGCCATCACGGCCGCGCAGGTCTGGAACGGCGAGTACGACGCGCAGGACAATCTGGTCATGGTAAGCGTCCCGAACGCCTACTTCCTGCAGGGCAAGGCGACCGGAAATTATATCAGTAACTACGTCAGCGGCTACGAAGAAAGCGTCTTTACCTACAACAACGACAGCTTCTACGCAGTGCCGGTTTACTTCTACGCAAGCGCTTACGTTCCGACCGTCGAGCCGGAGCCCTCCGAGCATAATACGATCTACGTGGAAGGAACGCCTGCGACCTGCACCGAGTCGGGCTTCATGAGCTACTACATGTGCATCGACCAGGACTGCGACGCCGCAGGAAAGATGTTCGCGGATATCTACTGCACACAGGAGCTGACTGACATCACGATCCCCGCGCTGGGACATACCTACCTTTGGGACGGAACGCCCGGAGACGGTGAGCACCTGCTGGAATGCACTCGCTGCGGCGACGTGATTCTTGAAACCTGCGATACTGCCGGCGATAACGGCGCCTGCTCCGTCTGCGGGTATCTGGCCGCACAGACGCAAGCGCTGAAGATCGATTCCGCAGCGCTCGTTTTGAACGGCAAGATCGACGTGACCTATTTTGTTACCGTCCCGACGGGCTACTCGAACCCCTATATGGTCTTTACCTTCAACGGCGCGGACACGACCGTCACGGATTGCACGGCCGACGGCGGCTATCTCAAATTCACGTTCACCGGCATCAATCCGCAGTGCATGGGCGACAACATCAGCGCGACGCTGTACGCAACCAAGAGCGGAGCGGAGCAAAGCGTTACGATGAGCAGCTATTCCGTCCGCCAGTACTGCGTGAACAAGCTGGCTGACAACACCATTTCCGCCGAGCTGCGCGCTCTGCTGTCCGATATGCTGGCCTACGGCGCGGCTGCGCAGACCTTCATGAGCTACAATATGAACGCAATTGTAACCGAGGGCAATGACATCAACAATCCAACCTACCGCACGTTTACGAACCTGTCTGATTACGCCGCGAGCTTCGACGGCACGGCGGATGAGGAGCTGTTCTGGATCTCTGCAAGACTGACACTGACCGACAGCGCGGCGATGGCCTTCCGCTTCCACGCGGATTCTGTCGGCGGTCTGACCGTCAACGTCTCGATCAACGGCAAAGAGTCGATCTTTACCGAATTTACTTCGATCGGGAACGGCGTTTACGAGGTGTCCTTCAACGGTATCAGCGCCGAGGAATTCGGCGACACTGTCAGGGCGACCTTCGAGCGTGACAGCGATCAGGTCGGGAACGAGCTGTCCTACAGCGTCTACGCCTATGTACAGTCCAAGCAGAATGACAGCAGCTCGGCGCTGCAGGCGCTGGTGAAAGCGCTCTACAACTACGGCGCGTCCGCCGCAGCCTACGCAAACTGAACCTTGCAATATAACGCGAAGACCGGCAGGATCGCTCCTGCCGGTCTTCATAATATTCCAAAAAAAGTTTCAAAACCCGTTGAGATTTTTCATGTTTTCATGTATAATTTTATCAATAGATTACAAGGGGGGGGATATGTGGTGAAGAAATGCGTCATGCGGCGGTTTTTAGCGCTTGCCGCTGCTTTGTCGATTCTGCTTTCTGTTCTTCCCACGGTATTCTCCGAGGAAGCACCGACGGAAGAAACGGCTTATGCCGCCGACCGACTCTTCCGGCAGATCGACGATCTTTGCGGTACCGTCAAGAAAAGAGGCGCTTCAGCAGGTGAGGCTGCATTTGCCGCGCTTTCCGATAACGTCTACGCTCTGGTGGAAGCCTCCGGCACCGCGAAAGCGAACACGCTGGAAGCAAACGGCGAGTTTATCCACTGGGTGGATATAGAAACCGGCGTCCCTTGCTGCTATTCTCCGGATCACGAGGCCGTAAAGGCGGGTATGACTACGCTGCCGGAGCCGTCTGGCGATATGGAAGACGTGAAAGCCGCACTGCGTTCCGCTGAACCCGCAAGAACCGTTTCAAACAGTGATTGCCCGCAGTCGCTGAACGTCGGCCTCCTCCAGCCGTACTGGGAGAGCAGTGAGCATTACGGAGACGAAAATTTCTTGCGCTATTCGCAGTTTTTCTTACAGCAATCAAATCTCCTTGTTGAAAAAATGGGAGGAGAGCTGATTCATTTCAGCATGGGAAACGTTAATGCTGATACAATTGCGTTTACGATTCAGAATTGTGGTATTGTTATCATCAACTCCCACGGCTCGACGGATTACAAAAACGAAAACGACAAGACTTCCCGAGCCAATTCTTCTTATCTCTGGCTTAACCCGGATACAGAAGGCATTGTGAATATGAGAGTGCTCCTCAATCCGGAGGATTACACGACTGCGCACACCGGTCCGTTCGGTACCTATTATGACGCCTATTACTCCGGTGGCAAGTATTGTATCAATGGAACAGTGATTTCCAATCATATGACGGCTGACGCGCCAAACAGCTTTGTGTATTTTGGCTGCTGTCTCGGTATGGCAACGGACGGCCTTGCTGCGCCGATTCGCGAGAAAGGTGTGGAGACGGTTCTTGGTTTTTCCCAATCCGTCACGTTTAGGGGCGACTATTCTTATATGATGTCGTTTACCGACTCGCTTGCTGACGGCGACACCGTCGCAGAGGCGCTGGCGATTGCAAAACAGGAGGTGGGCATTATTGACCCGTATAAGGTCAAAAATCCCTGTTATCCGATTGTTGTGTCTTCCACAGATCCATACCCCGGTCAAGGAAACGTGGATGCGCCGCAGACGGTAAACTCTTCATGGCATTTAAGTACGCGGCAGGTGAACTATTCCGTTCCTTCCACGGCTGCGACGATCCCGACAGTCTACTGCGGCGGGCAGGACTCTGTAACCCTGCCCGCAGCGGAGGACGTGGAGGGCTATACCTTCGTCGGCTGGTCGGAAACTCCGATTGGTAGCGAAACCTCTGTCTCTGGCTTGCTTTATGAAAACAGTGTCTACGAACCGCTTTTAAATAATACAACACTATATGCGGTATATACGCGCAAGGAATCCCACACTGGCGGCTACGTCAAGGTAACCACGACGCCTTCGGTTCTTAACGGCAATTATCTGATCGTTTACGAGGACGGAGGTGCGGCGTTTAACGCTGCAGCAACGGATATCGACAGCGGCATGAACTATATCACGGTCAACATTGACAATGACCAGATCGCATCCTCGACGGCAGTGGAGGCTGCAGCGGTGACGATTCGACGCGTCTCGGGAAAATCCTATTATTCCATCCAACTGCCTAACGGGAAATATATTGGCAATATCGGAACGGGCAACGGCTTTAATACCACGCAGTCCCTGTCAGAGGCATATGCAAGCGATATCGTATTTAATTCGCAGGATCAAACGGTTTCTATCACAAACACAGCCGGTAATTATGCGCTCCTGTTCAGCGACGCAGTAAACAGCAACCGCTTTTCCTATTACGCGGTCGGAAAGATAAACACCGCACAGCATCCCATCTGCCTGTATCGCAAGGACTCTATCGCGCTGATTGACATCTATACCACATCGCCGAATACCGCATGTGCGCATGATGCATGGTCTACCGTCGTTACGGCAGCCACGTGTCTGCACGGCGGCTACACGACGAAAACCTGCACCAACTGTGGGACCTCCTGGACGACCGGCAATACTGCTGCGCTCGGTCATTGGCTTGATAGGGGAGTCGTCAAACCCGCTGCGGACGGCAGCTTCGGCTATACTACTTACACCTGCCGTCGTTCCGGCTGCGGTTATTCCTATCAGACCGATTTTAACGGTTTGGATTATGAGGTCGCGCTGCAGGTTCAAGGGGCAACATGGCAGACGCTGACGGTCAACAGCTATAACGGTGCAATGCTGCCGGATCCTGTCGCTGCGGTTGACGGATATACCTTCGCCGGATGGTCTGAAACACCGATTCTTTCTGAGAGTGCAACAGCAGATTTGATCGAAGACCTGTATTACCCCATGGAGGATTCGACCGTTTACGCGATCTATTCGCGCAATGTTGACGGTGTTATCTTCTATTCCATGACGCAGAGCGCACTGAAGATTTACTCCGCGTCGCTGATTCTAAACGGAAAGATCGACGTTGCTTTCTCCGCACAGCTTCCAGCGGGCTACAGCGATCCGCGCATGGTTGTGAACGGAAAAGTGATTACAGACTATTCGCTGCAAAATGGCAACTGTGTCTTTCTCTATACCGGCATCAACCCGCAGTGCATCGGCGACGGATTAACTGCGACTCTCTATGCGACCTGTAATGGTGAGGAGGAGAGCGTCAGCGTGGAGAACTATTCTGTCCGCCAGTACTGTGTCAACAAGCTGCGCGACGGTACGATTTCCAATGAGCTGCGCAGGCTTCTGTCTGATTTGCTTGCCTATGGGGAAGCTGCACAGCTCTATACGGATTATAAAACTGACGCTCTGATTACGGACGGTGACGATATTAGCGACCCGATGTACAGCTTTATCTTTTATTTGACGGGCTATAGAGTGCGTATTGAAGACGAGTCTGATAAAACGACCCGCTGGATAAACGCGGGGTTAACGTTGACGAACAGCGTGGCTATGACTTTCCGCTTTTATGCGGAGGATTTAAGCGGCTTGACAGTTGCCGTCAACTTGAACGGAAGAACAAGGACGTACACGGAATTCACTGCTGTGAACGGGGAAGCCGATACCTACGAGATTACCCTCGACGAGATCTGCGCAACGGAATTTGACGACGAAGTGAGCGCAAGCTTTGCGAGAAACGGCAAAAGAATTAACAATACGCTGTTTTACAGTGTGAATGCATACGTGCAATCCGCGTTTAACAGCGAGAACTCCAATCTTGCCTACCTTGTTGCAGCCTTGTACAATTACGGCGTTTCCGCGCAGGCGTATGTGAACGCGCAAGCAAACGAATGAATCTTAACGAAGACCGGCAGGGGACTGCCGGTCGTTCTGACGTAATAGAGTACACGATAACAAAAAATGAGTTTTTTGAAAAATAATATTGTAATCTCACAAATTATCGTGTATATTTAATAATGGAAATTTGTAAAAGGAGGATTATTATGAAATCTCTGAAATTCCATCGAATCGTATCACTTGGACTGGTGCTGTGTATGCTTTGCACGCTGCTGTCCGGCTTGAGCCTGACGGCATTTGCTGATGACACGCAATACACCGTGACCTTTTCCGTGCCGACGGGCTTTGTTGCACCGAACCCGGTGACCGTCGTTGCGGGCACGACCTTCCAGCTGGAAACTGTTGGTGCTCCTGCGGGGTATACCTTTGCCGGCTGGTATGCAAATCCCATTCAGAATGAGGTTTCGCTGACCGACGATGCGACGATTTATACCGACCTCTATCGGCCGACGGCAAGCACGACCCTGTATGCGCTGTATCAGCGCACGGAAACGATTCCGGGTTACTATGAAAAGACACAAGGGGAGCCGTCTTCCTCCGGCGGAAAGTATCTGATTGTCTTTGAAGGTGCAGATAAGAGTGTTGCTTTCTGCAAACAGTATGGTGATGGCACTGCGGCATCTCATTATAATAAAAAAGGCAACTACTTTGAAGTAACGGTCGTGAATGATCAGATTGCGCTTTCAAGTGAAGTAGAAGCTGCGGCGCTTACCATACGGAGAATTACTACCGGTCGATTCAGCATAAAGCTTCCCAGCGGAAAGTATCTTGGTTTTAAATCAAGCTCATCTACTGAATTTCAGGTCTTTGCCAACGAGGAAGCTAACGCAATTGAATTTGACGCACTTGGTTATGCTGTGATTAATATACCCAGCGATACTTCCGGCCGTGCTATTCGATATTCAACCGACAACGAAAGATTCCAGTACTACACGAGCAAATATGGCGTGCTGCCATATCTGTATCAGAAAATTTACCCGAGGACGGTCTACTATTCCACCACGAATCCGCTTGGCGAAACGCCCACGCCCTGCACACATAACTACGCTGCAGTTGTGACGGATCCGACCTGCACAGCTGCAGGCTACACAACGTATACATGCACCCTTTGCGGCGATACCTATACGAGCGATCCTGTTCCCGCCAGCGGCCATAACTACGTCGCCGCTGTGACGACCGCCGCCACCTGCACTGCCGCCGGTGTGACGACCTACACCTGCTCCCGCTGCGGCGACAGCTATACCGAGGCCGCTCCCGCCGCCCTCGGCCACAGCTACGGCGCTTTCAGCTCCAACAACGACGGTACGCACAGCAAGACCTGCTCTCGCTGCGGCGACGTCGTGACTGAGGCATGCGCCTATACTTCTTCTACCTCGGGCAATACCACGACATACACCTGCACTGTGTGTAATTATAGTTATCAGGAGCAGTCCGTCCCGACCGTCTGCAGCCATAACTTTGTTGACAACGTATGCACACTCTGCGGTGAAAGATTCCGCATCCGCAGTGCGACGCTCAGCCTGAACAATCAGATCGACGTTGTGTATATCTGTGAGATTCCGACTGGCTTTACCAACGTTTCGCTCAATGTAAACGGAACGGCAATTACCGATTATGAGGAGAGCGGTGGTTATTGCTACTTCTTCTATACCGGAATTACCCCGCAGTGTATGGGCGACAACCTCAGCGCAACCCTGACCGGCTCTTACGGCGGTCAGACCTTAACTGCAACGAAGGCGACTTACTCCGTCCGTCAGTATTGCGTCAATCGTTTGAAGGACAGCAGTACGTCCGATGAGCTTCGAGCATTGGTGACAGCGCTGCTTGTTTATGGTGCAAATGCGCAGTATTATATGGGATATAAGACGAATGATTATGTTTCAAGCGGTAATGACATTGTTAACCCGATCAGCACTGCTTTTTCGGAATTGTCTGGCTACAGCGCAAGCTTTGAAGGTATTTCTGATACCAACACATACTGGATATCTGTTGGTTTGACATTGACAAGCGGCGTGGCTATGAATTACCGTTTTTATGCAGCAGATATTAGTGGCTTGACAATTACGGTAACGCTGAATGGCGAGCCGAAGACATATACTGCAAATGACTTTATCGCTGTTGACACGAACCTATATGAGATTACATTTGAAGGCGTTCGCCCAGATGAATTTAATGAGACTGTTACAGCGTACTTTGAACGCGACGATGAGCAGGTCGGTGATACTCTGGGTTATAGCGTAAATGCATATATTCAGGCAAAGCAAAATGATACAAATAAGAAGCTAAGAAGCCTCATCAGAGCCCTGAGTGTTTACGGAACCTGCGTAGAAGCTTACTTAGCGAACTGAACGCAGTATAAGTATACCGTCGGAAGGATATAACAATAATTTGTTTAGCATTTGATAGAGGGCATAATTAGTCATATTTTCCAGATAGGGTATAACTTAGAAGTAACTGGTACCTCCTTTGATATGGACCTTTCAAGCAATAATAGGCAGAGGAAAAAGGCTCTATGTTAATAGTTGGGTAGAGCAAAAGTAGAAAAACCTAAAGGAACGACGTTGCAGTTGAGCTGTGACGTCGTTCCTTTAGGTTGAACAAAGAAGACTCCAGTTCCGGAACCTGCCGAAGTCATGAACGCTGTAGTGTAAAGGATAAGGTACAATAAGATAAGGTACAATAAATTGCGCAAATTCAAAAATGGATAGAAATAGACATAGTTTGCAAACTCTGGTAGAATGAAGTTACGACACAAACATTCGAAAGGAGCAAACAAACTATGTCCGAGAAGATTATACACCTGAATG
>JAFQZN010000031.1 GCA_017405865.1 Oscillospiraceae bacterium | reverse complement strand
CTTCGCAAGAATTTTGACTTACTGCGCAACTCACGACCTACCGTACCTATGTACGCCGACGGTCGTGAGTTGCTTGTCTTCCGAACTTTTTGACAGCCTGTCAGCGTGTCGAAAAGGGTTTTTCGACACGCTGAAAAGCCGGACTCATCTTTTGGTGAGTCCGGCTTTTCTTATCATGGATTATTTGTAGCCCTTGCGCGGGGTGTAGCTCGTATGCAGCAGCTCGTGCGCCTTGTGGGAGCCGGGCTTGCCGAGATAGGAGTTGTAAAGCTCGATGACCGCGGCATTCTCATGCGACTTGCGGATCGTGTTGGTCTCGTCCAGAGAATACAGCACTTTAGCGCGCTCGGCGCGGATGTCCACGAAGTTGCGGATCGACGCCGGAACCTGCGGCTGACCGCCGCCGTTGACGCAGCCGCCCGGGCAGGCCATGATCTCGATGAAGTGATAGTTCTTCTCGCCGCTCTTGACCATATCCAGCACCTTGCGGGCGTTGGAAAGCCCGGAGGCGACCGCGATATTGACGGTCAGACCGGCGACCTCGTAGGTCGCTTCCTTGATGCCGTCGGTGCCGCGGACTTCCTTGAAGTCGGGACGCGGCAGGGTCTCGCCTGTGAGCGTCTCGACGGCGGTACGCAGCGCCGCTTCCATGACGCCGCCGGTCGCGCCGAAGATCACGGCTGCGCCGGTGCCTTCGCCCAGCGGATGGTCAAACTCTTCCTCCGGCAGATCCTCATAGCGGATGCCGGCGCGCTTGATCATGCGGGCAAGCTCGCGGGTGGTCATGGTGTAGTCCATGTCGGGCAGGCCGTCACGGCCCTGATTCTCGCGGCCGATCTCGAACTTCTTTGCCGTACAGGGCATGACCGAGACGGAAACGATCTTCTTCGGGTCGATGCCGTTCTTCTCGGCGAAATAGCTCTTGGTGATCGCGCCCTGCATCTGCTGCGGGCTCTTGCAGGTGGAGAGGTTGTCAAGGAATTCGGGGTAGTAATGCTCGCAGAACTTGACCCAGCCGGGCGAGCACGAGGTGATGATCGGCAGCTTGCCGCCGTTCTTCACGCGCTCGATAAACTCGTTGGCCTCCTCCATGATCGTGAGATCTGCGCCGAAGTTGGTATCAAACACCTTGTCAAAGCCGAGGCGGCGCAGCGCGGCAGCCATTTTGCCCTGGGCGTTGGTGCCGATCGGGTAGCCGAACGCTTCCGCCAGCGCCGCACGGACGGCGGGGGCAGTCTGCACGACGACGTACTTTTCGGGGTCGTTGATTGCCTCGGTGACCTCGTCGATGCAGGACTTCTCATACAGCGCGCCCGTGGGACACACCGCGATGCACTGGCCGCAGGAGACGCAGCTCGTCTCAGCCAGTCCCATGTCAAAGGCGCTGCCGATGTTGGTCTTGAAGCCGCGCTCGTTCGCACCGATGACGCCGATGCCCTGCGCCTTTTCACAGGCGGCGACGCAGCGGCGGCAGAGGATGCACTTGGAGTTATCGCGCACCATGTGCACGGCGGACTCGTCCAGCTCGGACGGATTCTTCTCGCCCGCGTAGACCTCCTCGTTCTCCACGCCGTACTCGCGGCAGAGGGTCTGCAGCTCGCACTGACCGGAGCGGACGCAGGACAGGCAGGAGCAGTTGTGATCCGAGAGGATCAGCTCGAGCGTCTTTCTGCGGTATTCCACGACCTTCGGGGTGTGGGTAAAGACTTCCATATTCGGGGCGATCGGGTACACGCAGGAGGCGCACAGTCCGCGCGCGCCCTTGACCTCGACGACGCAGATACGGCAGGCGCCGATCTCGTTCATGTCCTTGAGGTAGCAGAGCGTGGGGATCTGGATGCCGGCCATTCTCGCAGCCTGCAGGATCGTGGTCCCCTTCGGTGCGGTGACCTCGATGCCGTTGATTTTAATGGTATATTCTTCCATGATCGGTCCTCCTTACTGCTTGCTGATGGCCTTGAACTTGCAGTTGCCCATGCAGACGCCGCACTTGACGCACTTGTCGGGGTCGATCTCGACAGAGGGCAGCTTGTGGCCGGGGGCAACGTAGTCGGTCTTGCTGATGGCGGAGGCGGGGCAGTTGCGCATGCACAGGCCGCAGCCGATGCACTTTTCCTTATCCACGACGAATTTCAGCAGATCCTTGCAAACGCCGGCGGGGCAGCGCTTTTCTACCACGTGGGCAATGTACTCGTCGCGGAAGTAGCGCAGCGTGGACAGCACGGGGTTCGGCGCCGTCTGGCCGAGGCCGCAGAGAGCGTTCGCCTTGATGTAGTTGCACAGCTCCTCGAGCCTGTCGATATCCTCGAGCGTACCCTTGCCGGAGGTGATCTTCTCCAGAATCTCCAGCAGGCGCTTGGTGCCGATACGGCAGGGGGTACATTTGCCGCAGGACTCGTCGACCGTGAATTTCAGGAAGAACTTCGCAATGTCGACCATGCAGTTGTCCTCGTCCATGACGATCAGGCCGCCGGAGCCGACGATGGAGCCGATGGCCGCCATGCTCTCATAATCCAGCGGGGTGTCGATGAGGCTGGCCGGGATGCAGCCGCCGGAGGGGCCGCCGGTCTGCGCCGCCTTGAACTTCTTGCCGTTGGGGATGCCGCCGCCGATCTCTTCGATAACCTGGCGCAGGGGCGTGCCCATCGGGATTTCGACGAGGCCGGTGTGCTTGATCTTGCCGCCGAGGGCGAAGACCTTGGTACCCTTGGACTTTTCGGTACCCATGGAGGCAAACCAATCGGCGCCCTTGAGAATGATCTGGGGGATATTCGCCCAGGTTTCGACGTTATTCAGGATGGACGGCTTCTGGAACAGACCCTTCTCCGCAGGGAACGGGGGACGGGGTCTGGGCTCGCCGCGGTTGCCCTCGATGGAGGTCATCAGCGCGGTCTCTTCGCCGCAGACGAACGCGCCTGCGCCGAGGCGGAGGCCGATGTCGAACTTGAAGCCGGTGCCGAGGATATTATCGCCCAAGAGGCCGTATTCATGCGCCTGATCAATGGCGATCTGCAGGCGCTTGACCGCGATGGGATACTCGGCGCGGACGTAGATGTAACCCTGCGAGGAGCCGATGGTATAACCGGCAATGGTCATGGCTTCCAGCACGGCGTGAGGATCGCCCTCGAGAACGGAGCGGTCCATGAACGCGCCGGGGTCGCCCTCGTCGGCGTTGCAGCAGACGTACTTCTGGTCGTTTTCGTAGCCCTTGGCGAACTTCCACTTCAGGCCGGTGGGGAAGCCTGCGCCGCCGCGGCCGCGCAGACCGGAGTCCAGCAGGACCTGAATGACGTCGTCGGGCGTCATCTCGGTGAGTACCTTGCCCAGCGCCATATAGCCGTCGCGGGCGATATACTCGTCGATGTTCTCCGGGTTAATGACGCCGCAGTTGCGCAGCGCCACGCGGAGCTGGGATTTGTAGAAATCGGTGTCGTTGAGGGAGACGTTCTCGCCGGGCTGCGTGATCTCCGCGCCTTCCTTGTATTCCAGGCGGGTGACGATGCGGCCCTTGAGCAGATGCTCTTCAACGATTTCGGGAACGTCCTCCGGCGTGACGCGGCTGTAGAACGTACCCTCGGGATAGACGATCATCACGGGGCCGAGGGCGCACAGGCCGAAGCAGCCGGTCTGAACGACCTTGATCTCTCCGTTCAGGCCCTTCGCCGCAAGCTCTTCCTCCAGCTTTGCCTTGACATTCACGCTGCCGGAAGAGGTACAGCCGGTGCCTCCGCAGATCAGTACATGGGATCGAATCATTTGCGTTCCTCCTTATGCGTTTTCGACTGCGCCGATCGTGTATTCCTCCACGACCTTGCCGCCCTGCAGATGCTCCTCGGCAACGCGGCGCGCCTTTTCGGCGGTCATTTTGACGTAAGTGACCTTTTCCTTGTCGGCCTCGTAGACCTCGACGATGGGCTCATAACGGCAGATGCCGATGCAGCCGGTCTGGGTCACGGTGACCTTATCGGTGAGGCCGAGCCTGCTGACCTCCTCAACAAGCGCAGAGAGTACGGGTCTGGCGCCGGCGGCGATGCCGCAGGTTGCCATGCCGACCACGGCGCGAATGCTGCCGCTGCCGCTGCGCAGATTGACAGTGTCCTTCATCCGGTCACGGATGGCTTGAAGTTCCGCCAAAGTTTTCATAGTACGTTCCTTTCCTTTTTTGTATCAAAAATATTGCTTACAGAGTTATTCAGGCGCGGTCAGGCTCTCGTACACCCAAGAGAGAACCTCCGGGGTATCAAGCGGGACGTCGCCCAGTATTTCACGCATTTGCGCGGTTTCCAGATTGATTTCTCCGCCATCGCGGCGGTAGGTAAACGAAAAGTCGATTTCAGGGCTTCCCTGGATCAGCGTGACCATCGTGCCGGCGTAGTCGCCGACGGGAACGCAGTCGAGGTGATCCGTCGCAAAGGTCGCCGTGACCTCGGTGCCGTGGTCTTCGCCCTGCGAGGACTTCACCGACAGCGTACCGCCGGTCTGCTCCGCCGCGAGCTTCAGAAGCGGCAGTCCCATGCCGACCGGCCGCGTCGTGCGGCTCGTGGTAAAGGGGTCGGTCACGGTCGCGACCATCTCCGGCGGCATACCGCAGCCGTTGTCGCGGATCGTGAGCCGCCGCCAGCCGTCACGCTCGTCAATGACGATCTCGATCAGCGTTGCCTTGGCTTTCACGGAGTTCTTTGCAATATCGAGGATGTTCAAGGACAGTTCTTTCATTGCATTTCCCCTCGCAGCAGCCCGATCAGCACGTCCCTGACCCGCTGCGAGCTGTACGGCTCGTCGTCCAGATCAAGGTACGACCCGGCGTCGCGCATGCTCTCCAGACGGTGCGCGTCGGACGAGCAGAGCAGCCTGCGGTTTTGCAGTCCGTACTGCTCACGGTAACGTTCGAGATTCTCCGGATCGTTGATCTCCAGCGTCGGAAAAAACGGTCGTTCGGGCAGAGCGCCCAGAATCCCGAGAATGCCGTTGGAGGGACGGTCGATGTGCGCAGGATAGGCTGCGCCGCCGTGGGACAGCGCCAGCGCAGTCCCTTCCTCAAGCGAGAGCTGCGTTGCCGGGATCAGCAGATTCGGTTCCTCGCCGAGGATCTGATCCCCGTCGTCCATATAAAGCTGGTTGCCAAAGACGGCGGGCTTGTTTTTGATCGGCAGGCGCGCCGCCTTCACGTCGCGGGCAAAGGCCTCGGCGGCCTCCAGCGTCGGGAACAGACACACGAGGTGGATTTCCTCCGCCGTGGTCAGCTCCATGCCCGGAACGCCCACGATGCCGTATTTCCGGCAGGCCGTGAGAAAGGCGCCGCAGTTGCCGCAGGTGTTGTGATCCGTCAGCGCCACAAGCTGCAGCCCGCACAAAGACGCCATGCCCGCGATATTCGCCGGCGTCATATCGTCGTCAGCGCAGGGCGAGAGGCAGGAGTGCAGATGCAGGTCGTAGAAGTAGCGGCTCATAGCAGCGCCGCCACCTTCGCGCCGACGGCAAAGGAGGAAAGCTCCGTTGAGAAGACGTTGATCCCCTTCTTCTCCGCCAGCTCGCGCAGCCGCCCGTCGAGCGTCACGCCCTCGGAGAGAATGACGCAGGCGACGTCGGTCAGCACCGCGACGGCCACCACGTTGTCGTTGGACATGATCGTGATCCACGCGTCGCCGGATTGGGCGTTGCCCATGACCCAGGAGAGCAGGTCGCCGATATAGCCGCCCTCGACCTCGCGGTCAGGCTCCGGCATACACAGCGGTGTGAGGCAAAGTGCCTCGGCCAATGCTTGCACGGTCATAGCTGCTCCTCCTGCTCCTGCAGCTTCTTTTTCAGAAGCACGATACAGTCCTCCACGCGGCACTCGCCCTTGACCACGTCCTCGGCAAAGGTGCGGCAGGTCGGCGCGCCGCAAGAGCCGCAGTCGATCTGCGGCAGCAGCTCGTAGATCTCCTCGATCTCCGCCATCATGCGCATTGCCTCGAGGCGATCCTCGCTCAAGCGCTCGGGTGGAACGTAATCGAGAATCGGGTTATCCACCAGCGCGTCGTCGGGAATGAAGTCGGGTTCCTTGTTCTCGACCTTCAAATAGTTGCGGTAATTCGGCAGCTTGTGCTTTAACGAAAGCAGTCTTGCCTTTGCGATATAGGGGTTCTCGACCGTCGCCGCCCCGCCCACGCAGCCGCCCGGGCAGGCGTTGAGCTCGACAAACTCCAGCGCGGGCAGCTTGCCGTTTTCGATCGCGTCGAGCACCTGAATCGCGTTGTCCATATCGTCGGCCGCCAGATAGCGGTCGGAATAGAGTCCCTCGGCCTCGCCGCCGGAGCTTGCCCACTTCACGCCCGCGATGCCTGCCTTGCTCTTCATGGTGACGCTCTTCGTCTTGCCGAGCTTACCGGAGAGCCTCCGGTACACGTCGGTCATGGACACGACGTAGTCGATCGTGCTCTTGGTTTGACTCAAGCCGTTTTTGGCGTAGCTGGTCTTGGCGGGGCAGGGGCTGATGAACACCGTGCAGATCTCCTCGGGCTTCAGCTCGGGATGCTGCAGCAGCGCCTCCTGCTTGGCAGCTCTGCTGGCGTATTCCACCGGCGGCAGGATCGGCAGCACGTGGTCGCAAAGCTCCGGGAACCGGAGCCGGATCAGCCGCACGATGGCGGGGCAGGCCGAGCTGATCACCGGCTTGAGAATCTCCGGCTTTCGCATATAGCGGCGGGTACACTCGGAGATGATCTCTGCGCTGCGCGCAACCTCATAGACGTCGTCGAAGCCCAGCTCCAGCAGCGCCTGCAGAAGGTCGCCGACCTCATTCAGCTCGTCGAACTGGCCGTAGAGCGCAGGCGCGGGCAGCGCAATGCGCCACTTGTACTTCGGGTCGATCTCGCTGATGCGGTCAAACACGGCGCGCTTGGCCTTGTGCTGGCACACGCGGACGCAGCGGCCGCAGTCAATGCAAAGATTCGTGCGGATCACCGCACGGCCGTCGCGGATGCGGATGGCCTCCGTCGGGCATTGCCTGAGGCAGGAGGTACAGCCGATGCACTTGTGCGCGTCCAGAGACACGGAATGCTGAAAGGATGCCATGCGACTACTTCCTCCTGTTTTCTAAACTTTCACGACCATGGTGAGCTTCGTCCCCACGCCGACCTCCGTCTCGATCTCGAGGCTTTCGGTGTAGCGCTTCATGTTCGGAAGACCCATACCGGCGCCGAAGCCCATCGTGCGGATGGCCTCCGTGGAGGTGGAATAGCCCTCCTTCATGGCAAGCTCCACGTCCGGGATGCCCGGGCCGTGATCCTCGAGGATGATCGTGATCTTCTCAGGCTCTACCAGCACGTCGGCCGTGCCGCCATTGGCGTGGATGACCATATTGATCTCGCCCTCGTACATTGCGATCGAGCAGCGGCGGATCACGTCGGACGGGAAGCCCAGCTGGCGCAGCTTTTTCTTGACGGCAACGGAGGCTTCGCCCGCAGAGGAGAAGTCCTGCCCGTCCACGTCATAGTGAAACGTCAGCGCAGCCATGGCCTATTCTCCGTGTAGAAGGCCCGTCTCGTACAGCCGCCCGGCAGCGGAGAACATGTGATGCTCCGTGACCATGGTGACGATGTCATTGGCTCTGGCCAGCGAGACGATCTCCGGCGTGGGCTGCTTGCCGCAGACGAAGACGATGCAGTGCATATCCAGCATCATCGCCGTGCGCACCACCTGGGGATTGAGCAGCCCCGTGATCAGCACGGACTGGTTGGTTGCGAAGGCGAGCACGTCGCTCATCATGTCGCAGCAGAAGGCGTCGGACACCTCGGCGTCCAGCTCTTCCTCGCAGCAGAGCACCTGCGCCTCGAGCAGCTGTGCAATCTCACGGATTTTCATAGGCGGCCTCCGAGCTTAATATTTTGCGAGAATATCGGGCAGCATATCCGGCGTCAGTCTGCCGTAGACGTCGTCGTTGATCATCATGACAGGCGCAAGGCCGCAGGCGCCGACGCAGCGGCAGGCCTCCAGCGAGAACTTGCCGTCGGGTGTGCATTCGCCCTCATTGATGCCGAGCAGCTCCACGAGCTTGTCGTAGATCGCCTGCGCGCCCTTGACGTAGCAAGCGGTGCCGAGGCAGACCGAGCAGCGGTACTTGCCCTTCGGCGCAAGTGTGAACTGCGCGTAGAAGGTTGCGATGCCGTAGATTTTTTCCAGCGGTACGCCCATCGCTTCGGAGATCATGGTCTGCACCTCGATGGGCAGGTAGCCGTAGATGTCCTGCGCTTTCTGCATGATGGGCATCAGCGAGCCGGGCTGATCCTTCAGCTCGGCAATGACAGCCATCAGCTTCTCTTCCTGTTCCTTTGTGCCCTGGAACGGGACCGTGGTTTTTTTAGAAGCCATAAGGTTTTGCGTCCCTCCTAATAATAAATATGTAAAGTATCCAAACTTCAGAGGTATTATAGCAGATAATCCGACGGATGTAAAGAAAAAATCTTGGAAACTGCGGCGGCAAACGTGATTTCCTGTAGAATTCCGTACGGTATTCCTGCTTGACAAACGCCGCTGTCGGTGCTACAATGAGTCTGTTTGAAAATGTATCATTTGAGACAGTTTTGGAGGAGAAATGGAAGTTTTATCCTGCATTGCAGCCGCGCCGCTGTTTTCTCACGTCTCCGAGGCCGTGCTGCAGACCGCAGCGGAGCGCTGCGCCGTCCGTACGTTTGCCAAGGGCGAGCAGATCGGCGGCGTCGGCGAGTTTCTGTGCCTGATCCGCTCCGGCAGTGTGCTCGTGTCCGGTGCGGCCAGAGACAGTGCTCTCGTTCTGAACAAGCTCCGCGCGGGAGACTGCTTCGGCGTGGCCTCCCTGTTCGGCAGCCGCTCATGGCTCACCGCCGTCACCGCCTGCGAGAAGAGCGTCGTGCTGCTGTTTTCGCAGAAAACGGTGGAGGAGCTGATGCGCGCGGACTTCACGTTCGCGCGGAACTACATCTGCTTCCTCACGGACAGGATCGGCTTTCTCAACCGCAAAATCGCCGCCTTCACCGCAGGGTCTGCGGAGAAGAAGCTGGCGCAGTATCTGCTCTCGCTGCCTGCGGAAAACGGCGAGCTGACCCTGCCGGTGAGCATGGTAAGGCTTTCTGCTCTGCTCGATCTCGGCAGGGCGAGCCTCTACCGCGCCTTCGCCTTTTTGGAGCAGAGCGGACAGCTCACCCGAACCGGAAAAACCGTCCGCCTGACGTCGGCGGAAGAATTTCAAAAAATCTACGGAGGTACCACACGATGAAAAAACTGATTTCCATTCTTTTGACGCTCGTATTGATCGTCGCCTGCTTTGCCGCCTGCGCGGGCAGTCCGGCTGACCCGGCCGATGCGCAGCCGTCCACGCAGGAAGCTGCGCCCACCGAAACGGAAGCGCCGACCGAAGCACCCACCGAAACGGAAGCGCCTGCGCCGGAGGTCGTCCGCGTCGCCACGCTGATGGGGCCGACCGGCATGGGCATGGCAAGGCTGATAGATGACGCCGCCAGCGGCAGCGCGGAGGGCAACTATGAATTTACCGTCTCCTCTGCGCCCGATCAGGTCGCCTCCTCGATCATCAGCGGCAGCGCGGATATCGCCGCCGTGCCGGTCAATCTCGCCTCCGTTCTCTGGCAGAAGACCGAACAGAACGTGCAGGTCATCGCGGTCAACACCCTCGGCGTGCTCTACGTTCTGGAAAACGGCGACTCCATTCACAGCATTTCCGATCTCGCGGGCAAGACCCTCTACGCGACGGGTCAGGGCGCGACCCCGGAATACGTCCTCAACTATCTGCTCGAGGCGAACGGTCTTGACCCGGAGGCCGATCTGACGGTCGAGTATCTTTCCGAGCATGCGGAGCTGGCAACCAAGATGTCCGCAGGCGACGTCGCCCTCGGCATGCTGCCGGAGCCGAACGTCACCGCTGTCCTGTCGGGAAATCCCGACGTGCGCATCGCGCTCGATCTGACGGAGGAATGGGACAAGGTCGCAGACAGCACGCTGGTGCAGGGCTGCATCATCGTCAACCGCGCCTTTGCCGAGCAGTATCCGAACGCCGTCGCGACCTTCCTCGAAGAATACCGCGCCTCGGTTGATTTCGTCAACGCCGATCCGGCTGCAGCCTCCGTGCTGATCGAAAGCGCCGGCATCGTGCCTAAGGCAGCCGTCGCCCAGAAGGCGCTGCCCAACTGCAACATTTGCCTCATCACCGGCGAGGAAATGCACACCGCCGTCAAACAGATGCTGGAGGTTCTCTACAACGCAGACCCCAAGTCCGTGGGAGGCGCGCTGCCGGATGACGAATTCTACCGTTAAGCGGCTGCTTCGCTGGGTTCTGTTTCCTCTGCTCTGGATCGGCGTATGGTACGCCGTCGCCCTGATCGTCAACCGCGAGGTGCTCGTGCCGACGCCGGCGCGCGTATTCGTCCGGCTGTGGGAGCTCGTGCAGACGGCGGCGTTCTGGACAAGCGTGTCTTACAGCATCCTGCGCGTCACGGCGGGCTTCCTCGCGGGCGTACTGCTCGGTACGCTGACGGGGATCCTGACGGCGAAGCTGCCCCTATCCGAAGGACTGCTCTCTCCCCTTCTGACCGTGATCCGCGCCACGCCGGTCGCCTCCTTCATCATTCTCGCCCTCGTTTGGATGGGGCGCGAGGCGATTCCCGTTTTCATCTCCTTTTTGATGGTCTTTCCGATCATGCAGAGCCATGTCCACACGGGCGTCCGCGCCGTTTCGCCGGAGCTTCTGGAGATGGCGCAGGTCTACCGTGTGCCAAAGATGCGGAAGGTGCGGGCGCTCTATGCGCCTGCGGTGCTGCCGAACTTTTCGGCAGGCTGCCGTACCTGCCTCGGTCTTGCGTGGAAGGCGGGCGTCGCCGCAGAGGTCATCAGCCTGCCTGCGCGCTCGATCGGCAGAGAGCTGCACAATTCCAAGCTCTATCTGGAAACGGTCGACGTCTTTGCCTGGACGGTGACGGTCGTTGTTTTGAGCCTCCTGATTGAAAAGCTGCTGCGCGCGCTGCTGCTTCGGCTGACGAAGGGCGGTGACGAAACGTGATCGCTCTTTCCCACGTGACAAAGCATTTCGGAGATAAGGAAGTGCTGCACGATTTTTCCATGACGCTCGGCGAAAACGGCGTGACTGCCGTGGTCGGCAGCAACGGCAGCGGCAAGACGACCCTGCTCCGCATTCTGGCGGGGCTGGAAAAGAAGTACTCCGGCGAGGTCGTCACCGGAAGCCGCATTTCTTACGTCTTTCAGGATCTTCGCCTCGTTCCCGCGCTGACCGCGCTGGAAAATGTCGCCCTCGTGCTGGAGAAAAAGCAGCGCGGTGAGGCGCTGCGCTTCCTGCGAGCCGTAGGTCTTGAAAACGAGGCAGGCAGCCTGCCGGGCAGTCTGTCCGGCGGCATGCGGCAGCGGCTCGCGCTGGCGCGCGCCTTTGCCTTTGAGGGCGATCTTCTCCTGCTGGACGAGCCGTTTTCCGCGCTCGACGGGGAATGGAAGCAAAAAATGCTGGACGCCGTGCGCGACTACGCGCAAAAACGTCCCGTCGTCCTCGTCACGCACGACCTGTCGGACGCCGAATATCTCAACGGTAAAACGATCCGATTGGACTGATTTTTGCCTATCGTGGCGTTTCCGTCTATATAAAGAGGCTCCTCTTGTGCAGAGGAGCCTCTTTATATGTCATTGCCCGCTTTACGCGGGCAATCTGTGCGTCTCGTCGCGGGACGCGGCAGAATGAATGCTGAAAACTGAAGAATGAAGACTTAAGAATTGTTGTGTTTGCCAATTCTATGAATTGGCAAAAGAATTTACTTCACAGAGCAATGGTCTCTCTACAATTACAAGAGCATTTCCTCAATTGAGATGCTTTCAAGATGTCCTTTCCGTGGTTTGGCCTCGTCAGATTTATAACCCACTATAAGGAGAGCCACAGGCTCCATGTTTGACTCCAACTCAAATTCTTCCCGCATCTTGTCAGGAGACCAAAACATAACCCAGATTGAACCCAGTCCCAGGTCAGTCGCCTCCAGCATCATGTGTGTCGATACGATGGATGCGTCAATATCGCCACTGCTTTTTCCATCCATCGGTCTTGTCCAGCTTTTATTCTTGTCAAAGCAAATTAGGAATGCTGCAGGAACGTAGTATTTGCTTGGAATAACATGATTCAGTTTGTTTCTGTCCTCATCTGTTTTAATGACTCTGATACGCTGCGGCTGATAATTACATGCAGTTGGTGCACAGAGACCGGCTTTGAGGATACGCTGAATAACATCTTCCTCGACATGCTGCTTCGTATACTCCAAAACAGAGAATCTCTTTTCGGCCAAATCTAAAAAGTCTGTCATTTTTTAATCTCCTCCGCTTGCATAAATTCTCGATGTCTATTATCGTACTACCCTGGAAGTATGATGCATTAAACCAGCGGTTACTTGTGGGGGAGGCTTTTCTACTGTTTTCCGAGCTGCCAGAAGGCGACCGCGCTGGCAGCGGCGACGTTCAGAGAGTCCACGCCGTGCGACATTGGGATGCGCACGGTAAAGTCGCAGTCTGCAATCGTGCGATCCGCCAGCCCGTCGCCCTCGGTGCCGAGCACGATAGCGAGTCTGTCCTGCGCAGAAAGCGCCGGATCGTCCACGCTGCACGAATCCTCGCGCAGCGCCATCGCCGCAGTTTTGAAGCCCATGGCGCGAAGCTCCGCCATGCCGATTTGCGGCCAGTCGCCTGTCTCCTGTCCGATCGTCGCCCACGGAACCTGAAAGACCGTTCCCATGCTGACGCGCACGGCGCGGCGGTAGAGGGGATCGCAGCAGGCGGGCGTCAAAAGCACCGCGTCTATATTGAGCGCTGCGGCGGAGCGAAAGATCGCGCCGAGATTGGTTGGATTCATAATATCCTCCAGCACGGCGATCCGGCGGGCATTCTGGCAGACCTCCCGCGCCGTCGGGACCGGACGGCGGCGCATGGCGCACAGTACGCCGCGCGTAAGCTGAAATCCGGTGAGCTGGGTCAGAACGTCCAGATCGGAGGTGTAGACAGGAATTTTTCCGCAGCGTTCGACGATTGCTTTTGCCTGCCCATCCACATGTCTTCGCTCCATCAGCAGCGACACCGGCTCGAAGCCCGCGTCAAGCGCGCGGTCGATCACCTTCGGGCTTTCCGCTATGAACAGTCCCTTTTCCGGCTCGGCGCGGTTTTTGAGCTGCCCCTCCGTGAGGCGGGCGTAGACGTCCAGCTCCGGCGCGGAAAAGTCCGTGATCTCAATGATATTTGCCATTCGTTCATCCTCGTCTCAAAATTCCGATCTTATTCTATCACGTTCCGCCCCGTGGCGCAAGCATTTTCAGAACCGCTCCGAATTCTTCGGTTTTTCCGAAAAAAATTATATTTTTCCTGCGAAAACCGTTATAGAAAATTCAACTCTACTCTCGGTAGAGTTGGCTTCTACGGATAATCCAGCCGATTCTCCGCCTTTGCCGATTGACGAAACGCCTGCGGCATGGTAAAGTAATGACATCTAAAGACGACAAGGAGAATTGCAATGAATTCTTACATTCTTTCCACGGATTCCGGCTGTGATCTGACCCTCGCCACCGCACAGGAGCTGGATGTTCACGTGCTGCGGATGCAGTATGAGATCGACGGTCAGAGCTATACCGAAACAATGCACGAGGAAGACCTCGCCGTGTTCTATCAGAAAATGAAGGACGGCGCGCAGGCGCACACCACCGCGATCAACATTGAGGATTATATCAGCTTCTGGAAGCAGCTGCTGGACGCCGGCAAGCCGATCGTACACATCAGTCTGGGAAGCGGCATCTCCTCTTCCTATCAGAACGCAGTGAACGCCCGCTCGCTCCTGCTCGAAGCGTATCCCGATGCACAGATTTACGTGATCGACTCCCTCGGCGCCTGCATGTCCTACGGTCTGCTGGTCATTGACGCCGCGCGGCTGCGCGATGAGGGCGTGACGCCTGACGAATGCGTCAGACAGATCGAGGCAAAGCGCTTGAGCTGCAACGCGATCTACACGACCGGTGATCTGGAATACCTCTACAGAGGCGGCCGCGTCAGCCGCGCAGGCGCGATCATTTCCAAGACGCTCAACATCTGGCCGATCCTCAACCTGAACGACAAGGGCGAACTGCGCGTCATTGACAAGTGCCGGGGCAGAACGCGGGCGTACCGCCGCGTTGCCGAAATGATCCACGAGCTGGCGATCGCCCCGGAGAAGCAGACCCTCTACCTCTGCCACAGCAACGCGCCCGAAGCGGTCGAGGCATATAAGGCCGCGATTCTGGCGCTGACGCCCTTCCGCGACGTGTTTATTTCACAGATCGGCACGACCATCGGCGCACACACCGGTCCCGGACTGGTCACCGCCTTCTACTACGGCAAGGATCGCCAGCCGGACAAATAAACCGCTGATTGCAAAGCCTGCACCGTGCTTCACGGGGCAGGCTTGCTTTTTTTATGCACGTTGCGGTATAATAGGCGCAGAAATTGTCAGAAGGAAGCCGTTTTTATGCGCACGCAAAGCAAAAAAGAATTATTTGAATCCATGCCCGTCCCAAGAGCGATCGCGACTATGGCGATCCCGACGATCATCAGTCAGCTGATCAACCTGATCTACAACACGGTCGACACAATCTTCATCGGGCAGACGGGCGACGCCTACAAGACCGCCGCCGTTACGGTCGCCTTCACGATCTTTATGATGACGGTCGCCTTCTCTAACCTCTTCGGCATCGGCGGCGGCAGTCTGATCGCGCGGCTGATCGGTGCAAAACGCGAGGACGATGCGAAAAAGGTCAGCGCGTTCAGCTTTTACTGCGCCATCGGGATCGCCCTGCTCTATTCCCTGCTCATCGGCGCGTTTCTCGATCCGATCCTGCGCCTGCTCGGCGCGTCGGAGGCGACCATCGGCTATGCAAGGCAGTACGTTCTGGTGGTCGTCGTGGCGGGCAATCTGCCCGTGATCCTGTCGCAGACCATCGCGCATCTGCTGCGCAACACGGGCTATTCCAGGCAGGCGAGCATCGGGCTCAGCGGCGGCGGTATCCTGAACATCCTCCTCGATCCTGTGTTCATGTTCCTTCTCCTGCCGGAGGGTATGGAGGTGCTCGGCGCGGCGATCGCCACCCTGCTTGCCAATGTTGCCGCCTGCGTATATCTGCTTTTGACCTTCCGCCGCGTGAGCGCCTCTGCGCCCTTGAGCTTCCGCCCACGAGACGCGAAAGCGATCGAAAAGCCGGAGATCAAGTCGCTGTTTTCCGTCGGCGTTCCGTCGGCTGCGCTGACCGCCCTGTTCGATACCGCCAACATTTTCCTCAACTCTCTGATGTCTATCCACGGCGATCTGGAGCTTGCCGCCATCGGCATTGTCATGAAGGCGGAGCGCCTGCCGAATGCGATCAACATCGGTCTGTGCCAGGGCATGCTGCCGATCGTCGCCTACAACTATTCCTCCGGCAACCGCGAGCGCATGAACACGGTCATCCGCTCCGTCCGCGTTTACGGGCTGATCATCGCGGCGGTCAGTCTCGTCCTGTTTGAGCTTTTCGCGGCGCAGGTGGTGCGGCTGTTTTTGAGCACCTCTGCCGGCAGGGTTGACGACGCGGTCACGACGATCGGCTATGCGACGCTGTTTTTGCAGATCCGCTGCGTTGCCTCGATCTCTCAATTCCTGAACTATCACACCTCCTTCTGCATGCAGGCGGTGGGGAACGGGCGCGATACGCTGATCCACTCCTTCTGCCGCGAGCTGGTGTTCTACATTCCGTTCATGTATCTGCTCAACGCTCTGTTCGGCAAGGTCGGTCTGGTCTGCGCGCTGATCGCGGGCGAGACCTGCGGCGCGATCCTCGCGCTGATCCTCTTTGCCCGCTGGAAGCGGAAGCACGCCGTAGACTGAACATGATTTGCCGATAGAACGCTTTTCGGAATTTCCCTCCTGACCTTCGCATAGACTGTTTCGGACACACAGCGAAGGAGGTCAGGCACATGAGGCAAACCATTGAGCAGCGAGCCTGTGATTTGGCTGTGTACATCATCGAAAATCAAGCGACGGTCCGCGCTGCGGCAAAGCAGTTCGGGATCTCGAAGTCCACCGTACATAAGGATTTGAGCGAGCGTCTGCCGCACTGCAACCGGCCACTCTACCTGCAGGTCAAGGAGGTACTGGAGCAGAATAAGGCAGAGCGCCATATCCGGGGCGGCCTCGCCACCCGCCGAAAGTACCGGGGCGTATAGCAAGCAGCCGCAGGGTCGGTTTCCCGACCTTGCGGCATTGTGCGTTTTCCGAGGCACGGATATGGCGTACCCCTTGCGGGTATTGCGGGTACAATCTGTCGTCGCAGGATTAGGAACTGCATCGTTTACACTGCAAGCCCACCCAGTGTGTCATTCCCCGCCGATGAAATCGGCGAGGGAATCTGTCCGTCGCAGGTATGGCATCTGTCCCGTATTCTGAGAAAGCGCCCCATGTCGATACGCACAGATTGCCACGGCTGACTCCGCAGCAATGACAGGCTGGAACGCGGTTCGCTTTAACTCACGCCGCTTTTCTCTGTCAAACCTTACAATTTTCCGCCTTGAAATTGTGCGAAATCCCGATTTTTCAATTCCGCACGGTTTTCCGGCTTTTTGTCCCTCTTTTGCGTTTTTTGCGGTTGATTATTTCCGCCCGATGGCGTATACTGATATTATAAATGGGCAGGATGCCCAAAAATACAGGAGGATACCGTATATGAAATACAACCGTACCTACAATTTCTCTGCAGGTCCCGCTACCATGCCCGAAGAAGTGCTCGAGGAAATCCGCGATGAAATGATGAACTACAGAGGCTCCGGCATGTGCGTCATGGAAATGTCCCACCGCTCCAAGGTCTATCAGCAGATCATCGACGAAGCCGAGCAGGATCTGCGCGATCTGATGGGCATTCCCGACAACTACAAGGTGCTCTTCCTTCAGGGCGGCGCGACCCTGCAGTTCTCCATGATCCCGATGAACCTGATGAAGAACGGCAAGGCCGTCTACATCGAGACCGGCGCATGGTCCAAGAAGGCGATCGCCGAGGCGAAGAAGGTCGGTGAGGTCATCGTCGCCGCCTCCTCCAAGGATAAGAACTATACCTACATCCCCGACTGCTCCGATCTGGACATCCCCGAGGACACCGACTACGTTTACATCTGCGAGAACGAGACGATCCACGGCGTGACGTGGAACAAGCTCCCGAACACCAAGGGTCACGTCCTCGTCTCCGACCAGTCCTCCATGTTCCTCTCCAAGCCCTGCAACGTCTCCGACTACGGCGTGATCTACGGCGGTGTGCAGAAGAACATCGGCCCGGCGGGTCTTGCCATTGTCATCATCCGCGAGGACCTCATCCGCGACGATCTGACCGATCTTCCCGTCTATCTGCAGTATAAGATCCACGCCGACAACGGCTCCATGTACAACACCCCAAACTGTTGGGCGATCTACGTTTGCGGCAAGGTCTTCAAGTACCTCAAGAAGATCGGCGGTCTGGAAGCGATGGAGAGGATCAATATTGAGAAGGCAAAGGTCTTCTACGACTTCCTCGACCAGTCCAAGCTCTTCAAGGGCACGGTCGTTCCCGAGGACCGCAGCCTGATGAACATCCCGTTCGTCACCGGCGACCCCGATCTGGACGCCGAGGTCATCGCCTACACCAAGAAGGCAGGCTTTGAGAACCTCAAGGGGCACAAGTCCGTCGGCGGTCTGCGCGCCTCTGTTTACAACGCCATGCCGATCGACGGCGTGATCGCGCTGGTCGACTGCCTGAAGAAATTCGAGGCGGAGCACTGATTCAGTCAACTTCTGTGAGGGCGGCAAGAGCCGCCCTTGCAGTGTGTACTAACGAATAATTGATAAAGGAGATTTTTTATGCGTATTCTTGTTACTGACGGAATGGACAAGTCCGCCATCGCCGCGCTGCAGGCGAAGGGTCACGAGGTCGTTGAGCAGTTCTATGAGCCGGATCAGCTCGGCGCAGCGCTGCGCGACTTCGACGCCGTCGTCGTTCGCTCCAAGACCAAGGTCCGTGCCAATCACATCGACGAAGCCAAGGGCGGCAAGCTGAAGCTCATCATCCGCGGCGGCGTCGGCGTTGACAATATCGACGTCAAGTATGCAGAGGCCAACGGCATCGCCGTCCGCAACACCCCGAAGGCCTCCTCCCAGTCCGTTGCCGAGCTGGCCATGGCGCACATGTTCGCCTGCGCCCGCTACATCTCCATTGCCGGCGCGACCATGCGCGAGGACAAGTGGGAAAAGAAGGCCTACGGCAAGGGCATCGAGCTGCAGGGCAAGACCCTCGGCATCGTCGGCTTCGGCCGTATCGGCCAGCACCTCGGCGCAATGGCGAAGGCGATCGGCATGGACGTCATCGCGTTCGATATCTTCCACATCCCCGGCATCGAGGAGCAAATGGGCATTCCGTACGTCGAGATGGATGAGCTGCTTGCAAAGTCCGATTTCATCAGCGTCCACGCTCCCGCAGTGGACGGCGGCGCGCTGATCAGCGCCGAGAACATCGCGAAGATGAAGGACGGCGTCTGCATCATCAACACCTCCCGCGGCACCAACGTCGACGAGGACGCTCTGCTTGCCGCGCTGGAAAGCGGCAAGGTCCGCGCCGCCGGTCTGGACGTCTGGGCAAGCGAGCCGTCGACCAACAAGGCGCTCTACAGCCACCCGATGGTATCCTGCACACCGCACATCGGCGCAGCGACGCAGGAAGCCCAGAAGCGCATCGGCACCGAGATCGTTTCCATCATCGAAAACTTCTAAAGGAGAACGGATATGAACGCGTATATTGAAAGTGTCATTGCAAACGTCAAAGCCAAGCACGCCTCCGAGCCCGAGTTCGTGCAGACCGTCGAGGAGGTCCTCTCCTCCCTCGGTCCCGTCATCGACGCGCATCCCGAGTACGAGAAGGCCGACCTTCTGAACCGCATCGTCGAGCCGGAGCGGATGTTCACCTTCCGCGTCGTCTGGATGGACGACAACGGCGCCTACCACACCAACACCGGCTACCGCTGCCAGTTCAACGGCGCGATCGGCCCGTACAAGGGCGGCCTGCGCTTCCAGAAGAACGTCTATCCCGGCATCATCAAATTCCTCGGCTTTGAGCAGATTTTCAAGAATGCGCTGACGGGTCTTCCCATCGGCGGCGGCAAGGGCGGTTCCGACTTCGATCCCACCGGCAAGTCCGACGCAGAGATCATGCGCTTCTGCCAGAGCTTCATGACCGCGCTGTACCGCTATATCGGGCCGGACATCGACGTTCCGGCAGGCGATATGGGCGTCGGCGGCCGTGAGATCGGCTACCTGTTCGGCCAGTACCGCAGACTCAAGGGCGTTTGGGAGAACGGCGTTCTCACCGGCAAGGGTCTGACCTACGGCGGCTCTCTGATCCGTCCGGAAGCGACCGGCTACGGCGCAGTGTACTATCTGAACGAGGTCCTCAAGCATGAGGGCGAGGACATCAAGGGCAAGACCATCGCCTGCGCAGGCTTTGGCAACGTCACTTGGGGCATCTGCAAGAAGGCAACCCAGCTCGGCGCGAAGGTCGTCACCCTGTCCGGTCCGGACGGCTACGTCTACGATCCCGACGGCGTTACCACCGAAGAGAAGATCGAATACCTCGTCGAAATGCGCAACTCCAACCGCAACCGTGTGCAGGACTACGCCGATAAGTTCGGTGTGCAGTTCTTCCCCGGCGAGAAGCCCTGGGGCGTCAAGGTCGACATCGTCATGCCGTCTGCCATGCAGAACGACGTGAAGATGGAATCCGCCGAGAAGATCGCCGCCTGCGGCGCGAAGTACTACATCGAGGTCGCCAACATGCCGACCACCAACGACGCGCTTGCTTTCCTGCGTCAGCAGAAGCACCTGATCGTTGCGCCGTCGAAGGCGGTCAACGCCGGCGGCGTCGGCGTGTCTGCGCTGGAAATGGCGCAGAACTCCGAGCGTCTGGTTTGGTCGTCCGAAGAGGTCGACGCGCAGCTGCACCGCATGATGGAGACCATCCACCGCGTCTCTGCAGAGGCTGCGAAGGAATACGGTCTGGGCTACGATCTGGTCGCCGGCGCGAATATCGCTGGCTTCAAGAAGGTCGCCACCGCCATGATGGAGCAGGGCGTGTTCTGATCTCGGCTCGAATCGTAAAAATTGCCGGCGGGAAAACCCGCCGGCAATTTTTATTCTGTATCGTGGTTTACATAATCTATGTACCGGTAGGTGACGCCGTTTTCTTCCATATGCTCGGAAGCGGCGACCTGCTCCCAGTCGGGCAGCGCGTCCAGATCAGGGAAAAAGCTGTCCGCGTCTTCCTGCGTGTAGGTCATCGTGACGAAAGCGCGCTCGCAGTACGGCAAAAGCTGCCGGTAGACGCTTGCTCCGCCGATCAGAAAGACCTCATCGGACGGCGTGTCTTTGATCCTCTCCATGACCTCTTCGACGCTGCGGCAGACCTCCGCGCCCTCGACCGCATAGCCGCGTATGCCCGACAGGATCAGATTGCGACGGTTCTTCAGCGGCTTCCCGCCCGGGAAGGTCGAAAGCGTCTTGCGTCCGTAAATCACAGTCTTCCCCTCCGTCAATCGGCGGAAGCGTTTCAGATCGTCCTTGACTGCGACGAGCAGACGCCCGTCCTTCCCGATGCCCCAGTCCGGGGTCACGTTCACAATCGCGATCATGGCGCTGCCTCAAATGGCGACGGGGATCTTTTCTTTGAATTCATGGTATTGATACCCCTCGATGCGGAAATCCTCCACCTTGAAGTCGTAGAAGTCCTTCACGTCTTGGTTTACATAAAATCTCGGCGCCTCGTACGGCTCAAGCTCCAGCATGCGCTCGACCATCGGCACGTGGCGGTCGTAGATGTGGCAGTCGGCGATCACGTGCACCAGTTCCCCTGCCTCCAGCCCGCTCACCTGCGCCATCATGTGAACCAGAACAGCGTACTGGACGACGTTCCAGTTGTTCGCCGTCAGCATGTCCTGCGAGCGCTGATTGAGGATGGCGTTGAGGGTGTTGCCGCTGACGTTGAAGGTCATCGAATAGGCGCAGGGATAGAGCGCCATTTCATTGAGATCGCTGAAATTGTAGAGGTTGGTCATAATGCGGCGGCTGGCGGGATTGTGCTTGAGGTCGTACAGAACGCGGTCGACCTGATCGAACTGCCCCTCGGGATATTGGTGCTTCACGCCGAGCTGATAGCCGTACGCCTTGCCGATCGAGCCGCTTTCGTCCGCCCAGCTGTCCCAGATGTGGCTTTTGAGATCGTGGACGTTGTTGGACTTCTTCTGCCAGATCCACAAAAGCTCGTCGATGCAGGATTTATAATACGTGCGGCGCAGGGTCATGATCGGAAATTCCCTGCGCAGGTCGTAGCGGTTGACGACGCCGAAGCATTTGACCGTATGCGCGGGAGTCCCGTCCTCCCAATGCGGACGCACGGCGCGGTCGGTGTCCCAGACGCCCTGCGTCAATATTTTTTTGCAGGTTTCAATGTATACTTTATCTGCGTAACTCATGTTCATCACCCATAACAGCATAGCAAATCCGGGCGGAAAAGTCAATCACGCAGCGGCTCTGCCTGCGGTTTGGAAAATTTTCCATAAATTGCTAACTACCTATTGACAAAGTAGGTTTTTTATGCTATCGTAAACCTACCCGCAAGGTAGGTTTTATTTTTCCAAGTGAGGCAGCTTATGAAAAACACGTTTGAACAGCTCGTTCGCGCTAACTTCCGTTTCGGACGAATGCGATGTTGCCGTCAACTCTGATCACAACACACACCAGTCACGAAAAGGAGAAGAACGATGTCTGATTACAAATTTGAAACCCTGCAGCTCCATGTGGGGCAGGAAACGCCCGACCCCGCGACCGACGCCCGCGCGGTGCCGATCTACGCGACCACCTCCTATGTCTTCCGCGACTGCGCCCACGCCGCAGCCCGCTTCGGGCTGACCGACGCAGGCAACATCTACGGCAGGCTCACGAACTCCACGCAGGAGGTCCTGGAAAAGCGCGTCGCCGCGCTCGAAGGCGGCTCTGCGGCGCTGGCGCTTGCCTCCGGCGCTGCCGCGATCACCTACACGCTCGAAGCGCTCGGCAGAAACGGCGGTCACATCGTCTCGCAGAAGACAATCTACGGCGGCAGCTACAACCTGCTTGCCCACACCCTCCCCGGCTTCGGCATCACCGCGAGCTTCGTCGATATTCACGATCTTGCTGCGGTGGAAGCCGCCATACAGGACAATACGAGAGCGATCTATATTGAAACGCTCGGCAACCCGAACAGCGATATTCCCGACATCGACGCGCTTGCCGCGCTTGCCCACAGCTACGGCATTCCCCTCGTCGCGGACAACACCTTCGGCACGCCGTATCTGATCCGTCCGATCGAGCACGGCGCGGACATCGTCGTCCACTCGGCGACGAAGTTCCTCGGCGGTCACGGCACGACGCTCGGCGGGATCATCGTCGAATCAGGCAACTTCGACTGGGCGGCAGGCGGAAAGTTTCCCGACATTGCCGAGCCGAACCCGAGCTACCACGGCGTTTCCTTCGTGCAGGCGGCGGGACCTGCCGCCTTCGTCACCTACATCCGCGCCATTTTACTGCGCGACACCGGCGCGGCGATCTCCCCGTTCGCAGCCTTCCTGCTGCTGCAGGGGGTCGAGACACTGTCCCTGCGCGTAGAGCGCCACGCGGAAAACACCAAAAAGGTAATTGACTATCTGGTGAAACACCCGCAGGTGGAAAAGGTCAACCACCCCTCCCTGCCCAATCATCCTGACCACGCGCTCTATCAGAAATACTTCCCGAACGGCGGCGGCTCGATCTTCACGTTTGAGATCCGCGGCGGCGCGGCGGAGGCGCACAAATTCATTGACAAGCTGAAGCTCTTCTCTCTGCTTGCCAATGTCGCAGACGTAAAGTCCCTTGTCATCCACCCCGCGACCACGACGCACAGCCAGCTGAACGACGAAGAGCTATTCGATCAGGGCATTCGGCAGAATACGATCCGCCTGTCGATCGGCACGGAGCACATCGACGACATCATCGCCGATCTGGATCAGGCGTTCGCGTCTTGAAATGCACACCAAATTGTACTATAATCTATATGGAAAAGAAAGGATGCGTTACCATGTCTAACATTTATACTTCCGCCGATCAGCTGATCGGAAAAACACCGCTTCTCGAATTGACACACATCGAAAAAGCATACGGCTTAAAGGCGAAGGTCGTCGCCAAGCTCGAGTATTTCAACCCCGCAGGCTCCGTCAAGGACCGCATCGCCAAGGCGATGATCGACAGGGCGGAGGCGGACGGCAAGCTCAAGGAGGGCTCCGTCATCATTGAGCCGACCTCCGGCAACACGGGCATCGGTCTTGCCTCCGTCGCCGCCGCGCGCGGCTACCGCATCATCATCACCATGCCGGAGACCATGTCGGTCGAACGCCGCCAGCTCATGAAGGCCTATGGCGCAGAGATCGTGCTGACCGAGGGCTCAAAAGGCATGAAGGGCGCGATCGCCAAGGCTGCGGAGCTGGCAGAGCAGATTCCGAACAGTTTTATTCCCGGTCAGTTCGTCAATCCCGCCAACCCGACGGCACACAGAGAAACCACCGGCCCCGAGATCTATGAGGATACCGACGGCGCGGTCGATATTTTCGTCGCAGGCGTCGGCACGGGCGGCACGGTGACGGGCGTTGGCGAGTATCTGAAATCCAAAAATCCCGCCGTGAAGGTCGTGGCGGTCGAGCCCGCCTCCTCCGCCGTGCTTTCGACCGGCGTTGCTGGTGCCCACAAGATTCAGGGCATCGGCGCAGGCTTCGTGCCGGACGTGCTGAACACGAAGATCTATGACGAGATCATCCCCGTATCGAATGAAGACGCCTTTGCCACCGGCAAGGAGATCGGCAGACGCGAGGGCGTGCTGGTGGGCATTTCCTCCGGCGCGGCGGCGTTCGCGGCGATCGAGCTTGCAAAGCGCCCCGAAAACGAGGGCAAAACCATCGTCGTCCTCCTGCCTGACACCGGCGACCGCTATCTCTCGACCGCACTGTTTGCGGAATAACGGAAGGAACTGCCATGGCAAACTGTACAATCTATCTCGACAATGCCGCCACCACGAAAATGAGCCGGACGGCGATCGAGGCGATGCTCCCCTATTTTGACGGCGTCTACGGCAATCCCTCCAGTCTCCACTCTGCGGGGCAGGCTGCCGCCGAGGCGCTGCAAAACGCCCGCGAGCGAATCGCCGCCTGTCTCGGCTGCACCGCGCGGGAAATCACCTTCACCTCCGGAGGCAGCGAGGCGGACAATCAGGCGATCCGCTCCGCCGCAGCGCTCGGCGCGCGGCAGGGCAAAAAGCGCATTATCTCGACAAAAATCGAGCATCACGCCGTCCTGCACACGCTGAAGCGGCTGGAACAGGAGGGCTTCTCCGTCACTCTGCTGGACGTGGATGAAAACGGTCTGGTTACTCCGCAGCAGGTGGAGGACGCGATCACGGACGACACCTGCCTCGTCACGGTCATGTACGCCAACAATGAGATCGGCACGATTGAGCCAATCACGGAGATCGGCGCGGTTTGTCGCCGGAAGGGCGTTCTGTTCCACACGGACGCCGTGCAGGCGGTAGGACACGTTCGCGTCGATGTGACCGCGCAGAAGATCGACCTCCTGTCCCTCTCGGCGCACAAGTTCCACGGACCGAAGGGCGTCGGTGTGCTCTTTGCGCGCAAGGGCGTCGCGCTTTCCAATCTGATCGAGGGCGGCGCACAGGAGCGCGGCAAACGCGCGGGTACGGAGAATCTGCCTGCAATCATGGGTATGGCGGCGGCGCTGGAGGAAGCCTGCGCCTCGATGGCAGAAAACGCAAAAAAGCTCACCGCGCTGCGCGATAAGCTGATTGACGGCCTGTTCGCAATTCCTCACGCCGTGCTCAACGGCGACCGGGAAAAGCGGCTGCCCGGCAACGTGAATTTCTGCTTTGAGGGCATCGAGGGAGAATCGCTCCTGCTTCTGCTGGACGACAAGGGCATTGCCGCCTCGTCCGGCTCTGCCTGCACCTCCGGCTCGCTCGACCCGAGCCATGTCTTGCTCGCGATCGGCAGAGTCCACGACGTTGCCCACGGCTCGCTGCGGCTGACGCTGTCCGGGGAAACGACCGAGGAGGACGTCGATTACACCGTGCAGGCCGTCAGGGAGGTCGTCAGCTATCTGCGCGGCATGTCGCCGGTCTGGCGCGACCTGCAGAGCGGCAAACGGGAATTTATCATTAAGTGAGGCGATTGCTATGGCATTATACAGTGAAAAAGTGATGGATCATTTCCGCAATCCCCGCAACGTGGGCGTGATCGAGGACGCCGACGGCGTCGGCGAGGTCGGCAACGCCAAGTGCGGCGACATTATGAAAATGTACCTGAAGATCGACGGCGACACCATATCTGATGTAAAATTTGAAACCTTCGGCTGCGGCAGCGCGATCGCATCCAGCTCGATGGCAACGGAGCTCATCAAGGGCAAGCCTGTCTCGGAGGCGCTGAAGCTGACGAACAAGGCGGTCGCCGAGGCGCTGGACGGTCTGCCCGCGCACAAGCTGCACTGCTCCGTCCTCGCCGAGGAGGCGATCAAAAAGGCGCTGCAGGACTACTACGAAAAGAACGGCATCGACTACGACCGCTCGCAGTTCCCGCAGTGCGAAAGCTGCGAGCATTGCGAACTGTAACAAATGAAAAAGGCACTGATTGCAATGAGCGGCGGCGTGGATTCATCCCTCGCCGCCAAACTCATGCTTGAAAACGGATATTCGTGCATCGGCTGCACGATGAAGCTCTTTCAAAACGAGGACGCTGGGGTGGAGCGGTCAAAAACCTGCTGTTCTCTCGACGACGTGGAGGACGCCAGAAGCGTCGCCTATCGTCTCGGCATTCCGTATTACGTCTTTAACTTTACAGAGGAATTTCGTCAAAAAGTGATCCGGAAATTCGCAGACAGCTACGAAAACGGGATCACGCCGAATCCCTGCATTGACTGCAACACCTATCTGAAATTCCAGAAGCTCTATCAGCGCGCCGTGCTCCTCGGCTGTGATTGTATCGTGACGGGGCATTATGCAAGAATTGAAAAGGAAAACGGCAGTTTTGTTCTGAAAAAAGCCCTTGATGAATCAAAGGATCAGAGCTATGTGCTGTATCATCTGACGCAGAAGCAGCTTGCGCATACCGTCTTCCCGCTCGGCGACCTGAAAAAGTCGGAGGTGCGCGCCATGGCGGAGCGAAGCGGCTTTTGCAATGCGCAGAAGCCGGACAGTCAGGATATTTGCTTCGTGCCGAACGGCGATTACGCAAGCGTCGTACAGCGCATTTCCGGCAGGCAGCCCGTGCCCGGTGATTTTACGGACAAAAACGGACACATTCTCGGTCGGCACAGAGGAATCCTTCACTACACGATCGGCCAAAGAAGAGGGCTTGGCATTTCCGCGCCGGAGCCGCTCTACGTTTGCGATATTTCCCCCGAAAGTAACACGGTAGTGCTCGGCGAAAACAGCGATTTGTTCCGCAGTGACGCCATAGTGCGTGCATTTCATTGGATCAGCGGCAAAACGCCGCAAAATGCAATTCGCTGTAAAGCAAAAATCCGCTACCGTCAGCCGGAGCAGTGGGCTACCGCCGTCCCGACAGAGGACGGCGCCGTGCAGCTGCGCTTTGACGAGCCGCAGCGCGCGATCACGCCCGGGCAGGCCGCAGTACTGTATCAGGGAGATACCGTCCTCGGCGGCGGCGTCATTGCGCGAAGATGACGATTGAAATAACGTCTGATTTATGGTATCATTCCATTGAGAAGAGGTATGACTTATGATGATCTCAACCAGAGGGCGCTACGCCCTGCGCGTACTGATCGACCTTGCCGAGCATGCAAAGGACGGCTATGTGCCGATGAAGGACGTCGCCGAGCGGCAGGGCATTTCTCTGAAATACTTGGAACGCATCATCCCCGTTTTAGTAAAGAACGGCATCGTGGACGGCGTACAGGGCAAGGGCGGCGGCTACCGTCTGGTCAAAGCGCCGGAGGAGCTGCGGATCGGCGACGTTCTCCGCTTAACCGAGGGCGATCTTGCGCCGGTGGCCTGTCTGGAATGCGACGCGAAGCCCTGCGAGCGGGAATATGAATGCCGCACATATCCGCTTTGGGTGGAGCTTTTCCGCCTCATCAACGAGTTTTTTGACAGCAAGACCCTTGCCGATATTATCCAAACCGACCTTGCAGACAACTACTCGATATAAAAAAGAACACGCTCTGCGTCAAATAAGACGCGGAGCGTGTTCTTCATTTACTGATTACTGCTTCTTCAGGCGGTAGACGTTGCCGTCCTTGACGAAGCCGACGGAGTGGAGATACTTCTCGTGCTTCTCCGACGGATCGACGAACTCCAGACAGGTGTACTCATTCGCCAGCAGCTTCTTGTGCAGGAATCTGCCGACGGAGGCATCACGGTACTTCGGCGTGGAGTAGTCCACGAGGATGCGCAGCGAGCCGTCGTCCTGCTTTTTGCCCAGCAGGACGCCCACCGGCACGAGGTCGTAATAGACGAAATACGCCGCGTCCGCCGTGTCCTTTTCCAGCGCGACCTCGGGGAAGAAGCGCTGCATGTCCGCGCCGTAGAAGGTCATAAACTCCTTGAGATAGGCATTGTCTGTTTCGATCGGCAGCATGGTCGTGAGCTTTTCCGCTCGCAGCAGGCGGACGAGAAAGTAAACATTGATGCACACGATGCCCAGATTCATGACCGCCGTAGGATATGAGCCGATCAGGATCGCATAGACCACGAAGATGCCGGAGCCGATCGTGTTGATGATGCGCAGCTTGACGACCGAAGCCATCAGGAACGACACCAGAACGAGCGCCGTAGAGAAATAACCGATGATTTCAAGGATGTCCATATTGAGCTCCTCCTGCTTATTTTCCGGCGACCGTCAGGCGGTTGAGGGCGCGCATCAGCTTGGCGGTCGCGATCTCGACGTCTTTCGTCTCCTGCGCTGCGGCAAGGCGTTCCTCGGCGCGCTGCTTTGCAAGGGTTGCGCGCTCGACGTCGATGCTGTCGGCGTATTCAAAGGTTGTGGCGACCAGCTGCACCTCGCCCTTGCTGACGCTCAAAAAGCCGCCGCCGCACGCGGCGTCCCTCGTTTCGCCGTTCTGCGTGACCGATACCATGCCGATCTCCAGCGCTGCGATATAATCCGCGTGATTGGCGCGGATGCTGACATAGCCCTCGGTCGTGCGAAGGCGCAGCGCCTCCGCTTCGCCGTCAAACACGCTGCCGTCCGGCGTGACGATCTGCAATCGGAAGCTGCTCATTGCGCAGCACCCTTTCTCGCCTTCTCAACCGCCTCGTCGATCGTCCCGACGTACAGGAACGCGGACTCCGGCAGGTCGTCATGCTTGCCCTCGAGGATCTCCTTGAATCCCCGGATCGTCTCCTTGATCGGCACGTACTTGCCCTCGTAGCCGGTGAACTGCTCGGCAACGGAGAACGGCTGCGACAGGAAGCGCTGGATCTTTCTTGCGCGGGCGACGGTCAGCTTGTCCTCCTCGGACAGCTCGTCCATGCCCATGATGGCGATGATGTCCTGCAGCTCCTTATAGCGCTGCAGAATGCGCTGCGTTTCCCGGGCGACCTCGTAATGCTCCAAGCCGACGACATCGGGCGTGAGGATGCGCGAGGTGGACTCCAGCGGATCGACCGCTGGATAGATGCCCAGAGAGGCGATGCCGCGGTCAAGAACCGTCGTTGCGTCCAGATGGGCGAAGGTCGTCGCCGGCGCGGGGTCAGTCAGGTCGTCCGCGGGAACGTAAACCGCCTGCACGGAGGTGATGGACCCCTTCTTCGTGGAGGTGATGCGCTCCTGCAGCGCGCCCATCTCGGTTGCGAGCGTCGGCTGATAGCCGACGGCGGAGGGCATACGCCCGAGCAGCGCCGAGACCTCGGAGCCTGCCTGCGTGAAACGGAAAATATTGTCGATGAACAGCAGAACATCCTGCCCCTCGCGGTCGCGGAAGTATTCCGCCATCGTCAGACCCGACAGTGCCACGCGCATACGGGCTCCGGGCGGCTCGTTCATCTGACCGTAGACCAGCGCGGTCTTGTTGATAACGCCGGACTCCTGCATTTCGTTATAAAGATCGTTGCCCTCACGGGTGCGCTCGCCGACGCCGGCAAAGACGGAAATACCGCCGTGCTGCTTGGCGACGTTGTTAATGAGCTCCATGATCAGGACGGTCTTGCCGACGCCTGCGCCGCCGAACAGACCGATCTTGCCGCCCTTGGCGTAGGGCGCGATCAGGTCGACGACCTTGATGCCGGTTTCGAGGATTTCCGTCGTGCTCTCCTGCTCGTCATAGGCGGGCGGGTCGCGGTGGATGCTCCATTTTTCGCAGGTGACGGGCTGGGGCTTGTTGTCGATCGCGCGCCCAAGCAGGTTGAAGACTCTGCCGAGCGTTTCCTTGCCGACCGGAACCTTGATGCCCGTGCCGGTATCGACCGCCTCCATGCCGCGCACCATGCCGTCGGTAGAGCTCATGGCGATGCAGCGCACCACGTCGTCGCCCAGCTGCTGGGCGACCTCGCAGACGAGCTTGCCTTTTTCCAGTTCAATTTCGATCGCGTTGAGCAGATTGGGCAGGTGGCCGTTTTCAAACCGGATGTCCAGCACCGGTCCGATGATCTGCACGATGCGGCCGACGTTTTTCTCATGCATAGGATTTGCTCCTTTCTACAGCGCTTCCGCGCCGGAGACAATTTCGGTGATTTCCTGCGTAATGACCGCCTGCCGCGCGCGGTTGTAGTGCAGCACCAGCGTGTCGATGATCTCGGAAGCGTTCTTGTTTGCGGAGTTCATCGCGGTGCGGCGCGCGCCGTGCTCGGAGGCAGCCGCCTCACAGAGGGCGGCAAAGAGGATGCCGGAGACGTACTGCGGAACGATCTTTGCGATCAGCGCTTCCGCAGAACCCTCCACCAGCGCGCCTGCGTTGGTTTTCGCCTCTGTCAGGTGCAGCGGCAGAAGCTCCTCGGTCGTGGGAACCTGCGACAGCATCGACTGGAAGCGCGTATAGGCGACGATCACGCGGTCATACTTTCCTTCCGCGAAGCCGTCGCACAGCAGTTTTGCCATCTGCGCGCAGTCGCTGACGCCGACGGTGCCGGTCACGCCGAAGTAGGTGCTGACCAGCTCCGCGCCGAGACGCTGAAAATGCTCCATGGACTTTTTGCCCACGGGCAGAACGCAGTAGTCCTGCCCCTCGGTCATGCCCTTGACCATGCGGAAGAGGTTGGCGTTATAGCCGCCCGCCAGACCGCGGTCGCCCGCAATGACGACATAGCAGGTGCGCTTGACCTCACGCTGGGCGGCATAGACCGTCGGCGCATCCGCCGCGCCTGCCTGCAAAGAGGAGATCGCCTGCGCCAGCACCTCATGGTACGGGCGGGTGTTCTCGGCGCGCTGCTTTGCCTTGCGCAGCTTGCTCGTCGCCACCAGCTCCATCGCTTTGGTGATCTGCCGGGTGCTTTCGACGCTTCTGATGCGCGTCTTGATTTGCTTCATCGACGCTCCCGACATGGCTTACTCCTTTGTGACAAACTGCTCTTTGACCGCCGCAATGGCGCTGCGCAGCTCTTCCTCATTGGGCTTGGTGAGCACGCCCTCGTCGCGGATGCTCTCCAAAATGCCAGGGCGCTGCACCGTCAGATACTCGAACAGCGCCGTCTCGAAGTCGTGGATCTTCTCCACGGGGACTTCCGCCAGCAGATCCTGCGTGACGGCATAGATGATGCAGACCTGCAGCTCCACGTCGATGGGACTGTTGCGGTTCTGCTTCAAAATCTCCACGATGCGTGCGCCCTGCGCCAGCCGCGCCTTGGTATCGGCGTCCAGATCGGAGCCGAACTGCGCAAACGACTGCAGCTCGCGGTACTGGGAGTACATCAGCTTCAGAGAGCCCGCGACCTTCTTCATTGCCTTGATCTGCGCGCTGCCGCCGACACGGGACACGGAAATGCCCGGGTTGATGGCGGGACGGACGCCGGCGTGGAAGAGCTCGGATTCCAGATAGATCTGACCGTCGGTAATGGAAATGACGTTCGTGGGGATATAGGCGGAGACGTCGCCCGCCTGCGTCTCGATGATCGGCAGGGCGGTCAGAGAGCCGCCGCCGTATTCCGGCGCAACGCGCGCAGCGCGCTCCAGGAGTCTCGAATGCAGATAGAACACGTCGCCGGGGTACGCCTCGCGTCCGGGCGGGCGGCGGATCAGAAGCGACAGGGCGCGGTAAGCGACCGCGTGCTTGGACAGGTCGTCATAGATGATGAGGACGTCCTTGCCCTGATCCATGAAGTATTCGCCCATCGTGCAGCCGGAGTAGGGCGCGATATACTGCAGGGGAGCCAGCTCCGAGGCAGTCGCGGAGACGACGATGGTATAGTCCATTGCGCCGTTCTTCTCTAACGTATCGACCAGCTGGGCGACCGTGGAGCGCTTCTGACCGATCGCGACGTAGATGCAGGTCACGCCCTTGCCCTTCTGGTTGATGATAGTGTCCGTCGCAATGACCGTCTTGCCGGTCTGGCGGTCGCCGATGATCAGCTCACGCTGACCGCGACCGATCGGGATCATGGAGTCGATCGCCTTGATGCCGGTCTGCAGCGGAACGGAGACGGATTTTCTTTCGATGATGCCGGGGGCGTTGCGCTCGATCGGGCGCATTTCCGTTGAGCTGATCGGACCCTTGCCGTCGATCGGCTGACCCAGCGCGTCCACGACGCGACCGATCAGCGCCTCGCCGACGGGGACGGAAACGACCTGTCCCGTGCGCTTGACGAGGCTGCCCTCGGAAATGCCGACGTCCGTGCCGAGCATAACGACGCTGACGAAGCTCTCCTCGAGGTTCAGCGCCATGCCGAACGAATCGTTCTCAAAGCGCAAAAGCTCGTTTGCCTTGCACTTATCCAGACCGTGCACCTTTGCGATGCCGTCGCCGACCTGGATGACGTAGCCGATCTCGTCCTGCTGCGTCTTGGACGCGTAGGTCTTGATCTGATCCTTTATGATCTTGCTGATGTCGTCAATTTTCAGATTCACGGTTTCACCAACCTTATTATACTATCGTGTCGGACAGGCTGCGGCGCAGCTTGTCCAACCTTGACCGGATGCTGTCGTCCAGCTGCACCCCGCCGTACCGCAGCGTCATGCCGCCGATCAGCGTTTCGTCGATGCGGTTGGTCAGGATCACGGTCTTGCCTGTGATGCCAGAGAGTTTTTGCTTCAGCGCCTCCTGCTGCCGCTCCTGCATGGGAACCGCCGTGATCGCGGTAGCCCGCAGAAGGTCGTGCGCCTCGTCGTAGCAGGCGTTAAAGACGTCCGCGCAGGCGGAAAACTGATAGCATGAGCGCTTTTCGCACAGGATGCTGATAAAGTTCAGCACCGTAGGCTCCATCGAGCCGAACGCCTCGCGCAGCAGGCGCAGCTTTTCCTCCGTGGCAAGCGCCGGGGTATCCAGCAGGGTCACATAGTCCGGCTGCTGCAAAAACGCCGCGCGGATGAGCTCCAATTCCTCCCGCACCTGCGTGTCGGCGCCGCTTTCCGAGGCAAGCTCAAACAGGGCTTTCCCGTAGCCCGCCGCGTCAATCATGGCTCTCCCCCAGATTCTCGATGAAGGAGTCGATCAGCGCAGCATGCTCGCTCTTTTTGACGTCGCGCGCCAGCACGGCGGACGCAATGTCCACCGCCATCACGGACACCTCGTCCTTGATGTCGTTCATTGCGCGCTTCTTCTCCAGCGCGATCTGCTCGTCGGCGCGGCGGAGCGTCTGCGCCGCCTTTTCCTGCGCCTCGCGGAGCATTTCCTCGTCGCGCAGCTGTGCCTTGCGGTAGGCGTCCTTGAGGATCGCTTCCTTCTCGGCGTTCGCCTCGGTCAGGCGCGCCTCGTACTGACTTTTCAGCTCGGCGGCGGCTTCCTTGGAAGCGTTGGCGTCGGCATAGAGATCGTCGATCTCCTGCTGACGCGAATCGATCATGTTTTTGACAGGCTTGAACAGGAGCTTTTTCATAAACTTGTACAGGATCAAAAGATTGCACAAGGTAAACAGGCACGTCCACGGGTTGACGCCCACGAAGCTCTCAAATCCGGTTAAAAAATCCAAGCCGCATCTCTCCTTTCGTTAGACTTCGGTATGCTCCAAATCAGAAAACGAAGAGAAGCAGCAGGGCGATGACCAGAGAGTAGATGCCGGTGGATTCGGTGATCGCGCAGCCGAGGATCATGTTAGTACGCAGTGTGCTCGTTACCTCGGGCTGGCGTGCCATGCCCTCGAGCGCCTTGCCGACGGCGTTGCCTTCGCCGATGGCCGGGCCGATGGCGCCGAAGCCCATGCAGATACCTGCGCCGATTGCGATCAAACCTCTAACGAGTTCTCCCATAATAAATACCTCCAAATATTTTATAATTTAATTGCAGTTTCAGGCTGCCGTTTCTTCCGGCGGCGGGCAGGCAGCGCCCACGTAGACCATGGTCAGCATACAGAAGACCAGCGCCTGGATAAAGCCGGTAAAGAGATCGAAATAGATGGACAGGAAGGCGGGGATGCCGACCTGCAAAAACGGAATGGAGCGGATGATCTCATTGGGGATCCAGCTCAAGATCAGCGAGCTGCCCGCTGCCAGCGCCCCGTAGATCATCGTCGTCAGCACGCCGCCGCCGGCGATATTGCCGAAGTGACGGAACGACATGGAGATCGGCTGCGCGATCTCGCTCATGATATTCATCGGCGTCATCACGGCGACCGGCTCCGTAAAGCCCTTGAGCCAGCCGAAGAAGCCGTTGCGCTTGATGTTGTGATACCAGACCATGACCGTCACGATCAGTGCCCACGTGATCGTCGTGCTGAGGTCCGCCGTCGCGCTGCGGAAGACGCCGCCGAACAGGCTGATCAGCGTCCCCAGCACGGAGGAGCAGAACAGCGCGCCGATGAAGGGCGTGAAGTGGCTGTTGTGCTTGCCCATGGTGTCCTCGACCAGATTGTATAGGATCGAAACGCCCTTTTCCACGAGCACCTGCCGGCGCGTCGGACGCTTCTCAAGTCCCTTGCCGAGCCGCCAGCTCAAAATCAGCAAAACCACCATGACGATAAACGAGGAAAGCACCGTCTGGGTGATGCTCACGTGCAGTCCGAACAGGTTAAATTCCAGCAGTATTCTCGGACCGTTGCCGATACCGTCCATGATCAGTTCGCCTCCTTCTTCCGAAAGATTTCAGAGATAAATATCGCGATGCGGGTGAAGCAGAGCGGAAGCACCGTTGCCACCGGATCGAACAGGTCAGTTTTCAGCGCGACAATCAGCGCCGCCGCCAGCACGAGCATGCGAATGACGTAATTCAGGCGCACCTGCAGCGCGCCGCGCTCCGGACTTTCCGCGCTCTCTGCCTTGACGACGGAGAAGGTCATCACCGCAAAATTGAGCAGCGCCGCCGCCGTGCCGAGCAAGGCGCCGAGCAGGACTTTTCCCGTCAGCTTACCGAGCAGCGCGTAAACGCCGATCATCACGCCCGTCAGCGCCACGGCGATCAAGAGGATCGGCAGCATCGACCGCAGCGCCTCGACTGCCTTATTTCGACGTTCCATTGTCCTCTCCTTTATGCTCCGTCGGATCGACGTAGTCTTTCGTCTTGACGATGTAGTAGATCATGCTGTAGAAGCCGAACGCCACGCCGAGGACGATGGCAACGACAAGCACCCACTTGCCCCAGCCGCACCGGCTGTTCAAATACCAGCCGCCGAGAATCAGAAGCCCTGCCGGGACGAGCATGCTGAACGCCGCCTGGAAGATATAATTCAGCGCGTACACTGCCTTGATGAGTTTTTTCGGCATCGCGCACCCTTCCCTTCCTTCGGCGTAATCCAAAACTTCCCTTTTATACAACTATACAGTAAAACAACAGAAAAAGCAACCTTTCTTTCCCTTTTGGGGCAAAAAAGCGGCGTGGAAAAATCTTCCGTCTCGGTTGACAAGCAGGACGCTTTTCAATATAATAAATGAAACATTTTTCAGACGCGTCCGAACGAGGTATGACTATGAACGACAAGCTGCACAACGAAACGCTCTGCATTCAGGCAGGCTACAGTCCGAAAAACGGCGAACCGCGCCAGATCCCCATCATCCAGAGCACGACCTTCCGCTATGAAACGGCCGAAGCCATGGCAAAGCTGTTCGATCTGGAAGCGCCGGGCTATTTCTACTCCCGCCTTGCCAATCCCACCTGCGACATGGTCGCGGCAAAGATCGCTGCGCTGGAGGGCGGCTCCGCCGCCATGCTGACCGGCTCCGGTCAGGCGGCAAACTTCTTCGCCGTCTTCAATATCGCCGGCTGCGGCGATCATATCGTCAGCTCCGCGAGCATCTACGGCGGCACCTTCAATCTCTTCGCCGTCACGATGAAGCGCATGGGGATCGACTTCACCTTCGTCGATCCCGACTGCTCCGAGGAGGAGCTGAACGCCGCGTTCCGCCCGAACACGAAGGCGCTCTTCGGCGAGACGATCGCCAATCCCGCGCTGACCGTGCTGGACATTGAGAAATTCGCCCGCGCCGCGCACGCGCACGGCGTTCCGCTGATCGTGGACAACACCTTCGCCACGCCGATCAACTGCCGCCCGTTTGCATGGGGCGCGGACATTGTGACCCATTCGACCACAAAATACATCGACGGTCACGCTTCGACGGTCGGCGGCTGCATCGTCGACAGCGGCAAGTTTGACTGGATGGCGCATGCCGAGAAATTCCCCGGTCTGTGCACCCCGGACGAGAGCTATCACGGCGTCGTCTATGCCGAGCGGTTCGGCAAAGAGGGCGCGTTTATCACCAAGGCGACCGCGCAGCTCATGCGCGACTTCGGCTCCGTGCAGTCGCCCCAGAGCGCCTACTATATCAATCTGGGGCTGGAAAGCCTGCCGCTTCGCATGCGCCAGCACTGCGCAACGGCGCAGAAAGTCGCGGAGCATCTGCAAAAGCACGAAAAGATCGCATGGATCAGCTACTGCGGTCTTCCCGGCGACAAGTATTACGAGCGCGCGCAGAAGTATCTGCCGAACGGCTCGTGCGGCGTGATCTCCTTCGGCGTGAAGGGCGGAAGAGCGGCGGCAGCAGCCTTCATGGGCAGACTGAAGCTCGCCGCCATTGAAACGCACGTCGCAGACGCGCGCACCTGCTGCCTGCATCCTGCAGGCACGACCCACCGCCAGATGAACGACGAGCAGCTCGCCGCCGCAGGCGTCAGCCCCGATCTCGTGCGCTTGAGCTGCGGTCTGGAAAACGCGGACGATCTGATCGCCGACCTCGATCAGGCGCTGGCCGCAATCTGATTTTTCTAAAAGGAGCATACCGAATGCCCATCAAGATCCCGAACGACCTTCCGGCGACCGCCACCCTGCAGTCAGAAAACATCTTCGTCATGACGGAGACGCGCGCAATGACGCAGGACATCCGTCCGCTGGAGATCCTCATACTCAATCTGATGCCGACGAAGATCGAAACCGAGACGCAGTTTGCCCGCCTGCTCGGAAACAGCCCCCTGCAGGTGCATCTGGAATTTATCCACACCAGCTCCCATGTGGCGAAAAACGTCTCTGCCGAGCATCTGTTCACCTTCTACAAGACCTTCGACGAGGTGCGCTCGAAAAAGTACGACGGCATGATCATCACCGGCGCGCCGGTGGAGCATCTGCCCTTCGAGCAGGTCGAATACTGGGACGAGCTTTGCAGGATCATGGAGTGGAGCAAAACCCACGTTCACAGCACCCTGCACATCTGCTGGGGCGCGCAGGCCGGGCTGTACTACCATTACGGCATTCAGAAATATCCCCTGCCCGAAAAGCTGTTCGGCGTATTCCCGCATCGGGTCGAATACAAAAATCCGATCCTCCTGCGCGGCTTTGACGAGGTCTTCATGGTGCCGCACTCGCGCCATACCACGGTGCGCCGCGAGGACATCGAGGCGATCCCCGCGCTGAAGATCGCCGCTGGCAGCGAGGAGGCGGGCGTTTACGCCGTCTTTACCGCCGGCGGCCATCAGGTCTTCCTCACCGGGCATTCGGAATATGACCCCGACACCCTCAAGCGCGAATACGAACGCGACAAGGCGCTGGGGCTGCCGATCGCCGTGCCGAAGAATTACTTCCCGAACGACGACGACACGCAGCCGCCGATCGTGAGCTGGCGCGGTCACGCCCACCTGCTCTTCTCCAACTGGCTGAACTACTTCGTCTACCAGACCACGCCGTACGATTTTACGAAATAGCCCGTCCCTCGCGAAGCCGCAGTTCTTCGGTCGTGTCATTGCGAGCCTGCGGAGCAGGCGTGGCAATCCGTCCGTTGCAGGGATAGAGCTTGTTCCATATCACGGCAAAGTGTGCATCAACGATACGCACGGATTGCCCGAGCAAGTCGGGCAATGACAGACCTTGAGAGGTTGATGTTGTTACGGAGAGGTGTTCGATGACAAGACGCACAGATTTCCACGACCGACTTCGTTAGTCGTGGAAATCTGTGCGTATGGAGCGTTTTCATATCTCATACAAAGACGGATGTGCCGATCAACACATCCGTCTTTCATATTGTGTGCCGAAGGGCGCGATTCATCTCTTCGGATACGGTCTGCCGGTCATCGCTTCAAAGGAGGTCTTGACTGCTTCCTCGGAAATGTCGCAGTGCAGCAGGTAGACCGGCGTTTTCTGCAAAATCTGATCGAGCAGGTCCAGCGTCAAAATCAGCGCCTGCCTGTCGCGCGGCAGATAGACCTGCTGGATGATGAGCCGCATGCAGTCCTTCGGCTCGACGCGCTCGATCTTGTTCTCCTCGCCGCGGCACAAAAGGCAGATGCCGCGCAGAGGCACGATGCAGTTTTTCTGCCAGCCCTCCTTGCCCGCCCACGGGGTCGAGCAGATCTCCGGCTGTCCGTCCTTCATCCGCAGCAGCGGCTTGTCGCCGTTGACGATCTCGACCTTTTCGCCGAGATACTGCCGCCAAAGGCTGATGTGCGTGGACTTCCCCGTGCCGCTGAGCGCGCCGAAGAGGTAGCCCTCTCCCTCATAGGAGATCGCCGCGCAGTGGAAGAGGAAGCTGCCGAAATACGGGCTGCGCTCCGCAATGCAGCGGAAGATGCAGGACTTCTCCGCGTTCAGCGCGCCGACGGTCGGATCCTCTTCCAACTCCGCCTCGACGCCCTCCGGGGTCGCGGTGGCGACGATGTCAACGCCGTTTTCCGGCTTTTCGATCCAATAGTCGCGAAAAAAGTGCGGGATTCTTCTGCGAATGTAGTTGATCTCTGCGGTCAGACCCGCAAGCGAGATGTACAGTTGATTGTCCATGTTGCCTCACGTTCCCGCCGCAGACAAAAAGGCGGCGAAGGAATATAGATCGGTATAGCGAGAAACGTAGTAGCGGTTGACGAGGAACGGATTTGCCGAGGTGTTGTACAGTCCGCCGTTCATCTTGATGCCGAACATGTAATACTCCGGTCCGAGCTGGAGCGTATAGTCGTTGTACTTTCCGGTCGGATAGCACAGCACGATCGGCTCCTTGCCCGCGATGCGCGTGATGATCTTCTTGGACTGCGCCAGCTCATACTCGGTATCGTCATAGCCCAGTCCGTCCAGATCGGGGTGAGAATAGGTATGGCTCTGGATCGACACCAGCCCGGAGGTGGACATTTCGCGGATCTGCTGCTCGGTCGCCATGTGCTGCTGATTGTTCGGCGCGCCGGCGATGACGAAGATCGTCGCCTTAACCCCGTACTTTTTCAGCAGCGGGAACAGTTCGGTATAATTGTCCTCGTAGCCGTCGTCGAAGGTCAGGATCACGGGCTTGTCATAGTCCTCGATGTGCGAAAGGTCCTCGAACCAAATCGCGTCATAGCCGTTGTCGACGATGTAGGAAAGCTGCGCTTCCATGTCCGACGGGCTGACGAACAGCTCGCCGATGCTGCTCCAGATCTCGTCACTGACGGCGTGGTACATCAAAACCGGCACGTTGACGCCCTGCGGGATCTCGAAACGCCGCGCAGACGGCGTGTAGTAATGCACTCCGGTGTCCTCGTCGACGTATTCCGGGCAGCCCAGCGCGGCGATCAGTTCGTCAAAGGACAGATAGACCCTGGCACCGTTTGGCTTGCTGTCTGCAGAAAACGCCATAGAACGGATGTTCTCGCCGTTGATGACTGCGCCGTATCCGTCTCCTACGCATTCAATGGTATCCACACCGAAGAGCTTCTGCGGCTCCTTATTTTCCAAATCCCAGCCGATCGCGTCGGCAAAGGTCTGCAGCTCGATCATGCGCTCACCGTCGATGAGACAGGTCTCGACGCGGAAGCCGTTGAGGACGCTCACCTGCTCGTCCGGCACGACCTCGATCTCCGGCAAGGTTTCTGTTGCCTCGGTCGTTGCAGGCCCTGTGACCGCCTGAGTTGCTTCCGTGGGCAGGACGCTTTCGGTCACGGGAACCTGTGTCGGCTCGACCTGTGCAGACGGCTCCCGGCTCGTAAAGAACAGGATCGCCGCGACGATCAGCAGAAGGGCAAGTACAACGGAAAGGATGATGATTGCTTTTTTCATTCCGGTTTACTTCTCTTCCAAAATCTTATTCAGCTCGTGCATGAAGCTGTTGATGTCCTTGAACTGGCGGTAGACCGAGGCAAAGCGCACATAGGCGACCTCGTCAAGGGGCTTGAGGCGTTCCATGACCAGCTCGCCGATCTTGCCGGTGCTGACCTCGCGCTCGAGGGAGTTCTGGACGATCTGCTCGATCTCCGAGACAGCTGCTTCCAAATCCTTCATGGAGACGGGGCGCTTCTCGCAGGCGCGTACCATGCCGCGCAGGATCTTGTTGCGGTCGAACGGCTCGCGGCTGTTGTCCTTCTTCACCACAACGATCGGCAGGCTTTCGACCGTCTCGTAGGTGGTAAAGCGCTTCTGGCAGGACAGGCACTCTCTGCGGCGGCGAATGCTGCTGCCGTCGTCGGAATGGCGTGAGTCGACGACCTTGCTTTCCTGATAACCGCAATACGGGCACTTCATAGCAATTTCTCCTTTTTTGCACAATATCTAGCTATATATTATCAGACAAGCCACAAATTGTCTATCCTTTTTTTAATAATTATTGATCGCGTCCACCACGACGTCCAGCAGGGTGCAGGGCGTTACGGTATTCTCGGCCAGCTGCGTCAGAAACGCCCGGATCCTCCGGTAGGAAGCGGTGACGTCGCGCACTGTGGCGCGTTCTGTCCGGCCGCCCCGCCGCATCACGATCTGCGCGCCGTAGCTCGTGGTGCCGTCCGTTTCTTCCGCAACGATGCTGTACAGCAGCGCGGCGTCTTCGCCGTTCTCGCAGCGGACGCTGCGCAGTGCAAAGTCCTTGATCATTCTGTGTTCCTCCCCATATATACAATGATTCATGTCCTCTTGCCTCGCCTCCGTAGCAGAGCTGGGAACTGTGTCGTATGAAGCTCAATTATGTCATTCCCGCCTGACACAGTCAGGCAGGGAATCTGTCCGCAGCAGGTATGGCACGTATATCGTATTTCGGTAAAGTGTTCCATGTCGAAAGGCACAGATTGCCCGGGCAAGCCGGGCAATGACAGAACGAAAGTGCATTTGTCTTTACGATGAAGTGTCCCGGATTGAAAGGCACGGATCGCCACGGTCACTGCACTTCGCAGCGGCACGATGCCGGCGGTGCGCGGCGTCTATGATTGAAGCACACTTTTGGGCATTATTCCATCTTTTTCACCTGTCACGATTCGACGCTTTCCGCGTTTTCACCGTCAAAAAGTTTGATTTTCAACGATAATCCAGAAATTCGTCCGTCACGCGGCGCGGTTTTCTTCCGTTGCATCTGTCGTGATCTGTCGAAAAGTTTATTTTTTCGCAAGTTTTTCCGGGAAAGGATTGCACAGTTTTTCCCATTATGCTATAATCGAAGTATCTTTTGAAAAGGGAGGACTCCTATGAAACTGAAAACTGTGCTCTGGGGCGGTGACAAGCCCGGCAGAGCCGTCACGCTCGGCATTCAGCATGTCTTTGCCATGTTCGGCTCCACCGTCCTCGTTCCCGCGCTGACCGGTCTGGACCCGGCTGTCACCCTGTTCTGCATGGGCGTCGGCACGCTGATCTTCCACCTGATCACCAAGGGCGTCGTGCCCGCCTTTATGGGCTCCAGCTTCTCATTCATCGCGTCCATCACCGCAGTCGCCGCGAACAGCGGCGGCAAGGACTTTGCCCCCTACGTTGGCTGGGGCATCATGGCGTCCGGCATCTTGTACCTGATTCTGTCGCTTCTGGTCAAGCTGCTCGGCACCAAGCGCATTACCTCCTTCTTCCCGCCGATCGTCACAGGCTGCATGATCATCATCATCGGCATGATGCTCGCTCCCACGGCAATGAGCAATATCACCACGGTCGCCGAGGGCATTCCTGTTTGGAAAAACTGGATCGTCGCCGTCGTCACGATCGCCGTGATCATCATCGTCATGTTCTTCTTCCGCGGCTTCTGGAAGCTCATTCCGATCCTGTTCGGCATCATCGCAGGCTACCTGACCGCGCTCGCGCTCGGCATGGTCGACACCCAGCCGCTCGCGCAGGCAAGCTGGTTCGCCCTGCCGAAGTTCACCCCGTTCTTCCAGGGCACGGACTGGAGCAAGGTGATCTTCGCGATCACCATGATCGCTCCGATCTCCATCGTCACCTTTGTCGAGCACGTCGGCGACATCACCGCCAACGGCGCCGTCACCGGACACAACTACATCGAAGATCCCGGCCTGCACCGCACGCTCCTCGGCTGCGGCCTCGCCTCCGTCTTCTCCGGCGGCATGGGCGGCCCCGCTGCCACCACCTACTCCGAGAACACCGGCGTTCTGGCTGCGACCCGCAACTATAACCCCGCAACCCTCCGCATCGCCGCCGTCTTCGCCATCGTCCTTTCCCTGTTCGGCAAGGTTTCGGGTCTTCTCGGCAGCATTCCGTCCCCCGTCATGGGAGGCGTCTCCGTCGTTCTGTTCGGCATGATCGCCTCGGTCGGTCTGCGCATGCTCGTGGAGAACCACGTAGACTTCACCAAGAGCTACAATCTGATCATCGCCGCCGTCATGCTGGTCATCGGTCTGGGTCTGTCGAGCGGCATCAGCATCGGCAGCGTTACCGTCAGCGGCACCGCGATCGCGGCTGTCCTCGGCGTCATCCTCGCCAAGATCCTCCCGAAGGAGGAGAGCGAAGCGCGCAGCAAGGAAAAGAAGAAGTAATGTGACACAAACGCAGGGGCAGTTCTCTGCCCCTGCGTTTGAGCGTGTCAAAAAAGGCTTTTTGACGCGCTCATGCGGATTTTCAAACTTAAAATCAGTTTGAAAATCCTGCTTTATTGAACGTGAAAGACAACCCTGACGGTTTTCTTTCACACTTTCTTTCCCTCCGAAATAACTACTCCCTACGTTTTTTGACAG
>JAFQZN010000030.1 GCA_017405865.1 Oscillospiraceae bacterium | reverse complement strand
TCAAAATCCTTGCGAAGCAAGCTTTTTGGATCCTAAATTGTTAGAAAAACCTGTAAAAATAGAAAACGTTTGAACAGGGAAATAATCCAAAAAAATGTTTTAATGATTTTGACGGTTACGGACTTTTTTGACAGTCTGAAATGACCGGCAGGGTATTCCCTGCCGGTCCTTAAGTCTGCCGCTCAACCCGCGTAGGCAGCGGCCGATGCGCCGTAGTTGTACAGGGCTTTCACCAGCGCCTGCAGTGCCGCGTTGCTGTCAGCCTGCTTGGACTGTACATAGGCGTTGACGCTGTAGGAAAGCTCGTTACCGATCTGCTCGCTGTCGCGCTCGAAGACGGCAGTGACGGTATCGCCGAACTGCTCGGCGCTGATGCCGGCGAAGCTGATCTCATAGATCCCGCCGCCGACGGACGTGAACGAGGTAAAGGTTTGCGTTCTTTCGCCCAGCGTGACGTAGACGGTCAGGCCGCTGACGGAATTTGCATAGAAGCGGAAGGTCATCGCGACGCTGTCGGTCAGGGTCAGACCGGCGGAGGTCCAGCAGGTGTTCGCGTCCGCCGCGCCGTCGAAGCTCGCGGCGTTGCCGGAGAGGTTCGTAAACGTGCTGTAGCTCGTGCCGGTCACGCCGGTAGTGACGAGGGCGTTCGTCTTGTAGTTCATGTAGGTCTGCGCCGCAGCGCCGTATTTCAGCAGATCGGACAGCAGCTTGCGCAGCGAAGACGAAATGGTGTTGTCCGCGAGCTTGTTGACGCAGTATGCCTTGACGGAGTAGTTCGCCGCGCTGACGGTCTGGGTCGCGCCGTTCTTCGTCGCGTACAGGGTCGCGGTGATGTCGTCGCCCATGCACTGCGGGTTGATGCCGGTGAACTTGAACTTCAGGCTGCCGCTCTCGGTCGTGTAGTCCGAAACCGTCGTATTCACGCCGTTGAAGGTGAAGACCATGTAGGGATTGCTGTAGCCGGACGGGACAGTCACGGTGTAGGTCATGTCGATCTTTCCGTTCAGCACTGGCGCGGCGGAATTGATCTGCAGAGTGGAGCTTGTGCTCGTCGGGTTGGTGGTGTAGTAGATCAGGGTGCCGGAGCCGAGCTTGTAGATGTAGACCACCCGATCCTGACCGTAGCCGCCGGCATACGGCCGCCAGCCGCCGGAGGAGTTGTAGCAGAGGATGTTGCTGCCGCTCTGAATGAGGAAGCCGTCGTCGGAGGCGACGATCGTCCAGCCGGTGGAATTGCTGCTGCTCAGGGAGATCTTCTTCGCGGCGCTGGAATAAAGATTGCCGCCGTCGCAGCCGATCACCGCGCCGTCCACGCTCATCAAGCCGTCGTTATAGGTCAGAGTGCCGTCGGAGATCGTCCAGATATCCGTCTCCGCCGGGCTGGCGATCGCGTCGCCCGTGTAGGTGCCGCCCGGCGTCACATAGTTGTTGCTGACCGTTTGAGACCACGCCTTGCCGGTCGACTTGCTGGTGATGACGAAGGACGCGCCGCTCGTGATACTGCTCAGCGAGGTGACTCTCGTGTAGGCGGAAGCGCCGCCCTGGCCCGCCGCGGTGCGGGTATAGAGCGCGTAGAGCGTGACGCTTCCGGTCGGCTGATAGGAGCCGGTCAATACCGTCGGAGCCGCGGTGGTCTCGGTTGCGATCGCCGCCGCAACCCAGCCGGAGAAGGTGTAGCCCTCGACGGTGGAAGCAGTCGCAGGCAGCGTCACGGTGCCGCCCTCAACGCAGCTTGCCGTGGTCGTGCTGCCGCGGTCGTTGAAGGTGACGGTATAGGAATTCGCCGTCGTCTGATAGCTGTAGGAGCAGACCGTGCAGGTGAAGGTCGTCGTTGCGCCGGAGATAGAGGAGGTGTAGGTGCAGTCCGTCGTCACGACGTCGCCGCACTTGGAGCAGGTTTTGCTGTGCGTGCCGTTGTTATTGGAGCTCCATGCGCCGTAGGTGTGCGCGCAGGTCGAGGTCGGCGCAGTAGTGTAGTAGGCGGCAGAGCCCGCGCCCTTAACGTACAGCGCAAGCGGCTTCTGGGTGGTGTTTGTGCTTTGATAGCAGCTGAATATCGTGGGATTGGTGCTTTGATTGTACTTCATCCAGTTTCTGGTGTAGCTGCCCTGCGCCGTCACGGTGGCAACGCCCGCGCTCGTCACTTCAATCTCCCAGGAGCCGTTCGCGTCGAGCGTAGACTGCGTTTTGAGCTGGTTCGCGCTGGAGGATGCCGCGTAGAGGTAGCCGCTGTTGCCGGCGTCATAGAAGCTCCATGTGCCGGAGGTCGTGCCCGCGCCGAGGGTAAATTCGCAGACGTTGCTGCCGAGCGTGATGGTATTGCCGCTCTTGGTGATGGCCGCCGAACCGCGGTTGGCAGTATTCTGCGTGGTGCTGATCGCGTAATCATAGTCTGCCGCAGCAATGACGACGTCAGCGCCGGAGGTCAGCTGCGCAGCGTCTGTTACCAGCGAATACGCACTGCCCTGCCCCGCCTCGGTGCGCGTGTAAAGCGCGTAGAGGGTGACATTGCCGGTCGGCGTGTAAGAACCGGTCTGCACGGTGGGCGCCGCGCTGGTCTCGGTCGGAATCGCCGCCGTGACCCAGCCTGCAAAGGTATAGCCGCTCACCGTGGACGCGGTCGTGGGCAGCGTCACGCTGCCGCCCTGTACGACACTCGCGGTCGTAGTGCTGCCGCGGTCGTTGTAGGTCACGGTGTAGGTGCTCGCCTCTGTCTGATAGCTGTAAGCGCAGACGGAGCAGGTGTAAGTAGTCGTCGTGCCGGAGGTCGAGGAGGTGAAGGTGTGCGCTTCCGTGGAGGTTTCGCTGCAGCGGGAGCACCTGTAGGTGTGCCCGGAGAAATTGGCGGAAACGTAAGTCGTGTAATTGTGTCCGAGGGCGGCGGTGGCGGTATGACCGGAGATGTACGTTCCACAGTCATTGCAGTAGACGCCGGCCGTGTAGCCGCCCTGCGTGCAGGTCGCGGCGACCGCCGCCACGCTCATAGTGTTGGTATGCTGACAGGCAGCGCCGGTCGAGGTCATGTAGGTGGTCGTTCCCGCGGAGCCGTCCTTCTTGTAGAGCTGGATGGCTTTCTGTCCGGTGTAGCTGCTGCTCTTGTAATAGCGGAAACGCATCGTGTTGCTGGCGGAGTTGAAACGCAGATACGAGCCGCCGGAGCTGACGATATCCACGTCACCGCTGTTGTAGGTAATGCTGTTGGTGTACGCGGTGGTGGTGCTGGAGGACAGCGTGTTGCTGTCACTGGTGTTGCCGATGTAGTAGCCCGAAGCGGTCTGAATGGTGTAGCTGCCGCTTGCGCCTGCAATCGTGACCTTGTACGCATCGCCCTGCGCAGCAGGGATCGTATTACTGCTGATGGTGACGGACTGATTGTTGTTATTGGCGTCCAGCGTGGTCAGGCTGCCGTTGAAAATCAAGTTACCGGATTCATAGACAATGAGATAATCGCCGGTCCAAGAGGAAGGCGCAGAAGTGACCTTCACATAGTCGCCGTTGCCGCTGCCCGAGCCGGTCGTATGGCTGTAGAGGGCGTAGAGCGTGCAGGAGGCGCTGGGCGTATAGGTCGTCGTGTAGATCGTCGCGGGTCTGGTGGAGGTCTCGGCGACGGTCGCGGTGACCCAGCCGACGAAGGTATAGCCGCTCGGCGCGGTAGGGGTGGAAAGATTGATCGCCTCGCCGGCGTAGCCGCTCACCGTGGAGGTTGTGCCGTCTGCGGACAGGGTCACGGTGACAGAGGTTTTCTTAGCAAAGTTAATGCGGATGCTGCAGTTGCTCGACGGCGTGACCGTGAAGGTGTTGCCGTTCTGCGTGACGCTCGCCGTGCCGGAGAGAATCGTATAGCCGGAAGCATAGTAGCCGGTCGCGGGCGTCGCGGTGATGACGTAGCCAGAAGCGGAGACCGTGCCGTAGCTGGAGTTGTTGGTGCTGGCGGAGACGGTATACGCAGAGCCGCTCGAGGGCGTCACCATGCCGGATGGCATCGTATAGGAGGAAAAAATACGCCACGCCAGCTCGGGATAGTCAACGAACGGATTGCGGCAGCCCTCGATAGACTGGACGATGTCGTTTCTCTGCATCTCATAGGTGTCGACAGGATCCGCCGTGTGCCATTGGAGCAGGGTGTCGATGTCCTTGATCGCGACGGTGGGAGACTCCATCGAGGTCGCCACGACGTAGTCGTACAGCAGGACGCGCGCCGCATCGCCCTTGGAAGCGTCCAGCGGTTCAAAGTAGGTGTTGCTGTAGTAATAGCCCGCCGTGACAGCGCCGTTCACAGAGTTGGTCACCGCAGTCTTATAAGCCTCCGGATACAACTCGCGGACGTTGGCGTACTTGGAGTTGCCGCGGGTGGAGTTCGCCTTCTGATCGGTCGGGCGCATGGAGTGCAGGTCGCCCTCCACCGCGTTGCCGCCGAGAGAGTCCGGCCACATATGCTCGCGGTTCCACGTCGATCCGTCCCATGAACTGCTGGCGGGGCGGTTGGCGTAGAACAGCGTGATCTGAGAGCTGCTGCCCTGATAGGCGTCGGTGTACGGTAAGTAGGTTTTCAAGCCGTCATAGCCGACGGTGCTGCGGTTGGAGGTGATCTTCGTGCGCAGGGTACTGCGCAGGGTGTCGCCGCTCTGTGCGTTCAGGGTCGCAAACGAATAGTCTCCCGTCCAGTAGCTGAGCGCGGCGGAAGACAGCGAGATGCAGACCGTACCGCGTACGCCCGAGTTATAGGCGTAGTTATTCGCCGCCCCTGCGGACAGAGACAGCCCCGCAAGGAGGGAAACGAGAATGCCGAGGGAGAGGAGCAGCGCCAGCGCGCCGCGAAGGAATTTCTTGCTCATGACGATACCTCCGGGATGCCCGAATTTTTACAAATAATATTCTATCATACTCATTTTCAAGAATCAATTAATTTTGTGTACATGACAGCGCCGCATAAATGCACTTGCCTCCCCGCCTGTGGTGCTTTTAACTCTTCAAGTCCCGGCGCTTACGTAAAAATCCGCCGCGCCCGATAGGGCGCGACGGATTTTTGGAAGGGTAGATCAAAAAAGATACCACGCTTTAGCTGGAAATAACTGTATCTTGTGCCTCTGTTGGATTGGAAAATAGTGTCTGCTATCAAAGTATTTACACTATTGGAGGGTATTTTCGGGCGGAATAATGGCACAATTTTGTTTAAGAATATTTGCCGCTTCTGGAGATAAGTGTGCCATAGAAAAATCCGTGGATGACACATCAACTTCCATTGGCTCTAACACACCCACGTGTTCAAGCTCATATATACTATAAAGATGTATCGTTCCATCACTATATCCAATGGCACATCATCTGAAATTGTATTTCATTTTTCTTGTAACGCAGACGTATCTATGTTAGAATGGACTTGACATTTGACGGAGACAAGAAATGAGAAGACCTGGCGTTGATTTCAGAAAACATACCCGGGCGTTACCGATTGAAACCGAGTGAGTGAGGAGAAAAATGTGGTCATCCAACAGAATGCTTTAGCAACCCTGAGTCAGCTTGTGCTGCTGTTTTTTCTGTATTCCCTGGCGGGCTGGCTGATTGAGGTGACACTGAAATACATTCAGTTCCACAGGTTCATCAACCGCGGCTTCTTTACCGGGCCCATCTGCCCGATCTACGGAAGCGGTGCGCTGTTGATCACGCTGGCGGGCATCGTCTTTCCCCGTGCTTCCGATTCCTACGGGACCAGCTTTTTGATGTCCTTCCTGCTCTGTGGGACGGTGGAGTATTTGACGAGCTACCTGATGGAGAAGCGCTTCCATGCCCGCTGGTGGGATTACAGCCAGAAACCCATGAACCTGCATGGGCGGGTCTGGATCGGGAATCTGATTCTCTTCGGCATGGGCGGGATAGCGATCCTGCATCTGCTTAATCCGGTAATTGAGCGGCTGTTTGCGCTGCTTCCGGCACCGACGAAGGAAGTCCTCGCGGCTGCGCTGCTGGCCGTTTTTGCAGTTGACTACGTCATGACCCACCTCGTGCTGCGTCTGGTGAAACGGAGTGTAGAAAGCAGCCAGGCGGACAATACCGAGGAAATCAGCATGGAGGTCCGCCGTCTGCTCACCAACCGCTCCTATTTCTACCGCCGCTTTGCCGACGCCTATCCCGAGGTGATCTATCGCACGGATCGTGTCAAGCAGCGCCTGGCTGCGGTGAAGGCGGAATCCGAGCGCATCCGCAGGGAGGCTGAGCAGCGCATCAAAACCGGCGCCAGGCGGGTGCTGACTGCTGCGGAGCCCACCGCAATGATTCAGAGCGGCATTATTGCAAGACAGGACAAACTGATTCAAGCGCTTTACCACGAGGAGAATGCCGATGAGGAAGCAAAAGCCCTGATGGCGGAGATCCGGGCGGAAAAAGCCCGCCTGGAAACCAGACCCCTGGCCCAGCATCTGGCAAATCTGGCTGGCGAGGTGGAAAAGAATCTACACTCGTGACAGTCTTCTGAGAGAGCTCGTTTCCCGGCCGAATTGCAAAGCATTCCCGAAAAGAATTGCCGCAACGGTTGAATTGTTCCTATCTTTCAGGTATCTGGTTAACCGGTATTTTGTAGAGCAGCTTGCACAAACGCCGATGAAGGCGGTCGAGGTGCAGTATGTCAACCAGACCTTCGAAGGCGACCGGCTCCCAATCTACGCCTGCGGCGAAAACCGGTATTCCATCCGAAAGGATGGTCAGCTGACAGTGAACTGCAGCTTCTGCCTTGCGGCCGAAGCCGAAACGACTGAATAGAAACGATCATGATCTCGTACTTCCCGAAAACCAAGAGGCCTGCAGCCACAAGCTTGCAGACCTCTTGGTTTTCTATGCAGATTTTGATGACCTGGTTATCATCAGTCAAGCTACTTGCTTAACGCCGCACCCATGCTGTCACTCTCCGATCGCAGCGGTACGGTAGATGAAGCGCAGCTCGCCCTCCGCTTCATCAGAAAGCCCGGTGTAAACGGAATGATATTCTTTTCCAATCGAGGCAATTGCCTTCAGACGTTCCGCAAAGCCTGCGCCGTCTACTGTGACGAGCTGGGACAGCTTCTGAATACCGTCCGCATTGAACTGCTCCATACCGGTACGAAGCGCGTCGGAACCGTCCCGCAGCTGC
>JAFQZN010000066.1 GCA_017405865.1 Oscillospiraceae bacterium | reverse complement strand
GACGCGCTCATGCGGATTTTCAAACTTAAAATCAGTTTGAAAATCCTGCTTTATTGAACGTGAAAGACAACCCTGACGGTTTTCTTTCACACTTTCTTTCCCTCCGAAATAACTACTCCCTACGTTTTTTGACAGTCTGAACGCCGCGCTGTGAAAACTCACAGCGCGGCGTTCGTTCTTTTCTGTTATTTTGACTGCGTCTTAACAAAATTCTCGATAAACCGCATGAGGATGGTCGAGACCTGCGCTCTTGTCGCGTTGCCGCCCGGGAGCAGCTTGCCGTCCGAGCCGCCGATGATCCCCTCGCCGACCGCCCACCCGATCGCGTCGACCGCGTAGGCGCTGACCTTGTTCTGGTCAGAGAAGGCGTTGAGATTGCCGCGCCTGCTCGTATCGAAGCCCTTCTTGTCCGCATAGCGGAACAGGATCGCCGCCATCTGCTCGCGGGTGATGTTGCCGTTCGGGTCGAATCTGCCGTTGCCGACGCCGCCGACGATGCCGTTGTACGCCGCCCATGCGACTGCCTGCGTGTACCATTGACCGCTCGGCACATCCGCAAAGTTGTTTTTGCCCTCCTGCGGCTTGCCCTCGTACCGCCACAGGACGGTCACAAGCATGGCTCTCGTCATCGGGTCGTTGGGCGCAAACCTGCCGCTGCCGACGCCGTTCATCAAGCCGTTCGCAACGGCGTAATGAACCGCTTCATAGAACCAGTCGCCCGTTTTCACGTCGCTGAAGCTCACGGGAGCCGCCTGCTTCGCGCCGCAGCGCGTGCAGACGCTGTTCACATAGTTATGCCCCAGCGCGTTCACGTAGCTATCCACGTAGCGGTCGCCGCATTCGCAGGCGTGCGTCGTATAGCCCTGCTCCGTACAGGTCGGCGCCGTCACGGTATCCGTATAACGGTGCGTATGCGGAAGCTGCGGGAGCTCCTCCGTCCGCACCGCGCCGCAGCGCGTGCAGGTAAAGGTCTTCTCGCCCTTTTCCGCTTCCGTCGGCTCTTTCGTGACGCTGCCCGCGTCCCATGCGTGTCCGAGCGCGTTCACGTAACTGTCCACATAGCGATCGCCGCATTCGCAGACGTGCGTCGTATAGCCCTGGTCCGTACAGGTCGGCGCCGTCACTACCGCCGTATAGCTGTGGACGTGCTCGCCCGTCAGCTTTTCAAGCGGAACGGAATGGCGCACGCCTCTTTCGTTCGGGCTCTGCTTGATCTCATAGATCATCTTGCCGTCGATTACGGCGCTGCCGTAAATATAGCCTTCGCTCGTGTCCGGAACGTAGGCCGTCTCGTCCTCCAGCGTTTCAATGTCGAGGCGGCGCAGCTCGGTCGCGGTGTTGTAATAGAGTTTGCCGTCGTAGAGGAAAAGCCCGCTGAACGAGCCGATCCAGAACGCGTTTTCGATGCCCCAGACCGGCCAATCGCCGAGCGAGATCAGCGGGATCTCTCTGCCCTTCGTCATCTCGTTTTTGACGATCGAATCGTCCTTGATATAGTATCTGTCCCTGCCGATCATTACGATCCGGCTGTCTGCGCCGTACCAATAGGCATAATCGTACTGCGTACTGCTGCAGGCGAGGGGAAGCGGATCCCAGCCGTAGTGCGGCTTATCGCCGCCGATGGAGCGCTTTGCCGAAACGGCGGCGTCGCTGAGCAGTACGAATTTGTGACCGACCATACCGGGCGCGTCCGGCGTGGGATCGTCCCAGGTCAGATCGACATGGTAGTACGCAGAATCAATTCGGACGACGTTCCAGGAGTGATTCATCGGCGGGCTGACAACGCAATGGCACTCGATCCCCGCGCGGTTCATGAAATACATGAAAGCATAGGTATAGCCCTGGCAGACCGCGCGTCCGTTGAGCAAAACGCCCGCCGTGTTAAAGGAATCGGCAATAGGCGACAGATTCTCCGTAAAGTCATACTCGCTGTTGTAGATAAAGAAATCGTGCAGCGTGAGCACCTTGTCCACGTCGTCCGGCACTGCGGCGAGCATCGCGTCCACCTCGGCGATCTTCGCCTCCACCTTGTCGAAATATGCGTTGATCTCGCTAGCGCTCATCGTTTGCGGATAGTTGATCATGATCTTCGAATAGTATCCTTTATCGACGCCGATGCTGTTCCACAGGCAGTCGACGCTGATCCCGCCGCTGATATAGGGGGAATAGTCGTTGAGCCGCTCAAGCTGAATCTCGTCATGATGTATGTGGTAGCTCGACAGATCAATACTGCTTTTCCGTTCGCGCATCGCGGCGACCAACTCCGCCTCGATCTGGTCAAAAACCGCGATCTCATTCGCCCAGTCTTCGGCCGGATCCGCCGCGCCCGTCGTCAGGACGGCAGCAGGCAGGAGCGCGAGCATCAGCGCAAGCGCAAGGAGCAGAGACAGAATGCGTCGTTTCATCGGTTTTCCTCCTTTCCCGGTCTGTTTGCAGGTGATTTGCAGGCGTCAGATCATCGTGATGAGCTCGTAGTCCGCAGTGCCGAGGCCGAGCTTTTCCGCCTGCTCGATGCCCGCTTCCCAGTTGGTATCCGGGTGCATTGTATGGAAATGATCCGCGCCCTCGGCGGGATGCAGTTCTCCGAGCAGAGAGTCTGCGATCGCGTGCTGCCGGTTGGCAGCGTCCGCACACGCCATGTCGAGCGCGACCGGATCGAAGGAGGCGAACATGCCCACGTCGGGGATGACGGGCGCGTCATTGCAGCCGAAACAGTCGCAGAAGGGCGACACGTCGATCAGAAGTGTGATATGGAAGCACGGGCGATCCTTGCAGACAGCGTAGGCATACTCCGCGACCTTGCGGGAAAGCTGCTCGAGCGCATCGTGCGCAGCGGGGATCATGGCGCCCGTCGGGCAGACGCCGACGCACCGCCCGCAGCCCACGCACCGCGCGTGATCGACGACGGCGCAGCCGTCCTCTACGGAAACGCCGCTATGCGCGCAGTTGTCGGCGCACATGCCGCAGCCGACGCACACGTCCGGCTGCACCTTCGGCTTTTCACTCGTGTGCATTTCCTTCTTGCCGCGGAAGCTGCCGCTGCCCATGCCGAGATTCTTCAGCGCGCCGCCGAAGCCCGTGCCCTCATGCCCCTTGAAATGGGTCAGAGAGATCACAATATCCGCGTCCATGATCGCCCTGCCGATCTTGGCGGATTTCACGTATTCGCCGTCGATGGGGACCTCTACCTCGTCCGTGCCCTTCAGACCGTCTGCAATGATGGTATGGCAGCCCACGGAAAGCGGGTTGAAGCCGTGCTTGAACGCCACGTCCAGATGATCCAGCGCGTTTTTGCGGCTGCCCACATAAAGCGTGTTGGCGTCTGTCACGAAGGGTCTGCCGCCCAGCTCCTTCACAAGCTCCGCGACCGCGCGGGCGTAGTCGGCGCGCAGGAACGCCAGATTCCCGTCCTCGCCGAAGTGCATCTTGATCGCGGTGAATTTGTCCTTGAAGTCGATCCCGCCGATCCCGGCGGTTCTGCACAGGCGCACCAGCTTTTCGGTCAGGCTCTCGCCTCCTGCAACGCGCATAGTCGTGAAATAAACTTTTGATTTTTCCATAAGCTCCTACCTCAATTCTGTTTTTGTCTCTTTCTAATATGCCACATTTTTCCAGAATTTGCAATCATTTTTCATTTCTTCCGTGTCCGCAGCTTTCGGAGCAGCGTGTAGACGCCGTAACCGACTGCGACACCCGCCGTATTCATGATCAGATCGTCTATATCGGAGGCGCGCTCAAAAAACGGGAGCTGAAGGATCTCGATGCACAGGGAGATCAGCGCGCCCGTACCGACGACTTTCCAAAAACGGTCGAGTCTCCGATAAACGATCGGCAGAATGACGCCGCTCGGAATGAACATGCAGACGTTCCCTACGACGTTGAGAAGCAGATCGCGCCGGAAGCCGTAATCGGACAGGCGAACGTACGGGATTGGATTGATCCGGAAGGGATAGACTCTGCTCGCGTCAAAGAGCAGCGGCTGCACCTTCCCGTCCACGCGCGCCATAGGGAAAAACGTGAAGCGAAGGATGACGGCAAGGTTGACATACATCAGGAGCAAGACCGCCTCGCGCTTCCAGTCGATCCGTTTCTGCTTCAGCCACACCGCGAGCCGGATCAGCAGCCATATCGCGGCGAATGCGGCTTCCGCCGGAAGAAAGCCCAGTTCGATCATCGTGCGCCTCCATTCCATTCATATAATGGAATGATTATATCATAGATCACCGTCGGCGGCAAAGCTTTTTCCGTCGTATTCGCCGAAAAGAAAAAACTTGTAATTTTTTGTCTGATATGCTATTATGCAGACATGCTGTTGTAAACAAAAACAGGGAGATAATAATGGATATTTTCGCCAAATGCTATAAGCCGTCGATCGCGGACGAGGCACGGGAGCGGGAGATCTACCCCTACTTCCACGCGCTGGAATCCCGGCAGGATACCGAGGTCATCATGGAGGGCAAGCGCCGCATCATGCTCGGCTCGAACAACTACCTCGGGCTGACGACCCACCCCGAGGTAATCGAGGCGGGCGTTCACGCCTTGGAAAAATACGGCTCCGGCTGCTCCGGCTCCCGTTTTCTGAACGGAACGCTCGAGCTGCATCTGCAGCTTGAGGCGGAGCTGGCAGCCTTTCTGCGCAAGGAGGCCGTGACGACCTTCTCCACGGGCTTTCAGTCCAATCTCGGCATCGTCAGCGCCATCGTCGGTCTCGGCGATTACGTCGTCATGGATCGGGAAAACCACGCAAGCCTCTACGACGCCTGCCGGCTCTCGTTCGGGAAGATGCTCCGCTTCCGCCATAACGACATGGAGGATCTGGAGAAAAAACTCGCATCCATCCCGGAAAGCGCAGGCTGTCTGATCGTCACGGACGGTGTTTTCTCCATGGGCGGCGACATCGCAAACCTGCCGGAAATCTGCCGTCTGGCAAAGCAGTACGGCGCGCGCGTCATGGTCGACGACGCCCATGGTCTGGGCGTGATCGGCGAGGGCGGACGCGGCACGGCCAGCTACTACGGCCTTGAGGACGAAGTGGACGTCTACATGGGAACGTTCTCCAAATCACTCGCCTCGCTCGGCGGCTATATGGCGGCGTCCCGCAGGGTTATCGACTACGTCAAGCACGCCTCGCGTCCCTTCATTTTCTCCGCCTCGATCCCCCCGGCCGGCTGTGCCTGCGCGCTGGCGGCGCTGAAGATTCTGGAACGCAGTCCCGAGCTGCCGGAAACGCTGCAGGAACGGGCGCTGTTCATGCGTCGGAAGCTGCACGAGGCCAATATTCGCATGCGCGAATCCAACGGCGAGCGGATCCCCATCATTCCGATCTACACCTATGAGCCGATCCCGACGCTGACGATCGCCAAGGAGCTTTACGAGCGCGGCGTCTACGTCAACCCCACCCTGCCGCCCGCCGTGGCGCCGGGTGAGTGCCTGCTGCGCACGAGCCTGATGGCGACGCACACCGAGGCGCTGATCGAAGAAGCGGTCGGCACGATCGCCGACGTGCTGCGCGAACACCGGATCGGAGAATAAGCGCATGGAAAAAGTCATACTGATCACCGGCGGAACGAGCGGGATCGGTCTGCATGCGGCAAAGCAGCTTGCGGCAGTGGGCTGTCGCGTGTACGAGTGCAGCCGCAGAGCCGAAGGCGCGGAGGGTATGATCCATCTGCAGGCCGACGTGACCGACGATACGCAGATCGAACGCGCCGTGCAGGATGTGCTGGCGCGCGAGGGGCGCATCGACGTTGTGATCAATAACGCGGGCTTCGGGATCTCCGGCGCGGTCGAATACACGGACACCGAGGACGCCAAGCGGCAGTTCGACGTCAACTTTTTCGGCATGGTGCGCGTCAATCGCGCCGTCCTTCCGATCCTGCACCGGCAGGGGCACGGCCGCATCGTCAACATCAGCTCCGTCGCTGCACCGATCGCCATTCCCTTCCAGGCCTATTATTCCGCCTCGAAGGCAGCGATCCGTGCGTATTCTCTGGCACTGCAGAGTGAGGTTCGTCCCTACGGGATCGAGGTCTGCTGCATCATGCCCGGGGACATCGCCACAGGCTTTACTGCGGCGCGAAAAAAGGATCCCGCCGGAGACGAAGCCTACGGCGGGCGGATTGCGCGCAGCGTTGCCGTCATGGAGCGCGACGAGCAGTCGGGGATCCCCGCAGAAAAGGCGGGCGTTTACGTTGCGGAGAAGGCCCTGCAGAAGCGCGTACCGCTCCTGTGTACGCTCGGCGGAAAATACAAAGTATTCGTGTTCCTGACGCGTCTTTTGCCGACTCGCCTGCTCGTCTGGCTGGTCGGGAAGATCTACGCTTCATAAGAAAAAAACCTCGTCGTTCGACGAGGTTCAGACTGTCAAAAAAGTCCGTAACCGTCAAAATTATTAAAACAATTTTTGGATTATTCCCTGTTTAAACGTTTTTCTGTTTTTTCAGGGTTTTCTAACAATTTAGGCTGCAAAAAGCTTGCTTCGCAAGGATTTTGACTTACTGCGCAACTCACGACCTACCGTACCTATGTACGCCGACGGTCGTGAGTTGCTTGTCTTCCGAACTTTTTGACAGCCTGTCAGCGTGTC
>JAFQZN010000029.1 GCA_017405865.1 Oscillospiraceae bacterium | reverse complement strand
AGGACAGGTCGTAACCTTCCTGTGGAGAGCAGAGGGCAAGCCCGCTCCCGAGAAGACCGAGAACCCGTTCGGCGACGTGAAGGACAGCGACTTCTACTATGACGCAGTTCTGTGGGCAGTCGAGAAGGAGATCACGAAGGGCACCTCCGAGAAGACCTTCTCTCCGCTTGACACCTGCACCAGAGGTCAGATCGTGACCTTCCTGTACCGCGATCTGGCATAATCGCTTCACTTTCAAAGCAATCAGCATTCATGCATGCATCCTGCGGGGCGGCTCAAAGAGCCGCCCCGCTTTGCGCCGCACTAACGTCCGTGTCATTGCGGGGTCGATTTTGCGAGCCTGTCCCGTTCGTGTCATTGCCCGACTTGTTCGGGCAATCTGTGCCTGTCGACGTGGGACACTTTCCCGATGAGCGGAGCCGCGTAGGGCGGCATGCCCACATGCCGCCGCGAATAACGAAACGCGTTCGACAACGGCGGGCGCGCAAGGCGCGCCCCTACGGTGTCTGTCGTACCTCGGTGCAGGGGCGACCATCGGTCACCCGCTTCAACGGTACGCGTGCCATACCTGCGAGGGACAGATTGCCACGGCTCCTGCGGAGCCTCGCAATGACGCGGACGGGAAATTACCTGAAAATGGGAGCCGCGTAGGGCGGCATGCCCACATGCCGCCGCAAATAACGAAACACGTTCGACAACGGCGGGCGCGCACTGCGCGCCCCTGCGGTGTCTGTCGTACCTCGGCGCAGGGGCGACCATCGGTCACCCGCTTCAACGGTATACGTGCGACACCTGCAAGGGAGAGATTGCATGCTTTGACGCTGCAATATGATGCAAAATATTGAATAATTGTTCAGATATTCAACTAAATAACGATTCAACAATAATATAGAGAGGGACCTGAACTCGCGTTCGGAGCAATGACGCGGCGGGGGAAATGCGGAAACAAAAAAGAGGATCGCCGATCTTTCAGCGATCCTCTTTTTTGGCAGTATCAGTCGACGATATCGACAGTGACGCGCTTGCCGTCGCGCTGGGCGACGGACAGAAAGACGTCGAAGATGTCACGTTTCACGATTGGGAAAGCATGGCTCTTTTCACAGCGATCGTTCAGATACAGTCCACGGTTGACCTCAATCATCACGGAACGGATGCTCGGCTCCTTTCGGTAATAGGGGAGCGGCACGATCGTTCCGTTGTAAGGTCGGTCGACGGCGACGGAATAGCCTTTCCTGCGGAAGGCTTCGCAAAGCGCTTCCGTCAACATTGGCGGCGTGTGGAAGCCGTCGGTGCCGATGCAGATATCCGGGCGTTCGGGTGATTGATCCGGCTCGTAGGGAAGAGGAACGGGGGAAAAAGAATGACCGTCTATGACGGTACAGTGCCCGAAGCGGCACAGATTGGCGCCGACAAGGTGTGCCAGCCGTGCGTGATGTGGATCGTACCATCGCTGCAGGATTACCTCTCGCTGTGCGTCAGTCAGCGCTCGCAGCGGTTTCCCGTCGTGACCGCAGGTATAACACGCGCCCATGCCGCGGCGGGACATTTCCTCCATCTTATCGTCGCGGAAACGTTCCGCGTCGCAGACAAGACGGGTGATTGGAAAGATCAGCTTTTGTGCCGGCAGATCGAACAGCGCGTCTGCAAACCAGTCCGTCATGGTCGGGAGTTCGTCCTCCGGAGGGCGCAGAAACGCATTGCGGCAGTCCTCCGGGATGTAAACGGATGCGTGCGGGATGTGAATCAAAAACTCGTTCATGGTCGTCCTCCATCGTGGTGTATTTACCCATGAGAGGACGAAAAGCACCCATCGTTGCCGACGGGCGCTTATTGCACGAAATAATACCCATCGTTCAAGCTTTAGCACCTTGCCGGTGGCAGGTTGCTGTGCGGTCAACGGGCTTGTCCCTCGCGCACTCTCTATAGGTGACTGTATTATAGCATAAACCGAGGGGAGAATCAAGATGAAGCTTCACGTTTTTCCGAGCCAGAAATTCAGCGGCAACAAAGAACGAGGATCGCCGATCTTTCAGCGATCCTCTTTTTTGGCAGTATCAGTCGACGATATCGACAGTGACGCGCTTGCCGTCGCGCTGGGCGACGGTTTTGATGACGGTGCGGATTTCCTTCGCGATCCTGCCCTGTCTGCCGATGACCTTCCCCATATCCTCGGGGGAAACGCGCAGCTCCAGGACTGTCGTGCCTGCGTCCTCTCTCTCTGTGACCGTGACTGCATCCGGGTGATCAACGAGCTGTTTCGCCACGTAGAGCAAGAGTTCCTTCATCGTTTTCTCCTCTCGGATCAAAGGACGTTTGCCTTTTTCAGAAGAGCCTTAACGGTGTCGGTCGGCTGTGCGCCGTTCTTGATCCACTGCTGCGCCTTCTCGGCGTTGACCTCGACGGTCGCCGGGTTGGTCAGAGGGTTGTAGGTGCCGATCTCTTCGATGCAGCGGCCGTCGCGCGGGCTGCGGGAGTCAGCAACAACGATGCGGTAGTAAGGAGCCTTCTTGGCGCCCATTCTTCTGAGTCTGATTTTAACCATGAGATTTACCTCCAAAAAAATTGACTGATTTATATATCCTCAAACCGTAAAGGTTCAATGATGTCCGTTAAAAGCCGGGCATGCCGGGGAAGCCGCCGCCCATCCTGCCGAAGAGCTTGCGCTTGCCGCCCTTGCCGTTCATCTGCTTCATCATCTGCTGCATCTGCTCGAACTGCTTGAGCAGGCGGTTGACGTCCTCCACCTTCTGACCGCAGCCGAGCGCGATGCGGCGCTTGCGCGACGAGTTGAGGCAGGACGGGTTTTCGCGCTCGTAGGGCGTCATGGACTGGATGATCGCCTCGATACGGACGGTGGCGTTTTCGTCCACCTGTACGTTTTTCAGGGAGCCCATGCCGGGGAGCATGCCGAGAATATCCTGCATGGAGCCCATGCTCTTGATCTGCACAAGCTGATCGTAGAAGTCTGCGAGGGTGAACTTGTTCTGGCGCAGGCGCTGCTCCAGCTCCGCCGCCTTCTTCTGATCGAGCGCCTGCTCGGCCTTCTCGATCAGGGTCAGCACGTCGCCCATGCCGAGGATGCGCGAGGCCATGCGCTCGGGGTGGAACGGCTCGATCATGTCGAGCTTCTCGCCGGTGCCGATGAACTTGATCGGCTTTCCGGTCACGGCCTTGACGGACAGGGCTGCGCCGCCTCTGGCGTCGCCGTCGAGCTTCGTCAGCATCACGCCGTCGATGTCCAGCCATTCATTGAACGACTGCGCGGCGTTGACCGCGTCCTGACCGGTCATGGCGTCCACGACCAGGAGGATCTCGCTCGGCTCGACCTCCGCCTTGATGGATTTCAGCTCGTTCATCAGCGCTTCGTCCACGTGCAGACGGCCGGCGGTGTCGAGGAAGACCATGTCGTTGCCGTGCTGCTGGGCGTGACGGATGGCGGCCTTTGCGATCTTGACGGGATTTTCCTGCCCCATCTGGAAGACGGGGATGTCGAGCTGCGCGCCGACGACCTCCAGCTGCTTGATCGCAGCGGGACGGTAGATGTCGCAGGCGACGAGCAGCGGGCGCTTGCCCTGCTTCTTGAACAGCCCTGCGAGCTTCGCGCCGTTGGTCGTTTTGCCAGCGCCCTGCAGTCCGACCAGCATAACGACGGTCGGGGACTTGGGCGAAATGGTGATACGCTGATTCTCGCTGCCCATCAGAGCGATCAGTTCCTCGTTGACGATCTTGACGATCATCTGCGCGGGCGTCAGGCTCTCCATCACGTCCTTGCCGACGCAGCGTTCGGAAACGGACTTGATGAAATCCTTGACGACCTTGTAGCTGACGTCCGCCTCCAAGAGGGCAAGGCGGATCTCGCGCATCGCTTCTTTGATATCGGATTCAGACAGACGCCCCTTGCCGCGCAGCTTTTTGAACGCTGCGTTCAGCTTGGCGGTCAGACCTTCAAATGCCATAGGCTACTCCTTTACGGAAGAAACGGCGGACAAAATGCGCGCGGCATTTTCCCGCACGGTGGGATCTTCGTGGTGCGAAAGCTCCTGCGCCGCTGCGGCGATTATCCCGACGGCAGAGCGGAGCTGCTGATCTCTTGCCACGCAGCCGGTCGCCCGCTCCATGTCCGAGAGGATCGCCTCGGTGCGTGAAACGGCGTCATGGACGCCCTGACGGGAAATGCCCTCCTGCTCGGCGATCTCGCTGAGCGAAAGATCCTGATTGTAGTAAAGATCAAAGTAGGCTTTCTGCTTTTCCGTCAGCAGGCTGCCGTAATAATCGAGGAGCAGCGACATTCTGAACGCGTCCTGTTTCATTCCGACACCCCCAATGCCCGGTCATTATACAATAGTCTGCCCCGCTTGTCAAGAGAAAAAACTTGACAGGAGAAATTTTTTGTATCATTCCGTATCGCCGCGCATAGGCTTGACCGAGGTGAAAGGACATGAAAGCGAGGATCAGGAGAAATCTGCCGCTGCTGCTGGTGGTCTCGGTGCTGCTCGGACTGGTGACCTACGGGGCAGCCAAACAGGACAGCGCGCTGCCGACGGGCTCGTGGGGATTGAGCTTCCGCACGGAAGGGGAGCCGCCGGTCGGCAACGCCGACAGCGCGTCTCTTCAGCAGTACGACGCGGCGTATATCGGCGATACGAAGGAGAAGGTGATCTATCTTACCTTTGACGCAGGCTATGAAAACGGCTGCACGGCGCAGATCCTGGACGTTCTGAAGCAGCACGGCGTCAAGGCGGCGTTCTTCCTTGTCGGCAACTACATGGAGCAGAATTCGGAGCTGGTTAAGCGCATGACGGAGGAGGGGCATATCGTCGGCAACCACACCTATCATCATTGGGATATGTCGAGGATTGGGGACAGGGAGACGTTCCGCGAGGAACTGCAGTCGCTGGAAACGCTCTACACGCAGATCACCGGGCAGACGATGCAAAAGTACTACCGCCCGCCGCAGGGGATCTATTCGGAGGAGAATCTGCGCATGGCGCAGGAGCTTGGCTACCGGACGGTGTTCTGGAGCCTTGCATACGTCGACTGGCTCAACGACAGGCAGCCGACCTCCGAGGAGGCGTTTTCCAAGCTGATCCCGCGTATTCACAGCGGCGCGATCGTGCTGCTGCACAGCACCTCCAAGACCAACGCAGCGATTTTAGACGACCTGCTGACGCAATGGGAAGCCCTCGGCTACCGCTTCGGAACGCTCGACGAGGTTTTCTCCGGCAGGCAGTAACTCAATGCTCAATGCTCAATGCACGATGCACATCTCCTCCCAGCCGTGTCATTCCCGCCTGACGTAGTCAGGCAGGGAATCTGTCCGTCACAGGCATGGCACGTGTGTCGTATAACGGTAAAGTGTCTCCCATGTCGGTACGGACAGATTGCCCGACGAGCGGGCAATGACAGGCCTTTGGCGCATTTGAAATAACAAGTAAGTCTCCCTTCACAAGTCGCACGGATTGCTACGGTTTGCTCCGCGAACCTTGCAATGACACGGAAAGAAGGATTCTGCGGCTGCTCTGCAAAGGTGCTTGACAGAATCCCCGCGTTATGCTATACTTCAAATGAGCGATATTGAGCGAGTTTGAATGGAGGATGAACGAATGAAGCACTGGGAACGCGAAAAGAGGATCCTGGAGCTGCTGCAGGAGCGCGGTGCGATCTCCATGCAGGAGATCTGCGAGCTGACGGGCGCTTCCGTCGCCACCACGCGCCGCGATTTTGACGAGATCCAAAGCAAAGGCCTGGCGGAACGCACACACGGCGGCCTGAAGCTGCCGGAAAAGCGCTCGGACTACCGGCGCTACGTCAACGGCACGGAGATCGTCGACGAGATCGACAAGGAAAAGCTGCTGATTGCGAAGGAAGCGGCGGCACAGGTGCGCTCCGGGGAGTCGATCTTCATCGGCGCGGGAAAAACCTGCAATATGTTCGCCGCACAGCTGCGCGAGATCGAGCGCCTGACCGTGGTAACGACCTCCGTGACGGCGGTGCTGGAGCTGGCGGAGTGTCCGAACGTCTCCGTGACCCTGCTCGGCGGCGACGTCCGCACAGGGAAAAACTATATCGAAACGCTGGATCCGGATGTCAACCACACTTTGCGCGGTTATTTCTTCGACAAGGTCTTCCTGACGGTAGAGGGTGTCGATCTGGAACGCGGCTACACCGTGCAGGACAAAAACCGCACTGCGTTGTATACGCAGCTGTCACGCATGACGCGCCGCATGTACATGCTGCTCGACAGCGCGAAGTTCGACCGGCGCGCCTTTGCGACCATGTTCCCGCCGGAAAAGGCGTGTCGTGTGATTTCCACGCAGAACATGCCACAGCAATTCGTGAACTACTACACGAAGCAGGGAATCCCCTTTACACTGCTCCCGGTAAAATGAGCGAAAATGAGCGATTTAACGGCAGGCACGAACTGAAACGGCTTCGGTTCGCGCCTGCCGTCTTCGTATTCCTGCACAAAATACACAAAGCGGAGATATATCAATTGTCATAAGTGACAAAATGCTGAAAACAAAAAATTGAGATATTGACAATGACGCAAAATTATGGGAAGATATGCTTACACAGATATGCTTGGCAATAGTGAGCGATTTTGAGCGTTTTGATATTGGAGAATGAAAAATGGAACAGATCGGAACAGTAGAGCTTTATCAGCCGCGGCACACGCTGATCGGCCGCGACGGCATCCTGAAAATCCCGCAATTCTTGCGCAGTCTGAACGCGAATAAGGTTCTCGTTATCACCGATAAGGGACTGGTCAAGATCGGCACCGCCGGCAAGGTGATCGCGGTGCTTGACGAGGCGGGGATCAACTATGTTGTTTTTGACGGCGTGGAGCCGAATCCGACGACGCGGATCGTCTATCAGGCGCTTGAGTTCTTTACAAAGAACGGCTGCGGCGCACTGATTGCGATCGGCGGTGGTTCGTCGATCGACGTAGCGAAGGCGGTCAGCATCCTGTCGGCAAACGGCGGCAAGATCGAAGACTACAACGGCGTCAACAAATCTGCCAAATCCGGCTCGCCGATCATTGCGGTCAATACGACGGCAGGCACCGGCTCGGAGTGTACGGCCGCTTACGTCGTAACGGATGAAAAGGCAAAATCCAAGATGCTGATGGTCGACCCGAACTGCCTGACGTATCTGGCACTGGACGACCCGATGCTGATGGTCGGCATGCCGCCCTCCCTGACGGCGGCGACCGGCATTGATGCGCTGACCCACGCGATCGAAGCCTATATCTGCAGCGTCCCCACACCCTATACGGACGCGCTGGCCTTGGAAGCGATCCGCCTCGTGAGCAAGTCGCTGCGCACGGCTGTGCGCGACGGGTCAAATATGGAGGCTCGCACGGATATGTGCTGGGCGGAGTACATGGCCGGCTTGTCGTTCTCCAACGCAGGGCTGGGACTGGTACACGGCATTGCCCATCAGCTCGGCGGCTTCTACAATATCCCGCACGGCCTTGCCAACGCGATCATGCTGCCGCGTGTACTGGAGTACAACCGCCCCTACTGCATGGGCAGGCTTGCGTCTGTCGCGCAGGCAATGGGGGAGAAGATCGACAGCCTCTCTGTCGACGCCGCCTCCAGGAAAGCGATTGAGGCGGTGCGGAAGCTCTGCACGGACGTGAAGATCCCGCCGCTGTGCGAGACGAAGTTCAGTATGAACGATATCGACGTTCTGGCGGAACACGCCCTTGCCGATACGGCAACGCTGACAAACATCGTTCGTCCGACGCTGGACGACGTAAAAACAATTCTGGCGAAGACCTATTTTGAAGGCATCATTATGAAAAAGGTGAACGCAAATGGATAAGGCGAGCATCCAACGTCCGGTGCAGCTTGCTGTCTCCGAGCAGCTCTTCCGCAAAACGGGACGGATCTTCGTTCCCGTGGCGGCCTCCGCAAGACATGTGCATCTGTGCCGCGCGGACGTGGAGCGGCTGTTCGGCGCGGGCTACAAGCTGCAGAAATTCCGCGACCTCTCCCAGCCGGGGCAGTTCGCCTGCGTCGAGCAGGTGACGGTCGTGGGTCCGAAGGGGAAGATAGAGCGCGTCCGCGTCCTCGGACCGGAGCGCAAGGCGACGCAGGTGGAGATCGCCTTCACCGATTCGTTCTCTCTGGGCATCCGTCCGCCGGTCCGCATGTCCGGCAAGACCGCCGGTACGCCGGGCTGTTCGCTGATCGGTCCTAAAGGGCAGATCGACATTCCCGAAGGCGTGATCGTTGCGGCGCGGCATCTGCATCTGTCTGCGGCGCAGGCGGCGCTGTTCGGACTGCGCGACGGTCAGACCGTGCGGCTTGTCAGCCCCGGCGACCGCGCCGTGGTGTTTGAAAACGTCATCGTCCGCGCGGGCGACGGTCACGATATGGAAGTCCACATCGACACGGATGAGGCGAACGCGGTCGCCATGAGCGGCAGCACGATGATGGAAGTGCTGAGATAACATTGTAACGCAAGGTTGTGTAAGAGATATGGATACAGAGCTTTTACACAAGTTAATAGAGCTGATCGTCGCAGAGGTCGTGCGCAGGGTCGCGCGGCTCGAGCGCGAGAAGCAGCATCCGGAGCAGGTGCTCGTCTTGCTTGCAGCGCCCGTCGCCTATCCGAAGGAGCTGAAGGCGCTGCTCAAAACCCAGTTCGGCGAGGGCTACACCTTCCTCTCTTTTATACCCCAGAGCGGAGTGCAGGACGACGGCATGCTCTTTGCCGACCGCCTCGGGCAGCCGGAGCTGCTGAAGCGCATCACTGCGGCGAAGACCGTCATTCTGGTCGGACCGCATCTGGAGCTTCTGGGGCAAATCGCAAGGGGAGAGGACAAGGACTTCCTTTCCTACCTGATCGTGCGCAGCGTGCTGTGGAAGAAGGACGTGCGGCTGTATCTCGACTTTGAGCCGCCGAGATTCAAGCGCAACACATTCCTGGAGGGCGTCGCCTCCTCAATCGAGACGCTCCGTCAGATGAACGTCGCCGTGTGTCCGTACTACACGGGCGACGCGGCCGCCCAAATCGGCGCGACGCTGATCACCGAAGCGGACGTCCTTTTAGCGGCGCAGACGAAGGACAAGACCATCGCCGCCCGCGTGGGCGCGATCATCACACCGGCGGCGCGTGACGCCCTGCGCACCACGGACGTCGCCGTGCAGTATGAAGGAGAAACGCTATGAATTTGGGAATTGTAAAGGGAACGGTCGTCAGCACCAACAAGGCAGAGAAGCTCTATGGCCTGAAGCTGCTGATCGTCAAGCCCATCGACATTGAAACGTGGCAGGAGAAGGGCGCGCCGGTCGTCGCCATCGACGCCGTGGGCGCCGGAGAGGGCGAGATCGTCATGACCGTCAGCGGAAGCTCGTCGCGTCAGACGACCGTTACGGAGAACAAGCCCGTCGATCAGACCATTATCGCCATCATCGACCACGTCGACGTGAACGGCAAGAGAATCTTTGAAAAATTCAACCAAGAAAGTTGAGGATAGCGTATGGCATTGACAAAAGAACAGATCCGGCAAATCGCGGAAGAGACCAAAAACAGTTTAGCGCGCGGCGGTGGCGGCAGTTCTGCCGGCGGCGCGGCGCAGTGTCTGTTTGACGACGTCAACGACGCGATCGAAACTGCGATCCGCGCCCAGCAGCGTCTGGTAGAAATGACGCTGGAGGAACGCAGCAGACTGGTCGAGGCGATGCGTGTCTGCGCAAGAGAGCATGCCGAAGAGCTTGCGATTCTGGCGCATGACGAGACCGGCTACGGCAAGGTGCAGCACAAGATCGCCAAGAACCTGCTCGCCGCGAACAAGACCCCCGGCGTGGAGGACCTGCACCCGACCGCCTACAGCGGCGACGACGGTTTGACCCTCGTGGAAACGGCGCCCTACGGCGTCATCGGCTCGATCACCCCGTCGACCAACCCGACTGCGACGGTCATCAACAACTCCATCAGCATGATCGCAGCGGGCAACGCAGTGGTCTACAACCCGCATCCGGCGGCAAAACGCGCCTCGCAGCGGGCAATGGAGCTTCTGAATCAGGCGATCGTTGACGCGGGCGGCCCGAACGGCCTGATCACCGCGCCGAAGGAGCCGACGATGGAAACCTCGGCGGTCATTATGAGCCACAAGGCGATCAAGATGCTGGCGGTCACCGGCGGCGAGGCGGTCGTGGCGGTGGCGATGAAGTCCGGCAAGAAGTGCGTCGCGGCCGGCCCCGGCAATCCGCCCGTGATCGTCGACGAAACGGCGAACATCCCCGACGCGGCAAAGAAGATCGTTGACGGCGCGAGCTTTGAAAACAACATCCTCTGCGTCGCCGAGAAGGAGTGCTTCATGGTCGCCTCCATTGCCGACGAGCTGATGAGCCAGATGCAGCGCAACGGCGCCTTCCGCGTCTACGGCGAGGACATCGACAAGATCGTCCGCACCGTGCTGATCCAGAAGGACGGCAAATACGTCATCAACCGCAAATTCGTCGGTCACGACGCAACCTATATCCTGCGGGAGAGCGGCGTATCCTTCACCGGCGAGCCCGTCCTGGTCATTGCGGAGGTCGACCGCTTCCATCCCTTCGTCGAGGTCGAAATGCTGATGCCGGTGCTCGGCTGCGTCCGCGTGGCGAACTTCGACGAGGCGCTCTCCGAGGCGTTCCGTGCCGAGCACGGCTGCCAGCACTCGGCGCTGATCCATTCGACCAATATCCACAACATGTCCCGCGCGGCAAAGCGTATGAATACGACGATCTTCGTCAAGAACGCGCCTTCCTATTCCGGCCTCGGCTTCGGCGGCGAGGGCTACACCACCCTGACGATCGCCACCCCGACCGGCGAGGGTCTGACCAGCGCGAGATCCTTTACCCGTGCAAGACGCTGCGTGCTCAAGGGCGACTTCCGCATCATTTGAGTGTGCGATCCAAAACTGCTGTTATTAAAATTAAAATACATTTTAACGGAGGATAACAAAACATGAAAGAAGCATTAGGAATGATTGAAACCCGCGGCCTCATCGGCGCGATCGAAGCAGCCGATGCCATGGTCAAGGCAGCAAACGTCCGCCTGATCGGCAAGACCCAGATCGGCAGCGGCCTCGTCACCGTCATGGTGCGCGGCGACGTCGGCGCGGTCAAGGCCGCAGTCGATGCGGGCGCAACGGCTGCAAAACGCGTCGGCGAGCTGTACGGCTGCCACGTGATCCCGTCCCCGCACGACGACGTCGAGGGCATCCTGCCGACGATGGGGTAAGCTATGGCGACAACAAAGAAGAAGGAGACGACGAAAATGAAATTAGCACTCGGTATGATTGAGACTCGCGGCCTGATCGGCGCTATTGAGGCGGCCGACGCGATGGTCAAGGCGGCAAACGTTCATCTCATCGGCAAGACCCAGATCGGCAGCGGCCTCGTCACCGTCATGGTGCGCGGTGACGTCGGCGCGGTCAAGGCTGCGGTTGACGCGGGCGCGACGGCTGCCAAGCGCGTCGGCGAGCTGTACGGCTGCCACGTGATCCCGTCCCCGCACGACGACGTCGAGGGCATCCTGCCCACGATCGGCTAAACCAATGTATATCGGGGAGGTCGTCGGAACGGTCGTTGCCACCGTGAAGGAGCCGGGTCTTGAAAACATTCCGCTCCTCGTGGTGCATAAGATCGAAAAAGGCAAAAAAACAAAAATGATAGTAGCGGCGGATTCCACCCGACAGGCAGGCAAGGGCGATATTGTCTACATGATCGGCTCCAGAGAGGCAGGGCGGATCTTCCGCACGAAGCTCACTCCTGCCGATGCAGCCATCGTCGGCTTTATCGACTCCTACAACGTAGTAATTCAACCTGAAAATCAATAATTTGGAGGTATTATCATGAAATTAGCACTCGGTATGGTCGAGACTCGCGGTCTCATTGGTTCCATTGAAGCAGCCGACGCCATGGTCAAGGCGGCGGACGTTCATCTGATCGGCAAGGAGCAGATCGGCAGCGGCCTCGTCACCGTTATGGTGCGCGGCGACGTCGGCGCGGTCAAGGCTGCGGTCGACGCAGGCGCAACGGCTGCCAAGCGCGTCGGCGAGCTGTACGGCTGCCACGTGATCCCGTCCCCGCACGACGACGTCGAGGGCATTCTCCCGAGAATGGGATGAAGCTGGCAAGAGTCGTCGGAAACGTCGTTTCCACGATCAAGGACGCCGGATTTGAAGGGCAGAAGCTGATGATCGTCGACTACCTTGATGAAGCAGGCAAGCTGACCGGAGAGCAGGCGATCGCCTTCGACGTGGCGGACGCCGGCATCGGAGATACCGTGATCGTCGCCTGCGACGGCGGTGCGGCAAGCATTCTGCTCGGCCGCCACTGCATCGGCGACATCACGATCTGCGGCGTTATCGACCACTTTACCTTCGACGGCGAGATCAGGGAGTATCATTAATATGGACGTAGAAGCAATCAGAAAAGAAGTGGAGCGTCAGGTTATGGCGTACTTCCACGTGGACGCCAAGCCTGCCCCGCTTGCGGGACTGGTGACCGGCGCCGACGTGGTCGCCCATCTGGAGCATTCGCTGCTCAATCCCGATACGACGCTGGACAAAATTAAGGCGGAGTGCGCCGTGGCGCGGAAATACTCCGTCGCGGCGGTCTGCGTCGCGCCCTACTACGTCGCGGCGGCGCGTGACGCGCTGCTCGGCAGTCCCGTCGCGGTCGGCACCGCGATCGGCTTCCCGCACGGCTGCATGTCGCAGGCTGCGAAGCTCGCGGAGGCGCGCGAGTGCATGGCCAACGGCGCGACCGAGATCGACGTCGCCCTCAACGTGCTTGCGATCAAGTCCGGCCGTCTGGACGTGGCGCAGCGGGAGCTGGAGGAGCTGGTGCGCTTCACCTGCGGCAAGGCAAAGCTCAAGGCGGTCTTCGAGCATTCGCTCTACACGCCGGACGAAAAACGGGCGGTTCTGACCATGCTGCGCGCAAGCGGCGTGGACTTCGTGAAGATTCAGAACATGTTGAGCGGTCACGGCGCGCGGGTGGAGGACGTACGCTTCGCCTACGACGTCCTCGGAAGAAACGTCGGAATCAAGATCGACGGCGGCATCAAGACGCTCGCGCAGGCGGAAGAACTGCTTGCGGCCGGCGCGGTCCGCCTCGGACTGACCGCGACTGCAAAGATCGCGGAAGAAGCAAGAAAATAACTACGAAAGGAACACTTGTTCATGGATATCAATGAAATTATCCGTCAGGTAACGGAGGAGATCTGCTCCAAGTACGGCGCAGCCGCTTCTGCATCTGCACCTGCCGGCAACAGCGCTGCCGAAATGGCAAAGTACATCGACCATACCTATCTGAAGCCGGAAGCCAGCATCACGGACATCCGCAAGATCTGCGACGAGGCAAAGAAGTATCACACCGCCAGCGTCTGCGTCAACCCCTCCTACATTCAGTACGTTGCGCAGCAGCTCGAGGGCAGCGGCGTGACGCCGTGCTGCGTCATTGCCTTCCCGCTCGGCGCCTGTACGCCCGAAACCAAGGCGTTTGAGGCCTCCGACGCGGCGAGCAAGGGCGCCCGCGAGATCGACATGGTCATCAACATCGGCGCGGTCAAGTCCGGCGACTGGCAGCTTGTCAAGCGCGACATCGAGGGTGTCGTCAACGCCGTTCGCGGCCGCGCACTGGTCAAGGTCATCATCGAATGCTGCCTGCTGACCGACGAAGAGAAGGTCAAGGCCTGCACCGTTTCCAAGCTGGCAGGCGCACACTTCGTCAAGACCTCCACCGGCTTCTCCACCGGCGGCGCAACGGTCGAGGACGTTCGTCTGATGCGTGAAACGGTCGGTCCCGACATCGGCGTCAAGGCGTCCGGCGGCGTACGTACCTACACCGACGCGGTCAACATGATCAACGCCGGCGCAAACCGCATCGGCGCGAGCTCCACCGGCAAGATCGTCTCCGGCGTCACCGAGGACGAGCACAAGTGCATCAACTGCGGCAACTGCAAGACCTGCCCCTCGGGCAACGTGGATATCCGTCCGAAGCTGTATTGATTTGAGGAAAACGGCATGAGAAGACCCATGATCGCGGGCAACTGGAAGATGAACAAGTCGCCTGCGGAAACCGTTGCGCTGATCCGGGAGCTCAAGAACATCCGCCCGAAGACGAACGTGGAGATCGTCGTCTGCCCGATGACGGTCAGCCTGTTCGCGGCCTCCGCGCAGATCAAGGGCTCGGAGCTGCACCTCGGCGCGCAGAACGTACACTTTGAGGACAAGGGCGCCTTCACCGGCGAGGCCAACTGCGCGAGCCTGAAGGAGCTGGGCGTGGAATACGTCATTCTCGGCCACTCCGAGCGCCGCCAGTACTTCGCCGAGACGGATGAAACCGTCAACAAGAAGGTGCTGAAGGTTCTGGAGAACGGCATGAAGCCGATCATCTGCGTCGGCGAAAGCCTCGAGCAGAAGCAGACCGGTATCACGAACGAGGTCGTGTGCCTCCAGACCAAGGCGGCGCTGTGCGGCGTCTCGAACGCGCAGATCACCGACTGCGTCATTGCCTACGAGCCGGTCTGGGCGATCGGCACGGGTATGACCGCGACTGCAGTCGACGCCAACCGCACGATCGCCGCCATTCGCGGGGCGATCAAGGACATGTTCGGCTACGTTGCAGAGAACGTGCGCATCCTCTACGGCGGCAGCATGAACGATAAGAACGCCAACGAGCTGATGAGCCAGCCGGAGATCGACGGCGGCCTGATCGGCGGGGCGAGTCTGGTCGCCGAAAAGTTCGAGAAGGTCGTCAACTACAGCGGCTGAATATTGCGGCGTACTTCCAATGGAAGTACGCCGCACAGCGTGTCGAAAAACCCTTTTCGACACGCTGACAGGCTGTCAAAAAGTTCGGAAGACAAGCAACTCACGACCGTCGGCGTACATAGGTACGGTAGGTCGTGAGTTGCGCAGTAAGTCAAAATTCTTGCGAAGCAAGCTTT
>JAFQZN010000028.1 GCA_017405865.1 Oscillospiraceae bacterium | reverse complement strand
GCCGCCTCATTCAGGTGTATAATCTTCTCGGACATAGTTTGTTTGCTCCTTTCGAATGTTTGTGTCGTAACTTCATTCTACCAGAGTTTGCAAACTATGTCTATTTCTATCCATTTTTGAATTTGCGCAATTTATTGTACCGCCGACCAGTGCGTACACTGATCGAACTATAATTTCTGCCGAAGGCAGAAATGCAAACGAATCTCCCGCGGGTCACCAAAGCGAAAATAATCCGAACTTGTTTCCTTTGCGAAACGGGTTCGGATTATTTTTTTATTTCGACTACGACAAAGAATACCACAGGCAGCGACACACGATACGGACTCGAAAAACAAGGAAAACAACCCCAAACAGGTCACAACAGACAAGGAGGTAAAGCAAATGGAACGGAAGATCAAAAGCTGCGAATTCAATCTGGACACTAACTGCGTGGAGGTCGAGTTCTCGGACGGCACGATGCTCGTCATCAACTGCGAAGCCGTCGAAGACGTATACGACATCGGCGTATTTGAACGCTCCGAACTGGACTGGCTCATCTACAACAACCCGCTGGAGTATGCCTACCACGTGCTCAACGGCAGCGTCCGCGACTATCTGAAGGGCAATCACGAACACCAATTGATGGATTAAACGAGAAAAATCGGGCGGGGTATGGTCCACATACCCCGCCACTTTTGCGCTCAGCCGCCCTGACGGCCTTGCGCCTGCTTCCATTCCGCGTACTTCCGCTGACCTTCCTCGCTTTCGTAGAAAGCGATCAGTTCCGGCAGAAGCATCCGCGCGATCGAATCGACCACGTGCTGCGGAATCTCGGCGTTTTCAGATTTGCTCCGGTCTAAGGTGTCGGTTTCGCCTCACCTCGTCGGGAGGTCATTTCTTTCTTCATCATACTGCCTCCGTTATTTGATGTACCGGGAAGTGTCGTACATTTCGGAGGCGTTTCGACCTGCCGAAGTTCCTCTGAAAACAGCATATCATATAGAACATACGTTTGCAATAATTATTTTCAAAATGTTGTTTTCTGAGGACGTTTAAGGGAGGATTTACGGACAATCCAAGCATAACGCTTAATGTTCAGCACGTTGAGCAATTCATGCAATTGTAACAATTTCAAGCTTAACTATCCGTTGCTTTGCTACAATGAATACAGAAAGGCAAAGAAGGTTTTTCTATGATTTACGGTTATGCAAGAGTATCAACGAAGGAACAAAACGAAGAACGGCAGATTATTGCTTTTCGGGATGCGGGCGCTGAACGTATCTACATTGATAAACAGTCTGGCAAGGATTTCGCTCGCCCGCAGTATCAAAGAATGATGAAAAGAATAAAAAAGAATTTATAATTTATCATTTTGCGGCCTGCGCGGGTAAAGATGCATATCCCAAATAATGGATGGACAAAGGGCGCTTTTCCTCCTCCGACGGCATCCTCTTTGGAGACGGGTGCAAGGATGCCCTCCACCCGCAACCTCTTGAAAATACTGCATTTTCAAGGAGGTCGTTATTTGTCCAGGAGGATGAAAACCTGCCGTTGAAGAAACCGGATGATTCGTTTACATTTTTGTAAGAAAGTCCAAAAACAGGAAATATCTGTTATAATAAATGTGTAAAAAAAGAGCGTTTCAACGAGAGCGAGGGATGCTTTGTGCGGAAAGAGAAACGGTTGAAAACACTGCGGCGTTATGCGCTGCCGGTACTGGTGCTGATTTTTATCGGCGCGGTGCTCCTGCTTTGCAGAGCGCGGGTGCAGACGGAATACCCGGTCCTGCAGCCGGCGGACGGCGTCGTGGACGCGCGGGAGGCGAATTTTGCCGACGAGGTCTATCACGTGATCAACGACTGGGACTTCTATCCCGGCACGCTGTATACGCCCGCAGATTTCGCAGATCCCGTTACTGCGCCGCGTCCCGATCAGGAGAATACGGAAGGTGCGGAGAAGGGCACCTGGCGGCTGGTGATCCTGGCGGAGCCCGATACCTATCTGACTCTGTGCCACTTTTCCGTCGATTTCAGTACCCGCATTTTTGTGAACGGGAAAGAAATGCGCAACATCGGCTTCGTTTCGGACGATCCCGACGAGGCAGTGCCGAAGGTGCGCTACCTGACGCTGCCGCTCTATACCGGCGAAAGCGGGCAGATCGAACTGGTCTATCAATTCTCGAACTACTGGCATAACGACGACAGCTTCATTCAAAGCACCGTGCTCTCGACGCCGGAGAATATCGACGAATACCAGCGCGGGCTGATCTTTTACTCCCTGCTGATCAGCAGCGGTCTGCTGTTTTTGATGTTTTATTTCCTGCTCTGCGCAGCGATCCAGAAGCGTTGGGAGTATGCGGCGCTTGGGCTGTGCTGCCTGGTGATCGCCCTGCGCAATCAGATGTTCTTTGGCGAGCATATGCTTTGGGCGGATTATGATTTCTTCCTGGAGTACCGCGTGCTCGTGCTGGACGTGTCGTGGATCCCGGCGTCTGCGCTGGCGCTGATCGCAGCCTTCTACCCGAAGAGCGCCGGCAAAACGACGCTTTGGCTGCTGGGCGGCGCGCTGTTGATCCTCACGGCGCTGCATTTTATCGTACCGATTCGGCAGCTCGTGCTGCTGTGCCATATCTGCTATTACGTCTGTGCGCCCTTCCTGCTGTGGCTTATTTACCGGCTTGCGCGCTATTTCCGAAAAGAGCGGAAGCCGGACGCGCTGGACTGGCTGACGCTCGGCGCGATCGGCCTGCTCTGCGTGACGCTGATCTGGGAAGGCCTGAACACCGGCAGCAATTCCGCAGTCAACCATTTCGGCGTGACGCCACTGGCGATGGTGATCTGCACACTGCTGCTCGCGGTCGTCATCAACGGCAGGATCCAGCGGCAGACCGCGCTGCTGCGGCAGGCAGAGGCGAGAAACGAGATGCTCGGCCAGGTCAACGCGATGAACAAGGACTTTCTGCGTATGGTGGCGCACGAACTGAAAACGCCGCTCACCGTCATTTCCGGTTACGCGCAGCTGTTAGACCGACAGATCGAGCGGCAGCAGCCCCCCGAGCAGGCGTCCGAGCGACTGAAAACCATCCGCAACGAGGCGGATCGGCTCAGCGAGATCGTGTCGCGGCTGATGGACTACACCTATGACAAGGCGGCCGACACCGATTTGAGCGCGGTGGACGCGGACGAGCTGTTGAGAGGCGCGGCGGCAGTGATGCGGCCGGTCTGCGCCAAGCGAAAAAACGAACTGCGGCTGGAAAGCGGCTTCCACGGAAAACTGCACGGCAATCTGGAGCTTCTTTTGCAGGTGCTTATCAATCTGATCGTCAACGCCACGCGTCACACGGAGGAGGGCGTCATCACCCTGAAAAGTGAGGACGCGGGCGACTTCGCCGCATTTTCCGTGACCGACACGGGCAGCGGCGTCGCGCCGGAGGCCGTGCCGCACATTTTTGAAAAGGGTTATACGACGACGGAAGGCAAGGGTCTCGGTCTTGCGATCTGCAAGGAGACCGTAGAGCTGCACAGCGGAACGCTGGAACTGGCCTGCACGGGGCCGGAGGGCAGTTGTTTCCGCTTTACCGTGCCGAAGGAGGTCGACGAATGAAAGAGACGATCCTGCTGGTGGAGGACAACCCCCACATTATGGAGATCAACCGCGAGGTGCTCGCTGGCGAGGGTTATCGGGTCCTGCAGGCAGCCGACGGCAAGACTTGCAGATCGCTGCTGGAAGAAACCGACGTGGATTTGATCGTGCTGGATATTATGCTGCCGGACGCCGACGGCCTTGCGCTGTGCGGAGAGATCAAGGCGCGGTATGATATACCGATCCTGTTCCTCTCCGCCCTGGGAGAGAACGCGCAGATCATTGAGGGACTGCGCGCAGGCGGCGACGACTATCTGCCAAAGCCCTACGACATCGGCGTGCTGGTGGCGCGGGTCGCGGCGCGGCTGCGCGCGGCGCAGCGCAAGAAACGCTTCGTGACGCAATACGGACTGCGGCTGGACACGGTTTCCATGCTCGCCTACGCCGACGGGCGTGACCTGCTGCTGACGCAGAAGGAATTTCTTCTGCTTCTGACGCTGCTGCAAAGCGGCGATCGGATGATCGGCAAGGACGAGCTGTACCAAACGGTCTGGGGCGTACCGCCGGGAGGCGATCACAGCGCGCTGTATACCACCGTCTCCCGCCTGAACAAAAAGCTGGACGGCACGGGAAACCGCGTGAACTACCACCGCGGCGAAGGATATATACTGGAAAAGGTTTGAGATACGAGAGATACAAGGAGGAAACGACATGAAAGCAAAACGCTTGTTCGCCCTTTTGCTGGCGCTCGTCATGCTGCTGACGCTGCTGCCGACGGCAGGTTGGGCGACCGAAGAAACGGAGGACGGCTCCGATCCCGCCATCACGGTGACGCGGGAGCTGCCCGAAGAACCGGAAGCGCCGGAAACGGCGGAACTCCAGCCGCTTTTGTCGGAGGACGAGGACATTCCCATCCCCGGCGCGGAGCGGAACGTCGTTGAAATCGACGACGATTTTGTCGCCGACCTTTCGGGACTGCAGGAGGACGAGGACGTCTGCGGCGATTTTGAGATCGTCTCGGAGCGCGAGCCGGACGGGGAACCCGTTCCGTCTGCCAGACGGCGCCTCGTCCGCAGCACCTACACGTTCAGCGGCAGCGGCACGAAGGCCGATCCGTGGCTGATCAGCTCCGAAGAAGATCTGGCGGGGCTCGCCGCGATGGTCAACGCGGGCAACTCCTTCTCCGACCAGTATTTCAAACTGACGGATGATATCACGATAACCGCCGAGAACTGGACGCCGATCGGCTGCGCGTGGGACATCACGTTTGCCGGAACGTTCCGGGGCTTTGAGCATACCATCTCCGGGCTTACCGTTACAAGCGAAGGAGACTACGTCGGCCTGTTCGGCTGCGTGACCGGCACGATCAATGCCCTGTACGTTTCCGACGCCGCGATCAGCGGCAACGACTACGTCGGCGGCATCGCGGGCTGCAACTACGGCTCGATCGAGAGCTGCACCTTCTCTGGTACGGTCTCGGGCGGCGACTACGTCGGCGGCATCGCGGGCTGCTCCGGCAAGGATGCGGTCGTCGCAAACTGCGACGTCAATGCGGAGATCACCAGCGTCGGCACCGGCTGCGGCGGCGTGGTCGGCTGGGCGAACAATATCGCCGGCGCCGGCAGCCACGACGAGTCGCTGAACTCCCCGGGCGCCGACGCCACGGGCGGCGGCCTCGTGGAGGAATGCACCTTTACCGGCACACTGACCGGCCGCAGCCCCTACGGCCTCGGCGTCGCGACCAGTGAGAACGGCACCATCACCATCACGGTCACGGCCAACGCCTTCGGCGGCATCGTCGGCTGGAACAACGGCTGCACCGTCAATTACTGCAACAACTACGGCACGGTGAACGGCGACGACTTCGCCGGCGGCATCGTCGGCGACAGCTGCAACGGCGGCGTGGTGAATGGCTGCGAGAACTACGGCACGGTGACCGGCTCCTCTATGCTCAACGGCGGCATCGCCGGACGCATCGCCGAGGGCAGCATCGATGGCTGCCTCAACTACGGCGCGGTCTCCGGCGGCGACTTCACCGCGGGCGTCGTCGGCGCGATCGACAAATACAGCAGCATTTCCGGCTGTTTCAGCATGCAGGAATCCACCGTCACGTCCGCGAACGGAAAGTACGTCGGCGGCGTGGTGGGCATCGCGAACTGCTACGTCTATAGCTGCGGCAACTACGGCAGCGTCACCGGCGCCTACGGCGTCGGCGGCGTCGTGGGCTGGACGACGCGGGATATCTACACCTGCGGCAACGTGGGCCCCGTGTACTGCACGAGCAGCGAGGGCCGTGTCGGCGGCGTCGTCGGCTGCAGCTACGGCCTCGTCGAAAACTGCGACAACGCCGGCAGTATCGACGGCGTCACGAACGTAGAAGGGGACGTCAAAGCGCCCGTTGTGGGCGGCGTCGGCGGCCACCTCTACGGGCCGATGAAGAACTGCACGAATACCGGCAGCGTTTCGGGCGGCATCAGCGTCGGCGGCGTTGCGGGCGGCGCACAAAGCACCGGTCTGATCAGCGGCTGCACCAACGAGGGCGCGGTCAGCGGCATATCGCAGACGGGCGGCATCATCGGTATAGCGTACTGCCTCGTCACCGACTGCGCCAACCTCGAAAACGGCACGGTAAACGGCAGCGGCGAGAGAATCGGCGGCGTCATCGGCTGCCTGGACGACGTGGGCAGAGCGGAACACATCCGCAACGAAGGCACGGTCACCGGCGGGCAATACGTCGGCGGCCTGATCGGTATGGCATTGTGTGAGGTCAGCGGACTGACCAACGACGGCAGCGTCAACGGCGGCGAATATACCGGCGGCATCGCCGGCTTCTGCAACGTCGTCAGCAACTGCATCAATCACGGCGCGGTCAAGAGTACGACAAACGATAAGGTCGGCGGCATCGTCGGCGCCTGCAACAGCAGCATTGCTTCCTGCACGAATACCGGTGCCGTTGAAGGCAAGGGAAGCACCGGCGGCATCGGCGGTGCAGTGAAAGGAGTCGTTACGGACTGCCAGAGCAGCGGCAGCGTCACAGGCCGCGATGAATACGCAGGCGGCATCATCGGCTACATAGGCAAAGGCACGGAGGTTTCCGGCTGCAGCAACACCGCAGCGGTCTCCGGTACGCAGTACGTGGGCGGCGTCGTCGGCTACACGTACGGCGAAGGCGGCGGCATCAGCAGCTGCCGGAACACGGCGGCGGTCACCGGCAGCGGGAACTATGTGGGCGGCGTCGTCGGTTCCACCAACGGCCCCGTGTCGAACTGTGAAAACAGCGCCGCGGTTTCCAGCACGGAGTTCGTCGGCGGCATCGCCGGTCTGGCGTCGGACACCGCGCCGATCGACCATTGCACCAACGCGAGCAACGCCGTCGTGACCGGCACGGGCAATCAAGTCGGCGGCATCGTGGGCGTCGGCACCGGCGCGGTGGATACCTGCGTCAACGAGGGCGCGATTATGGGCAAGGATTACGTCGGCGGCATCGCCGGCTTAATAGCCAGCGACAACGGCGTCGTCCGCAGCTGCTCGAACAAGGGAACTGTTTCAGGCACGGACTGCGTCGGCGGTCTGGTCGGCAGGGTCGGTCAGACTGCGGACGGAACGGACCCGAGCGGCCTGGTGGAAGCCAGTAAGAACACCGGCTCCGTGAGCGGCGCCGCTTCGGTCGGCGGCGCGGTCGGCGTCCTGCACGGCACGGTGCGCGACTGCGAGAACAACGGCGCGGTCACCGGCGGCGAACCCGGCATCGGCGGTATCGTGGGCTACTGCAAGCAGGGCGGAACCGTGACCGGCTGTAAGAACCTGAAAGCGATCACCGCCGGCTGGCAGCAGACGGCCGGCGTGGTCGGCGGCAACGAAGGCACGGTTACCGACTGCGTCAACGAAGGCGCAGTCGAAGCAGGAAACAACCCCTTCGTCGGCGGCATCGTGGGCAACAACGCAGCAAGCGGCACGATCAGCGGCTGCACCAACAAGGCGAAGATCTCCGGCGCCAGCAACAACAGCGGCGGCATCGCCGGCGCAAGTGACGGCACGATCAACGGCTGCTCCAACACGGGGGAGATCTCGAACACCGGAGGCAAGATCGGCGGCATCGTCGGCAATAACAACGGAACTGTTTCCAACTGCGCCAACGCCGGACAGGTCAAGGGCAAGACCAGCGGCAATACGTACGCGGGCGGCATTGTGGGCTACAGCTCCGGCAACATTTCGGGCTGCACCAACGGCGCGCAGATCAACGCGGGCGAGGGCGTCGGCGGCATCGCGGGCTTCTTCTACGGCAGCAGCATCGACGGCTGCACCAACAACGGCACGGTCACCGCGCCCGCCGGCGTGGCGGGCGGCATCGTCGGCGCGATCAACAACAACAGCAGCGTGCTCAACTGCTCAAACAACGGCAACGTGAACGCCTCGGGCAAGAACGACGTCGGCGGCATCATCGGCCTCGCGCAGAAAAACAACACCGTCACGAACTGCGCTAACACCGCCTCCGTCACAGGCAACAACTGCGTCGGCGGCATTCTCGGTGAGAACGGCAGCAGCGGCACCTACTCGAAGCTCACCAACTCCGGCACGATCAGCGGCAATTTCGAGACCGGCGGCATCGCGGGTGACGCCACCGCCGTATTCTCCGACTGCCTGAACACCGGCAACGTCACGGGCACCGGAAACAGCACCGAACACGGTACGGGCGGCATCTGCGGCAGACTTGTCGGCGGCAGCGCCAAAGCCGAGCGGTGCAAGAACACCGGTTCGGTCTCGGGCACCTACTTCGTCGGCGGCATCGTCGGTATGGATAACGACGCTTCGCTTTACAACTGCCTGAACGAAGGCGCGATCTCCAGCCGCAACACCTCGGCGGGCGTCGCCCACGTCGGCGGCTGCGTGGGCTATATCCAGAACGCCACCGTTTATAAATGCGTCAACTACGCCAACGTCGGCTCCGGCACCAATATCAATCACGTCGGCGGCATCGCGGGCACCGGCGCGAAGATGCTCTTTGATTTCTGCCGGAACTATGCGACGATCACCGGCAGGCAGGAGATCGGCGGCATCGTCGGCTATACCACCCATATTGACAGCAGCGGAACCACGATCCAGCGCTGCATCAATACCGGTCACGTTTTCGCCTCCGGCGCAGACATTGGAGACGTGGGCGGCATCTGCGGCGAGGCGGACTTTCACACGACGATCAACGAATGCGCGAACAACAATCCCAACGCTCAGGTCAAGGCGGACACCGGCAAATACGGCGGCGGCATCGTCGGCCAGTTGCGTAACAGCACAGTCTCGAACTGCTATAACACCGGTTACGTTTTCGCAAAGGGAAGGCAGGGCGGCATCGTCGGCGAGATGAAATACACCTGCACGATGGCAACGTGCTTCAACAAAGCCGGCGGCGACCTGATCCCCGTCAACGGCTCAACATCGCCTTACCGCGGCGCGCTCGCGGGCACCTACGATAAGAACGCCACGACGTTGACCTATAACTACTATTCTTACTACTTGGGCCTGCCGCCTATGGGCAATGGAACGCAAGCAGCCACCGCAAGCTGGAATGAGCATTACGACTACTATATGTGGGACAACTTCGGCACCCAGTCGAACTTCAAGGGCTTCGACTTCAGTAACGTCTATATGATGCAGTCCGACCGTCCACGGCTCCGGATGGAGGGCGGCGTCGCCACCTACTCCAACACCGGCCCGACGACGCTCGCCGATCCGGTGCCGGAAACGATCCGCATCTATACCGTGGAGGATCTGGCGAACCTCCGCGACAACGTCAATTCCGGCACCGATTACAGCGGGACGACGATCTTCCTCGAGGCGGATCTGAATATGAACGGCGTCAACTGGACGCCCATCGGAACGGATTCGCATTACTTCAACGGTTTCTTCGAAGGTCAGGGACACACCGTCTACAATCTGACGGTCAACACCGGCAATTTGTGCGCAGGTCTGTTCGGCGTCAACGTCGGCACGATTCAGGATCTGGAGGTACACGGCTCCGTCACGACAACCAATACCTCAACGGGGTACGCGGGCGGCATTGTCGGCGCCAACGCCGGCGGCACCGTGAACTGCTGCGCGTTCTATGGCGACGTGAGGTGTACCACCACCGGCGCCCAAACCTTCACCGGCGGCATCGCGGGATTAATGAACACCGGCACGATCAGCAACTGCTTCCACGTCGGTGACGTAGAAGGCGCGGCAGCGAGCGGAGGTCTCGTCAGTTATCTCCTTGCCGGCACGTTGGAAAACTGCTTCCATTATTCCGGGCGGATCTCCGGCTCCAGCTATTCCGGGGGTATCGCCGCCATCTGCGGCGGCACGGTGAAGAACTGCTACGTTCTGTCCGGCACGACGGGCTCCCTCTTTGCTTCCGGCACCGGCACGAACTGCGCGTTCAAGTCTGCGGCGGAATTCAAGGATACCACGCTGGGACTCGGCAACTTTTGGCTCTGCGGCGGGGAGCATCCGGAACTCATCTACTTCTCATGGATGGCGACGCTGCAGCCCAACGGCGGCACGGGCAGCGCCGCGGCCTACGGCGTCCCGTTCTTCCGGGGGACGCTGCCTCCCTGCCCCTTCTACCGCGACGGCGGCTATACCTTCATCGGCTGGAACACCAAGGCGGACGGCACCGGCACGTGGTATGACGACTGCGGCTCGTTCGCAACCGACGAAACGCTGTACGCGCAGTGGCTGCAGGGGTGGAAGTATTACGGCTACGCCTCGCCAGCCGCCGAACTGTTTGATAACGATATCTGGTCTACCTATCACTGCCTCGCGATGGAGCGCGGCGAAACGGCAACGGTCAACTTCACGACGAACGACGCGGTACGGCCCTGTGCCATCGCCTTCTATACCGCCGATACTCCCAGCCCCATCCCGCCGAGCTGGCGTCTGGAGGCAAAGGTCCACGCTTCGGACGGCGACTGGACGGTACTGGGAGAAAGCGACGGCGGGTCGCTGTCCAATACGGATAAGGTCGTCTACGTCCGTCTGCCCAACGCGGGCGAAGACTTCTACAGCGCCTACCGCCTCGTCTTCCAAGGCCCGTCCGATTACGTCGGGCTCCTTGAGGCCTGGCTGCTGGTCTCCGACCCGGACGCGGACGTGCGCAAACCGCTGATCCTGCACAGCAACGATGCCGCAGATCAGACGAACGTGATCAACGCGAACAACGGCGACACGGTATCGCTCGGCAATCCCTTTACGTCGGATGGCAATTTCTTCCTCGGCTGGAACACCGCAGCAAACGGCTCCGGCAAATCTTACGCGAACTACGAACAGATCACCATCGACGGCGTGACCGATCTCTACGCGCAGTGGCTGGCCGGCACGCACTATCGGGACTATACCGCGCTGTTGGTCTACGACCAGTTCACCGAGCTGGTGAACGGCCTGCCGGCGAACGACTCGCAGTATCTGGGCTACAGTGGGGAGGAGTACGACAAGCTGCTCGACGACGACGTCAATACCAAGTGGTGCGGCAAGGTACGCAGCGCCGATGCGGAATGGTCGCTGGAATTCTCGACTGACGATTACGTGAAGCCCGTCGGCTACGTCCTCGTGACCGGCGACGACACCGCGGGCAGTTCCGGCCGCAACCCGAAGAACTGGACGCTCGAGGGTCTGAGCAAGGAAGGCACGTGGGTCATGCTGGACGGCATCCTGCAAGATAAGAGCCTGCCGGCTGCCAACCACGCCGAGATCTGCAGAAAGGTCTATAACGATCAGGAATACTGCAGGTTCCGCATCACCTTCCGGGGACTGGGCAGCGGCACGACCTTCCAGCTCTCCGAACTGTATCTGGTCACGAACGGCGACGCGCGCCAGCCCACTGTCACCTTCGACAGCCATGGCGGCACCGGTACGACGCCGAGCGTCAGCGGCAAGACGGAGTCTACCGTGCGTCTGCCCGAAAACGGCTTCACCCGCGAGGGCTATGATTTCGTCAGCTGGAATACCGCGAAGGACGGCTCCGGCGATCCTTACGATTCGGGCGAGTTGTTCCGCCTTTCCGGCGACACGACGCTGTACGCCCAGTGGGCGCAGAGGAGATACACTGTCAAGTTCCTCGACGAGAACGGCGAGACTCTCTATGAGACCACGACGACCTCCGGTATGATCCCGGTCTACAAAGGCGACGCGCCCACCAAGGAAGGCAACGCGGAATACTCCTACGCCTTCGCGGGCTGGACGCCCGTCATCGTGCCTGTGGATAAGAATACGGAGTACACGGTCGTCTTCAAGCAGGTCTCGAACACCTATGAGGAGCCGACGTGGGTCTGGAGCACCTCGCACGATTCCGCGACGGCGACCTTCGCCTGCATCAACGATCCGGACCGCGTGGAAGAGGTCCAGACGACCAACGTGACCTCGAAGACCACGGCTGCCACCTGCGAGGAAGACGGCAAGATCGAATACTTCGCGACCGTCTCCTTCCTGGGACAGAACTACGAGGGCAAGGATACCGTCGTCATTCCCAAGACCGGTCACGCTTACAAGTTCACCAAGTGGGAGTGGACGGGGACCGACTCCGCGAAGGCGATCTTCACCTGCGGCAACGATGAAAGCCACGTCAAGGAGATCGGAGCGACCATCACCAGCGCGACCACCGCGCCGACCTGCGAGGGCGCCGGCAAGACGATCTACACCGCGAAGGTCACCTTTGAGAATAAGACCTATAAAGACACGGTGACCGTACCGATCGACCCGACCGGCCACGCATACAAGTTTACCAAGTGGGAGTGGACGGGCACGGAGGCCGCGAAGGCAATCTTCACCTGCGGCAACGACGCAACGCACGTCAAGGAGATCGAAGCGACGATCACGAGCGAATATACCGCCCCGACCTGCGAGGGCGCGGGCAAGACCGTCTACACTGCAAAGGTCACGTTTGAGGACAAGACCTACACGGACAGCAAGACCGTGACCATTGACCCGACCGGCCACGCCTACGCGCTGACCGGCTGGTCGTGGGAAGGATATACGAAAGCGACCGCGACCTTCACCTGCGGCAACGACGCAAGCCACGTCAAGACCGTGGGCGCGACGATCACGAGCGTGCGCACCGAGCCGACCTGCACGGTTGCGGGCAAGATCGTCTACACCGCGACCGTCACCTTCGAGGGCAAGGAATATCAGGACGTCAAGACCGTAAAACTGGACCCGACCGGCCACAGTTACGGCGAGCCGACGTGGAACTGGGCGACCGATTACAAGACTGCGGAAGCGATCTTCGCCTGCCTGAGCGGCGACGACAAGCAGACGGTCAAGGCGACGGTCGTTCCCCTGACTGTGGAGCCGACCTGCACCCTGCCCGGCAAGATCACCTACACCGCGACGGTGACCTTTGAGGGCAAGACCTACGAAGATCACAGGGAAGTGACGATCCAGCCGCACGGCCACAGCTACGGCGCGCCGGTCTGGACGTGGGCGGACGATTACACGACCGCAAAGGCGACCTTCACCTGCACCGTCGATCCGGCGCACGTGGAGGAGGTCGAGGCGAAGATTACGAGCGAGCGCACAGATCCGACCTGCGAGGGAGCAGGCAAGATCGTCTACACCGCGAAGGTCACCTTCGAGGGCAAGGAGTTCAAGGACGTTAAGGCCGTGACCCTTGACCCCATCGGCCACGCCTACAGCCTGACCGGCTGGACGTGGACGGGCTACGCGAAGGCGACCGCGACCTTCACCTGCGGCAACGACGCGACGCACGTGAAGACCGTCGAAGCGACGATCACCTCCGAGCGCACCGAACCTACTGCGGACGACGACGGCAAGATCGTCTACACCGCGACAGTCACCTTTGAGGAAAAGACCTACAAGGATACGAAGACCGAGATCCTGCCCGCACTGGGCAGAGACTACGAACTGACCGGCTGGACGTGGGACGGCTATACCTCCGCAAAGGCGAACTTCACCGACAAGAACGGCAGCGGCGACATCTCCGTGGACGCGAAGATCACGAGCGTGCGCACCGAGCCGACCTGTGAGGCAGCGGGCAAGATCGTCTACACCGCGACGGTCACGCTGAACGAGAAGACCTACACGGATACCAAGACGGAAGTCCTTGACCCGATCGGCCATGCCTACAGTCTGACCGGCTGGACATGGGACGGCTATGAGAAGGCGACCGCGACTTTCAGTTGTGACAATGACGCAAGCCATATCGCCACCGTCGACGCGAAAATTACGAGCGAGCGCACCGAGCCGACCTGCGAAGGCGAGGGCAAGACCGTCTACACGGCGACCGTCACCTTCGAGGAAAAGACCTACACGGATACCAAGACCGAGACCCTCGACCCGCTCGGCCACGCTTACGCGCTGACCGGCTGGACTTGGGACGGCTGCGAGAAGGCGACCGCGACCTTCACCTGCGGCAACGACGCGAGCCACATCAAGACCGTCGAGGCGAAGATCACAAGCGAGCGCACCGAGCCGACCTGTGAAGGGGAGGGCAAGATCGTCTACACGGCGACCGTGACCTTTGAAGAGAAGACCTATACCGATACCAAGACCGAGACCCTCAAGCCCATCGGCCACGCCTACGCGCTGACCGACTGGACGTGGGACGGCTACGAGAAGGCGACCGCGACCTTCACCTGCGCAAACGACAAGACGCACGTGGTGGAAGTCGAGGCGACGATCACGAGCGAGCGCACCGAGCCGACCGCCGACGAAAACGGCAAGGTCGTCTACACCGCGACGGTCGAATTTGAAGAAAAGACCTACACGGATGAGAAAATCGAGATCCTCCCGGCGCTGGGCAGAGACTACGAACTGACCGGCTGGACGTGGGACGGCTATACCTCCGCAAAGGCGAACTTCACAGACAAGAACGGCAGCGGCGACATCTCCGTGGACGCGAAGATCACGAGCGTGCGCACGGAGCCGGCCTGTGAGGAAGAAGGCAAGGTCGTCTATACCGCAGAGGTCACTCTGAACGGCAAGACCTACACGGACAGCAAGACCGAAGCGCTTGATCCCATCGGCCACGCCTACGCGCTGACCGAGTGGACGTGGGACGGCTACGAGAAGGCGACCGCGACCTTCACCTGCGGCAACGACGCAAGCCACGTCGTGACCGTCGAAGCGGTGATCACGAGCGAGCGCACCGAGCCGACGGCTGACACGGACGGCAAGATCGTCTATACCGCGACGGTCGAATTCGAGGGCGAGACATATAAGGACGAGAAAACCGAAATTCTCCCCGCGCTCGGCCGCGAGTACGAAGTCAGCGAGTGGACGTGGGACGGCTTCACCGCCGCGACCGCGACCCTCACCGACAAGAACGGCAGCGGCACGATCACCGTCGAAGCGACGATCACGAGCGTGCGCACGGAGCCGACCTGCGAAGCAGACGGCAAGGCCGTCTACACCGCGACGGCTGCGGTCGGCGAGCAGACCTTCACCGATGAAAAGACCGAGATCCTGCCCGCGACCGGCCACAAGTGGGGCGCGCCCGTCTACGTCTGGGCGGAGGACGACAGCGCGGTCACCGCGACCCTCACCTGCCTGAACGACGCGAGCCATAAGATCACGGAAACGGTCAAGACCGAGTTCGTTCTGACGCAGTATTCGACCTACAAGACGGAAGGCAGGGGCGTCTACACGGCGACCTTTACGAACGAGCTGTTTACGACGCAGACGAAGGAGATCACGATCCCCGCGGTTGCCTGCGACGGCGGCGACACCTGCCCGGGCAAGCACTTCACGGATGAGCCGACGATCGATAGCTGGGCGCATATCCCGATCGACTGGGCGGTCGTCAACAAGATCACCTTCGGTACGAGCCCGACGACCTTCAGCCCGGACGACCCGTGCACGAGAGCGCAGTTTGTGACCTTCCTGTGGCGAACGATGGGCCAGCCCGAGCCGACGATCACGGACAATCCGTTCAAGGACGTCGCCGAGGACACCTACTATTACAAGGCGGTCCTGTGGGCTTCGGAGAACGGCATTACGCTCGGCACCTCTGAGACGACGTTCAGCCCGGACGAGGACTGCAACCGCGCGCAGATCGTTACCTTCCTGTGGCGGATGGAGGGCAAGCAGGAGCCTGCCTCCACGGAAACGGCGTTCACGGATATCCAGAGCGGCGCGTGGTACTACACGGCCGTCCTCTGGGCGGTGGAGAAGGAGATCACCGTCGGCACGAGCGAGACGACGTTCAGCCCGACTGACCTCTGCACCCGCGCGCAGTGCCTGGCATTCCTCTACAGAGAATTCGCCAAGTAAGAGAATACGGCAAAAGACCAACGGAGCTTATACGCTCCCTCATAAGAGACAGTGAAGGATGGAAACACTGTCATCCCAAAGCCACCACTTGCGGGCATCCGCAAGTGGTGGTCAGCCTGTCAAAAAACTATACAGACGCCCCTGTTTCTGGTATAATGAAAGAAACGGGGGTGTTTTTCATGGAGCAGTGGAAAAAGGACGGGCGAAAGGAAGTAGTGATGGTGGATTTGGAGGGATTGGTGCCGAAGGATC
>JAFQZN010000027.1 GCA_017405865.1 Oscillospiraceae bacterium | reverse complement strand
TCAAAAAGTTCGGAAGACAAGCAACTCACGACTGTAGGCGTATATAGATACGGTAAGTCGTGAGTTGCGCAGTAAGTCAAAATCCTTGCGAAGCAAGCTTTTTGGATCCTAAATTGTTAGAAAAACCTGTAAAAATAGAAACGTTTGAACAGGGAAATAATCCAAAAAAATGTTTTAATGATTTTGACGGTTACGGACTTTTTTGACAGTCTGAACACCTCTGTCTCTTGATGGAGACAGAGGTGTTTTTTCATGAATGCACACGAAAAACGTTCCGTTTTGTCATTGCGAGGTCGCAGAATGCGACCGTGGCAATCTGTCCGTCGCAGGCGTGGCACGCGCTGCGTATTACGGTCGAGCCAAAGCCTCCCTTGTGTAATGGCCCAGGCCACCCTCTCTTGCCCCTTCGGGGCAATTCACCTTGAGGGACGTGGGAAAACCGCAGTTTTTGACGGAGGGATTGTTACCGCTCCTCGCAGTATTGCGCGTATCTTCAGCGTTGACAACCCCTCAGCCACGGCTGCGCCGTGCCAGCTCCCCTTGCACAGGGGAGCCTTCGCGCAGGTCATTCGCTAAAGTGTCCCGCGTCGATAGGGACAGATTGCCACGCCGCTTCGCGGCTCGCAATGACACGAACGGGAGAGACTCCCAAAAATTGGCCCCGCAATGACGCGGCAGAGAAAATTATCAACTTGTAAACTCATTTCTTGGAGGAAATTTATGGACTACAAAGACACCATCATCACCCCGCAGACCGACTTCCCCATGCGCGCCGGTCTGCCCGCCCGCGAGCCGGGCATGCTGGAGCACTGGAACAGGATCGACGTCTACCGTCTCCTGCTGGAAAAGAACGAGGGCAAACCCGCCTTCATTCTGCACGATGGACCCCCCTTCTCCAACGGCGACATCCACATGGGTCACGCGCTGAACAAGACCTTGAAGGACTTCATCGTGCGCTCCTACGCCATGCGCGGCTACTACACGCCCTACACGCCCGGCTGGGACAACCACGGCATGCCGATCGAATCGGCGATCATCAAAAAGAATAAGCTCAATCACAAGACCATGCCCGTGACCGAGTTCCGCTCCGCCTGCGAGGCATTTGCAGAGGACTTCATCCAGCGGCAGATGACGGGCTTCCGCCGTCTGGGCGTGCTGGGTGACTGGGAGCATCCCTACCGCACGATGGATCGGCATTTTGAGGCCGAGGAGGTCCGGGTCTTCGGCGAGATGTTCCGCAAGGGCTACATCTACAAGGGTCTGAAGCCCGTCTACTGGTGCCCGAAGGACGAGACGGCGCTCGCCGAGGCGGAGATCGAGTACCAGGACGACCCCTGCACCACGGTCTACGTCAAGTTCCCGATGCAAGACGACCTCGGAAAGCTCCCGCACCTCGATCACAGCAAGCTCTTCTTCGTCATCTGGACGACGACGATCTGGACGCTGCCCGGCAATATGGGCATTTCCCTGCATCCGAGAGAGTCTTACGCGATTGTCCGGGCAGAAAACGGCGAAAGCTATATTGTCGCCGAGGCGCTGGCCGAGAAGGTCATGCAGGTCGGCGGCGTGGAGCAGTATGAGATCGTCGAGACGCATCCGGGCAGCTTCTTTGAGAACATGCTCGCAAAGCATCCCTTCCTCGACAAGACCTCCCGCCTCCTGAATGCCGAGTACGTCACCATGGACTCCGGCACCGGCTGCGTCCACACCGCGCCGGGCTTCGGCGCGGACGACTATCAGACCTGCCGCCGCTACGGCATGGAGCTGGTCGTGCCGGTCGACGACCGCGGCCGCCACACCGACTACGCAGGCAAGTACGCCGGCATGAAGACCGAGGAATCCAACCCCGTCATTCTGGCGGATATGAAGGAAAGCGGCGCGCTCTTCGCCTCGGAGAACATCGTCCACAGCTATCCGCACTGCTGGCGCTGCAAGGCACCGATCATCTTCCGCGCCACCCCGCAGTGGTTCTGCTCGGTCGAGTCGTTCAAGGACGAGGCCGTCGCCGCCTGCGACAAGGTCGAATGGCTGCCCGCCTGGGGCAAGGATCGCATGGTCTCCATGATCCGCGACCGCGCCGACTGGTGCATCTCCCGCCAGCGCCGCTGGGGTCTGCCGATCCCCGTGTTCTACTGCAAGGACTGCGGCAAGCCCGTCTGCACGCCCGAAACGATCGACCACGTCTCCAAGCTCTTTGACGAGCACGGCTCGAACGTCTGGTTCGCCCGCGAGGCGATGGAGCTTGTTCCCGCAGGGCTGTCCTGCCCGCACTGCGGCGGCACGGCCTTCGAGAAGGAAACCGACACGCTCGACGGCTGGTTTGACTCCGGCTCGACGCACATCGCCTCCCTGCGCCGCGAGCATCCCGAGCTGTGGCCGGCGACGATGTACCTCGAGGGCGCCGATCAGTATCGCGGCTGGTTCCAGTCGAGCCTGCTCACCAGCGTCGGCGCGCTCGGCAAGGGCGCTCCGTTCCAAAAGTGCCTGACGCACGGCTGGACGGTCGACGGCGAGGGCAAGGCGATGCATAAATCCCTCGGCAACGGCGTCGATCCTGCCGATCTGATCCGCGACTTCGGCGCGGACATTGTCCGCCTGTGGGCTGCCTCGGCTGACTACCGCGCCGACGTGCGCTGCTCGAAGGAGATCTTCAAGCAGTTGTCGCAAACCTATCTGAAATTCCGCAACACCGCGCGTTACTGCCTCGGCAATCTCGCAGAGTTCAACGCGAACGACCTCGTCGCGCCGGAGGACATGGAGCAGCTGGACCGCTGGGCGATCACGAAGCTCAATGCGCTGATCCGCACCTCCTTCGAGGCGTACGAAAACTACGAATTCCATGTGCTGACCCACGCGATCAACGATTTCTGCGTGGTCGAGCTGTCCAATTTCTATCTTGACATTCTGAAAGACCGCCTCTACTGCGAGGCGAAGAACGGGCTGAAGCGCCGCAGCGCGCAGACCGCCCTCTTCCTGATCGTCGACGCGCTGGCAAAGATGTACGCGCCGATCCTGCCCTTCACCTGCGACGAGATCTGGCAGGCGATGCCGCACCGCGACGGCGACGACGTGCGCAACGTCGTCCTCAACGAGCTGGCAAAGCCCTACGAGGCCTACGCCCTTTCCGAAGCGACCATGGCGAAGTGGGACAAGCTGATCGCCCTGCGCGACGAGGTCAACAGCGTTCTGGAGGTCGCCCGCGCCGATAAGCGCATCGGCAAGGCGCTGGAGGCGCGCGTCACCCTCTGCGCGCTCGAGCAGGAAGGCGCCGCCGTCCTTGAAGCGTTGAAGGACTTCAACCTGCCCGAGCTGTTCATCGTGTCCGCCGTCCGCGTGTCGGACAAGGCGACCGGGGACGACGTTCTGGCCTCCGGCACGAGCGCGCGCTATCCCGGCATCCGCATCGAAGTGACCGAGGCGCCGGGAACGAAATGCCCGCGCTGCTGGATGCACTCGACCGAGGCGAACGCCGACGGCCTGTGTCCGCGCTGCGCCGCCGTGGTCGCTGCTCTTGACTTGAGCGAATGATAGCGGTTTTGATCGTTTTATGTGTGATTGTGCTGTTGGGGATCGCCTACGGCGCGACGCACCTCGTCAACCGGCGGCGCAACCGCGCCGCCGGGATCGACGGTTTTCTCTATAACCAGCACGAAGCGCCCGTGCAGGCGCTTCGCTATGGTTTTTTTCGGTCAAGCTATAACGGCTGCGGCTGGATCGCCGCCTATAATACCTGCCGACTTCTGGGCGACGAGGTTGCGCCTGCGGAAGTAATCAGCGATTTTGAGCGATACGGAGCGGTTTTGTTCGGTTTGTTCGGTACCCTGCCGTTTGCGCTCACGCACTTCTTCCGCAAGCGCGGCTACCGCGTCGAGACCTCGGGAAAGCACGACAGCCTTGACGCGATGGCGCAGGCGGCGGACGCCGCCATTCTGTGGTTCTGGCACCGCAGAGGGGCGCATTTCATCGCCCTGCAGCCGACGCCGCAGGGGTTTCTCGGCTACAACGTCTATGCCGACTCGAAGCGCCCCGTCCTGCTCGGTTCCTCCGTGCAGGCGTTCCTGAAAAAACGAAACTATCACGCGCCGCGCCTGATCGCGGTGAAGAAAGAAGCCTCTGACCATGACGAAAGAGCAACTGCATGAAAAAACCCTCGGCCTCTGCGCCCGGCTGATCCAAACGCAAAGCGATTCCGGGCAGGAGGAGCAGATCGCCGCGCTGATCGCGCAGGAAATGCGCGAGCTCGGCTACGACGAGGTGCGCGTCGACGCCTGCGGCAGTGTGATCGGCTGCCTGCGCGGCAATCGCCCCGGCGCGCGCGTGCTTTTGGACGGACACATCGACACCGTTCCTGTGCAGGAGCGCGAGCGCTGGAGCTTCGACCCCTTCTGCGGCACGGTCGCGGACGGCAAACTACGCGGCAGGGGCGCGTCCGATATGAAGGGCGCGGTCGCGGCGATGATCGTCGGCGCGGCGTACTTCGCAGAGTCCTGCAAGCGCGACTTTGCCGGTGAGATCTATGTCGCGGGCGTCGTCTTTGAGGAGCTCTTCGAGGGCGTCGCCGCCCGCCGCATCAGCGAGGCCGTACGCCCGGACTACGTGATCATCGGCGAGGCGTCCGACCTCAACCTGAAGATCGGGCAGCGCGGACGCGCGGAGATCGTTCTGGAGACGGTCGGCAAGCCCGCGCATTCGTCCAACCCCGAAAAGGGCGTGAACGCCGTCAAGAAGATGATGAAGCTCCTTGCCGCGCTGGAATCCTACCGACCGCAGCATCAGGAAAATCTCGGCGTCGCCATTCAGGAGCTGACTGATATTATTTCCTATCCCTATCCGGGCGCGTCGGTCGTGCCGCAGAAGTGCGTTGCAACGCTGGACCGCCGCCTGCTGGTCGGCGACACGCCCGAGAGCGTCCTTGCGCCGATTCAGGCGGTGATTGACCGCCTGCGCGCGGACGATCCGCAGTTTTCCGCGCGGGTCTATCTGCGCGAGGAGAGCAAAACCTGCTATACGGGCGAGACAATTGCCGCGCGGCGGTTTTTCCCCGCGTGGCTGTACAGCGAGGACGACGACTTCGTCGTGCGCTGCTTCGAAGCCCTGCAGGAGCTCGGCGGCGACCCGATCCTCACGCACTATTCCTTCTGCACGAACGGCAGCCACTACGCGGGCGAGGCGCACATCCCGACCGTCGGCTACGGCCCGTCGCCTGAGTCGCTGGCGCACACGATCGACGAATATGTGCTTGTCTCCCAGCTCAAGCGCGCCGCCGAGGGCTACGCCGCTCTGATCGGCGCACTGCTGGGATAGTGCGCAATGCGCAATAATGAACATTCTCCCGATCCGTGTCATTGCGAGCCGCGAAGCGGCGTGGCAATCTGTCCTTATCGTCGTGGGACGAGGCGGAATGAATACTGAATACTGAAGGCTGAAGAATGAATAACCGCTAAATTGACGTGTCGCTGCGCGACAGATATGATTTTATTTTCCAATTCTGCGAATTGGAAAATACCACAATTATGCATTTTTCATTCTTAAGTTTTCAGCATTCATTATATTTCTCTGCTGCGTGCCAACCCTGCAAGGGACAGATTGCCACGGCTGCTGGCGCAGCCTCGCAATGACACGGACGGGGAATTACCTGAAAACGAAAAGCCGCGTAGGGCGGCATGCCCACATGCCGCCGCGAATAGTAAAACGCGTTCGACAACGGTGGGCGCGCAATGCGCGCCCCTACGGTGCCTGTCCGGTAAAGAGGATCGCCTCGGTATGAGGCGATCCTCTTTTCTTATACTAGACTTCGATAAAATGCTTTATAAAGCATTTTATAGCACCGAAGGCGCGTCGAAGTCTGCATGAGACGGCATTTCAGCGCAACGCGCTGAAATGGCTGTGCGTAGCACAGCAAAATTCAATTAAATATTTTAATTGAATTTTAGTATTACGCGGCCTTCAGCATATTGTCGATAAAAATGCCGTAGCCCTCGGTGGGGTCGTCGATCAGCACGTGCGTGACCGCGCCGACGAGCTTGCCGTCCTGCAGGATCGGACTGCCGCTCATGCCCTGCACGATGCCGCCCGTCAGTGACAGCAGGGTCGGGTCGGTGACCTTCAGCAGCAGATTGCGCTCGCCGCCGTCCTCGGGATAGACCGCGCGGATCTCCACCGCAAATTCCTCTACCCTCCTGCCGCGCACATTGGCGCGAATGGTCGCTGCGCCGGGGTGGATCTCCCAGCTTTTCGCCGTTTCGACCGCCGTGCCGTCGCACGGTGCAAGCTGCCCGAACACGCCCTGCGGCGTGTTTTTCAATATCGTTCCGCAGGCGCCTCGCCCGCAGAGCGCACCCTGCAGCGCGCCGGGCGCGCCTGCCGCGCCCTTGCTGACCGCCGTGATCTCCGAGGGCAGTGCGCTGCCGCCCCGGATCGGCAGGAGGGTCGCCTCGCCGTCGTTCACGCCGTGGCCCAGCGCGCCGAAGGCGCCGCTGTCCGGGTCGTAATACGTGACCGTACCGATGCCGCTGACGCTGTCGCGCACGTAGACGCCGAGGCGCCAGCCGTCCGCCGTCTGCAGGGGCGAGAGCGTGACTGTTTTTTCCTCGCCGCCCCGCAGGATGCCGATGGTGAGCGGCGCGCCGTGCGACGCCTGTACCGCCGCGCCGACCTGCGCCGTGTCAAAAACCGCTTTGCCGTTGATCTCCGTGATCACATCGCCCTGCTTCAGTCCCGCCCGCTTCGGCAGGGAACCGGACAACTCCACGACGGTGACGCCGTCGGTCTGCAGAGACAGCCCGATCGTGCTGCCGCCGGGGATCAGGTATTCCGCCGCCGCAGAAAAACAAAGCAGCAGCAGGAGCAGCCCTGCCGCCGCCGCCCGAAAAATCGTTTTCATGTTCCGCCTCCGTTCCGGTTTGAACCGTTTCTCGATGCAAAACATCGCAAGGACGAGTGGAGCGATGAGGGCATCGCTCCCTACGCGCAGAAGGAGCAGAGCATCGTCCTGCGTGCAATTCGCATTGAAAAGCCGTATCAAACGCAATTTTCTTGCAAAACTATTATTGCTCGAAACAGCGGAAAGCGCGTTCCCAAATCCTTGCGCATTTGCCTTGTCAAAAAATGAAACCGACCGCGCTCGCTTGCTTTGCGGGCGCGGTCGGCGGTATTTTTTTCTTATACTTCCAAAAATTCCAGCACGGGCAGCCACGCCGTCAGGGCGTTTCGGAGCATGTCGACCAGATCGGCGGAGAACAGGATGTCGTCCGGCGGGCGATCCTCGATCGCCATCAGATTTTTCATGGTAAAATACGGCAAAAGCCGCTCGTCCGGGCAGGGCTTCGGCTTGGCGTAGCGGTCGCCGTCGAGGACGATGCCGCTGATCTTTTCCGCCTTTTTTACCATTTTGAGGAAGCGGTCGGGCTGTTCCGCCATGCGGCCGCGCAGCTCCTGCATCTGGATGGCGCGGGTGGCGTAGAGCAGGAAGCCGTAGCGGTAGCCCTCCGGGCGCAGCTCGAAGCAAAGGTTCGGATGCTCCAGAATGCCGCCCTTGGTCCTGCGCTGGAAGCAGAACCAGAGGCTGTCCTTATAGAACGTGTCCGGGTGCATGCGCATGTCGCGGTAAATTCTGGAAAGATGCAGCTCCAGACCCGGCGCGTCGGCAAAGCTCGGCGCAAGCGCCTTTGCCAGCGCCTTCATCGGCTCGTAGAGCGTCTGCTGATACTGCGTTTTGTGCTCCGCGAACCACTCGCGGTTGTTGTTGAACCGGATTCCCCAGAGGAAGTCCATGGTTTCGGGGGTAAAGCCTGTAAATTCCATTGTCGCCTCCTATTTTATCCGCCCGGCCGACGCCGCTCAGCGCTTCTTTGCCAGCGGGGTGGAGAGGGCCTGCGCCTCCTGCAGCTCCACGATGATGCGGTTGGACAGGAGCCAGCCGCGCTCTGTCAGCCGCCAGCGGTCGCGGATGCGCTCGGCGCAGCCATGGTCTTTATAGTATTCCATGATTCTCTCCAGCGGCGCAAAGGGCAGAAGATAATTCTTTTCGTATTCTTCCCGGTTGATCCCCTCGAAGGTGCGCAGGCGGAGCATGACGTACTCGCCGGCGCGTTCTCTTTGAGCGATCTGCTCACATTCGTTCAAAATCGCTCCTTTTTTGGCGATCCCGGTGATATAGCCCTTGAGATCGCGGACGATCGTGAAGCGCTTGCCCGCGAAATCCGAGGCGGCCGTCGGGCCGAAGCCCAGATATTCGCTGCCGTTCCAGTACTTCATATTGTGGCGGGAGCGGAAGCCCTTCTTGCACCAGTTGGAGATTTCGTAGTGCTGATAGCCGTATTCATGCAGCAGCTCGCAGGCGGAAAGATACATGTCCGCCTGCTTGTCGTCGTCGGGCAGATTCGCCGCGTCGCGGTAGCTCCACAGGGGCGTCCCCTCCTCGACCTTCAGGGCGTAGCAGGAAAAATGCTCCGGGCGGAGCGCCAGCACGTTCATCAGGGTGTCCCGCCACGCCGCGACGGACTGGTTGGGCAGGCCGTACATGAGGTCGAGGTTGATATTGCCGAAGCCCGCCTTGCGCGCCATCTGCATGGCCTGCTTGGCCTGCTGGAAGGTGTGGGGCCTGCCGAGCCTGCGCAGCATGTCGTCGTCGTCGGACTGCACGCCGATGGAGATGCGGTTGAAGCCCGCGCGTACCAGACGCTTGAGTCCCTGCAGGGTCACGCTGTCGGGATTCGCCTCCAGCGTGATCTCCGCCTCGATGCTCAAGCGGAAATTGCGGTGGATCTCGTCGACGATCTTCTCCAGATTTTCCGGCCCGAAGAAGCTCGGCGTGCCGCCGCCGAAGTAGACGGTGTCGACGACGTAGTTCGGTGCGAGCTTGCCCGCCTCCTTGATGTGATCCGCCAGCGCCTGCAGATAGTGATCGACCATGCGCGGATCCTTGCCGCCGCCGACCGAGTAGAAATCGCAGTATTCGCACTTGCTTTTGCAGAACGGGATATGGACGTAGACGCCGAGACGCTTCTCCTCCACGTTCTTTTTCGTCAGAAAAAATGCCATGTCAGCCTCCGATGCGTTCGGTGATAAAGGCGCGGAAGTCGTCCGCGCTGCCGACGGTAAAGCCGGCCTTTTCCACGAAGTACCACTGCTGCGCGTTGTGCCGCAGGAGGAACAGATGCTCCGTCTCCTTCAGCTCGACGATCGCGGAATAGCCCTCCGTGACCAGATCGCCGTCCTCCTGCAGGGTCTGCGCCAGCGCCTTGTCGTAGAACTCCGTCAGAAGGTGCAGCTCTGTGCAGCCGTAGTTTTTCAGGAGCTTTTCCTCCCAGCGGAGCATCGCCTTTTTCGGCATGGTGAGGCGGCTGTAGACCATGTAGCCCACGATGGGGACGACGAGGATCGCCAGAAGGAGGTTCTTGCTGTCGCCGCCGTTAAAGTACAGCCACAGCAGCACCCCGGCGCCGGCCACGGCGAAGACGATCAGGAAAATGGAAAGCAGCTGCGGCAGCTTCGGGCTGACCGCCCTGGACGCTTCGAGCTGCCGCTCCGCGTTCAGCACGGTCTTCGCCGCAAACAGCGGCTCCTCCAGCTCGGGCGACTCCTGCTCGATCGGTTCTTCCCGTTTTTCTTCGATTTGTTCTTCTTGTTCCATAAAACACTCCTTTGCGGACGAAAGCCTTCTCCTTGAGGAGAAGGTGTCACCGTAGGTGACGGATGAGGTGGAAAGCCATCGAAATCAGCGGCAATCGGTACGCGGACAAAGTGCAGTCAACACCTCATCCGGCGGCTTCGCCGCCACCTTCCCCTCCAAGGGGAAGGCTTCTTCGCTCTCTCGCAGAGAGCGCCGGGGATTCTTACGGCGCCGCTTCTTCTGTCTCCGCCATGCACTTGGGGCAGGGGGTGAATTCCTTGCTCTTCGCCGCGTCGATGTTGTAGATCCAGAACGCGCTGCGGTCCCAGTCCTCGCATTCGTAGGTGTGGTAGTAGGTGTTCTGATCGCTGCACATGACCGCGTATTTATGGAAGAAGTCGTACTCCTCGTATATCCCGCTGTATTCTTCGTATAAGCCGTCGGCGTATTCGCGCAGCTCCTCGTAGGACTTGTTCAATTCGTCATACTGCCCGGAGAGCGCGTCGTAGTCGGCAGACAGGGTATCGTACTTGCCGGACAGCGCGTCGTAGTCGTCGGCAAGCGTGCCGCTCTTGTCGGTCGCTTCCTTGAGCTGATCCTCCAGCGCCGTCTTCTCCTCTGCCAGCGTGTTGATCTCGTCGGTCTTCTGCTGATAGAGCAGATAGCCGAAGATCCCGCCGCCGATCAGCGCCAGCGCGAGAATGACCGTGGTGACGATCAGGGCGATCTTGCCGCCCTTGCCCTGCTTTTTCTCCTTGACGGGCTGCGCGGGAGGCGGCGCGTAAGCCGTCGCGGCATAGGGCTGCTGATACGCAGGCGCAGCATACGGCGCAGCGTAGGGCTGTGCCTCCGGCGCGGCGGGCGCAGCGTAGACGGGCACAGCGGGAGCTTCGGGCGCTGCCGTTGCTTCAGGCGTTACCGGTGCTTCGGGGACTGCCGGTGCTTCAGGGACTTTTTCCTCGTCCTCCCGGACGAGCGGCGCGCCGCATTCGGCGCAGAAGGAGCTGCTGTCTTTGTTCTCATAGCCGCATTTCTTGCAGATCATGGTGTGTCTCCTTTCATTCTCTCGCTGTATTTTCTTTTGATTCGCTGTTGTGTATCGCTTCGCCGCCACCTTCCCCTCAAAAGGGGAAGGCTTTTTTGTATCTGCCAATTCGGAGAATTGGCAGATACCTCAATTCTTAATTCTTAATTCTTCAGTCTTCATTTCCCTCGTCGCCCTCGGCGACGGCGTTCTCTACGGCGTCCTCTGCGTTCTCCGTGCCTTCGGCTTCTTCCTCCTCGGAGGCGCCTTCGGTGCTCTGGATGGCGATGACCCGCGCGCCGTCCTCGATGCGCATGATCGTTACGCCGCGCGTGTCGCGTCCGTAGACGCCGATGCTGCGGACGGGCGTACGGATGATGACGCCGCCGGACTCGATGAGCAGCACGTCGTCGTCCTCGCTGACGACCACCGCGCCTGCGACCAGTCCGGTCTTTTCGGTCAGGTGGTAGTTGCGCTTGCCCTTGCCGCCTCGGCTCTGCACCTCGTCGCCGCGCATATACTGCTCGATGGCAGTGCGCTTGCCGAAGCCGTTTTCAGTGACGGTCAAAAGGCACTTGCCCGGCTCTGCGACCGCCGCGCCGACGACGATGTCGTCCTCGCTCAAACGGATGCCGCGCACGCCCGCTGCGATTCTGCCCATGCAGCGCACGTCGTTCTCGCTGAAGCAGATGGCAAGACCGCAGCGCGTGGCGATCAGGATATTGTCCTCGCCCGTCGTCTTCATCACGGCGATCAGCTCGTCGTCTTCGTCGAGCGTCAAAACGCGGATGCCCGCCTTGCGCGCGGTGTAAAGCTCGCTCATCTGCATGCGCTTGGTCGTGCCGCGGCGGGTGACCATGACGACGTACTCGTCCTCGGAGAATTCGCGCGTCAGCAGCATCGCCGTGACCTTTTCCTCCGGCTCGAGCGGCAGGACGTTGGCGATGTGCGTCCCCTTGGACGTTCTGCCGGATTCGGGGATCTGATAGCCCTTGCGGCGGTGGACTCTGCCCGTGTTCGTGAAGAAGAGCAGATAGTCGTGCGTCGAGGCGATGAACAGGTTCTTGATGTAGTCCTCGTCCTTGAGGCTCTGACCGGACACGCCTCTGCCGCCGCGCTTCTGGCTGCGGTAGGTGTCGACCGGCAGGCGCTTGATATAGCCGCCCTCGGAGAGGGTATAGCAGCTCTCGCGCTCCTCGATCAGATCCTCGTCCTCGATCTCGTCGACGACGTCGACGATCTCGGTGCGTCTTTCGTCGCCGTACTTGTCGCGGATGGCGGTCAGCTCCTCCTTGAGGATGCCCTTGACGAGGTTGATGTCTGCCAGCACGCTCTCGTAGTAGGCGATCTTCTTTTCGATCTCGTCATATTCCGCCAGCAGCTTCTCATGCTCGAGCCCCTGCAGGGCTTTCAGGCGCATGTCCAGAATGGTCTGCGCCTGGATCTCGCTCAAGCCGAAGCGCTCCATCAGCTTTTCCTTCGCGTCGTCGTAGGCGCTGCGGATGATCTTGATGACCTCGTCGATGTTGTCCTGCGCGATGATCAAGCCCTCTAAAATGTGGGCGCGTTCCTTCGCCTTGCGCAGATCGAACTTCGTGCGGTTGATGATGACCTCCTCCTGGAAGGTGAGGTACTCGTCGAGCACGTGGCGCAGGGAGAGGATCTTCGGCTGCGACTGGTTGTCCACCAGCGCGAGCATATTGACGGAAAAACTCGACTGCAGGGCGGTCTGCGCGAACAGGCGGTTCAGGACGACCTGCGCGTTGGCGTCCGCCTTCAGCTCGATGACGATGCGCATGCCGTTGCGGTCGGACTCGTCGCGCAGATCGGAGATGCCCTCGAGGCGCTTTTCCTTGACCTGCTCGGCGATCGTTTCCACCAGATTTTTCTTATTGACCTGATACGGCAGCTCCGTCACGATGATGCGGATGCGGTCATGGCCGTATTCTTCAAACTCCGTCTTGCCGCGCACGACGATCCTGCCTCTGCCGGTCTCGTAGGCGCTGCGGATGCCGCTTCTGCCCATGATGATGCCGCGCGTCGGGAAGTCCGGTCCCTTGATATGCTGCATGAGGTCGGAAAGCGTCGCCTCGGGATCGTCAAGGATGCACAGGCAGGCGTTGATGACCTCGGTGAGGTTGTGCGGCGGGATATTGGTCGCCATGCCGACGGCGATGCCCGACGAGCCGTTGACCAGCAGATTCGGGAAGCGGGACGGCAGCACGAGCGGCTCCTTGCGGCTTTCGTCGAAGTTCGGCACCCACGCGACCGTCTCCTTTTCGATGTCGCGGAGCATCTCGTTTGCGAGCTTGCTCATGCGCGCCTCGGTATAACGGTAGGCGGCGGGGGGGTCGCCGTCGATCGAGCCGAAGTTGCCGTGCCCGTCGACGAGCTGGTAGCGCATGGAGAAGTCCTGCGCCAGACGCACCATCGCGTCATAGACGGAGGCGTCGCCGTGCGGATGGTAGCGGCCCAGCACGTCGCCGACGCAGGTGGCGGACTTCTTAAACGGCTTGTCGCTCGTCAGATTGTCCTCGTACATCGCGTACAGGATGCGGCGGTGGACAGGCTTTAGGCCGTCTCTCACATCCGGCAGCGCGCGGGCGACAATGACGGACATGGCGTATTCGATGAAGGAGGTCTCCATTTCCTTGACCAGATCGTTCATCACGATCGTCTGATCGGGATAGCGGATGTCCTCCGGCTTGTAATCACGGTTTTTTGCCATTCATTGTCACCTCCTTAATAGTCCAGATTGACGGCGTACTTGGCGTTGCGCTCGATGAATTCTTTTCTCGGCTCGACCTCCTCGCCCATCAGGACGGTGAAGGTCTGATCGGCGCGGATCGCGTCGTTGAGCGTGATGCGGCGCAGGCTGCGCTTCTCGGGGTCCATCGTCGTCTCCCACAGCTCGTGCGGGTCCATCTCGCCCAGACCCTTGAAGCGGTTGATCGTGATCTTCGTGTTGGGGTTGTCCTCGCGCAGCTCCGCAGAGATCCGGTCGCGCTCCTCGTCGGAGTAGGCGACGCGGGACGTCTTGCCCTTTGTCAGCTTGTAAAGCGGCGGCACGGCGGCGTAGACGTAGCCCTGCTCGATCAGCGGGCGCATGTAGCGGAAGAAGAAGGTCAGCATCAGGGTGCGGATATGGCTGCCGTCGACGTCGGCATCGGCCATGATGACGATCTTGTGATAGCGGAGCTTATCGAGGTTGAACTCCTCGCCGATGCCGCAGCCGAGCGACTGGATGATCGGCGCTAATTTGTCGTTGTTGTAGACCTTGTCCACCCGCGCCTTTTCGACGTTGAGGCACTTGCCCCACATGGCGAGGATCGCCTGGAAGCGGGAGTCTCTGCCGTTCTTGGCAGAGCCGGCGGCGCTGTCGCCCTCGACGATGTAAAGCTCCGTCAAAGACGGGTCGCGCTCGTTGCAGTCCGAGAGCTTGCCGGGCAGGCGTCCGCCCTCCAGACCGGTCTTGCGGCGGATGCTTTCGCGCGCGCGGCGAGCCGCCTCGCGGGCGCGGTTTGCCATCATCGCCTTGTCGAGGATCGTCCGCGCGACGGCGGGGTTTTCCTCGAGGAAGGTCGCAAGCTGCGACGAAACGATGTTGTCCACCAGCGTACGGATGTGGGCGTTGCCGAGCTTCTGCTTGGTCTGCCCCTCGAACTGCGCTTCCGGGAGCTTCACGGAGATGATCGCCGTCAGACCCTCGCGGCAGTCCTCGCCGGAGACCTTATCCTCTCCCTTGATAATGCCGTACTTCGTGCCGTAGGCGTTCAGTACGCGGGTCAGGGCGGTCTTGAAGCCCGTCTCGTGCATGCCGCCCTCGGGCGTGTGGATATCGTTGGCGAAGGAGACCAGCACCTCGTTGAAGCCGTCGTTGTACTGCATGGCGATCTCGGCCACGGAATCGTCCTTGCTGCCGACCATGTAGATCGGATCGACGTGCAGGGCGGTCTTGTTCCTGTTGATCCACGTGACGAATTCGCGGATGCCGCCCTCGTAGCACATGGAGTCGCTCTCGCCGTCCTCGGTGCGCGCGTCGGTGATCGTGATGTGCAGGCCGCCGTTCAAAAACGCCTGCTCGCGCATACGGGTGTGGAGCGTGTCGTAGTCGTATTCCAGCGTGTCGAACATCTCGGGATCGGGCTTGAAGGTGACGGACGTGCCGTGCTTGTCCGTCTGTCCGATCACCTGCATTTCCTGCGTGATGCTGCCGCGCGAAAATTTCATCTGATAGATTTTGCCTTCCTTATGCACCTCGACGGTGAGCCATTCGGAAAGCGCGTTGACGACCGACGCGCCCACGCCGTGCAGACCGCCGGAGACCTTGTAGCCGCCGCCGCCGAACTTGCCGCCGGCATGCAGGACGGTATACACGACCTCCAAGGCGGGTCTTCCGGTCTGCGGCTGGATGTCCACGGGGATGCCGCGCCCGTCGTCCGTGACGGTGATGGTGTTGCCGGGGTTGATCGTCACGGTGATGTGCTTGCAGTAGCCTGCCAGCGCCTCGTCGATGGCGTTGTCGACGATCTCATAGACCAGATGGTGCAGACCGGACGAGGACGTCGAGCCGATGTACATGCCCGGACGCTTCCGGACCGCCTCCAGACCCTCCAGCACCTGGATCTGCGAGGCGTCGTATTCCTGCTCCACGGGTGTTATTTCAATCAATTCTTCGGACATGGTTTGTCCTCCTTATTGGAATATACCTTATAATGGCTTCCCCTTGAGGGGAAGCTGTCAGCGCAGCTGACTGATGAGGTGGAACTAATGTTAAGCGCAGCACCCGAATGAATCGAACTGCGTGAACACCTCATCCGTCATCCGGCTTGCGGGAGACGCCGGATGCCACCTTCCCCTCCAGGGGAAGGCCTTTCATTTGCTGCGCTTTTCGAGCGCAGTCGTGTTGAACTGCGATAAATAAATGCGGTTCAGACCGAATTCTTCGGTCAGGACGAAGCTCTTGGGCAGCTCCCCGGTGATGGATACCACCTCGCCCTGTTGCTCCGCCTCGCGCAAAAAATGGCGGGTCTGCTTCGACCACGAGGCGTTGTCGAGATCGAAGATCCCGATCACCGCCCGGTCTCGCACGGCGAAGTCCGCGCCTATGGAGATATACATGATCGGATCGTTCCTTTTTCGATGGTCAGTACCTGCCCCAGCTTCGTCAGACGGTCAGTCTCGCAGCAGGTGATGAAGACCTGTCCGCTTTTCAGCTCGTTGAGGACGAAATCCTGTCGCCCGGCGTCCAGCTCGGACAGCACGTCGTCCAGCAGCAGAAGCGGCTCCTCGCCGGTGTCGCGCCGCATCAGCTCGCGCTCGGCGAGCTTCAGGGAGATCGTCGCCGTCCGCGTCTGCCCCTGCGAGCCGTACAGGCTGATCGGCAGATCGTTGAGCAGGGCTTCAAAATCGTCCTTGTGCGGCCCGGACAGGCACTGTCCGCTCTCCAGCTCCGCGCGCTCGTGCGACTGCTGATGCTCGGAAAGCAACTGCCGCAGGACGGCAGGCTCGGCGAACGGATCGCCGATATTCGACACGGTTTTATACGTCAGCGTCAGCTTTTCCAGTCCGCCGGAAAATTCCCGGTGGTAGTCCGCCGCGCATTCGCTCAGCGCCTGCAGATAGCGCGCGCGGTAGGAGATGACCAGCGCGCCGACCTGCGCCATGCGGAGGTTGTACTCCGGCAGGACGTCCAGAAGGGAAGGATTCTCCCGCCAGTCCTTCAAAACCGCACTCTTCTGTTCCAAAAGGCGCTGGTATTCACTGACCGCCGCCTCATAGTTCGGCCGCAGCTGCGCGATCGTCTGATCGAGCAGCCTCCGGCGCGGCTGCGCGCCCTTCTTGAGGATCGTCAGATCCTCCGGGCAGAACAGCACGCTCGGCAGCACGCCCGCGATCCCGGCAGCCGTCTTCTGCTTCACGCCGTTGAGCCAGAGCTGGCGCGGCCTGCGGTCGGCAAAGAGGACGGCGCGCAGCGTCTGCTCGCGCTCCTGCGAATACAGATTTGCGGAAAGCTCCGCAAATTCCTGTCCGAACAGGATCAGCTCCTGCTCCCTTTTCGCGCGGAACGCCTTCGCCGTGGACAGATAGCCGATGGCCTCAAGCAGATTTGTCTTGCCGTTGGCGTTGCCGCCGACGAGCAGGTTTACCCCCGGGACGAATTGCGCCTCCGCCTCCGCGTAGTTGCGGAAGGAGCGGATATACAGCCGGTCAAGACGCATGGGTCACCACGTAGGTCACGCCGTCAAACTGCACACGGTCGCCATCGCGCAGCTTCTTGCCTCGCATGAGGCAGACCTCACCGTTGACGCTTACCTCCCCGTTCTGGATGAAGTTCTTCGCCATGCCGCCGGACTCGACGGCGTTGGCGAGCTTCAGAAAGCTCTCCAGCTTGACAAATTCAGTTGTAATGGATACCGGGACGTCCTCTTTGGACACCCGCCGTACTCTGACTTTCATAGATGTATTCCTTAAAGGTATTACTTACAAGATTACAATTCAGATAACACAAGAAACCTTCCGATCATGTCATTGCGAGGTCGCTTGCGACCGTGGCAATCTGTCCCTACCAATTTTCAGAAAGGTCGTTCCAATCGGGATTGCTATCAGAAATCAGCTGATTCTTTGCTTTCCTCGACCAGCTTTTGATTTGCTTTTCGCGCTCAATCGCAGCTCGCACATCTGTGGTAGTTTCAAAATAAACCAACTTATGCACGTGGTATCGCTTGGTAAAGCCGTCAACAAGCTCATACTTATGCTCATAGAGGCGGCGCTGCAAATCCTTCGTCACACCGGTATAGAGAACGCGGTGATTCCAGTTTGTCAAAAGATAGACATAGTACTGCATAATTGCCTCGGTGCAAAACTGATACGGACAGATTGCCACGCCGCCTGACGGCGGCTCGCAATGACAAAACTGATAGATTTGCTGATCAGTGCAACCGCACCGGCAGCACCATATACGCATAATCGTGCTTATCGTCGGCCGGGGTGAAGACGATCGGGAACAGGCCGCCCTTGAGCTCCAGCGTGACCTCCTCGCTCGGTACGGCGCGCAGCGCGTCGAGCAGGTAACGGCAGTTGAAGCCGATCTCCAGCTGGCCGCCGTTGCCGGCGATCGGGCAGGTATCGTGCGCGGATCCGATCGTATTTACGGTCTTAAAGTCGGCAATGTTGTCGCCGAACGTGCAGCGCACCGGGCTTTTGTTCTTTTCCGACACGATCAGACTGACGCGCTCAATGGAATCCATCAGCTCCGAGACGTTCGCGGTCAGGATCTTGGGATTGTCGGACGGCACGACGCGCCGCCAGTCGATGAACTCGCCCTCCAAAATGCGGCAGACCAGCGTTGCGCTGCCGATCTCAAAGAGGATGTGCTTCTCGCCGAGCGTGAAGACGGCTTCTTCGTCGCTGTCGGACAGAATTTTTTCGACCTCGCGCAGGCCGGTCGCAGGAACGACGAACTTCATTGTTCTGCCGATCGGCTCCTCGCTGTGCCACGTCCGACGCGCCAAGCGAAAACTGTCCACGGCGACCATGGTGATGCTGTCGTCCGCGACCTCGATCAGGCAGCCGGTGTGGATCGGACGGGCCTGATTCTCGGAAACGGAGAAGATCGTGCCGCCGATCATATCGCGCAGCGCAGACTGCGGGATGGTGATGCCCTGCGCCGCGTTGACGTCAGGCAGCTCCGGATAGTCCTCGGCGTCCATCGCGGTGATCCGGAAGGAGGAAACGCCGCCGCGGATGGAGACTTGCAGCTTGTCGTCGACCTCGACCGTCACCTCTTCGTCCGGCAGCTTGCGGATGATGTCAAAGAACAGACGCGCCGGCATAACGCAAAGACCGGCCTCCTTGACGTCCGCCGGGACCTTGACGGTGATGCCCGTCTCGAGGTTAAAGCCGGTCAGCTGAACGCCGACGCCTGCGCGCAGCAGAATGCCCTCCAGACAGGGGATCGTGCTTTTCTGGGATACCGTTCTTCCGGCGACCGAAATCGCGGAAACCAACAGCGCTTTTTCACAGGTGAACTTCATGTTTGAAACCTCTTTTCTCTTTCTGATAAATAGATAGGAAGGATATACTTGTCAGTAGCAGTAGTAGGCGAAAGTTATGTGCAAAACCGGAAAATCGCTTACAGCCGCAAGGGTTTGCAATGCACAGCTTTCTGTGTATGAATAATAAAGTTATGCACAGGGAAACGGAAAATCAAACCAAAAAGCAGTTATGCACAAAAAAGTACTGCACATTACACAGGCCGCTGTGGATGCCGTAACTATTTGTTACAGTCTGGAATTGATGTTCGCGGTGATCTCGCGGATGTTGTCCTGCAGACCGTTGGTGGTGTTGCGGATTTCTTCGTCGATGCGGCGGATGGCGTGAAGGACGGTGGTATGGTTTTTCCCGAACACCTTCGCAATATCCGGCAGGGAGAGATTCGTCATCTTGCGGATCAGATACATGGACACCTGCCGCGCCTCGGCGGTGTTTCTGGTCTTCTGTGTGCTGCGCAGAACGGTCTCGTCGATGGAGTAGAAGCGGCTGACCTCGCTGATGATCAGCTCGGGCGTCGGGACGGTGGAGGCCTTTCCCTTGAACATGTCCTTGATCGCGCGGGAGACGTTGGTGATATCCAGCGGCATGTTGGACAGGTCGTGGTAGGCCTTGATCTTTTTGACCGTGCCTTCGATCTGGCGGACGTTGTTGGTGATATTCTCGGCGATGTAGTCGCAGACGTCGTCCGGCAGCTCCATGCCCAGAGACTGTGCCTTGTTCTTCGTGATCGCCCAGCGCGTTTCATAGTCGGGCGGCTGGATGTCCACGATCAGACCCCATTCAAAACGCGTCCGCAGGCGATCCTCCAGAATCAGCATGTCCGACGGAACGCGGTCGGAGGTCAGGACGATCTGCCGGTGGTTTTCGTAGAGGGTGTTGAAGGTGTTGAAGAACTCCTCCTGAATGCTCTCCTTGCCGGTAACGAACTGGATGTCGTCGACGAGGAAGAGGTCGGCGTTGCGGTATTTGTCGCGGAATTCAAAGTTTTTGCCGCTGCGGACGGCCTCGAGAAATTCGTTGATGAACTGGTCGCCCTTGATATAGACGATGTTGTAATCCGGGTGCTTCTGCTGCACGCGGTTGGCGATCGCATACAAAAGGTGCGTCTTGCCAAGACCGCTCTGCCCGTAGAGATACAGCGGATTGTAGGCGGTGGTTCGCTCCTCCGCGACCGCCTCTGCAGCGGAAAAGGCATGCTTGTTGGACGAGCCGACCACGAAGGTTTCAAAGGTGTACTGGGAATTGAACTGGACGAAGGCGCGCTTGCGCTGATTGAACTTGTACTGCGGCAAGTCCTCGTCATCCAGCACCTCCAGCGTGATCTCCGTCTGGAACTGATCGCGCATCGCTTCCTCGATCATATCGCGGTAGCGGTTGAGGATGACGTCCTTCCGGAAGGAGGAGGGGGTGTAGATCACGAGCTTTTCCTCGTTCAGCTCCAGTACGTCGGTGTCGTCAAAATAGGTCAGCCCGGCAGCAGCGGGAGAGTTCTGCTCCAGATAGGACAGGACGCGGGACCAGACATAAGCGTTGGAATACATAGCCGACTCCTTTCCATGATAATAATTCCTGTAAATTTTACCACAACCTGTGCAAAAAAGCAAGAGAATACAATTAAATATATATTAAAATATATAAATATATTAACAATAGAAGATATACCCCGCCGGTTTTCGCCGTACGAAAACGCTCACTGCCCTGCCGTCCGTGTCATTGCGGGATCGCGAAGCGGCGTACCCCTTTTGACGGAGGGATTGTTACCGCTCTACGCCGTATTGCGCTTGTCCTTGGCGTTGACAACCCCTCAGTCACGGCTGCGCCGTGCCAGCTCCCCTTGCACAGGGGAGCCGTTGCGCAGGTCATTCGATAAAGCGTCCCGTGTCGATAGGGACGGATTGCCACGCTTGCCTGCGGCAAGCTCGCAATGACACGGATGGGAAAGTGCCTTCGTCGCTGTCATTGCCAGACTTGCTCGGGCAATCTGTGCCTGTCGATGTGGGACACTTTCCCGATGAACGGAGGCGCGTAGGGCGGCATGCCCACATGCCGCCGCAAATAATGAAACGCCTTCGACAACGGTGGGCGCGCACTGCGCGCTCCTACGGTGCCTGCCGTACCTCGGCGTAGGGGCGACCATCGTGTCGCCTGCTTCAACGGTACACGTGCCATACCTGCAAGGGACGGATTGCCACGGCTGACTTCGTCAGCCTCGCAATGACAAGGAATGGGAGAGCGTTCATAATTGTACATTGCTATTACACATTGCGCATTGTGTATTGCGCATTGATGGAATAATTTCGGTTAGGCATTGCAAGAACGGGAAAAATATGCTATATTGCTACAGAAAATATAAACAGCGAAAGAGGAACGCTCTATGCTTGAGATCAAAAACCTGTCCTACCGCGTGGACGCAGAGGAGGGCGACGTCAATATCCTGCGCGACGTGTCCCTGACCGTGGAGGACAAAAAATTCGTCGTCGTCACCGGTCCGAACGGCGGCGGCAAGACCAGCCTTGCCCGCGCGATCATGGGCATCTACCCGCCGACCGGCGGCTCAATTTTCTGGAACGGCGAGGAGATCACGCACCTTTCCGTCACGGAGCGCGCGCAGCGCGGCATTTCTTACGGTTTCCAGCAGCCGCCGCGCTTCAAGGGGATGAAGGTGCGCGACCTTTTGAACGTCGCTGCAGGCGAAGAAATGAACCATGACCGCGCCTGTGGCTTTCTGACCAAGGTGGGTCTGTGCGCCCGCGACTATATCGACCGCGACGTGGACGCCAGTCTCTCCGGCGGCGAGGTCAAGCGCATCGAGATCGCCACCGTGCTGGCGCGCAAAAGCGAGCTGATGATCTTCGACGAGCCGGAGGCGGGCATCGACCTGTGGTCGTTTGCGCGGCTGACCGACACCTTCAAGGAGATCCACGACAAAAAAGAGGCGACCATCCTGATTATCTCCCACCAGGAGCGCATTCTCCGCCTTGCCGACGAGATCATTTTGATCGCCAACGGCGCGGTTGCCGCGCGCGGCAGCGTGGAGGAGATCTATCCCAAGATCATCGCCGATACCGTGACCGGCTGCAACCGACTGGAGGTGGACCGCATATGCTGAATGACATCCAGAAAAACATTCTCGCCATCGTCGCCGATATGAAGGGAACGGGCGAGGGCGCGGTCAATATCCGCTCCGACGGGCAGAAGGCGTTCCGCCGCAATACCGAGCACATCGTCATCGAGTCCAAGACCGATAAGGACGGCATCGACATTCGCATCGCCCCCGGCACAAAGGACGAAGCCGTGCATATTCCGGTCGTTTTGACCAAGGGCGGCTTCAAGGACATGGTCTATAACGATTTCTTTGTCGGCGAGGGCGCGGACGTGACGATCGTCGCCGGCTGCGGCATCCATAACTGCTCCGACTGCGACAGCCAGCACGACGGCATCCATACCTTCTACGTCGGAAAAAACGCGAAGGTCAAGTATATCGAAAAGCACTACGGCGAGGGAGAAGGAGAAGGCAAGCGCATCCTCAACCCGCAGACCGTTCTCTATCTGGAGGAGGGCGCTTGCGTCACGCTTGAGACGAGCCAGATCCGCGGCGTGGACGATACGAAGCGCTATACCAAGGTCGAATGCCGCGGCGCAGGCAGCGAGGTCATCATCCGCGAAAACCTGCTGACCCACGGCGATCAGAAGGCTGTGAGCGAAATGGACGTGTTTTTGAGCGGTTTTGATACAAAAGCGCAGGTCATTTCCCGCTCTGTCGCGCAGGACGATTCGTCGCAGATTTTCTATCCGCGCGTGTCCGGCGACAACAAGTGCTTCGGTCACGTCCAGTGTGACGCGATCATCATGGGCGGCGCGAAGGTGCGCGCCATTCCCGAAATCTCCTGCAACCACGTCGATGCTTCCCTGATCCACGAGGCGGCAATCGGCAGGATCGCGGGCGAGCAGATTTTGAAGCTCATGACCCTCGGCTTGAGCGCGGAGCAGGCGGAGCAGAAGATCCTCGAGGGCTTCTTGCGGTAATTTGCCTATGTTTTCAATCACCCTTCTGACTGTCGGAAAACTGAAAGAAAAATTCTATCTCGCCGCGGTGGACGAATACGTCAAGCGGCTCAGCGCGTACTGCAAATGCAGCCTCGTGGAGCTGCCGGAGACGCGCCTGCCGGACGATCCCAACGCGGCGGAGATCGCAGCGGGACTGCAAAAGGAAGCAGCGCTGATCGCCGCGAGCATCCCGAAGGGCGCGTGGTTCTGCGTGCTCACGCCGGAGGGGAAGGAGCTTTCCTCCGAGGCGCTGGCTGACAAGCTGCGCGCGATCAAAAACGAGGGCAGGAGCGCGGCGTGCTTCCTGATCGGCTCGTCCTTCGGCATCGACCCGGAAATCAAGCGCAGGGCGGATTTTTGCCTCTCCTTCGGCCCAATGACCTTCCCGCACCATCTGATGCGGGTCATGGCGCTTGAGCAGCTCTACCGCGCGGAATCCATCCAGGCGGGGACGAAGTATCATAAATAGAAAGCAGATGCTGTCCGAATGGCAGGCAAAAAACACCGGCTGAAGCAAACGCCATGCTTCAGCCGGTGTTGTCATATTTTTGAGTAATACTAAAATTCAATTAAAATATTTAATTGAATTTTGCTGTGCTACGCACAGCCATTTCAGCGCGTTGCGCTGAAATGCCGTCTCATGCAGACTTCGACGCGCCTTCGGCGCTATAAAATGCTTTTTAAAGCATTTTATCGAAG
>JAFQZN010000026.1 GCA_017405865.1 Oscillospiraceae bacterium | reverse complement strand
TTCGGAAGACAAGCAACTCACGACTGTAGGCGTATATAGATACGGTAAGTCGTGAGTTGCGCAGTAAGTCAAAATCCTTGCGAAGCAAGCTTTTTGGATCCTAAATTGTTAGAAAAACCTGTAAAAATAGAAAACGTTTGAGCAGGGAAATAATCCAAAAAAATGTTTTAATGATTTTGACGGTTACGGACTTTTTTGACAGTCTGAAAAACTGCTGTGGAGAGCATCTCCACAGCAGTTTTTGTCTATGCGTTCTTCCACTTGGCGCAGCGACGCGCCTTGCGCCTGCGCTTGCGCACCTTGAAGAAGATCCAGAGGAAAATGACCAGACCGATCGCGGCGACCGTCAGGATCAGATAGACCGTCGTGGAATTGTCGGCGGTCTTGACCGTCAGCCACAGGCTATCCATCTCCTGCGTACCGCGCTGGGAAAGGGACATGAAAGCGGTGCCGTTGGCAAGGATCTCGTCGTCCGGATAGGCGACCGGGTTTTCCGCAAACTCCGGATCCATGAGCTCCTTGGCGGCGGAGCTTGGCGCGGAGTAGCCGAGATACTCCAGATTCTGCGCGCAGATCTCCGGGGAGATCAGGAAGTTGATGAAGGTCTCTGCAGCCTCCTTATGCTCCGCACCCTTTGGGATGCAGATCGCGTCGACGAAGAGGTTGAAGCCCTCCTCGGGGAAGTAGAAGTCCAGATCGGGATTCTCCTCCACCATGAGCAGGAAGTCACCCGCGTAGTAGGGGGCGATCCACGCCTCGCCGCGCTCCATCTTGTCGAAGATCTGATCCATGACATACGCCTGCACCAGCGGCTTCTGCTCGCGCAGCTCGTTTGCCGCCAGCGTCAGCAGGGTGGAGTCCTCGGTGTTGATGCTGTAGCCGAGGCGCGCTTCGGCGATCGCGAAGGCGTCGCGCGGATTGTCGAACATGAGGATCTTGCCGGCGTATTTCTCGTTCCAGAGCAGATCCCAGCTGCCGACGTCCTCGGGATCGACGTATTTCGTGTTGTAGATCACGCCGACGCAGCCCCAGGTGTAGGGGACGGAATAGAGGTTGTCAGGGTCGAAGGCGAGATTTTTGAAGCTGTCGTCAATGTATTGATAATTCGGAACGTTGGCGAAGTCGATCTGCTCCAGCATGTCCTCCTCGATCAGCTTCTGCACCATGTAGTCCGACGGAATGATGATGTCGAAGGTGGAGCCGCCCGCCTTGAGCTTGGTATACATGCTCTCATTGCTGTCGAAGGTCATGTAGTTGACCTTGATGTTGGGGTAGGCGCTTTCGAATTCCTCGATCACGTTGATGCTGTCATCCGTGCCGTCGCCGATGTATTGCCCCCAGTTATAGACGTTGATCGTCACCGTTTCGTCTGCGGCAAAAGCGGCAGCAGGGAGCAGACTGACGAGCAGAAGCGCGGTCAGAAGCAAAGAAATCAGTCGTTTCATCTGCTCGCCTCCTTGCGCCGCAGCTTCTTGGAAGTATCGCGCGCCTGCAGAAGATTCATCGCGACCATCAGAAGCAGGATCGTAACGAAGATCAGCGTGAACATCGCGTAGACCTTCGGCTGAATAGGCTTTTTCGTGTAGCTGTAGATTTCGACCGGCAGGGTGACGAAGCCGGAGCCGGTGACGAAGTAGGAAATGACGAAGTCGTCCAGCGACATCGTGAACGCCATCAGCGCGCCGGAGATGATGCCCGGCATGATCTCGTGCAGGATGACCTTGAAGAACGCCTGCACGGGCGTGCAACCGAGGTCGAGCGCGGCTTCCTTCAGATCGGGATCCATCTGCGACAGCTTCGGCATGACGTTCAGAATGATGTACGGCAGGCTGAAGGTGATGTGCGCGATCAGCAGCGTCCAGAAGCCCAGCACGGAATTGATCCGCAGCAGCACGCCGACGAAGGCGAACAGCAGGGCGAGGGAGACGCCGGTGACGATGTCGGGATTGGTCATCGGGATATTCGTCAGCCCCATGACCGCCGAGCGCATCCTGCCGCGCATGGAGTGGATGCCGACGGAAGCGACCGTGCCGAGCACGGTGGCGACCGCGCTGGAGATCACGGCGATGATGAGGGAGTTGCCGAGCAGCCGCAGCAGGTTGCTGTCGCGGAACAGCTCCTTATACTGGTTGAAGGTAAAGCCTTGAAATACGGCGATGTCCGTCCCCTTGTTAAAGGAGGCAACCGCCAGAATGATCATCGGGATATACAGGAAGAAAAAGACGATGACGGTAAAAATACGGTTGATTCTTCTCATAACGTCACCATGCTTTCTTCTTCGTCGTTCGTGAAGCGGTTCATCACGCCCACACAGACGAAGATCAGAACCATCAGAACGAGAGACAGGGCCGCGCCCAAATTGGGATTATAGGCAGCCTTGAACTGGGATTCGATCACGTCGCCGATCAGGATGGTGCCGGGAGAGCCGAGCTTCTGCGAGATGTAGAAGGTGGACACGGCGGGGACGAAAACCATCGTGATGCCGGAGACGATGCCGGGAACGGACAGCGGGAGGATGACTCTGGAGAAGACCTGCCGGCTGTTGCAGCCGAGATCCTCCGCCGCCTCGATCAGGCGCGGGTCGATCTTCATCAGCACCGTGAACAGCGGCAGGATCATGTACGGCAGGTAGTTATATACCATGCCGAGGATGACCGCGCCGTTATTGCGGATCAGCGGCAGAGGATTGAGCCCGATCGAGGTGAGGAAATTGTTGATGATGCCGGTGTCCTCCAGCAGGGCGACCCACGCCAGCGTACGCAGCAGGAAGCTGATGCACATCGGAAGCATGATCATCATCTGCAGCAGGCGCTGCGTGCTCGGCTTGCAGTGGGCGATGAAGTACGCCACAGGATAGCCGATCAGCAGACAGATCAGCGTTGCGATGATGCTCAGCCAGATCGACCGCAGGAAGATCGGCCAGTAATCAGCGATATGTGCCAGATTGGAGAGGGTGAATTCTCCCGTCATCGAGTCGGTGAGAGCGTAGTAGAACACCACGCCGAGCGGGATCAGGGTAAAGAGCACCATCCAGAGCACGTAGGGACCTGACAGCCATTTACGCTTCATCTTCGCTGCCCTCCGCGTCGGCGATCTCGTCGTATTCCGCAGAATACGAGCTGTAGTCGCCGAACATGCCGGAATACTCACTCTTGTGCATGATGTGGATGTCTTCCGGATTCAGGCGGATGCCGATATACGAGCCCTCGGGGCAGAAATCCGTCGTCTGGATGAGCCACTTGAAGCCCTTGAAATCGACAATGGTGTCGTAGTGGACGCCCTTGAAGGTGACGGAGGTGACGGTGCCGCACAGATGCCCGGCGTCCGCCTCGACGATGTCGATGTCCTCCGGACGGATGACGACGTCGACCGGCTCGTTCTTCTCAAAGCCCTTGTCCACGCAGGCAAAGGTCCTGCCGAAGAACTTGACCTTGTAATCCTCGAGCATGACGCCGTCGAGGATGTTGGATTCGCCGATGAAGTCCGCGACGAAAGCGTTCTTCGGCTCGTTGTATATATCCTCCGGCTTGCCGATCTGCTGGATCTTGCCCTTGTCCATGACGACGATCGTGTCGGACATGGTCAGCGCTTCCTCCTGATCGTGCGTGACGTAGATGAAGGTGATGCCCATCGCCTGCTGGATGCGCTTGAGCTCGTTCTGCATATCCTTGCGCAGCCGCAGATCAAGCGCGCCGAGCGGCTCGTCCAGAAGCAGCACCTTCGGCCGGTTGACCAGGGCGCGCGCGATCGCGACGCGCTGCTGCTGACCGCCGGAGAGGGAAGTGACCTTGCGGTTTTCAAATCCCTTCAGTGAAACGATCTCCAGCATTTCCGTGACCCGCTCGTCAATCTCCTTCTCGTCCAGCTTCGCAATGCGAAGACCGAAGGCGATATTGTCGTACACGTCAAGATGCGGGAACAGTGCGTAGCGTTGGAAGACCGTATTGATTTTACGTTTGTAGGCGGGAACCTCGTTCATTCGTTTCCCGTCGAACAGAACATCGCCGGATGTCGGCGTCAAAAAGCCTCCGATGACACGAAGTGTGGTGGTCTTGCCGCAGCCGCTCGGGCCGAGCAAAGTGAGAAATTCCTTGTCGTTGATGTAAAGATTGATCGAGTCCAATACGCGCTCACCGTCAAATTCCATCACAAGGTTTGTCAAGCGGATCAGCTCCTGGGACATGTATCCTCCCCCATTTCTTTTCAAGTAGTAAAATGCAAGATTTCGCATGATACTCTATATTGCAATATATATGCAAAAAACGCGAATGTCAATGAATTTTTATCAAATAGAAGCGTGTAATGTCAAAATTACAAAGAATTGGAGAGAAGGACGGCAGATAATGTCCGATGCGGCAGAAAATAGTTGTAGATTTCTTTTAGGTGTTATGGTATAATATCAAATAACTTAATTGGTAAAATAGGCAAAATTATAACGAACGAAAAAGTGAGACATTCATATGGCAGCAACAACGCAAGAAATCCGATTCTTGCAGGATTTTGCAAATAAAAAAGAAAAGATTACGGTAGAGACGATCGAGGCGCCAAAAGGCAAACGCCTGTACTTTTTTGCCAAGCGTGTGTTTGATATCGTGCTCTCGGCAGTGCTCCTGATCGTGCTGCTGATTCCGATGCTCCTGCTTTCTGCGGTCGTAGCCATTGAGACCCGCGCTAACCCGATTTATCGTCAGGTGCGGCTCGGCAAGGACGGGAAGCCGTTTGTTTTGCTGAAGTTCCGCAGTATGCGAAAGGACGCGGAAAAAGACGGTGCGCAGTGGGCGGCACAGGACGATCCCCGCATCACGCGCTTTGGCAAGGTGCTTCGCGGGTTCCGCATTGATGAGCTTCCGCAGCTTTTGAATATCCTTGTCGGAGATATGAGCTTTGTCGGCCCGCGTCCGGAGCGTCCGGAGTTTTACGACGTTTTTGATACATACATTGACGGCTATCGTCAGAGAATGTATGTGCTGCCCGGCCTGACCGGGCATGCGCAGGTAAACGGCGGTTACGAACTGCAGCCGGAGGAAAAGATCCTTTACGATATCGAGTATATCAAAAATTGCTCTTGCGGATTCGACATTCGATGCCTGCTGCGGACGGTCGCCACCGTATTCTTCTCGAAAGGTGCAAGATGATGGAACGGAAAGAGCGCCTTTTCGTATCGGTGATTATGCCGGCGTATAACGCGGAGCGCTATATCCGGCAGGCAATTGAATCCGTGCAAAGCCAGACCTGCGATCAATGGGAGCTTCTTGTGATCGATGACGGCTCGACGGACGGAACAGTTGGGATTGTGCAGGCGATTTCCGAACAGGACGGCAGGATCCACCTAATCAGAAACGAGAATAATCTCGGCGTCGCGCGGACGCGAAACGTCGGCCTCGATGCAGCAAGGGGCGAGATGATCGCACTGCTCGACAGCGACGACTACTGGTATCCGGAAAAGCTGGAAAAGCAGCTGCGTCTGGCACAGCAAACCGGAGCGGACGTCATTTACTGCTCCTATATGATGCACTATGATGACGAAAAGAGGCCGGAAAAGCAGTATGCTGTTCCTTCAACGACCGATTATGATAAAATGCTGACGGAGAGTGTAATCAGCTGCTCGACGGCGTTGATCCGCATGAAGGCGATCGGAGATCAGAGATTCCATTCGGAGTACTTTCACGAAGACTACGTGTTCTGGCTCGAGCTTCTGCGAAAGGGTGCAAAAGCTGTCGGCTGCGAAGAACCGCTCGCCGTGTATCGCATCGTGCCGGAATCCCGTTCCTCCAACAAGTGGAACAGCGCGAAAAAGCGCTGGCTGGTATACAGAAGCTATTTGAAGCTGCCGCTGGGAAAATCCATGCGCTGCTTTGCAAGCTATTGCCTGAACGGCGTGAAGAAATACCGGAAGCAATGAAATGAGATCCGCTGCGGCAGAAGAGGATGCAGAATGAAAAAGGTCCTGATCATCAGCCATAATCCGCTGACGACTTATCACAATATGGGCATGACGCTGCTTCAGCTGTTCCATGCCTATCCCCGGGAAAAGATCTGCCAGATCTATATTTATCCGACAATTCCGGACCTTGATCGCTGCGCATCCTTTTTCCGCGTAACGGATAAGGACGTGCTGAACAGCTATATGTCCTTTTTCCGGGTAAAGGGGAGGGAAATCGACCCTTCACAGATCGACACCGCCAGGCACGAGATGTATGAGCGTCCGCAGGACGAGAAGCTCTACAAGAATCCGAAGAACAAGCGGGCAAGCAGGATGCTGCTGCGGGATTTGATGTGGAAGTGTACGCATTGGTACAATGACACGATGAAGCAGTGGCTGGATGAACAAAAGCCGGAAGCAATCTTTGTCGCACCCGGCCCGGGAAAGTTCCTCTATGATATTGCGCTGAAGATATCGAAGGATCGGAACCTGCCGATCGTGACCTACATATGCGACGAATACTATTTCGTCGACCGCGCCGCGCAGCCGCTGATGCGGCTGCAGCAACGTCAACTGCAAAAAAAAATCGCCAAGCTGCTTGGGCGTTCTGCGCATCTGATTACGATATGCGACGAGCTGAAAACAGACTATGAGACGTATTTTCATATTCCGACTACCGTGCTGATGACCGGCAGCACACTTCCGGCAGCGGATGCGCCGAGAACAGAAACTGCGCCGCAGTCGATTACGTACCTCGGCAACATTGGCTTGGGACGCTCATCTTCTCTTGTGCAGATCGGGCGGACGCTTGATGAACTCAACGACGAAAACGGAACGAGCTTTCGTCTGAAGATCTACACTGCGGAGAAGGACGAGAGCATCCTGTCCGCATTTGACGAGATCCGTTCGGTAGAGCTCTGCGGCTTTGTCTTCGGCGAGGAATTTGCAAAGACACTGTGTGGGGCGCAATTGCTGCTTCATACGGAATCCTTCCGGCCGGAGGATATTGCTGCGGTGCGTCATTCGGTCTCTACAAAGATAGCAAACTGCCTTGCAAGCGGCGTGTGTCTGATTGCCTACGCGCCGGAGCAGGTTGCGTCCGTGCAGCATTTGCTGCGCAATCGCTGCGCAATCGTATGCACGTCGTCGGAGCTCCTGAAGAAGACGCTCTTGACAGCGCTGACGGATGAGAACGCGAGAAGAATCGCGGCGGAGAATGCAATTCAAACCGCACGCAAATGGCATAACGCAGAAACAAACGGCCAAAAGTTCTCGGAAATTATGGAGAGTATTCATGAAGGTTCTGCAAATCAATTGCGTGTATAAAAGGGGCAGCACGGGAAAAATTGTTGACGATATCCACAGCCTGCTGAAGGAAAATGGGATCGAGAGCGTCGTCTGCTACGGTCGCGGAAAGCGCGTACAGGAGGCGGGCGTTTATCGGACATGCAATGATTTCCTCGGGAAATGCAATCATCTTTGGAGCCGCATTACCGGATTGATGTACGGCGGCTGCTGCATTTCGACATCACGGCTGATCCGCAGGGTCAAAAGAGAGCGGCCTGACGTGGTGCATCTGCATTGCATCAACGGATATTTTGTTAATGTTTACAGGCTGGTCGGATGGCTGAAGGCAAACCGTATCTCGACTGTTCTCACCTTGCATTCGGAATTCATGTTCACTGCAAACTGCGGACATGCTTTTGAATGCAATAAATGGATGACCGGCTGCGGCAAATGCCCGCAGCTTTACAGCGCGACGGAGTCATACTTTTTCGATCGGACACATGCATCATGGCGCAGGATGCAGCAGGCGTTTGCCGGTTTTGAAAAGCTGATCGTGACCTCAGTCTCGCCGTGGCTGATGCAGCGTGCGCAGCAGGCACCGATCTTGCAGTCTTTTGAGCAGAGGACCGTACTTAACGGCGTGGACACGGCTGTGTTCCGCCCGGTCGACGTGTCCGCGATTGCAAAAGAATACAAAACGGATGGCAGACGGGTTTTCCTGCACGTGAATGCGGACTTTCGGTCCGGCAAGGATCACCCAAAGGGCGGCTGGTATCTTCTTGAACTGGCAAAACAGCTTCCTGACGTCCTGTTCCTTGTGGCAGGACCGCACGAAAAAGGCATGAAGCTGCCGCCAAACGTTCGCCTGCTCGGTTACATTGAGAATCAGGAACGGATGGCACAACTGTATTCGCTGGCCGATGCAACGGTACTGACCAGCAGCCGCGAGACATTCTCAATGCCGGTGGCGGAAAGCCTTTGCTGCGGAACTCCGGTGGTCGGCTTCTGCGCCGGCGCGCCGGAGATGATCTCCATACCGGAATACAGCAATTTTGTCCCGTTCGGCGACCTTCCGGCGCTGGCCGATGCCTGCAGTCGTATGGGCAGGAAGAATGCGGCGCAGATTGCCGCTGCCGCAGCGGGAAAGTTTGACCGCAAAGAAATGTCGGAGGAATATTTGCGCATCTATGAATTACTTGAAAAGGAAAAAGAATGAAGCGGAAAGCCTGAACGGGTACTACGTCATAGAGAACGTTCTGTGCGGGATCATTGTTTTGACGATCATATTCAACATGTCGGCGCTGACCAGCGCTGCGTTGACGCTGTCTTTCGTTGTCGTTCTGATACATTTCGGCAAGCTGCTTGTGCGCGGCCTTACAAAGACAATGATCTTTGTTATCTTTATTATCATTCTGTCCTTGTTCGCAGTTTGTATCGCGTCAGTGACCTATAATGTTCAAATTTCTTTTGAATATATGAAGGAGTATATCCTTTTTGCTACCGCAATCGTATTCATGTGTATTGCGGCGGAGGATACGATCAATCGGCGGACAACCTCCTTTATTTTGAAATTTCAGTTGATCGTTGCCTGCATTTATCCGATTGCCTATTTCATTCTGCCCGACCTGACCTCGAATATCGGCCTGCATTTCAACTTTACCAACACGAATCTGACGGGCATGTGGCTGCTGCAGTCTGTGCTGTTTTCCTTCGTCGGCTTTATGTCGCTGAAGGGAGCGTGGAGAATACTTTCCCTGACTACGGCCGCTTTCAACATCTTATTTATCATTTTGACGAACGCAAGAAACACCTATCTGGCGTTTGCGCTGTTTCTCGGACTGTTTTTATGGAACCTTTTGAAGCAGAAGCCTCGATACTCCAAAGTATTCGTCATATTCCTCCTTCTTCTTCCGCTGATCTTTATCCCGCTGTACTTCTGGCTGGTTGATCCGGTTACCGAAAACGGCTGGCTCGACTTTCTGGTATCGGAAGGCAAGCAGCTGGATTCGCGTCTGACAATCTGGAACAGAGCCATCCGCTATCTGAATGTGGGAAGCGGCTGGTTATTTGGTAATTATCCGTATTTGCAGGGCAACCTGCACAATGCCTATATGGTTTTGCTTGGCTCCTACGGCACCCTCACGCTGATCAGTGTCCTCGGATATATGATTCTCATCGTGTGTCAGGTCAATGAGAAGACCCACAGCTCGTTCGGCAGATACTGCCTGGCGGGCTTCCTGGCAGGTATGCTGTTAGGTATCGGTGAAGGCGCGTTTTTCTCCGGCGGCGTCGGACTGAGCCTGGTCATCACGTTTTTCCTGTTTATGGCACGAGGCGACTTGGACACAAAACAGCTAAATCTACCGATGAGCAAGGAAAAGAAGAAAAAGGGCAAATATGCCGGCAGCAAATATATCAGGTAGGGGGAAGCGTAATGCAGAACAAGCCGACGGTCGTACTGCTTACGAACAGCTATAATCAGCACCAATCTGCTCTGGCAGATGCGCTTTTCCGACGACTGGGCAATCATTTTACGTTTATCGCGGCGAATCAGAGTATGACGGTCAAGACGATCGGCGTTGATTTCTCTGTATCGTATTTGCGCAGCATGCCGCAGGAAGGAACGGAATTTGACGACTGTAAAGCGATGATCGACCGTGCGGACGTCGTGCTGGTGGGCATGGCTCCGGAACGCCTGTTTTCCGATCGCTTAAAAAAGGGCAAACTGACCTTTCGTATGTCGGAGCGGTTCTATAAAGAAAAACCGACGCTACGAGATTATCCGCATCAGCTTGCAGGTGCGTGGCTTCACCACCGCCGCTTCCGCAGACGTCCGCTTTACATGCTTTGCGCCAGCGCGTATACTGCGGCAGACTGCGGGAGGTTCGGCTGTTATCCAAACAAAACCTACCAATGGGCTTATTTCCCCGAGGTAGTGGAACAGCCCGATATTGACGGGCTGCTGAATAAAAAAAAGCACAATCTCCTTGTGTGGTGCTCCAGAATGGTCCCGGTCAAGCATCCTGAAATCCCGGTTATGCTTGCCAAGCGCCTTGCCGAGGCAAACGTCAACTATCAGCTGTTGATGATCGGCAGTGGACCGCTGCTTCCGCAGACGCACAAGCTGATTGCGGAGAACGGCGTTGCGGAGCGGGTTCAGCTGCTCGGCGCTATGCCAAATACAGACGTTCGCCGCTATATGGAACAGGCGAGCTGTTTCCTGTTTACCTCGGATCGCGGAGAGGGCTGGGGAGCCGTGCTGAACGAAGCAATGAACAGCGGCTGCACGGCGATTGCAAGCCATGCCATCGGCTCGGTACCGTATCTGATCAAGGCGAAGGAAAACGGCCTGATCTACCGCGACGGTGATCTTGACGACCTTTATGCGAAAACGAAGTGGGCGCTGGAGCATCCGGATGCCTGCAAGGCGATGGGAAAGCAAGCCTATCTGACCATGAAAAACGATTGGAACGCAGATGTCGCTGCGGAGCGCCTCCTTGCGCTCGCACAGGCGATCCTGAACGGAGATAAGCATCCGGATCTGTTTGCGAACGGCGTATGCCGCCGCGCGGAAAAATTGGAGGATAATTGGCTGCATGAGTAGAATCCTGCATGCGCTCCACAGAAAGTGGAACCTGTTTCTTGTGAATAAAGTCCTTGCAGGAACGTCGCCGCGCCGGTTTGAACGGAAACGCAGACTGCTCAACGCGATCGGCTTTGAGATCGGCGAAGGCAGCAAAATCGTCGGCCCGATCTTCTGTACAGGGAAGCTGGAAATCGGCGGGAACTGCTGGATCGGGAGAAATCTGCGCATTGACGGAAACGGCAGCGTTACGATTGGAGATAACTGCGATATAGCACCGGAAGTGATTTTTGAAACCGGCGGACATCGGATTGGTGCGCCGCAGCGTCGTGCAGGCAAAGGCGAGAACTACCGGATCTCCGTTGGAGACGGAACGTGGATCTGTGCCGGCGCAATGGTGCTCGGTGCGGCTTCGGTCGGCAGCGGCTGCATTGTCGCAGCGCGCGCTTGCGTAACCAAAGACGTTACAGACAATACGATGGTCGGAGGCATTCCGGCGCATTTCATTCAGGAGCTTCCGATATGACAATAAAGAGTTTTCTGCAAAACAAAGTGGCGCAGAACGCCGGATGGCTGATCGGCGGGAAAATTGCGCAGATGGCGGTCAACTTTGTCGTCGGTCTGCTGACGGCGCGCTATCTTGGGCCGGCAGGCTATGGACTGATCAACTATGCTGCCGCATACGTGACCTTTTTCGGGGCGATTAGCGGTCTGGGCATCAACAGCGTCATACTAAAAGAACTGATAGACCGTCCGAACGAGCGCGGAATGGTGCTCGGTTCTGCGCTGTTGATGCGGGCAATCTCGAGCGTGCTGTCTGCGCTTATGCTCTTCGGTGCGATCTCATTGATTGACGCAGGAGAAACGATTACGATCGTTGTCGTTTCATTGAGCGGCCTGTCCCTCGTGTTCCAAAGCGCCGAGACGCTTTCTTATTGGTTTCAGGCGCAGCTGAAGTCGAAGGTATATGCAGTATCGTCCTTGCTTGCATTTCTGATCTCCTCGGCTTATAAGGTTTATCTTCTGGCAACGGGCAAAACCGTCATCTATTTTGCTGCGGTTACAAGCATCGACTATCTTTTTCTTGGCGTGTTCCTTTATCTCGCGTACCGTATGCACAAGGGAGAGCGCTTCCGCTTTTCCGGCGAGTATGCGAAGCAGCTTCTGCGGAAAGGGATCCACTTTGTTTTGCCTGCAGTGATGGTTTGCATCTACGCGCAGACGGATAAGATGATGCTCAAGCAAATGCTCAACGAGACGGAAGTCGGCTATTACGCGACAGCGGTCTCCATCTGCACGGTCTGGTGCTTCGTGCTGACGGCAATCATTGATTCAGTCAATCCTTCCATCATGCAGCTGTACAGAACCGATTACGCTGCGTTTGAACAGAGAACCAGACAGCTCTATGCGATTATGATTTACGTCTGTGTGCTTGCTTCGCTGTTCTATACTGCGCTGGCGAAGCCGTTGATCCGTATCTTATACGGAGAAGCGTATCTTCCTGCCGCAGAACCCCTGCGGGTAATCACATGGTATACGGCATTTTCGTATCTTGGCGTCGCGCGCGGATCATGGGTGGTCTGCGAGAACAAACAGAAATATCTGGTTTTCATTTATTTTGCAGCGGCTGCCTCCAACGTGATTCTGAATTGGCTGCTGATCCCCATGTGGGGAACGGTCGGGGCTGCGGTAGCGTCGTTGGCAGCACAGGTGATCACAATTTTGGTCGTGCCGCTGATCATCCGTCCGATGCGCCGTAATACGGTGCTGATGCTGCAGGCGGCGGCTCTGCGCGGCGTTTTCAAAAAGCTCTGACACGCGCAGCTGATTCTCCTTAACGGAGCGCATCGAAACAGACAGGAAAACAAGGAGCAAGACGATGGACGCTACAACCTTGCGCAAGGTACAGCTGACACAGCTCGCAATTCTGAAAGAGTTCGATCGTGTTTGCAGAAAACACAATATTTCCTATATTCTCAGTTCCGGAACCCTGCTGGGCGCCGTTCGACATCAGGGATTTATCCCTTGGGATGACGATTTGGATGTCGATATGACACGAGAAAACTATCAGCGTTTTCTGGCGTGTGCGGATGAACTTCCGGAAAACCTGTTCTTGCAGAACTGGCATAATGATGAGGAATACGGTCTGCCGTTTTCCAAGATCCGCTTGAAGAATTCAGTCTTCAGGGAAGAAGCCTGCGCCAAAATGAAAAACTGCGGCATATATATTGATATTTTCCCCTGCGATAAATTTACAGACGACGCTTCGGAACGCAGACGCTTTCAAAAACTGAATCACTATCGGATGATGATCCTGATTTTGTCTCCGGTCTACGGTATTTCCCCTGATTCTGCATTGAAACGGGCGGGACTTCACGTCTTGCGCTGGTTTTTGCATAGCAAAAAATGGAAACGTCGTTATATTGAAAAATTTGAGCAGCTTACACAGATGATGAATAACACGGATGTAAAGTCACGGTATTACGAAAACGGCGGAGCCACCCCGATTGGGCAATGGATCATTGAGCCGCTGTCTTTCAAAAATACGACGCTGCTGCAATTTGAAGATGCATCGTTTTCCTGCCCGGAGGACTACGACACATATCTGCGCGCGGTTTACGGCGATTATATGGAGCTTCCGCCGGAAGACAAACGTGCCGATCGGCATGGAATCCTTGAGGTATCTTTTGGAGAAGAAATGAAATGAGAGTTCTTGTTTTCGGAGTCTTTGACTATTTTCATTACGGACACTTCATGCTGCTGAAAAGAGCTGCAGGACTCGGTGACTATCTGATTGCCGCAGTCCAGAAGGATGAAGAGATCCACAAGACAAAACCGAACGCGCGGATCCTTTACTCCTTTCAGCAGCGACTTGAGCTGATTTCAGCCATTCGCTATGTTGATGAGGCCGTCGGGTATACACAGGTTGATGAGACGATTCCAACGCTTGATTTTGATATTCTGGTGCTTGGAAGCGACCAGAATCATTCAGGCTTTCAACGCGCAGTAGAATGGTGCAAAGCGAACGGGAAACAAGTGATCACACTGCCTCGCACACCGAATATTTCATCCTCGCAGTTGAGAGGCATTGTTGAGAAAGACTGACGCAGAGAGGAACACTGTGATGATAAATGAGATGCAAAGCGGCCTGATTGCGCTGATACGCAGCGCACTTTCGGGTCAGGCGGAGATCCTGCCACAGGGCTTCGACCTGGCGTCCATCGTTCCGCTGATCAGACGGCATCATATTTCTGTGATTGCATTTTGCGGTGCGGTGAATTGCGGCATATCTCCCGCTTCGCCGGCTGTAGAGACGCTGCTGTCTGACGTGGGCGTACATTTTTCGATCTGCGAGGGGCAGCAGAACGAGCTGAAGGCACTGACGGAGGCGTTTGAGCAGGAGGGAATCGACTACATCCTGCTGAAGGGCGCTGTGATAAAGCCTATGTATCCGAGAAGCGAGATGCGAGCGATGTCCGACGCAGATATCCTAATCCGCACGGAGCAGCAGGAAGAGGCGTCGAAGGTGATGGAAAAGCTCGGCTACCAGAAGGGCGTCGAAAGCGATCATGAGCTGCACTGGGATAAGCCTGCGCTGCACGTCGAGCTCCATAAACGGCTGATGCCGTCCTATGACACTCTGTATTGCAAGTATTTCAGCGACGTCTGGAATAGTGTAAAGCCTGTGGCGGAAGGGAAACACTGCTATCAGATGAACCCGGACGACTTTTTCCTCTATCTGTTTACGCACTTTGCCAAGCACTACCGCGACGGAGGAATCGGTCTGCTGCAGTTATGCGATCTGCAGATATATCGCGATAAAAACAGTCTGGATGAAGAACTGCTTTTGAAGGAATTGAAAAAGCTGCATCTGGATGTGTTCTATCGGAATGTTCTTGAAACACTGGACGCGATTTTCAACGAGAAGGAGCAGACGGAGATCACCGCGACCATCCTTGAAACAGTCTGTGACAGCGGCGCCTACGGAAGGCAGGAGAAGAAACAGCTTTCATGGGCGACAAGAAACTCGAAGAAGTCGGACGATGCGAAGAAGATCAAGCATCGAATGGTGCTTGAGATGATCTTCCTGCCATTTTGGCGGATGCGGATCAAGTATCCGATTTTGAACAAGCTGCCGTTTTTGCTTCCGATCATGTGGGTCGTTCGTTGGGTTGAGGCACTCTTGTTCCGCACGAAGAACGTCAAACAGCAAGCCAAGCAGATGCGAAAGATGACCACGGAGGAGATTCTTGAGCATCAGGGTAAGTTGAATTTTGTCGGCTTGGAGTTTGAACTGGGAGAGTAACCGTATGAACGTACTTGTGACCGGGGCGAAGGGCTTCGTCGGAAAGAATCTCTGCGCGACGCTGAAAAATATTGCGGCGGGGAAGGATAAGTCCTTCGGAATCGCTGCGGATATTTCGGTATTTGAATATGACGTCGACACTGCGCCTGCACAGCTGGACGCATGGTGCCGCGACTGCGATTTTGTATTCCACCTTGCGGGCGTCAACCGTCCGAAGGACGCCGCAGAATATATGGAGGGCAATTTCGGCTTTACCGACACGCTTCTGACGAAGCTGGAGGCATACGGAAATACCTGCCCGGTCATGATCAGCTCCTCGACGCAGGCGGCGCTGGACAACCCCTACGGAAAAAGCAAGCTGGCAGGGGAGGAGCGGCTGCGCAGGTACAGCGCGGATACCGGTGCAAAAACGCTGATCTACCGCTTCCCGAACCTGTTTGGCAAGTGGTGCAGACCGAATTACAATTCCGTCGTGGCGACCTTCTGCCACAACATCGCCCACAGCCTGCAGATTCGCATTGACAATCCCGAAACGGTGCTGCAGCTTGCCTATATCGACGATGTCGTGGCGGAGCTGATTGCCGCCCTGCAGGGCAGGGAACACCGCGAGGGTGACTTTTGCTGTGTGCCGACGGTGCATGAAATCTCGCTCGGTGAGCTCGCGGCCGTGCTTTCGCGCTTCCGCGCCTCGCGCGAAGACCTTTCTGTTCCGGACATGGGCGACGCGCTGACGCGCAAGCTCTACGCGACCTATCTGTCGTATCTGCCGGAGGATGCATTCGCTTATCCACTCGTGCGGCATTCGGACGCGCGCGGCAGCTTCACCGAGATTCTTCGGACGGCGGATTGCGGGCAGTTCAGCGTGAATATTTCCAAGCCCGGCGTCGTCAAGGGAAACCACTGGCATCACACGAAAAACGAAAAATTTCTCGTTGTGAGCGGGCGGGGCGTGATCCGCTTCCGCAGGATTGACGGCGACGAGGTTTACGAATACTACGTCAGCGGCGAGGAGCCGGAGGTCGTGGACATCCCGACGGGCTACACGCACAACATCGAGAACCTGGGCGACACGGAGCTTGTGACCTTTATGTGGGCGAGCGAGTGCTTTGACCCGGACAAACCGGACACCTATTATCTGGAGGTGTGAAATGGAAAAACTGAGACTGATGACGATCGTCGGTACGCGGCCGGAGATCATTCGCCTGTCTGCGGTGATCAAAAAGTGCGACACCTATTTCAATCAGATCCTCGTACATACCGGTCAGAATTATGACTACGAGCTGAACCAGATTTTCTTTGAGGATCTCGGACTGCGGGCGCCGGACTTCTATCTGGACGCGGTAGGCAAGGATCTGGGCGAGACGATCGGCAATATCATTGCAAAGTCCTACGCGCTGATGGCGAAGGAGACACCGGACGCCCTGCTGATTCTGGGCGATACGAACTCCTGCCTATCCGCGATTTCCGCCAAGCGCCTGCATATCCCGATTTTCCATATGGAGGCGGGCAACCGCTGCTTTGACGAGTGCCTGCCGGAGGAGACGAACCGCAGGATCGTCGACCATATCGCAGACGTCAATCTGTGCTATTCCGAGCATGCCCGCCGCTATCTCAACGCCGAAGGTACGGCAAAGGAGCGCACCTACGTGACCGGCTCTCCGATGGCGGAGGTGCTGAAGAGCAACCTCGCAAAGATCGAGGCGTCGGACGTGCTGAAGCGCCTGAGGCTGGAGAAGGGAAGGTATATCCTCTTATCTGCACACCGAGAGGAAAATATCGACACCGAGGAGAATTTCTTCTCTCTGATGAACGCGGTCAACGCGCTGGCAGAGCGCTACGATATGCCGATTCTGTATTCCTGCCACCCGCGCAGCGCGAAGTTCATCGCACAGCGCAATTTCGTCTTCGATCCGCGTGTGCGGCAGAACAAGCCGCTCGGCTTCCACGACTATAATCACCTGCAGATGAACGCCTTTGCCGTCGTCTCCGACAGCGGCACGCTGCCGGAGGAAGCGAGCTTCTTCCTCTCCGAGGGAAAGCCCTTCCCGGCTGTCTGCATCCGTAACAGCACCGAGCGGCCGGAGGCTCTGGACAAGGGGAACTTCATCCTTGCAGGCATCACGACCGAGCAGGTGCTGCAGGCGGTGGAAACTGCGGTTTCCATGAACGCAAACGGCGATTACGGCGTTCCGACGCCGGATTATACCGATTTGAACGTATCCACGAAGGTGGTCAAGCTGATCCAGTCCTATACGGGCATCGTTGACCGTACGGTCTGGCGGAAAAAATAGAACGGAAGGAGCAAGATATGAAAATCATTCGTTACTATGTCAGCAGAAAGAACGTTTTTACGTGGTTTGCCGTGCTGATGGCGGTCGGCTCCGCCGTGATGCAGATCCTTTCGCTGTGCTTCGGCTTGAAGCTGTCTGGGTGGAATCTCATTTTCCAGAAGATCCTTCCGATTTGGTGCGCGCTCGGCTTTGCCTTTATCCTTGCCGTGCGCGGTCCGAAGGAGCTGTACCGCTCGACCAAGCCCGTCTTCTGGGCGTGCGTCTGCTTTGGACAGGTCGCGCTGGACTGGTATCTGCGCCTTTCCGCAGACCCCGCTGCGGCGGATGGACTGGGCGGCGGCTACGCGCTGTTCGGCTATATGCGTTACGTGATCCTGTGCTGGATTGTGTATCTGGCGTTCTATTTCGTCTACCGCTTCTTTATGACGGGCCGCTCCGGACGCCTTTGGGTGCTGCAGCTCGTCACACTGCTGCCCCTCGCGGTGCTGATCTATGATTTTATCAACTCGTACGGCGCGCTGGAGACTTGCCTCGTGCTCGAAAAGATCGCGAATTTCCTGCTGGTCGGCGCACTGTTCGCTGCGACACTTGCCATGCGGCAGTTTGCCGACGGGAAGTATCATCCCACCTGGGGCGACCGCAGTGACGGCCGCAGGCTGCGCACGATCAACGGCATGTCCGTCGTGGCAAACTATATCATGCCCAACCGCAACGGCGCATCCAACTCGATCAGCGGCAAGATCGAGATCTCGAACGTCGAACGCTATATCCACAAAAAGCGCGCCGAGGGCATGGAAAACTTCGGTATTTTCCACGTGATCCTTGCCGCCTATGTACGCTGCATCGCAAAGTACCCCGGCTGCAACCGCTTCCTTTCCGGCCAGCGCGTCTATCAGCGCGACGAGGACATCCAGTTCACGATGGCGATCAAGAAGGAAATGCGCACGGACGGAGACGAGACGATGATCAAGCTCCATCTGACGCAGACCGATACGACAAAGGACGTCTATGAAAAGTTCAATAAGATTTACGAGGAAGTCAAGAACACGCCGCTTGACAGCAGCTTCGACGGCGTTGCGGGCGCGCTTGCGAGCCTGCCCGGATTGCTCCTGAAATTCGTGGTCTGGGTGCTGAAGGTCATGGATTACTTCGGCAAGATCCCGAAGTTCCTGCTCGAGGTCAGCCCCTTCCACGCCTCCGTGATCTTCACCTCAATGGGATCGCTGGGCATCCCGCCCATCATTCACCATCTGTATGACTTCGGCAACCTGCCCGTATTTATCGCCGTCGGCAGAAAGTATCGCAAACAGGAGCTCGACGCAGACGGCAACGTAGTAACCCGCCGTTACGTGGATTACGTGATGAATACCGATGAACGGACGGTTGACGGCTTCTACTATGCGACCGTGCTGAAGTATTTCCATAAGCTCCTGCGCAACCCCGAACTGCTGGACGTGCCGCCCGAGGAAGTCGTCAGAGACATTGACTGATTAGAACACAAGCAACATATAGAAAGCGAGATCAAAGAAAATGGACAGCAACAAGACAAACGGAGATGTCTTTGATTTTGACGAAGAGTGGGACGTGGAGAAGGTCCTGCAGCAGCGCTACGAGCGCGAGCAGCAGGAGCCGGAGCGTGTGATCCCGCAAAAGCCCGTGCAGCCGGCCTATCAGCCTGCGCAGCAGGAGCAGGTACAGCGTCCCCAAAGACCCGCAAGCCAAAACAGAAGCCGCAACGGCGGAAAAAAGAAAAAGCGCGTCAACTGGCGCGGTCTGGCAATTCTCATCGGCGGGGCGATCGTCCTGCTGGCGCTCCTGATCGGACTGATCGTTTTGATTGTCAACGCGATCGGCGGCTCGGACGACCCGAGCAAGGCCGCCGACCTGACCGAGGCCGCCGAGGCGACCGAGGAGACGCTTCCGCCGGAGGAACGGATCGCCGACATTCTGGAGCGCGCCGACTTTATTGCGGCGGGCTACGACTACGACAAGGCGATCGGCATTCTGCAGGAGTTCGGCACGGACTGGCAGGCGCAGCCGGAGCTTTCCGCCGCCAACGAGCGCTACCTTGCCGAGAAGGCAAAGCTGGTGCGCTATGAGGACACCACGCAGATCACGCATATCTTCTTCCACAGCCTGATTGTGGACACCGACCGCGCTTTCGACGGCGACAGCAAGGAGACGGGCTATAACCAGTACATGGCGACCGTGACGGAATTCAACCGCGTTCTGGAGGAGCTCTACAAGCGCAATTTCGTCCTCGTGCGCATCCACGACATCGTCAAGGTCGAAAAGGATGAGAACGGAAAGGACGTCTTCAAGCAGGGCGACATCTATCTGCCGCCCGGGAAAGAGCCGATCGTGATCTCGCAGGACGACGTAAACTACTATGAATACATGGTAGACGGCGACGGCGACCGTTTTCCGGACGCAATGGGCGACGGCTTTGCCAACCGCATCGTCATCGGCGAGGACGGCTATCCGACCTGCGAATACTACGCGGCGGACGGGCAGAAGCTGCTCGGCGACTACGATATGGCGCCGATCCTCGAGCACTTCGTGCAGGAGCATCCGGACTTTTCCTATCGCGGCGCAAGAGGCATCCTCGCGCTGACCGGCTACGAGGGCGTGTTCGGCTACAAGACCCATCCGCAGTGGAAGGACATCCTTGGCGAACAGGCATATAACGAAGAGATCCAGGCAGCGAAGGACGTCACGCAGTGCCTCAAGGATCACGGCTGGGAGATCGCCTGCCACAGCTACGCGCATTTCGGCTACGGCTACAACAGCGCCGAGGACATCCTTGCTGACGTGAACAAGTGGGAGGATCAGGTGCAGCCGATCGTCGGCGACAGCGATATTTTCATCTACCCCTACGGCAGCGACATCGCGGGCATCGAAACATATGAGGGCGCGAAGTACGAAGCCATGTATCAGGCAGGCTACCGCTTCTTCTGCAACGTGGACGGCTCCACGCCGTACTGGGTGCGGATCCACGATGACTACGTACGGCAGGGACGCAGAAACATCGACGGCTATCGCATGTTCTGGGGACCGGAGCTGCTGGACGATCTGTTCGACGTCAAGGAGATCTGGGACGAGGCAAGACCGTCAACCGTTCCGTCGATCGTGTAAAGCACTTATATATTATAACAAAGCACCCGTTTCCTTAGTGAGAAACGGGTGCTTTGCTCACAATGATTCATTTTTCATTAACGTGCAGCGTCAATAGCAGTCCCACCAGAACATGACGTCGGAGAAGTCACGGGCTTTCAGCTTGTCGTGCGGGATAAGGAAGACCGCGACGCCGTCGTCGCCGAAGCTGATCTGACAGTCACCCCGGTAGCACGAGTCGATCTGCAATAAGACGGTGTCGTATTTTTGATAGACCTCATGCATCCGCGGATCGTCCTGCGTGCTCCACATATAGCCGCCGAGCTTGTTGCCGCGCAGGGAATAGCGATCCTTGATCATGTCGTATTCGTCCCAGTCGATCGGCTTGAGCCTGCCGTAGCGCAGCAGAAAGCGGTTGAAGGCATCCATAAAGCGGTAGTCGGGCGGCGCGAGGGGCTCGGACGCTTCGGAGGGTGTCAGACAGAAGCAGCCCTTGATCGGGAATTCCGTGATCTCCTCCTTGCAGGGCTCGGGCATATCCTCCGGCTCCTCGGGGTCATAGATCACGCGCCAGTTTTTCTGCGAACTCGGCTGCTGATAATCCATGCCGTAGATCGGCTCCTCCTGAATGTAAAAGCGCAGCACGCCCTTTTCGGGGAAGTCCGGGACGCCCTTGATCTCGCTGCAGAAAATCGCGCACAGAAGGCGCAGCGGCTTGCCGTTTTCATCCAGCGGCGCGTCCTTCAGACTGCCGCCGAAGCGGCTTCTGCTGACCTTGTCAAGCGTGGGCTGCAAACGGACGGTCGGTGTTTCCGTTCGCTTGCACCAGGCGGGCAGGGCTCTTTCGATCCGTGCGTCCAGCTTTTTCTCTTCCATAGGCAGTGCCTCCTGTCAATTTTATATATTGATTGTACCGCGAAACCGCCCGAATTGCAAGCGGTCAATTATTTTGCAGAAAACTGTTGACAAATGTAAACTGCGATGTTATAATGTGTTTACAGACGTAGACAAAGAAGGGAGGAAAGACGATGAGCAGACAAAATGCAAATCTGACAGCGGCAGAATGGGACGTGATGGAGTGCCTGTGGGAGCAAGCGCCGCTGACCGGCAGGGAAGTGACGGAAAAGATGAGCGAAAAATGCGGCTGGAGCCGCTCGACCACGCTGACGCTCTTGAGCCGTCTGGAGGCGAAGGGCGCGGTTTCCGGCGACGCAGCGGAAGGGAAGAAAGCGTTCCGTCCACTTCTGTCGCGCGAGGACGCCGCCCTGCAGGAAACGGAGACGTTCCTCGACAGAGTTTACAACGGCAGCCTCCGTCTCATGGTCAGCGCGATGACGCAAAAGCAGTCGCTGTCGCAGACGGAGATCGACGAATTGTACGCGCTTCTGAAGGGATTGGAGGCGGACAACGATGCTTGAATGGATCATCTCTTCCACGGTTCTGACCGCGGTGGTGATCGTCCTTCGCTTGATTTTCAAGGGCAGAATGAGCCTGCGGCTGCAATACGCGCTGTGGGCGATCGTGCTGGTGCGCCTGCTGGTGCCGATCAGCTTCGGCAGCACGGGCATGAGCGTGCAGAACATCGTTGACCGCCCTGCTGCGCAAGCGCAGGTGACGGTCGACACGTTAGCGCGTGACACGCAGGGCGGCGCGCCGGGCAGCCTTGCCATTGTGGATCCTTTGCGGAACGAAAACGCGCCGCCTTTGCCGGAGAACGAGCAAAAGGTTTTAGAGGGGCTGCTGATCGAGCCGCAGATTGCAGATGAGAGCAGCGAGAGCATCAGGGAACAGGCGCAGGCAGCAGTTACAACGCAGGCGCAGCCCCTTTCCGTGACCGAAATCTTGACGATCGTATGGCTTTTGGGCGCGGGCATGATCGCACTGTGGTTTTTTGTTACAAATCTGCGCTTCTGGTTCAAGCTGCGCAAAGCAAGGCAATTGCAGGACGTTGACGGCGCACCGCTGCCGGTCTACGTGACGGACAGGATCGACACGCCCTGCCTGTTTGGG
>JAFQZN010000025.1 GCA_017405865.1 Oscillospiraceae bacterium | reverse complement strand
TCAATCTGCCCGATGAAGGAGGTGTCGACGCCCATTTTCTCCGCCAGCTGCGCCTGCGTCATTTCCTTGATCTTGCGGAAATATGCGACCCGCAGCCCGATCAGCTTGTAGTATTCTCTGAATTCATCCTGCATACCGCTCGCCTCCATAAAATATATTATATTTGCTTGACAGATGAATTTATATTTGATATAGTTACAATATATATTATTTATATGGTAATATATCAAAACATAATCAGGAGGAAAACGCAATGAAACGACCATTATCTGTAATTCTGATTTTGGCGATGATTGTCAGTCTGTTTGCAGGTCTGGCCATTACCGCAAGTGCAGCTAGCCTGTCGCTGACCTTTTCGCTTACTTCTAACCCCGGCAGTTGGCCGACGGCAACCTCCACCACGCTCACCGACTACACCTACACGCTGGATGGTGTGGATTACACCTTCGCGTTGAAGAATGTAAAGCAGATCTCCGGCTATCTGATGCTGACCCAGCCCGCTGCTCTCGGTCTTCCGGCAATCAGCGGCAAAACACTGACGAAAGTTGTTGCTCATAATAGCAGCGGCTGTTCTACTTCCGTCAATGTTGGTGTCAGCAGCTCTGACAGCAGCGCTTCCTACATTAGCGGCGGCGATGCTCAAAAATGGGCTACTCAAGGTTCCTCTTACACTTACAATTTGAGCGGCACGTCTGCTAACACTATGTACTATCTGTATGTTACTAGCAAAAATGCTCAAATTACGAGCTTGGAACTGACCTATGAAGACGAAGGCGCTCCCGCTTGCACCCATGAGAACACCACCCTCACCGGCGCGGTTGCCGCTTCCTGCACAACTGACGGCTACACCGGCGACTACATCTGCGACGACTGCGGCGCGATCGCAACGGCCGGCGAAGTTATTCCTGCAACCGGTCACGTTGACGCCAACAGCGACGACGTCTGCGACGTCTGCGGCGCGGTGTCATACACCGTTGCGGATTCCGTCTTCGTCGGCGACAGGATCGTCCTCGTCGCTGCATACGACGACAAGTACTATGCAATGAAAAACGACAATACCACCATTTCCAACGCGCTTGCGGCAACAGAAGTTACCGTCAGCGGCAACGAAGTGCTCTTCGGCGAAGCGGACGTTGTTTGGACGGTTGAAGCGGGCAGCTCGGAAGGCTCCTACCTGCTCAAGAGCAGTGACGACAAGTACGTCAGCTGGATCTCAGGCACAACCACCAAGCTCGCTGAAACCGGCGCGGACTTTACCGTTACCGGCGGCGCAGGAACCTCGAGCGTCCTGCTGACGAATACGGCAGGAACGGAAGATGTGCGCGGCTTGATCTTCCGCGATAACGTCGGCGCGCTTCAGTTCCGTGCCTACAACACCGAGAATGCCACGCAGAGCGGTTATTCCGACGTCCTTACGATCTATGCCGTGTCGCATGAGCACGTCCCGACAGCGGCAGATGCAGTCGCTGCAACCTGCACCACCGCAGGTCATTCGGCAGGCTCTGTCTGCTCCGTCTGCGGCAAGGTGCTGCCCGGCACGGAGGAAATTCCTGCGCTCGGTCACGACTGGGTCGCGGGTACGCCCGTTGCCGTAACCTGCACCGAGGACGGCTACACACCTTATACCTGCTCCCGCTGCAGCGAGACCAAGGTTGACGACGTTGTAGAGGCAACCGGTCACGTCTACGCGGACGGTATTTGCTCCGTCTGCGGCGACATCATAACGGCAGGCTGGTATCTGGTCGACGATTACTCCGACCTGTCGAATGGTATCTACGCCATTATCAGCACAAATTACTATGCCTTCAACGGCACCATCACCAGCGGTCACGGTCAGCATACAGAAGCCGCGTTCTCCTTCGACGAAAACGGCTATGCGACCGCCGCTCCCGAAGGCACGCTCCAGCTGACCTTTGCCTCCACCGCGAACGGCTTCACCCTCTACAATGAGACGCTTGGCTATTTCTATGCGACCAAAGCATCCTCCGGTGGTCTTGCATGGCGTGATTCCGAAGACAGCGGTTGGAGCTTCAGCGCAGACGGCGGTCTCTATACTGCCAATAATGCGCACCTGCGTAGTTACAATGACACCTTCCGCACCTATGCGGGCAACTCCAACAATCCCGTCTATCTCGCCAAGCTGCTTCACGCGCACGCTGCCGAAGCGGTCGCCGCTGTTCCCGCGACCTGCACCGAGCCCGGCGCGACCGCAGGCACTGTCTGCTCGATCTGCGGTGAAATCCTGTCCGGCTGTGAAGAGATCGCTGCGCTCGGTCATGACTGGAGCGCGGGGACGCCCGTCGCTGCGACCTGCACCGAAGACGGCTACACGCCGTATTCCTGTTCCCGCTGCGAGGAGAGCAAGCAGGAGGACATCGTTCCGGCGCTCGGGCATGACTGGATCGCAGGCACACCCGTGGTGGCGGACGGCGTCACAGACGGCTACACGCCGTACACCTGCTCCCGCTGCGACGCAACCAAGCAGGACGATATCGTTCACAACTACGTCTGCGGCGTCTGCACCGTCTGCGGCGCGCAAACCTTTGCCGTTGCGAACTCCGTCTCCGTCGGCGATCGGATTGTCCTCGTCGCGGCATATAACAGCAAGTACTACGCAATGGCAAACGATAATGCGACTGTCTACAACTCGCTTGTGGCGACGGAAGTGACCGTCAGCGGCAGCGAAGTGGCCTTCGGCGATGCGGACGTCGTCTGGAAAGTCGTTGCCGGTTCTGCAGAAGGGAGCTATAGGCTGCAAGACAAAGACGGCAAATATATTAGCTGGACTTCCGGTACCGCCCTCTCTCTCAGCAACACTGGCGCAGACTTCACAGTAACCTGCGGCGAAGGAACTTCCAGCATACTGCCGGTCGGTGATTCCACGCGCGGCTTGGTTTTCCGTGATTCCGCAACATCTGGCCCGTATTTCCGGGCATACCCATATTCGACTGCTACGCAAGATAAATACTCCACCGTTCTGACGATCTACACCATCCCTGCCGGGGCGCATACCGCCGAAGCGGTCGCTGCCGTTCCGGCGACCTGCACCGCTGCGGGAAGCACGGCGGGCACCGTTTGCTCCGTCTGCGGCAAAGTCCTCTCCGGCTGTGAAGAGATTGCGGCGCTCGGTCACGATCTCGGCGCACCGACCGATAACAACAACGGTACGCACACCCAGACATGCAATCGCTGCAGTGAGGTCATAACCTCCGACTGCTCGCTGACTGCGACCGAACCGGGCGGCAATGAGTTTGAGTGCTCTGTCTGCGGACATACTGTCAATCTGACCCAGTTCACAAAGACTACCACGGTTGCAAACGGCAGCCTGATTGTCATTTATCATCCGACCAGCGGCAAGGCGCTGAGCGCGACTGCTTCCGGCACCAAACTGGCGGCTGTCACCGTTCCCCCTGACTACTACTCCGGCTCGAAGCTCTGCCTCCCCGAGGGCGCGGCAATTATGACGGTTGTCGATTACAACAGCGCCACCGGCGAATTCCATCTCGCTATTGACGACAACGGCGTCACCAAGTACCTGACCTCCGGCGCGACCGGCAGCTCCCTGAGCTTCGCTGCTCTTGCTGATCCTGATTACGCTCTGTGGGAGATCGACACCACCACCGGTCTGGTTCTCAAGAACGTGAACGCTGCTTACAACGGCAAGGGTCAGTCCCTTGAGTACTACAACAACTTCATCACCTACAGCCATAACACCACCGCTGCGTTCCAGATGGAGCTCTTCACCGGCAATGCCAACTGCACACACGAGAACACCACGTTGGCAGGCTTCGTTCCGGCGACCTGCACAACTGACGGCTACACCGGCGACGAGGTCTGCGACGACTGCGGCGCGACTGTCAGCTACGGCTCCGTGCTCCCCGCGACCGGTCACACCTATGTTGACGGCGTCTGTACCGTCTGCGGTGCGGAAGAGCCCGCCGGTCTCACCGGCAATTACTACATTGCCGCAAAACGCAGCACCGGCAACTATCAGTGGATGACCAACGACCTCGGCACTGCTTCCACGAAGCGTTATCAGGCGGAGGATTCCGGTCTGACCGTTCTGCCTGCGGAGATCGCTTCCGATGTTGACAACGCGAAGCTTTGGAGACTGGAACTCCAGCAGGACGGCACTTACCTGCTCTCCTCCAACGGCAGCTACTCCACTTGGTCCAGCGGCAACTCCGCGAACCTCGGCGAGACCGGCGCTGCGATCACAATTACTGCCAACGGCGACGCCGTTCAGATGACGATCAGTGATGGCGCAAGGTACCTGTCCCTGAACAGCAGCGCAACCAACAACTACTTTGCTTACTACACCGGCTCGCAGATCAATGATCTGTATCTCGTTCCGGTCACTGCCTGCCTCAATCATATTCCAACCTGCGTTGACAACGGCGACGGCACGCACGACGAAGTCTGCTCCGTCTGCGGCGCAGTGCTCACCGCCGGTTTGGCGCATACCTTCGACGAGGGCGTCTGCACCGTCTGCGGCGCGGTCGATACAAGCGCCATTGAGCTGAAGATCGACACCGCCTCGCTGACCCTGTATGAGGACATCGTGGTGAACTTCACCGCTTCTGTGCCGGAAGGCTTGACCGATCCGTATATGGTCATTGAGATGAACGGTCAGAGCTACACCCTGCAGGCGAGCCGCGAGGACGATCAGGGCAGACTGGTCTTTGAATTCTTGAATCTGACCCCGGACATGATGGGCGACAATATCAAGGCGACGCTCTATGCCACAACCGAGGGCGGGCAGCTCGTCCACTTCTGCAAGCCGGAATATAGCATAAAGCAGTACTGCACCAACGTCATGGCGGCGTACCCGGACGATCAGAAGCTGCAAACGCTTCTTGCCGATATGTTGGTCTACGGCGCAGCAACACAGCGCTTTACCGGTCATAACGCAGACAGCCTTGTGACGGCAGGGCTTGATCTTTCCGCTGCGTCCACATTTACCAATCTGACCGATACGGATCAGTCGACGAGTGAAACGACGGACGCGAACATCCATTGGACGGGCGCCGGTCTGGAATGCGGCAGCCGGATGAGCATGTACTTCACGCTGACCACGGCAGCGGGCGACGCTACCTCTGTTGAAGTCACGATCAACGGACGCACCACGGTGTATGAATACGCCGACATGATGACGGACGACCCGACCGTTTGCAGAGTGGTCTTCCGCGGGATTTCCGCGAGTGAATACGGCGACGTCGTCACTGCGGTGCTGAAGAACAACGGCACGCCGGTACAGACGCTGACCTATTCTGTGAATTCTTACGTATATTCCAAGCAGAACGACACCGCTGTTGAAAATCTGGCACAGCTGGTCAAGGCGATCTACAACTACGGCAAGTCCGCAAAGGACTATCTTAACTGATAAGGAGGGAAAGAACATGAAGGTATTTGAAGCACCGACAGTCACTGTGAAGGAAGCCATCCTGCGGGATATCATCACCACCAGCGACTCCGGCAGCGGCGTCCCCGGCGTCCCCCTGCCGCCCGATCCGAGCTATTGAGTATTGCGCATTGGTTTTTTGAATCAAAGTATTGCTTTGTTGGTTCAATGATTTGTTGAATGGACGAAGCGAAGCCGCGCTGTGGACTTCCCCACAGCGCGGCTTTCATATGGCTTGCTGCGCACCTCGTTCCTGTCATTGCCCGCTCGTCGGGCAATCTGTACGTCCCGACGCGGGACATTTTATCGTGATCCGTGCGCAGTGTCGAACGCGTTTCGGTATTCGCGGCGACATGTGGGCATGCCGCCCTACGCGGCTCCCATTTTCCGGTAATTTCCCATCCGTGTCATTGCGAGCCGCAAAGCGGCGTGGCAATCTGTCCATCTCGATGTGGGACGAAGTGCCGTACATTGCGCTGCGCTACAATTCTGTCATTGCCCGCTCGTCGGGCAATCTGTGCGTCCCGACACGGGGCACTTTACCGTGATATGATACAGAGTTCATGTTTGCTACGGACAGATTCCCTCGGCTGACTGCGTCAGCCGGGAATGACAAACTTGAGAGACTTTCCTTCTTTCTGTCATCGCCCACTTTACGCGGGGTGCGCAGCCGTTGGCGGCTTTGCCGCCTTACGGATGCGGCCTACCCCTTGCGGGTGCAATCTGTACGTCCCGACACGGGGCACTTTACCGAAATACGCTGCACGTGCCATACCAGCAAGGGACAGATTCCCTCGCCGATTTTATCGGCGGGGAATGACACGGTTGGTGGGTTTGTCGTAAAATATGACGTAGTTCTCATGCTTGCAACGGACAGATTGCCACG
>JAFQZN010000065.1 GCA_017405865.1 Oscillospiraceae bacterium | reverse complement strand
TGCAAACGAGTCCCTTCTGGCGTGTTCGATGCGGAGAAGTCTCCTTGGCATATTCCGGCGCGGGTGAGCGCCACCGCCGAGGGCTCGACCGACGCATCCTTTATTTTTTGCCTCCGGCAAAAAATGCAAACGAGTCCCTTCCGGGGCGTCTCCGCCGACGCCTGAATAAATACCGTGTTCCTGTATATTTCTATGGAACTATTCCTTTTCAGATGCGTCAAACAATCAGAAGCCCAAACGAATGGAGGAAATGAAAATGAAAAAGTTCCTTGCGCTTGCCCTTTGCGTTTTGCTCCTCATGACTGCGCTCGTTGGCTGCGGCGCGGCAGGGGATAAGGCGTCAGTGGAACGAGACATCCCTGTCTATGAAAACTATACGCCTGATGTGAATTACGGCTCCGTGAATGGCGGCAGCTTCTATCAGTACGCCGAAACCTCTGCCGCCGCACCCACTGAACCGCTGCCTGCAGAGGCGGTAAGCACCAACCGCAAGCTCATCCGCACGGTCAGCCTTAACCTCGAAACGGAGGAATATGACGTCCTGCTCGAAGGGATTTCACAGCGAATCGCGGCCTGCGGCGGTTACGTCGAGAGCATGAACGCAGACACCCGCTATTCCTCGGATAGCCGCTATGCGTCTCTGACCGTCCGCGTCCCTGCACAGCGGCTGGATGAATTCGTGACAGCGGTCTCCGGCATCTCCAACGTCGTGCAGCGTTCAGAAAACACCGAGGACGTGACGCTCTCCTACGTGGATCTGGAAAGCCACGCCAGCGCGCTGCGCACGGAGCAGGAGCGGTTGATCTCCCTGCTTGCCGAGGCGGAGAATCTGTCGGAGATTCTGGAGATTGAAGACCGTCTGACCAGCGTGCGCTATGAGCTGGAATATATGGAGTCCCAGCTGCGCACCTATGACAACCTCGTGGAATATGCCACGGTCCATCTGTCGGTCAGCGAGGTCAAGAAGCTGACGCAGACGGTGGAAAAGGGCTTCTGGGAGAAAATCGGCGACGGCTTCACGGACAGCCTGAACGACGTCTGGGAGGGCCTCAAGAGCTTCTTCAGCTTCCTTGTCGTTTCCGTTCCTTATCTGATTGTCATTGCAGTGATCGTGGGAATCATCCTGCTGATCATCTTCCTGTGCATCCGTAAGAGCCGCAAGAAGTCGGCAAGGCGGACGGCGGCGCCTCTGCCGCAGCCGCCGATGGCGCAGCAGCCGCCGATGCCGCAGCAGGGCAACGACCGTCCGGAGCTGAAGAAGTAACAGAAAGGCGCTGCCTGCATCGAGATCAGACAGCGCCGGTCGAAGCAAGCGGTCTTGCTTCTGCGAAAGATTTCCCGTTTATTCTGCTTTTTCCACGCAGGAAAGCGTTATAACAGCGTCGCCGCCGCCGAGCAGCAGCGCAAGCTCTTCGCCTGTTTTGTCCGTGATCCTGCCGAGCCGCGTGTACGCCCACGAATTGGAGCCGTAAAAGACCACGATCCGGTCGCCGGAATACAGGACGACGTCTCCGGGGCGTGTGGCAGTCTGCACGTCGGCTCGCGGCAGCGCTGTTCCGAGCTCGCCGACCTGCTCAAAGCCGCCGTACATGGACATTGGGACGGTGAGCGTCCCTGCGGATGCAAGCTCGGTCAGCGCGCGGACCGCGTCGTTGTCCTCCCATGCCACGCTGACTGCGGTACCGTTGATCGTCATTTGAAGTGTTCGTATCATTTCAGAAGCCTCCGTTTCAAGCGCTGCCGATCCTGTCGGCTGTGCTTCAGACAGTGACGGCGCTGCCTCTGCCATCGCGGTCGGGCTTTGCTGCGACCGTGCGGCAGGGGCGTTGCTTTGCGCTTCTGCGCAAGCAGAAAGCATGAGGCTCATGAAGACTGCAAGCAGCAAACAAGCGCTGAAAAAACTCTTCTTCATTATTTCAAATGCTCCTCGAAGAAGCACTGCAGCCGATCAAAGGGGATCGCGTTCGTCTTGCCGCCGTCGTACAGATCGGTATGGGACGCGCCTGGGATGAGGAGCAGCTCCTTGTTTTCTGCATACTTGGAGTTTTTCACCATGTTTGCGTAGGCGTCTCGTCCGAAATAGCAGGAATGCGCCTTCTCGCCATGGACGATTAGAACTGCAGAGCGGATCTCACGGGAATACTGCAGGATAGGCTGGTTGAGAAAGCTTTCGCAGCCGATCACGTTCCAGCCGCCGTTCGAGTTGAGGGAGCGGGGATGATAGCCGCGTTCCGTCTTATAGTAGTCATAGTAGTCCTTTACGAAATGGGGCGCGTCCTCCGGCAGGGGATCGACCACGCCGCCGCCCAGCCGGTATTCGCCCGCCTTCAAGTCCTCAAGACGCTGCGCACACATTGCCGCGCGCTTGGCATAGCGCGCTTCCTCGCTGTCCTCCGCGTCAAAATACCCGTTTGCGTTGACGCGGGTCATGTCGTACATCGTCATGGCAGCCGTCGCCTTCACGCGGGTGTCGAGCGCCGCCGCATTGATCGCCAGACCGCCCCACCCGCAGATGCCGATGATGCCGATGCGGTCGGGATTGACGCCTTCGCACAGGGAGAGAAAATCGACCGCCGCCATGAAATCCTCGGTGTTGATTTCCGGTGAGGCCATATAGCGGACGGCTCCGCCGCTCTCGCCGGTGAAGGAGGGGTCGAAGGCAAGCGTCAAAAAGCCGCGCTCCGCCATTGTCTGCGCATATAGGCCGGAGCATTGCTCCTTCACAGCGCCGAACGGACCGCAGACGGCAATGGCGGGGAGTCTGCCGCTTGCGCCCTTCGGCCGGTACAGATCCGCTGCCAGCGTGATGCCGTAGCGGTTGATGAAGGTCACCTTGCAGTGGTCGACCTTGTCGCTCTTGGGGAAGGTTTTGTCCCACGCGGTCGTGAGTTGCAGCTGTTCCTTTTTCATGTTTAAAAATCTCCTCCGATGACTTGATTCTTTTGTAAATTATGTTACAATAGGATTATAAAGCCTAAACCTAACTTTAGGTCAAGAGTTTTTGAGAAAAAAGAGGGAGATTTTTATGTACACGATCGGTCAGGTTTCGGAGATGTTCGGACTTCCCATCTCCACACTGCGCTTTTACGACAGGGAGGGACTGTTTCCCGGTCTGGAGCGCAAGTCTGGGATCCGCAGATTCAGCGAGCGTGATCTGGAGGCGCTGCGTGTGATCGAATGCCTCAAACTGTCCGGACTGGAGATCCGGGACATTAAGCAGTTTATGGCGTGGTGCGTGGAAGGACCCTCGACATATCCCGACCGCAAACGGCTCTTTGAGGCGCGGAAGGCAATCGTGGAAGCCGAGCTGGCGAAGCTTCAAAAAACGCTCGATATGCTGAAGTTCAAATGCTGGTATTATGAAACTGCCCTCAAGGACGGAAACGAGGATCGGCTGAATGAACTGCTGCCGGACGGTCTGCCGCCGCAGATACAGAAGCTCTACGATAACGCACATGCACAAGCATGAGAAAGCCGACTGTCCCGAATGCTTATCCCGATATGCGACAAACAACCGGCGGAAGCAAGGAGGAACTCTTACTTCCGCCGGTTGTTTTTGCAGTTGCCTGTAAGCTTCATGGATCAGAGCTTTGCCTGCGGATGGAGAGGGCACCGATATATGCAGAAAAAACGCTTGTAAATGCCTGCAAAGAATGCTATGTTATATATAATGACAATTGAGAACAGGAGGGACAATCAGATGGCAAAAAAACTACTTCAGATCAAGAGAGCGCTTGCTATGGTGCTGGCAGCTGCACTGGCGCTTTCCTGCCTTTGCCTGCCCGCAGCGGCAGAGAACGGGCAGCCGCCGCTTACGCTCACCGCAGGCGAGCTTGTCAGCGGCTTTGCGGAGGGGACCTGCACCTCGAGCGATCCGAGCGTCGCATGGGTCGACGCGGACGGGACTCTGCGCGCGCTGCGCGAGGGTCAGGCGACAATCACCGTCGGGGAACAAGAACGGCTCGTGAACGTAGCTGCTTATGAAGACGGCACGGACGTGGCAGGACAGCTCAAGATCGTCGCGCGCTTTAACGATTCCATGCAGTTCTTCGACGGTCACGTGTATCTGATCTTCACGTCCTACAAGGACGGCGTGACGCTCACGGTGGACGACCTGTATGCCGGATACGAGATCTCGCCGCTTTATTATTTTGACATCCGCAGCGACATTTCCAACGGCTCCAACCGCACCGGGGCGGACGCGGAGAAATACTTTGCGCTGAAAGAGGACATGAAGTCGGTCACGCTGGATCGCGGCGAGGTCGTCACCATCGGCATGTACCGCGATTTCGACCTCACCGTTCCGGAGGCAGCGCTCGGCTCTCTGCGCAACAGCACGCTCTGGAACAGCCTTGCAGCTTCGGTCAAGGCGACGATCATAGAGAAGCTCTTCGCGCTGCTGGCGCAGCAGCCTGCCGACGGCGAAGCGGCGCTGGCGGAGTTTGCGGCGGCGCTGCGCGACAGCGGCGTGGACTACCGCCTGCTGCTTGACGGCGTTGTGGGCGGCGGCGTGTGCTTTAATCGCGAGCTTTACAACCAGAAGCTCGCTTGGGATCAGTTCGAGAACGCGACCTACGAGCTGGATATTACCGAGGCGCAGCTGCAGAAGCTGACCGCTGCCCTCGCCGGCAACCTCGATCGCTTCTCCATTTTGAAAAACAGCTGCGCGACCGTTGCGCTGCGCGCGTGGAACGCCGCCGTCGGCACGCGCGACGGGGAGAATACCGCCTACAAGCTCGAGCCGTCCGGCGACGGGCTCTTTGCGCTGATCGACGCGCCGAAGACCGTCAAGGCGGAGATCGTCGGCAAGCTGCCCGGTCACTATCTGAACAAATCCGACAGCACGCCGGACGAGGCAGAGCCGAACGCCGGCTACTATGACGAGACCGGCTGGGTCTACGTCAGCGCGCCGGAGAGCGTCGCTCTGCCGGACGATGATACGATCACGCTGACCGCCTGCGTCTGCGGCGCGGGCGCAAACGCGGAAACGAGCTTCTGGTATCAGAAGGGAGACGAAAAGATCGCGCTTGCGCAGGCGCAGCGCACGGAGCTTGCGCCGGGAACGCCGCTCTTTGTCAGCGCGAAGCTGGCGGACGAGGAAGCGCAGTATGTCCTCGCGGACGTTACGCTGAACGGCGTGTCAATCCTCGACAGCTTCGACGAAGCGACGCAAACCTACTGCGCCCTGATGCCGGAGGAAAGCGCTTTCCTGTGCGTTTTCTACAGCATAGCGGATCTGCATTTGCTGCCGGAGGTTGGAAGCTGGCTGCAGCTTTCCGTCGGCGATACGCTGGCGATCAACGATTACGCGGAGCTTTTCATCGGCGGTCAGGCTTCGGATGAGATCGCGTGGAAGATCCTCGAGCAGACCCCGGAAAACGTTCTTCTGGCGAACGAGGCGGACGGAACGCTCACCGCGCAGAACGCCGGCAGGGCGATGCTCTTGGCGTACTGCACCCAAAATGAAAATATCGGCGTTCCGGTGCTTGTCGAGGTGCTCGACGACGCGCAGGGCGCTGCGCAGATCACCTATAACGAGGACGCCGCCGGCAGCTTCATGCTCTCGTGCGAGCACAACGGGGAAGTCTTCACGGTACCCTTCTCCGGCTACAAGGTCCCGATGGGTACGGAGATCAGCGTCGTTCTGACACAGGAAGACGCAGTTGCCTTGTCTGATCTGCGCGTGAACGGAGAGCAGGCGGACGTCAACGAGCGCTTCACGGTCACAGGGGACACGGACTTTGCCGTGGCGTTCCGGAAGGCGCAGATCACCGGGCTTCCGAGCAAGCTCTATCTTGCAAACAAAGGCGACGTCGAGCAGCTGAAAGCAGAAGTCCGCTACCTCGGCGCCGGCGCGGAGCAATTGCCCGTTTACGATGCGAGCATCCGCTATCAGGTCTCCGATCCTGCCGTCTCTGTTACGCAGGAGGGACTACTCACCGTCGAGAGCGAGATCCCTGCGGAGGGAAAGTGCGTTATCGTGACCGCCTATGCAGGCAGCAGCAACGATAAGGTATTTGCGTCGATGAAGGTCATCCTCGGCAACTACACCGGCGAGCGGATCGTCGGACGGCTGACCGTCACGGCGCGACCGTACAACCAAGAGACGATGATGCCGCATACCTTCCTCACGTTTACAAGCTATGAGGATATGGATCTCAACGTCAGCTACTACCGCTACTATAAGCCGACCGATCGCTATATCGCACTGGTCGAGGACTATGAGCAAAATCCGGACAAGTACGGTTCTGACCCCATTCTCTATCAGGAGGAATTGGATCTGGGCGACCGGGAACGGTATTTTGAGGAAATCAAGGGCGGCATCTGCAGCGAGCCCGCGACGGTCCACATCAACGCCGGAGACGGGCTCACGGTGTCCAACTATTCGCACGATTCTGATGTGGAGACCGTGCTCAAGGCGTTTGCAAACGGGCAGCTTGCCTCAAACGCGGACGTGCAGGCGTTCATGCAGCAGCTTCAGCTGTATCTGAACGGGGAAGAATACGATGAGGAGGCGACCTTTGACAGCCTCGCTGCCATGCTGAAGCTGACGTTTGCAACGATGCAGATGACCGGACAGATCCCGGCGGACGGCAAGGCAGAGGGCGGACGCGACATCAACAGGGAGGTCCTCACTCAGTTTACGGGCTACGGCACGCAGCTTCCGAACAATTACTACACCATCGAGCTGACTGCTGACGAGTTGGCTGTATTCCAAAGCGAGCTCGCCGATCCGGCGAAGAATTATTTCTCTGTCTTTACGCGCAACTGCGGCTCGGCAACGGTCGAGCTTTGGAATCTCGTGACCGCCGATCGCCCGGAGCTGCGGCTCGACGGCAGCATCAGCGGTATTATCACAGAACCGCAGGCGCTCTACTTTGAGCTTGGCTTGCTGCGCGAAAAGACGGGACTGGAGTTTGACGGCATCGGCGAAGGCGGCGGAGCAAACCTCTATCCGCGCATCGTGCACGGATTCACCCGCGGTGCGCTGCCCTTCGTGGACGTTGAGACGAACGATTATTTCTACGATCCGGTCGCATGGGCGGTGTATCGTGACCCGCAGGTCACAAACGGCACCGACGCAACACATTTCAGCCCCGACGCCACCTGCACCCGCGCGCAGGCTGTGACCTTCCTCTGGCGGGCGAACGGCTGCCCGGAGCCGAAGACGACCGACAATCCCTTCAAGGACGTAAAGGAAGGCACATATTACTATAAAGCTGTGCTGTGGGCAGTGGAGAACGGCATTACCAACGGCGTCACCGCAACGAGCTTCGCACCGGACAGCGGCTGCACCCGCGCGCAGGTCGTCACCTTCCTGTGCAGATCGGAACACGGCGAGAGCCCGACCGGCGCATCGAATCCGTTCACGGACGTGAAGGAGGGTGCGTACTATTACAATGCGGTGCTGTGGGCGGTGGAGAACGGTATCACCAACGGCACCTCCGACACCGCGTTCAGCCCCGATATGACCTGTACCAGAGCGCATATCGTCACGTTCCTGTACCGCGCTGTGACGAGCGTCCGGTAAGCCGAGGAGAGTCGAACTCAAGTCGGTTTTCACGGGCTGCAATCCGCCAAACAATAGAAAAGCGAAAAAGCGGGAGGTCGATCGACCTCCCGCTTTTTTGGTAATGGATTCAGCAGCGGGTGTGCATACTATGCATAAATGCAGAATGGAATTGGAGGAGCAAAATGGAATCTATCTGGTCGCAGACTTGTCAGATCAAGGAACGCGCGCCGCTGTCCGGCGACATCAAGACGGAGATCGCCGTCATCGGAGCGGGGATGGCGGGCGTGCTGATCGCTTCCGCCCTGCAGGAAGCGGGCAAGCGCGTCGTCGTGCTGGAGGCAAACCGCATTGCAAGCGGGCAGACGCGAAACACGACGGCAAAACTCACTTCCCAGCACGGCATGATCTATCGAAAGCTGACGGAAACACTTGGGGAGAAAATGGCGCGGCAGTATGCTGCGGCGAATGAGGCGGCGCTGAATGAGTTTCGGCGCATGATCGCGGAGCGGCAGATCGACTGTGATTTTGAAGCGCAGGACGCTTACGTCTATGGAGACAATGCCGAACTGCTCCGGGTCGAGGCGGAATACGCGGATGCGCTGGGTCTTCCGGCGTCGTTTGTCGAAACGACGGCGCTTCCGTTTCCTGCTGCCGGAGCGGTGCGCTTCGAGCGGCAGGCACAGTTTCACCCGCTGAAGTTCCTAAAGGCAGTGACGGAGCCTTTGATGATCTTTGAAAACACACGGGTGCAGGAAGTGAACGATCATCGGCTTGTCACGGAGCATGGTACCGTCACGGCGGAAAAGATCGTCTTCGCCTGTCACTATCCCTTCGTGAACTTCCCGGGACTGTATTTTACCCGCATGCATCAGGAACGATCGTACGTGCTGGCGCTGGAGAATGCGCCGAAAATGGACGGAATGTGGGTCTTTGCGGACGGAGCGTCGAACCGCTATTCTTTCCGCATGTGGAACGGTTTGCTGCTTCTGGGCGGCGGCAGACATCGCTGCGGTGAAAACCGTGCGGGCGGAAGGTATGATATGCTGCGCCGAGAGGCGCGGGAGTGGTTTCCGCAGAGCAGGGAAGCGGCGCACTGGTCGGCGCAGGACTGCGTGACGGCGGACGGCGTTCCCTTTATCGGGCAGTATGCCGCAAGCCGCCCGGAATGGTACGTTGCGACCGGCTTTCAGAAATGGGGGATGACGACCTCTATGGTCGCCGCCATGCTTCTGCGGGACGCTGTCTGCGGCAGGGAAAACCCTTATGCCAAGGTCTTCGACCCCAGACGATTCGACACGGAGACGATCCCCGGCATACTGAAAGAAGGCGCGAAGGCGATCAAGGGACTGACAAAGCGGCTGCTCCAGATTCCAGCGGAGGCAGTGGAAGATCTTGCGCCGGGGCATGGCGGGTCGGTCAGTCTGGAAGGAGAGAAGGTCGGCGTGTATAAGGACGAGAACGGGGAGATTTATCCCGTCGAGCTGCGCTGCCCGCATCTCGGCTGCCAGCTCGAGTGGAATCCGGACGAGAAAAGCTGGGACTGCCCCTGTCACGGCTCCCGCTTTGATAAGTACGGAAAATTGATCTCCGGCCCCGCACAGACAGGGATCAGAGAATAACGGGAGGTCAACGACCTCCCGCAGCCAAATCCTCGTGTTCGAACCGTGCTTCTCGTCAAGCGACCGGTAGCTCCAAAAATGGGAAGGCTTTTGCCTTCCCATTTTTGACTGGCCGGAATACTCCGGCGGCGAAGCCGCCTCCGTGACACTTCGGATTTGCTCTGTTTCTCCGCAGGCGGAGAAACGCATCGCTCCGCGCTGCCAAATCCTCGTGTTCGAACCGTGCTTCTCGTCAAACGACCAGTAGCTCCAAAAATGGGAAGGCTTTTGCCTTCCCATTTTTGACTGGCCGGAATACTCCGGCGGCGAAGCCGCCTCCGTGACACTTCGGATTTGCTCTGTTTCTCCGCAAGCGGAGAAAC
>JAFQZN010000024.1 GCA_017405865.1 Oscillospiraceae bacterium | reverse complement strand
ATTTTGACTTACTGCGCAACTCACGACCTACCGTACCTATGTACGCCGACGGTCGTGAGTTGCTTGTCTTCCGAACTTTTTGACAGCCTGTCAGCGTGTCGAAAAGGGTTTTTCGACACGCTGAACCGCGCTGCGGGAATCCGCAGCGCGGCTGATTTATGATTCTGGTTAATGATTTGGGATCATGCTCCCATGGCGCGGTAGAGGAAGGTCACGATCTGTCCGCGCGTACAGGTCGCGTTCGGGCTGAACGTCGTCGCGCTCGTGCCGTTCGTGATCTGCGGCTCGTGGCTGACTGCCCAGAGCACCGCGGAGGTGTAATACTGCCCTGCCGTCACGTCCGCAAAGGGATTGCCCGCGTCCTTCGGCGCAGGCTCGCCCTCCGCGCGCCACAGGAAGGTCACCACATGCGCGCGCGTGCAGGGAGCGTTCGGACTGAAGGTCGTCTCGCTCGTGCCGGTGGTCACGCCGTTCTCCGCAGCCCACAAAACCGCCTTGTAATAGTAATCACTTTCCTTGACGTCCTTGAACGGATTGTCCGAACGCTTCGGCTCCGGGCAGCCCTTTGCACGCCACAGGAAGGTCACGACCTGCCCGCGTGTACAGGCGGCGTTGGGGCTGAACGTTGTCGCGCTCGTGCCGTTCGTGATCTGCGGCTCGTTCCCGACTGCCCAGATCACCGCGTCGTAGTAATAATCCTCCGCCTTGACGTCCTTGAAGGGGTTTTGCGGCTCGCCGCCGGTGGCGGGAATGACCTCCGTTTTCGTCTCGCCGCAGCGCGTGCAGGTGAAGGTCTTCACTCCCTCCTCCGTCACGGTCGCGGGGGTCGTGATCTTACCCTCGTCCCAGTCGTGCCCGATCGCGGTGATCTCAAAGGAGGAGAGCACTTCGCCGCAATCCTCGCAGATCATTTTGTTATAGCCTGCTTCCGTGCAGGTCGGATCCTTGTGCTCCGTTCTGACGTGCTCGTGACGGCAGCTTTCCTCGCCGACCTCAAAGACCGCGCAGACGTAGCGCTGCGGCTCGGTACGCCCCGGGAAGACCGTTTCGCCCGGCTTGTAGGTGATGCTGCGCGCGGTGGAGATGACGTCGCCCTGATAGCTCTTTGTGCCTGCCTCCGGTCCCCACTCGATGTTGACGTCGTACCAGCCGACGAAGCGGTAGCCCTCGTCCGCCCTGGCATAAGCCGTGATCTCGTCGCCCGCATAGAACTGGACAATCTCACCGGCGCGGTAGTCCGTGCCGTCCTTCGTGGCAAGCTCCCAGACGTTCGGCTCGCTGGGCGTGTATTTGACCGCGACCTTGCCGCCCATTTCGCTGAACGGGACGCCTCTGCCGTCGGTATTTCCGACCCAGATCTGGATCTGATCGGCAGGGCGCTTCACCATTGCCTTGACCGCGAGTAGCAGGTCCATCGTGGAGGGCTGCCCGCTGCTGTTTGTGATCGACGGCTCGCCGATCAGCTCTCCGCCCTCGACCTTGACGGTCGTTTGATTCTCGCCGCCCTGCACGAAGAAGCAGTGCGCGTCGGATGCCCAGTACGACTGCAGCGTGACGGCGATGTAGTAGGTCTTTCCGTCCTCAAAGGTCTGCGGCGCAGTCAGCACCGCGCCCTTGTCGTCCGCCCAGCGGACGGAGCTGAAAAAGAAGGTCCAGTCGCTCTGGCCGACGAAGGGCTCTTCCGTGTCCGTCGTTGCGCCGGCGGTCGGGCGGTCGGGATAGAGCGTGATCTCCGTAACGGGCGTCAGCCCGACGTCCTTTTCAAACACCGCGCAAATATAGGGGCTGTAGCCCTCGCCGCAGGGATTTCCGGTGAAGGTATAGGGGTTATCGTCACTGATAAAATCGTCCGAAAGGTAGTGAGAGTCCTCCGGACCTGTCTTGTCGATATTTGCCTGATACCAGCCCTTGAACCGGTAGCCCTCAGCGGGCTTCGCCTCCAGCGTGACCTTCGTTCCCTTGGGAACGTTCTGGTTGGTCGAGCTCGTCCATTCCGTTCCGCTGTCGGGCGGGACGGTGCCGTCGTCGAGCTCATAATAAATCACGACGCTCCCGCCGGTGTTGGGGTTGTGTTCGGCGTCGCACATCCACAGCCCGAAGTAGTCGGTTTCCGTCGCCAGCGCGCCGAGCGGCAGCAGCGTCAGCAGCAGGGCGCATGCGAGCGCGAGGCTCATCCATCTTGTTTTCATACAGCAGGTCTCCTTTCCTGTTTCTGCCTTGATTATCATGTAAAACGCAGCGTTTGTACAGGTCAGTTTTGGGTTAGGTCGCGTTCCCTGTTGCAAAAACTCCACATATTCGCTATAATTATGCCATCCAAGCACAAAGGGGGCTGCCGCCTTGCACCGCCTATCCTTTTCGCGGCAGACGCGCTGTCTGCTGCTGATCCTTCTCTGCTTCCTGTGGACCTCCGTAGGCTATCTGTCGTGGCTGTACCGCCTGCTCGACGCGCTGGACGGCGTGCAGGTCGAGCTTGCCGCCGAGGTCGGCGGGTATCTTCTGCAGGCGCTCGGTCTGCTGCTCTTCGCGCTGTCCGTAAGGCGCAGACCCGCCTTCTCCGGCAAACGCCCCTTCGCGCTGCTGACGCTGACCGACTTCGTCTGCACCGCGCTTTCCGTGCTGCTTTCAGGCGCTGCGCCGCTGCTGATCTTCGGCGGCTGCATGAATCTGCTGCACGGCGTGCTCGCAGGCTTCTATCTGCACCGGCTGTCTTTGACCGTGCCATGGGATCGCCGCGGGCGAACCTTCGGCGTCGGCTACGGTCTTGCCAGTCTGGCGGCGTGGCTGCTTTCCCTGTTTGGCAACGGGAATTTCCTGCGCTCATGGGCAGCGCTTCCGGTCTATGCCGTCCTCGCAGCGGGAAGCGTCTGGCTGCTGTGCAGCGAGCCGCTTCCCGCAGACGCCGCGCAGACCGCTCCTGCCGCATCGGGCTCGCGCGGTCTTTTATGGATGGCTGCGCTCTGCGTCGCGCTGTTGAGTCTCGTCAAGGGGCTCGGCTTTTCCTTCCCCTCTGCCGATCTGCGGCAGGGGATCGACCTTGAGCTCAGCCGCGTCTTCTACGCGCTCGGGCTGATCGCGGCGGGCTTTTTCAGCGACCGCGAGCGCAAATTCGGCGCGATCGCCTGCGTCGCCTCCCTCGGCGTACCGTTCCTGCTGATCGCCTTGCGCGATCAGCTCGGCCCGAGCATCGTATTTTGGATCGTCAGCTATCTGCTCTCCGGCTTTTTCTCCGTGTTCCGCGTGCTGCTGTTCTGCGATCTTGCGCAAAAAGAAGTCGGCTCGCACTGGCTGTCCGGCTTCGGTCTGCTCTTCGGGCGGATCGGTGATGCGCTCGGCGCGCTGGGCTGCATCCTGCTGGCCTCGCACACCGTCCTGCTGGTCGGGCTTGCGGCGGCGCTGTTCACGACGGCGGTAATCTGCTTCTTCTTGCTCTATCAGCGGCTGTATCTTCCCGCCCCGCTGCCGGTGCGCAGCGAGCGGGAGCGGTTTGAGAGCTTCTCCGCCGACCACGACCTGTCCTCGCGCGAGCGGGAGGTGCTGCACCTGCTCCTGGACGGTCTGTCCACGCAGGAGATCGCCGCGCAGCTCTTCGTCACGGAGAGCACGGTGAAGTTCCACATCCACAACCTTCTGAAAAAGACCTCCTGCGCCAACCGCATCGAGCTCGTCTCGCGTTGCCTGACAGGCGAACGGCCTTGAAAACACGCTAATACGCTGTGTTTTCAAGGTCGTTTCACATTCAACGGAACTACGTCTGCGGGGCTGCTATCTCGTGATCCCTGTGTCTCCCGTTGAGAAGTTGGCAAATTATTGACAAAAGTTCTCAATGGAACGGTTGACATTTTTCCAAGACGCTGGTATACTCTCCATTGAGAAGTTGCATAATATTTGAGTCAAGTTCTCAATGGAGGTGCATGTATGGAAATTAAACGCGATCAATATCTGAACCGGATCATTTCCTATATGTGGGACGGTCAGGTCAAGGTGATTACCGGCATCCGCAGGTGCGGAAAGTCCTACCTGCTGAAGCCAATATTCAAAAACCATCTGCTTTCACAGGGCGTACCGGAGGAGCATATTCTTTCCTTTGAGCTGGATCAGGCAAAGGACATCCGATACCGAAATCCATTGGAGCTCGCGAAGGCTGTCCGGGCGCAGGCGGAAGGTGCAGCGGAGCAGTATTATTTGTTTGTAGATGAGATTCAGATGTCCGACGTGATCCCGAATCCCTACAACCCGAACGGCAAAGCCATCACCTTCTACGACGCGCTGAACGACCTGAACAGCCTGCCGAATCTTGACATCTACGTGACCGGCAGCAATTCAAAAATGCTGTCCAGTGACATCCTCACGGAATTCCGCGGACGAAGCGACGAAATACGAGTTCATCCGTTGCGCTTTGCGGAGTATTACGCCGCTGTCGGCGGGGATAAGGCGGAAGCGTTTGAAAACTACGCCTTCTTCGGCGGTATGCCCTTGATCCTGTCAAGGCCGGACGATACCGCAAAGATGAATTATCTGAAATCTCTTTTCTCCGAGGTCTACCTGAAGGACATTGTGGAACGCAAAAGGATCAAACGGGAAGACGTTCTTTCCGCCACGCTCGACCTGCTGTGTTCCTCTGTCGGCTCGCTTACGAATCCAAACAACATCGCAAACGCACTGAATTCAAAGCAAAAGCTCGCGGGTGAAAACGTCGTCGCCCCAAATACCGTCACGGCATATATCGGGCATTTGTCTGATGCATATCTGTTTGAGGAGTGTCGCCGTTTCGACGTGAAGGGCAAGGATTACTTTGATTATCCCAACAAGTATTACTGCGACGATTTAGGTCTTCGCAATGCGCGGATCGGTTTCCGGCAGCAGGAAATGACGCACATTATGGAAAACATCATCTACAACGACTTGCGTATTCGCGGCTGTGAGGTCGATATCGGGATCGTCTACGGCCCCGAGAAGAACTCGTCCGGGCGGGTGCAGCAAGTTGCGCGCGAGATTGATTTCATTGCAACGCGCGGCAGCAAAAAAACCTATATCCAGTCCGCCTATGCGCTTGAAACGGCGGAGAAGACGCTGACTGAAAATAAGCCATTCAGTCTGACCGGAGACTCTTTCCCGAAAATCATCGTGCGGCACGACATCCGCAAGCGCTGGTACGATGACAGCGGCGTCTTAAATATCGGCGTGATTGATTTTCTGCTGGACGATACGTTGGTCTGATTCGCGCCGCAGCGAGAGAAACCGATAGACTGCGGGCTGTTCGCAAGGACAGCCCGCAGTCTATCATTTCATCGTTTCTGCGAATGCCTTCATATGAGCAGTGTCCTCCGGCTCGCAATGCAGCAAGTCGATGTACGCAAACGTTTTATCCTTCGAGATGCGCATGTCAGATTGGTATAATTCTTCTTTGTTGCAATCGCAATCCATGCGTATCTACCCTCGACCGCATCGACGCTGTGCCCCTCGATGATCTCTCTGACGGAGCGGTTGACCCGGTCACGCGGCACGATCGTATCGTTCTCGTCGATCACATCAAAGCTCGATATAGCAGTCGTCGCCGCACTCGGCAAAAACCTCTTTGAGGTATGCCGCCTTTTTATCCCCGTCGGACGGTCCGAGCTGATTGAACGCCCACAGCTTCTCCTGATAGGGGCGCTGCAGCTCCATGATCTCGGAATCACAGGTGTCATACACCATGGTCCTCTTGTGTATCTTTTGGATATACCGATCTGTCAAAACAAAATAGCTGAGACCCGCCAACAGCAATACGGGCGGCAGCACCGAGCTTAGCATTCTGGTTTCAAGCGTCATCTATACCCGACCTCTCTGAACGATTCGCGGCTGCGTTCTTCCCTTATCCTCCGAAGCTACAGCGTTTCCGCCGCTCGCAGCCACAGCTTATCGAACAAAACCGCTGTCTGAAGAACAGGATAACCAACAATTACCCTATTTTAACGTATTATAACGCCCTTTGTTCAATAAATGTCCAATACACCCGGCAAACCACTGCATAAAGAAAATCACCGACGAAGCCCTCCCCAAGAGAGCTCCGCCGGTATCGCCCATGAACTGAAAAAGCGCGCCGAAGCGCGTTTTTTCACAAAGGCAGGCAGGTGAAAACCATCGGCCTGTTTTTTATAAGCGGAAGTTTGCCGTGCGCAAAAAGCATCGACGGAAAATGTACCCACAGATGTACTGCTTACAGAGGATGTTTGCCGCCCGAAGGAATGCTACAAGGCCTTTATCAGGGCTTCCGTCATGCGGCAGGCGTATGTCGGCGCCTCGGTAAAGCCTAATGTCTCGGTGTAGCATTTTGCAAGGCAGATGTGGCAAAGCGAACGAACGCGGCAGCTTTGGCACTTGTTCGGAAAGCGGATTACCTTCACCTGATCGCGCACCTGCTGCCACGCGGTCTGAAAGCCCGCCGCTCTGACGTCCGCGATCGGGTACGGGAGCATCCCGCAGGGCATCAGTTTCCCGTCCCAGCTCAGCCAAAACGCGCTTCGTCCGGCACGGCAGTTCATGCACTCGTTTTCCGGATCTTCGTCGATGTGAAGCGTTTGCAGAAAAAGACGGAATTGCTCGTCCGTCATGGAAGCACGTAAACGTTCCGCTTCCATTCGTCCTGCCTCCTCCGGACACATGCGCTCCGGAAACTCACAGGAGCCTGTCACACGGACCGGCGGAAAAAGATACGTTGAGGTCTGAAGATGCGCGCCGAGCTCCCGCGCTTTCGCTGCGATCTGCTCGCGCTGCTGCTGATTTTCGGGCGTCATCGTCAGATTGAGCTTGACGTCGATATCCGCCTCGCGCAGCGCACGGATGTTTTTCAGCACCGTGTCGTATGCGGGAACGCCGCACAGGGCTTCATAGGTCTCATTCGACACGCCGTAGAGCGTAATATTGACGCGGTGGGGCGGATCGTCCAGCAGCCGCTGCAGCAGCTCGCCTTGCAGCAAATAGCCGTTGGAATTGATTGAAACAAGCAGTCCCATCCGCTTGAGACCTGCGTAAATCTCCATAAAATCCGGTCGGAGCGTCGGCTCGCCGCCGGTCAGCAGCAAAAAGACCATGCCCTCGCGGCAGGCGGCTTCCCCGATGGAAAGCCACTCGTCCGAAGTAAGCTCCTGCCCCCGGCGCTTCTGTTCGGCAGCGCTCAGATGCACATAGCACATCTTGCAGTCGAAGTTGCAGCGCGGGGTCAGCTCAAAGGTTCCGGAGCACGGCTGTCCCAGCCTTGCTGCTTTTTGGTGCAGATACGCCGATAACCTCGGTTCAGCCATAAATACCCTCTTCAATCAGTCGGTTGTGCAGACAGGCGACCGCGCCCTCGTCGGGCAGACAGGTCAGCGCATAAAACGGCACACACTCTTTGATGCGCTGCGCCAGCGTCATGACCTTGTCCATCGCACTTCGGTCGTTCACGTCGTAGGTGACGCCCTCCAAAAACGAGAGCAGCGCCTGTCGTTCGTTTGCCTGTGCGACCGCATTTTTCGCTCCCTGCCGCAGGATCACAATGGCGGCAAGCGGCAGCGTGCGGTTTTTGCACAGATTTGAACTGCCGCAGAACGGGGAGCCGCAGGCGTACCAAAGGCCGTCCTCTTCCCGAAGCAGCGCGCGGTCGCCGTTGATCGGCTCCGCGCCGCGATACTGCTCCCAGAGCCGCGCCTGCGTGGATTTTCCGGTCTGCTTCGGCGCGGTGAAGAGGATCGCCTTTCCCTCGAATGCAATGTAGGACGCATGCAGAAACAGCTCGTCTCGCTTAAGTAGCGTCCGCGGCAGCTCCAGCCAGCGCAGGATCAGATGGGAGCTTAATCCGTTCAGGCAGTCCGCCGCATAATCCACCGTGACGGCGTCGCCTTGCTCCGCCGCTTTGTAGAGCAGCCCAGCGCCGTCCTCGCGTTGGCAGAACAGTGTGCGCCCGCCCTGCGGGTCGTGAAACTCCGTGATCCCGGTTTTACGCAGCAGGATTTGCTCCGGCGCGGTCACTTGCGGCACCGCCCGGACCGTCAGCCGTCGATCCGGCGCCGGAACGGGTTCGCATCGGTATGCGTTCAGACGTTCCGACACCGGGTACGGCGGGGCGTCTACGCAAACGGTTAAGTCTCCGATGCGAAAATACGCCCGTTCGATTGAAACTTCAGGAGCTGAAGACATTGTTCCAGTCCGTCGGCGCGTGATAACAAACCGCGTCGTCAAAGCCCGGTCCGCTATACTCGCACAGGCCCGCCTGGTTGAACACGTTGACGCCGGCGTCCGGAAGGAAGACGGAACAAACGCCCTCGCCGAGGTTTGCAATTCCATAGCACCCGGACGAGATGCTCTCCGACAGCCGGAAGGTCTCATACGTCACCACAGGCTTCCGATATACTTTCTTCATAGGTCTTACTCCTGATTTCCGTTGAAATATGCGCTCGCTGCGTCACCGTAGCGCAGCATGGCGAGAACGACGTCCGTGAGTGCCGGGTCTGCCTCGTTCTTCATTACGCTGTAGACGTAGGAGATGATACTGTAGCTGTTGACGTCACTTACCACAGCGCCGTCTGCCTTGCGGATCATCTGACACTGCACGACCGTCCGCATCTGCGAAGCGCTCAGCTCGGAGAAGGCGGCGCGCCAATAGTGCTCGTGCGCCGTAAACTGCGTGCCGTCAATCCGCAGGGTCTGCAGCGTGCCGTCGCGGTCGAGCCAGCGCAGCTCCATCGCAAGGTCTTCGACGCTGCCGCCGTAAGCCTGCAGATCCCAGTAGTAGTTGATGGTGACGCGCTCGTTCAGGCTGATAGAGCGACCGGCGAGGACGATTTGCGCATGCTCCGCGGTTTGCGTTTGCTCGTGCGTTTCCAGCGCAGGCGTCTTTGTACTGCCCCAGCTTTGCTGCTCTGCAGTCAAATTCTTGTTGACCAGATCGTCAGTTTTGTATCCGAAGTAGGTCTGTGCCTGCGCGCCGTAATTCAGCATATCCACCAGCACGGTGCGAAGCGCGTCGTCATCGGTCGCGGCAAGCTGATCCATCGCGTACTGCTTCACGCTGTAGGGAAGTTCGTTTCCGAGATGCTCAACGCCGCCTATTGTAAGCACAAGTCTTGCGCGGACAACGCTGCCCATCTCCTTGGCAGGAATGTCGCGGAACGTAAAGACCGCATAGTTTTCGCCATTCACCTCACGCTGCGTATAATCGTACTCCCGGATCAGCGCATCGTCCTTTTGGAACACGATATAGGCGTTGGAGGCGTCCTCCAGCAGCGTCATAGGCACATAGTAGTTGATCGCAAGATCGCTCATCAGCGTGATGCTCATGCCGGAGAAGGTCAGGCCGTCATCCAGTACACCGGGCTGCAGCTCCGCATTGCCGAGGTAGCGCATTGCGCGTCTTGCCCCACTGCGGCTGATGGTCGTGCGAACGGTCTGCGTGGAAGTCGGCTCGCTCAGATAGGTGATCTTGAGATTGCGCAGGGAAACGATGTTGTGATTATCATTGCCCTGATCGTCCTTCGTGGGATTCGCAATCAGAACCACCTTGCTTTGCGTCTGACCGTCCTCCCATTCCACGACGGAGCTGACGTCATAGAAGCGCTCGGTGGCGGAGGTAAAGCGCAGGTTGACGGGGTCGCCGCCGTTGGAAAGCACCACGCCGCCGTCCGAGCCGCTGACCAGCTTCATGCTCGCATGGATCCGGTCGATCGTAGAGGCGTCATCGGCGTTCAGTGCAAAGGCGACCGCCTGACCGGGCAGCAGATAGATTTCGTTGTTCGGACCGATCTGACTGTAATCTGCGATCGTCGTGACCTCGCCCATACCGTCGATAAAGACCGCGCCGTCCTGAATGTCCGCGTTATCCTCATACTGACCGAGGCTCTCCTGCCCCAGCAGGAAGCGGCGCAGCTCGACAAACTGCGGCCAGCCCTCGTGATCCAGTGCGTAATAGGTGGCGTCCAGCTCCTCCAAAGGATCGGCGGGCTTGTAAATGCGCAGACCGTCGATATAGAGGTCATAGCTGCCGTCGCCGGGATGATCCATCAGCCGCGCGTAGCGGACGGTGACCTTTACGGTGTAGGTGCCGTAGGGCAGGCTGTCGCCGCTGGAAATCACAGGCACCTGATAGAGCGTCTGCCCGTTGGAGGTCGTCGTCCAGACGTAGTTCGGACGGTAGACGATGCAGGACGGTCCCTGCGTCGTCGAGGTCGGGAAGTCTGCCAGCACCGGATAGCCGTCCTCCGTGCCGCCGGCTGCGGTCTGCGAGGCAGTGACGGTCTTGGTCACATGCCACGCCTCGCCGTCCCAGAAGCAGAAATAGCGGACGTAGGGGTTTTCTCTGTCGAGAGAGCGGCTGTAGCCGAAGTAGGTATCGACCGCCCAGCTCTTGTACGCCGTGCCGGAGGCAGTGCTGCCCTGATAGACCTGCACCGTCATAAAGCCGGAATCGTTGCTGCTCACGCCAATCAGATCAAAGCCCGTGCCGGTGAAGGTAAACTGCGCCGTCGGCCAGTTGTCTTTGTCCTCCACGCTGACTGTGACCTTCTTCGAGCCGTCGAGGCTGTAGGTCGTGCAGGTGGAATATGCCGGGTCGTAGCCGTAGAGGTTGTCGTCGTCCAGCTCGTCAAGACCGGGGCGATCCTCGCCCTGTCTTGCGTCCGTCGCCGCACCCACGTCCGTCCAGTCATGCACGAACGCGGCGTCCTTCTCATGCCCGAAGCTGATGAAGCTGTTTTCGTAGTACATGATGCTGGCGGGCACGAAGGTCACGCGGCTGTAGTAGTAGCGATCCGCGCCTGCCGGCAGCAGCCGGACGGCCACCGTCTCCGGCGCGGTCATCTGCAGATCCTTCGGCACGTAGATCAGCTTGTTCAAATCGGATTCCACGCCGAGGCGCAGATTGCCGAAGCTGCCCTCGAGTGCGCTAGCCAGCTTCGCGCCCTCGCCCTCTGCGTTCGCCGCCTGCACGTCGCCTGCGCGGGTGTAGACCGCCGCAGAGGCAAGCTGCGCGCTTGACAGCACGCCCTGCAGGGCAAGGCTGCGCGTGCCGAATTCATATTTGCTCTCAATGTACTGCGGGACACGGATCGCCGCAGGCAGACCGTAGTCGATCACGACCGTCTGGTCGATGATCGCCTGGTTCGTCAGCTTTGCGACGTAGCCCGTTTCCGCGTTAATATCAAAGGTTCGCTTGCTCGCAGCGTCGGTATCGGCGTAGGCGGTGTCCTGCACGTAGCCGTTCGCGGTTGCCTCGGTCACGTAGTAGCTGTAGCGGTGCAGAACGCCGCTGACCGTTTCCGTAGCGGGCAGCCCTTCGACCTTCCTCGTCCAGACCGCCGGCGCAAAGGCGTTGGCGTCGGCCTCGGTCAGCGTCACGGTCCCGTAGACCGTGTCCTCGTTCGTCACGCTGTCCACTTGATGGATCGTGAAGGTGACGCTCTGGCGGGTCTTCTGGAGCTGGGCAAGGTCGTCCCAGACCTTGTGCAGGGTGAGATCGACGGTGTTCTCGCAGGGATTCTGCATCTCCGCAGTCGGCGCCGTCAGACTTTCGGGGTTGGGAAGCAGCGGCTCGTCGTCCTTCAAAAGCACCTTCGCGTCGGAGACGAAGGGGTCTGCGCCGGGCGTTTCCTGCGTGTGGGCGGTGCCGTTAAAGGTGTCTCCGGTTTCCTTCGCCGTCTGACCGTTGGCGTCATAGGTAGAATTGTTGTAGTAACTGCCCGTGAAGGGGCCGACCTTCTGCACGGAGACCGTCGCGCCCTCGGAGAGCTTGGCGGGCGTACCGCGCACGACGTCACAGTTCACCGTGGCGCAGCTTGCGATCTCGCCGAGCTGGTTGAAGCCCACGAAGCCGCCTGCAAAGCCATTGCGCTCCGTGCCGTCCTCCGTCTGCGTCGCTCCGCCGCCGAAGACGTCGTAGCCCTTGCTGATGCCCGTAACGGTGCTGTTCTTCACCGTAGTATAGAACAGCGGGAGCAGCGCGATGGTCAGATTGCTGTGCTCGGAATCAACCAGACCGTTTTCGTTGCAGGGCAGTTCAATATAGGAATCGCCGATCGTGATCTTGGCAACGTCGGTCGCACCGCCTTCGTCCTCCTTGGTGCCGAGGGAGACGGTGATGTGGATGCCGAAGAGCGTGACGCCCAGCAGGTTGCCCTCGTTCAGAAGCTCCAGCCCGGCGATATTGCCGAGGTTGGCGTCGATGAGGTCTGCCTGCTGCGCCTGCGGCAGATACAGGGCGCGCACCAGCACGTTCACAATGTTGAGAAGCAGCGCCACGAGAGAGGAGCTTGCCTGCGCCTCCACCAGATAGCCCTTGGTGGTCTTGCCGATAAAGCCGCCTGCGATCCGGTCGCTGACGACGTATTTGAGGTTGTTTGCCGCGCAGGGCAGCTCCTGTTCTTCCGACACGGCGGGAACGGCTGGCTTGAAGCCGATCTTTGTCAGATCGGAGAAGCCGACGAAGCCGCCCGCAATCGGCTCGCTGCCGCCTGCGGCAGTGACGGTATAGCCAAGGTCGATGCCGCTCACGGAGGAGCTTACCACGCGCGAGCCCACCACGTCGCCGACGCCTGCCTGCGCGTTTAAGAGGTTCGCCTGCTGCAGCAAAGAGGCGTTGTCCACGTCGGCGACGCCGCTCTTGCCGCAGTGCCCGATAAAGCCGCCCGTGTAGTTCAGACCCTCGACGCTGGAGAGGTTCGTCACGTGCGCGTTCTGCACATGACCGTCCAGCAGCGCGCCGCCGAAGCCGCCCGCGCAGCCCGACCAGCGGGTGGAATTCATCGTGCCGGTGGTCTCTTCTCCGGCAGTGCGGACGGTAAAGCCCTCGCTCACGCCGGAAACGTCGGAATTGTAGATATAGGGCCTGAAAATATCGAGCGCGGAAATCTGCCCCAGATTCGCAAGGGACAGGAGATTCGTTTTATTCTGCGCGACCGAGGCAGTGCTGCCCACGTTCGCCACGCCGAAGAAGCCGCCGGCGTAGTATTGCGCTTCCACGCCGCGCAGGTGATTGACGCGAATGTTTGTGGTCGTAAGGGTCTGCTCGTCGTTGTTGCCGATGATCGCGCCCTCCATCGTGCCGACGAAGCCGCCGGCGCAAAGAGGTACGTGCCGCACCGGGTTCTGCGGATCGCTGTCATCCGTCCAGCCCTCTACCGTGAAGCCCCAAGCGGGATCTGAAACGGTAATGTTCGCCTTGCGCACTGTGGAGACGGTTGCGGCGGCGAGGGAGAGCAGGGACGAGACGTTGTCCCCGCCGGACTTGACGACAGCGTCCAAAAGCTCCTGCAGCGGACCTTCGCTGACGTTCGTGCCCGCCTCGGCAGCCGTGCCGGAGCCGAGGAAACCGACGAAGCCGCCGACGTAGCGGGAGCCCATGACCTTCTTGAGGTTCCACACATTGCAGCCGTCGTTTGGATTGTCGCTGCCCGTGTCGTCGCCCCATATCTGCGCGCCTCTGGCAGTACCGGCGAAGCCGCCCGCGTTGCCGCAGCCGTTTGCCTGCTCGCCGGTGGAAAGAACCGTCATGCCGTTCTGGTAGCCGTGGATCGAGGAGGTCTTGACCACCGGGACGAACACGTCGACCGCGCCGGTGAGGAGCTGACCGAGATCAAGGTCGAGGCCGAGCGCCTGCGCCTGTCCGAGATTTGCCACGGAGCCGGTCTTCATCTCGCCGGCAAAGCCGCCTGCATTTCGCATGGCTTTGACCTGCTTGCAGTTATATGCCTGACCGTTGGTGATCGTGCCGCTGCGCATCGAGCCGACGTAGCCGCCCGCGCAGCCGCTGTCATACAGACCTGCGATGTTCTGATAGGCGGAGCGTCCCGCCGTTACATGGTAGCCGTAGAGATAGTCGTCCAGAATCGCATCGAGCGCGGCTTGACTTGCAACGTGCTCCATGCCGAGCCCGTAGCCGCCATACTGACCGACGTAATCCACCCATGAGTTCCAGCTTTGGTAATCCATCTGCGCCAGCGGGCCGTAAACCGCGGTGTTTTCCTCGGTCGGGTAGGAAACCTTCAGCGCGCCGAGCAGATTGTCGAGCTTCACGAGCCCGAAGAGCAGCGAAATATTGCCGGTGCCGGCGGTAGAGCCCGCGTCCATAAGTCCCGTGAAGCCGCCGGCGTATTCGACGCCGTAGACCGAGAGAATGCGGATCGCCGCGCATTCGGACTTCGGACCGCGGTAAGTCTCCACGTTGTTGATCGTTTCGTTCTCGCTCTTCCACGGGTCACTGTTATTGCCCCAGATATGGCCGCCGAGGTTATGTCCTGCGTAGCCGCCCGCCATACCGCGCTGCGTTCCGGCGTCGGAGGCGGCGTCCGCCCGAACCGCGCCGCCGCAGGGGATGCAGGTCGTCACGCTGTTGCGGATCGTGGGAACGAAGTCCTGCGCCACCGTGAGCAGGCTGCCGCTGGCTTCGATCAATCCGTTCAGCACACTGGTATCGCCCAGAGCGTCCGCGACGCTGCCCGGCTCCATCTCGCCGACGTAGCCGCCTGCGGCGATCCTGCCGATGATGTAACTAAAATTCCAGGAATGGGAATCCTGAATATGGCTGCCGCGCATCCAGCCGACGAAGCCGCCGGAGCGTCCAACCAAGCCTGCCGCTTCTGTCTCCGAAGCCGCGCCGCTGTCGATCGTTGCGTCGGACTTGACGGCGAAGCCGCCGGGTCCGCCGTAGACGTCGGAGTGCTCCACGGTAGAGATCACGCTGTTCAGCGCGCTGAGAACGTCGTTGAGGTTCAGGATGCTCAACGCCTTGAGGCCGCCGCCCAGCGAGGCGGAGGAGCCGATGTCCATAAAGCCCAGATAGCCACCCGCGTAGCGCGTGCCGGTAACGGCGTAAGCGCTCTGGGAATTGTCAAAGTAACTGGTTCCTACCGTGCCATCCAGCTCTGCCGGTGGGGTGACCGTCGTGTGCAGAAGCTGCCGCACATCGCAATAGCTCACCTGTGCGCCGGAGGCGTAGCCGATGAAGCCGCCTGCCGCGCCGGTGGTTTTGTCATCCGGATCAAAGCCCGTGCATTCGACTGTGAAGCCTCCCTGCTGACGGGAGGGCGCGAGCGTCGCGTCGAAGTCTCCGGAGAAGCCCGTCGTCTTGTCGAAGCGGGTCGAGCGGTCGCTCTTGACGCCCGCATAGCGGATCGTCGGCACGTAGGCGTTGACTAAGCTCAAAAGATTGACGAGGTCGATGTTGATGCCCTCGATGTCGCCGAGGATGCTGATGCCGCCGCCGGCGTCCGCCAGCGCGCCGGCGTAGACCTTCGCGCCGAAGCCGCCGGCATAGAGGGTGCCGGTCACGTGGTCGATGTTGTATACGGCGTACCAGTCCGGATTGCTCTTCTCTTCCGGGCGCTGGTTCTGTGCCAGCGGGTCTTTGGAAAGATTATCTACAGTGCCGCTCTGGAAGTCCGCCGCAAAGCCGCCTGCCCAGGCTGCCTCGACGTAGCCGCCGTCAACATAGGTGGTATCGACCTTGGTATATTCCGGGATCAGATAGCCGACCGCGTTGAGCAGATTGCCCGCGCTGATCAGCCCCTTGATCTGGGTTCCTTCCGCGTCATCCATGGAGGCAAGCCCGCCCACCTCGGACACGCCGAGGAAGCCGCCGGCTCTGCCGTCCGTGTCGTTTGCCTTGACCCACTGCACCTTGACGGCGTGGCAGTCGTCGGCGTTGGTGGAGTTGCTCCTGCCGAAGAAGCCGCCCGCGCAGAAGATATAAACCTCTCCTGCTGCATTCGTGCCGGTCGCCTCGACCGTGTAGCCGACGGGGATGCCGGTCACGGTGACGTGCTGCACCTGCGTTTCCAGTCCCTGTCCGACAGAAAGCAAATTGTTCGCATTGAGCAGGCTCAAGCCCAGCAGCTGCAGATTCAGACCGCCGGTGCCGAGCAGCTCGCCGGGTCCGACGCAGCCGGCAAAGCCGCCGACGCAGTTTTTGCCCTCGACCATATTCAAGCGGCTGATATCGATGCGCAGCAAATCGCCGCCCATCGCAAGCCCCGCGCCGCCGCCGACGTAGTAGCCCGCACCGGTGTCGGAGGTGAGAGAATCAGGCTTTCTGCCCCAAACCTTGAGGCCGTCGTTGCCGCTGCCGTCTTCATAGGCGGTGCCGCCGACGAGGATGATGTCGTTTATCTCAAATTTCTTGAAGTCGCCGACGCCGATCGTATCGTTGAGCAGACCGCTGACGTTGGCGGTGCCTGCCAGACCGGCGATGCCGCCGACGAATTTGTGACCGTTGACGAGCCGCAGACCGTTTACATGGATCTGCGCAAATCTGCCGACTACGGTGCTGTCAAGCTCAATGACAAGGTCGTTATCCGGCATTTCCACGCCCACGTCTACCGTCGTGTACCGCGTCGGGAGCTTGCTCTTGCCCCAGATGTAGATCTCCGAGATTTCGGACGACGTGCCCATTCTGAAATAACCGCGCGCGTCGTAGACGATATACTTGTCGTTTCCGGTGCCGTAATCGCTTTCAAAGCCGACGGAAAGGTCGTCACGGATGAAGGGGTGCCACTGGGTCGAAACATCCGCGTGCACGCCATAGGCGCTCAAGCCCTTCTGTCCTGCAAGGGAGGAGGTCAGACGGCGAAGCGTCGTTCCCTTGTTCAGATTTTCAAAATAATAGTCGTCCTGCGTTGCCATCTTGTCTGCGGCAAACAGGTAAAGATCGGGCACGTTGAGAAGCAACCCGCCCTCCGTTTGGAAGCTGTTCGCGCCGTAAGCCGCGCGGATCTGGCTGAGCGTGCTTGCGCCGCCGCTGCTTGCAGACTCGTAGCCGGTATTGGCGTTCAGACCGGTCAGCACGACCATGTTCTCGTCGCGCTTGTAGGTGATGATATAGTTTTCGTAGGTGGTCTCCCAGTTGCTCGGCGTGCTCGTGATGAGCTCGTAAGCAGGGGCGCCCTCCTTGGAGTACAGGGCGTTGAAGGTAACGTCGTGCGTCACAACGTAGGTTTCACCCGCACGCAGGATGTTGGACGGCTCCGCAGTGGAGTGGTCGCAGTGGGTGGTAACCCACCCTTCAAACACATAACCGTTTGCGGTATCGTCGCTGCGGCTCGGCATGGTAATCGTGTAGTTGTCGTTCGCCGAAACGGTCACGTCAACGGTTGTGCCGTCCTTTTCGTGATAAGTGACGGTGAAGCTGCCGGTTTTCGGCATGTTCGGGAAAACGTCCCAAACGGTCAGGTCGCCGTTCTGGAAATAAGTCATCTTCGACAGCGCCGTTCCGGTCGTGCCGGTCATGATCAATGCATCCGCCTTGCCGACGAGACCGCCGACGTAGTCGTGACCTTCCACGCTCGCTTCATTGCCGACGTAACTGCCGTTGACCTGCGCCTCGGAAAAATCGAACTGCAGACCGAGGATCTCGGACTGTCCGACGCCGAGCAGGCTCAGCAGCTCGTTGCCGTAGGAGCTCAAAAGCGAGGTCAGCACGTTTTTCAACGTGGACAGCAGGCTCGTATTGCCGACTGCCTCACCCTGTCCCAGGCTCATTGCCCAACCGAGGGTGGCGATGCCTGCAAAGCCGCCGACACAGTCGCCGGTGCCGACGATAGAGAGCGTCTTGCCCGCGCACTGCATTTCGTTGTTAACGCAGTATGCGTTTGCCATTGCGCCGTTGAAGCCGCCGAGATAATTCTCGCCGCGCACCGACACGTCCGAGCCGGTGATCACGCAGCGCACCTGCACGCTCTGCAGGTCGATGTTGGATTCCATCAAGTTCTTCAGGATCGACTGCATGACGCCGAGGTTGACGCCGAGATCGGTCAAAAGCTCCTGGATGACCGCGTCGCGGGCAAGACCCGCAAAGCCGCCGCCGTAGTTTTTCGCATTGACGGTAAAGGCGCTGTCATGTACGCCGCAGTTGATCATTACGGTTGCGATCTTGGCGCCGATAAAGCCGCCGTTGCACTCTGCGTCCACGGTGTCGCCGTTGAAGCTCCAGGTCTGCGCAGCAGGACCGATGTTTCCGGTCAGACCGGTCAAGTCGCAGTCCTCGATATGCGGATTCAGATAGTCCACGGGAACCAGCGTGTTCAGCGGCAGCACATTGCGCACGATCGAAATGAGGTCGCCGAGTCCGAGCCCCGGAATGATATTCAAAATCGTCGTCAGCAGATTCAGCAGGGCGCCCGCCGTGTTGCTGACGAAGTCATACTGCGTTTCTCCGGCGCTGTAGCCGACGAAGCCGCCGACATAGCTGCCCGCGCCCTGCACCTGCACGTTTGCAACGTCGCAGTTTTCAACAAGGGCAAGCGCATAAACGCGACCGACGAAGCCGCCGGTTGCAAGGTTCGTGGGGTCCTTGGCGCGGGCAGTCAGAAGATCGCTGACGGAGTTTGCAAAATCCGTGCCGGATTTGCCGGTCAGCAGGCGAAGCAGTCCGTCGAGCAGCAGTCCGACGCCTGAACCGAGGTTGCTGGTCAGCCAGTTCACAACCGTCTGGTCGATCGCGATGCCCGTGTAGTTGTTCGTGACGCGCACGGTATCGAGCTTGAGATTGCGAACCTCCGCCTTGACGTGCTCCAGACCGCTGTCCGTGCCGGGGCGGGCGCTGGTGATCGAAGCGAAGAAGCCAACGCCCACGTACTTGTCCGCGTCCAGATTTCCGGCGGCGGTGTTGACCGTGACGTCAGAGATCGTCGGCTGCAAGAGTGTGTCCGCATAGTCCAGATAGTCCTCGCTTGCGCGCATGGTGCGCACCGCGCTCTCCAGCGTTGCGGGAGATTCCAGCGCGCTTCCCAGAATGCCGTACATCAATCCATAGAACATCAGAGGCTCCCACGCCACGCCGCTCAAGCTGATATCGCGGAAAACGACGTAGTTATTGCGGGGAGAGTATTTGCCGTAGCTGTAGGAGGTGACGTTCAGATCGTACTGCTCCAGCGTGCCGCCGACATAGCGCGTTTCATAGTCCGGACGTCCGATCACCAGAGAATGATTTTCGACATTATCGCCGAGCTTCTTGCCCGCGTCCGCGCCGGCGTCGGGACCGTAGATTCCCTTGTTCACGCCGTAAAGCGTATAGCCGGAGAAGTCCTTCGTGTCGCCGTTCGTGTTGATCACGACGTCAGCCGTCAGGTCGGCGTCGCCCGGATAGACCAGCTCCGCGCTCTGCACCTGCCAGTCCGCGCTCGTGCGCTCACGCATCAGCTCCACCTTCCAGACCGGACCCATAACGTCATAACGCTGCGCCTCTGTAAGCGCGTCAGCGTTATTCCCGGTGAGGCGCGTGGGGTAATAATCCAACGCCTGCAGCTGCTGCTTGGTACCGATCAGCACGAAGTCGGTGCCGTCCACGCTTAAATAGACCTGCCCTGCGCTCGTGCGTCCCTCGTAGGCGGAGGGATTGGCAGGCGCACGGTGAGCGGCAGCCTTTAAGGAGGCGTCTTCATCGAACGCTTCCGCTTCCGTCGCAGGCTCCGCCTCCGTGACAGGCTCCGCGACGCTCTCCGCCGCAGGTTCCGTTGCGGCAGGCGCAGTATATTCGCCGAGCTGTTCAGCTGCGTCCTCTATCCCCGTATCCGGGTCAGAGACCCAAATCTCCTGTTCGTTTTCCTCTTCTGCAAATACCGTTGCCGGAAGCATCGGCAGAATCATGCACACCGCAAGCAGCAGCGCAATGACCCGCTTAAAATTCTTATAATGCATCGTGCGCCTCCTATAAATCAATGTAAAAAGACATACTTATAAACATGGCGATTAATTATATGCAAGAGAGCGCCCAGCAGCGTCACAAAACCGACCCTGCCTCCGTAAAAATGTAAAAAAATCCAGGGTACAGACCGTACCCTGAAAATTGCCGATGATTCCATTGAATTCCTCTTAACCGGCGCTCCAACCAAGCCTTCCCCTCGAGGGGAAGGTGGCTTGCCGAAGGCAAGTCGGATGAGGTGTTTTGCCGCAGTCTCATTTTTGATACCAGCCGCCAGCATTTCGGAAGGTTTTCCTCCTCATCAGTCAGCGCCGTCTAACGCCGCCGCTGACAGCTTCCCCTCCAAGGGGAAGCCTTTGACTGCCTTCTAAATCCCGTTTCTGAACACCAGCTCGCCCTTGGTCAGCTCCGCCCAGCTGTACTGCGCCATATACTCCCCGCGAAAGGCGTTGATCGCGTCCATCTCTCCTGCGAGCATCCGGTAATAATCACAGTGCACCCGCTCCGGCAGAATGCCGATTTGATTTCGCTTCCGCAGGAGAATATCTGCAAAGCCCGCTTCCTCCAGTGTCCTGCGCAGGTCGCTGACGAGGTTCCGCAGCCTGTGCTTTAAAAGCTTCAGGTCGCCCTCGTCTTCCCAGATCGCGGCGACGATCTCTTCAGCGGAGCAAAGGGCGCCGCGGCGGTCGATCAGATACGCAAACAGCTCCTTGGTTTGCTGACGCCCAAAGATGAGCGGCGCACCGTTCAGAAACACCTCGAAGGGTCCGAAGCAGCGGACGTGCAGCTTGCGCTTTTCTTCTTCCGTGTCGGCGCGCGGCGCGTGATGCGCCAGCTCCTCGCGGATGCGCGCCGCCTCCACGGGCTTTACGATATAGCCGCTCGCGTGGAGCCGAAAGGCGTCCAGCGCGTATTCCTGATACGCCGTCACAAAGATGAGCCGTGCGTCCGGCGCGACCGTTCGCAGCCGGACGGCAAGCTGCAAGCCGTCCAGCCCCGGCATCTGAATGTCGGAAAAGATGAACTTCGGTCGAAGCCCCTGCTTCTCGATGGCTTCGAGCGCCTGTTCTCCGTCGGGAAACACCCGCACCTCCGCCTCCGGCGCGGCCTCCTCGATCGCCGTTTGCAGCATGTGCCGCATCCGCAGCTCGTCGTCAATCGCCAGAATCAGCACGGGCTATTCCTCCTTTGCTTTTGGGATATGAATGACCGCCGTCATCCCTCGCACGGGATTCCTGCGAAGCGTCAGCGTTCCACCGCAGGTCAGGCTCAGGCGTTCTCTCACATTTTGCAGTCCCACATGCATCCGCTTGTCGTCCGGTGGGACGTTCGGATCAAAACCCGGTCCGTCGTCCGTGACCGTGATCTCATAACCGCGCTCCGTTTCCGCCGCGGCGATCGCAAGCGTCCCGCGTCCGCCCGGATTTTGCCGGATGCCATGCCGCACCGCGTTTTCCACCAGCGGCTGCATGCTCAAGGTCGGCACGAAAAAGTCCGTGCAGGCGATCTCATAGCATACCTGCAGGTCGTCCCCGAAGCGCACCTTCTGCAATTCTAAATACTGCTGTGTATGCGACAGCTCCTGCGCAAACGGAATCAGATCCACCGTGCCGAGCGCGTTCATATTGCCGCGCAGATATTGGGCGAAGGTGATCGTCGTCTGCTTGGCCTTCTGCGGGTCGATGTCGCACAGGTCGGCGATTGCGCCGAGTGAATTGTACAGAAAGTGCGGCTGAATCTGACTGAGCATGACCTCCGTCTGCAGCTTCACGTTTTCTGTCTGCTCCCGATAGAGCTGCGCGGTATGCCGCTCTGTCAAATAGTAGAACATTATCAGTGAGGCTGCCATCGCGGAAAGCGGAATCAGATCCATAACGTAGATCAGCAGGATCAGCGACGCGCCGGGGATCAGAATAAAGGACCAGAAGACAATACGCTCCGTTTTTGTAAGCGTTTTTCCGCAGCGGAGCATCACAAAAGCGTCCAGCAGCAGAATCATTGCGGTCGGGATCAGCGACAACGGATAGGCGTCGCTGCGCAGATAGCGGTTCTGCGCGTCAATCTCATAGAAAAGGCCGGTGAACTGCGAGAGAATCAGCATGGTAATATGAACGAGGATCAGACCTTGCATCAGAATGCGTATCCATCGCATTTTCCGCTCCCGCTCCGCGACGGAGATCAGGAAGCCCGAAGCTGCATAAGCGAGCATCCCTGAGAACAAATAGTCGGCGAAGCACACGATCGGGTAAAGGGCGTACGCCGCGCGGCTTTGCTGCCCTTCGCAAATCTGACCGAGCAGATTGGCTGCCGAGAAGCAGATCAGGCAAGTATATAGAAACCAGAGGTAGTGCGCCGGACGTTTTTCGGACGCGACGCCGAAGCGGATACGCAGCGCCAGCAGGGTGCTGAGCAGAATGCTCAGCAGTGCGACCGAAAAATTCAGCATGATCTGCAAGTCGAAATATGTACTCATGGCATAGCTCCCCAAACCGGCGCCGGTCGTCGCCCGTCCCGTCTCTTTCCGGCTTTTGCGTCATGTGCAACAGAATCGGCATTATGTTGTAGGTTGTTCCTGCCGGAAGCATGCGCGACTTCCGACTGCAACCCATTATATCCGACGATCCTGCAAAATGCAACGGCATTTAGCACCAATAAACGGAAAACAGCGTAGAAACAAAGCCCTTTCTCGTATCGCTTTGCGCCACACAGGAAAAGGCTTCTTGAAGCATACGCTTTTTTAGCAGAAATACGTCATGTAATGGTGACAGAAAATCCCAATGACAACATAATGCCGATTATGTTGCTCCTGCCGAAGTCTGTCGGCTTTTTATAGAATCAGCCTCATGGATTCCATACGTTGCCGATGCTCCGTGCCGGTGGAAATGATATAGATGCGCGTGGTATTGATGCTGCTGTGCCCGAGGATATCCGCGAGCTTGGCAATGTCCTTCTCGATGCCGTAAAACACCCGCGCGAACAAATGCCGCAGATTGTGCGGGAAGACCTTACGCGAGTCAACGTTCGCCTGCTCGCAAAGTCCTTTCATTTCCCGCCAGATGTTCGTCCGGCTGATCGGTTTGCCGGTCCGCGTCACAAAGATACTGCCTGAT
>JAFQZN010000023.1 GCA_017405865.1 Oscillospiraceae bacterium | reverse complement strand
ATTCTTGCGAAGCAAGCTTTTTGCAACCTAAATTGTTAGAAAAACCTGAATAAAACAGAAAAACGTTTAAACAGGGAATAATCCAAAAATTGTTTTAATAATTTTGACGGTTACGGACTTTTTTGACAGTCTGAAAAGCCGCGATGTGGATTTCCACATCGCGGCTTTTACTGTTGTTTCAAGCTATTTCTTCTGATTTTCCAGCCATTTGGCGAGGGCGTCCGCCATCGCGTTGTTCTTTGGCTCTTCCCTCTTCTGCTGCTCCATATAGCGGGCGATGTCTCGCTTGCCCGCGCCGGCCTTTTCGTGCCGCTCCTTGAACGCAGATAGCTTTTCGCGGTAGCCGCAAACGCAGGCGAACATCTGATTGTCTCCTTCCCCGCGCAGCTCCATTTTTTTGAAGCAGTTCGGGCAGCGCGCGTTTGTCACCTGCGTCACGCTCTTGCGGTAGCCGCATTCGCGGTCGGGGCAGACGAGCATCTCGCCGCGCTTTCCCTTGACGAGCAAAAGGAACTTGCCGCAATCGGGGCAGGCCTTGCGCGTCTGATTGTCGTGGGTGTACTTGGCGTCGCTCGCCTTGACCGCGGCGACGAGATCGGTCGCGTATTTGCGCATTTCCTCGACGAATTTCGTGTCGCGCTCCAGCCCCTTGGCAATACGCGCAAGCCTGTCCTCCCACTGAGCCGTCAGCGCGGCGCTGCGCAGGTCGGGCGGCGCAAGCTCCACGAGCTGCATGCCCTTGGAGGTCGGGACTAACTCCTTACCGCGCCGCTCGATATAAAACGCGGAAAACAGCTTTTCGATAATGTCCGCGCGCGTTGCTGGCGTGCCGAGGCCACTCGTTTCCTCCAAAATTTTGCGCAAATTTTTATCCTCGACCTGCGCCTGCGGATGCTCCATTGCGGTGAGCAACGTCGCCTCGGTATAGCGCGGAGGCGGCGGCGTTTTGCCGCTCGTCACCTGCACGGAGGAAATTTTCAGCCGCTGCCCCTGCTGCACCGGCGGCAGGCTCTGCGTCTCCTCTTCCTCTTCGTCCATGCCGAAGGATCGGTCGTACACCGCCTTCCAGCCCGCCTGCTGCACGATCTTGCCCTTCGCCGTGAAGACGATTCCGTTCACGTTTAGTGTCAGGTCGACCTCCTCATATTCGCAAGGCGGCAGAAGCACCGCGAGGAAACGGCGCACGACCAGATCGTAGATATTGCGCTCGGGTCCCGACAGCCGCCACAGGTCGGGCGATTCCTCCGTCGGGATGATCGCGTGGTGGTCCGTGACCTTGGCATTGTTGACAATGTACTTCGTCTGCAAGGGACGGTTGCGCATGATCTGCTGCGCAAAAGGCTTGTAGGCGTCCACCATGACCGCCTTCAGCCGCTCCGGCAGGGTGGCGACCACGTCGTCGGAGATATAGCGCGAATCCGTGCGCGGATAGGTCAGCAGCTTGTGCTGTTCATACAGCGACTGCATGATGTTCAGCGTTTCCTTCGCGCTGTAGGCGTACTTTTTGTTCGCGTCGCGCTGCAGCTCGGTCAGATCGTAGGCGGGGGGCGGCGGGGTCATGCGCCGCATCTTGCGCACCTGCGTCAAAACGGCGTCGCCGCTCTGACAGGAGGCAGCGATCTTCTCCGCAAGCGCCTTGTCAAAGGTGCGGGAATTGTTGTTTTTATCCCGCCACATTGCCGAGAAGCCGCCCGCCTTCAGGCGGACGCCCCAATAGTCCTTCGGGAGGAAATTGCGGATCTCACGCTCCCGTGCGACGATCAGCGCGAGGGTCGGCGTCTGCACGCGCCCTGCCGAGAGCTGGGCATTGTGGCGGCAGGTCAGCGCGCGGGTGACGTTCAAGCCGACCAGCCAGTCGGCCTCGCTGCGCGCCTGCGCGGAGCGGAAGAGATTGTCGTACTCTGCCGCAGGGCGCAGGTTCGCAAAGCCCTCCTTGATCGCGCGGTCGGTCTGCGACGAGATCCAAAGCCTGCGCGTCGGCTTCTTCCAGCCCGCCTTGACCATGATCCACCGCGCGACGAGCTCGCCCTCGCGCCCGGCATCGGTCGCAATGATGAGATCGGAAATATCGCTGCGCTTCATGAGGCTCTGCACCACGCGGAACTGCTTTGCCGTCTGGCCGATTACGACCAGCTTCATATTCTGCGGGAGCATTGGAAGATCCTCCATCTCCCATTTTTCCCATTTCTTTTCGTAGACGTCCGGATCAGCCAGCGTGACGAGGTGTCCCAGCGCCCACGTGACGACGTAGCGATCGCCCTCGAGATAGCCCTCGCCGCCCCTGCGGCAGCCGAGTACGCGCGCAAGCTCGCGTCCGACGGAGGGCTTCTCCGCCAAAACCAGTGATTTTCCCATCAGTCGATCACCCGAATCGCCGTGATGACCGGCTGCTGCTCCGCCGGGATCGTGCCGTTATTGTCGATCGGCTGCGCGCTTTCGCAGATCGCGTCCACCACGTCCATGCCGTCGGTCACGTAGCCGAAGCAGGCGTACTGCCCGTCCAGCGACGCCGTCGCGTCCTGATGGACGATAAAGAACTGGGAGCTTGCGCTGTCCATGCTGATGCTGTTGCGCGCCATGGAGATCGCGCCTCGCGTGTGGCGCAGGGGGTTATCGACGCCGTTGGCGGAGAATTCGCCCTTGATCGTTTCGCTTGAGCCGCCGAAGCCCGTTCCCTCTGGGTCGCCGCCCTGCATCATAAAGCCCTTCATAATGCGGTGGAAGGTCAGCCCATTATAGAAGCCCTCGTTCGCCAGCTTCAGGAAGTTCGCAACCGTGATCGGCGCGGCGGAGGCGTCCAGCTCCAATGTGATCGTACCGTAATTCTCGATCTCGATCTGGCAGTGATGGAGTTCGCCCGTTAGCGCGACGGTGCTTTCCGGCAGCGCGACGCTCTCCGGCGCAGTCGCGGAAGAGTTTCCTTTGACGGCCACAATGGTCGCCACGACCGCCGCGACGACGACGCAGACTGCCGCAATGATCCCGATGATCCACGGGATCCGGCTCTTGTTTTCCTGCTGCTTTTGCTTCGCAGCGCGGAGCTTGTCTCTGTCGCATACGCTGCAATACTGGTTCTTTCCAAGCGGTCTTCCGCATTTTTTGCACTTTTTCATGTTGCTTCCTCCGGTAAAGTAGTTTCAATCGTGCCGCCGCCGACGACCAGATCGCCGTCGTAAAACACTGCAGTCTGGCCGGGCGTGGCCGCCCGCTGCGGCGCGTCAAACAGCAGTTCACAGCCGTCCGCCGTCGGGATCAGGAGGGCGTCTGCAAATTTAGTCGTATAGCGGAGCTTTGCCTGCACACGGATCGGCTGCGTCGGGCGGTCAAAGGGGATGTAATTCACCCCACGCACAAGCACCCTGCGCGCATAGAGCGCCGCCTCTGCGCCGAGGATAACGTCCGTCCCGCGCTTGCCGAGCACGTAGGTGCGTTCTCCGAGCGCAATGCCAAGGCCGCGCCGCTGCCCGGTGGTATAGGCCTCCATTCCCTGATGCGGCGCGAGCACCGTGCCGTCTGGCAGGATATAGTTCCCTTTCTGCGGAATCAGACCGTGCGCCGTCAGGTAGCCCATATAGTCGCCGTCCGGCACGAAGCAGATGTCCTGCGAATCGTGCTTTCGGGCAAGCCGCAACCCCGCCCGCTCCGCGAGGCCGCGCACCTCTGCCTTGTTCTGCACCGCGCCGAGCGGAAAGAGCGTATGCGCAAGCTGATACTGGGTCAGCATGCACAAAACGTACGTCTGATCCTTCGCCCTGTCGTCCGCGCAGGAGAGCAGATACCGTCCGTCACGGGCGGTGACTCTCGCGTAATGTCCCGTCGCGATCGCGTCAAAGCCGAGGGAAATCGCCCGATCCATAAAAATTCCGAACTTCATCGTCCGGTTGCAGACGACGCAGGGATTCGGCGTACCTCCGCTGCGGTAGGTCGCTGTAAACGGGTCTATGACGTTTTCTCGAAATTCTTTTTTCAGGTCAAACAGATAAAACGGGATGCCGAGCTGCTGCGCGGCAAGGCGCGCGTCCTCTGCCTCGGCTTCTCCGCCGTCGCGCAGGAGCATGGTCGCACCGGCGACCTCATAGCCCTGCTTTCGCAGCAGGATGCAGGCGCCCGCGCTGTCAACGCCGCCGGATAGAGCGACAAGAACTTTTTTCATAGTATCACATCCTACCATACAGAATAACGCATCGGCGAAAAAAAAGCAAGTATGCGGTTGACCTGTGGGCGAATTGTGCTAAAATAGAGGCGATACTATATATAGAGAGGTCATTTATGCTGGATTTCCGCTGTATTTCTCCCGAGGATCGGGACGCCATCCACCAATATTTTTACACCGCCGTCGGGCACGGCTGCGAATACTCCTTCGTCAACACGTTCTGCTGGGCGAAGCAGTACGTTGCATTCTTCGGCGAAACGCCGCTCTTCCTCTGCCGTTACGGCAAGTGGACATCCTATCTTTTCCCAAAGTGCGAGAACCTGAAGGAGACGATCGACGTTCTCATCGCCGACGCGAAGGAGCGCGGTATTCGCTTCCGTCTGTTCGGCGCAACGCCCGCCGAGGCCGAGGCGCTGGAGGCGCTGTATCCGAACCGCTTCACCGTCCGCGCCATGCGCGACAGCTACGACTACGTCTACGACATTGAGCGTCTCTGCGGTCTGCGTGGGCGAAAGCTGCAGGCAAAGCGCAACCACTGCAACCATTTTGAGCAGACCTACCCGGACTACCGTGTGCTGCCGCTGACAAAGGAGCTTTTGGCGCGGTGCATCGAGTTTGCCGAGCAGTGGTATGAAGAGCATACCGAGTCCCACCCCTACACCGATACCACGGAGGAGGCCGCCGCCATTCAGAAGACGTTCCGGTATTTTGACGAGATGCACATGGAGGGGATCGCTCTGGAGACGCAGGACGGTCTTGTTGCCTTTGCCATGGGCAACCGCATCCGCGAGGACACCTTCGACGTGAATTTTGAGAAGGCGATCGCGGAGATCAACGGCGCGTACCCGATGGTCAATCGGGAGTTTGCCCGCCTGATCCACAGCCGTTACCCGGAGGTCAAATACCTCAACCGGGAGGACGACATGGGCATGGAAGGGCTGCGGCGCGCGAAAGAAAGCTACTATCCCGATATGCTTCTGGAGAAGGTCGTGATGGAGGAGCGAAGATGATTACGTATGCGAAGCAGGTGCAGCCTGCGCTGCTGACGCCGCTGTGGCAATGCTGCTTCGGCGACAGCAAGGAAGACGTCGAAGCCTTCTGGCGCAAGACGGAAGGGCGCGTTATGACCTTTGCCGCCTTGGACGGAAAAATGCCCGTCGCCATGCTCTGCGCCCTGCCGACCGAGCTGGTTGACGACTGCGGAGAGGTCCTGCGTGCCGTCTATCTCTACGCCGTCTGTACCGCGCCGACGCATCGCAGGCAGGGTGTCTGTGCCGCGCTGCTCGCCTATGCAGAAAAGGAGCTTCATGATTACGACGCATGCCTGCTCGTGCCGGACGGAGAAGCGTTATTCCGCTACTATGAAAAGCATGGCTACCGGACGGCGTTCTATCACAGCGTTTTTGAGCTTCCGGCACAGCGTTTCGACGTAAAGATCACGAAGCTGCATGCCGACACCTACCGCAGCCTGCGCGAGCTGCAGCTCTACGGCTCGTTCGTTTCCTATGACGCGTCCCTGCTGGAGCTGCAAAAATGCGCAAGCGAAGCAAGCGGCGCGGGGCTGTACCGTCTGGAAACAGCAGATACCGTCTGCTGCGCGGCGGCAGAGAAGTGCGGCGCACGTCTTCTGTTGAAGGAGCTGCTCCCCTATTGTCCTGAAGCTGCGGCAGCGCTGGCAGAACGACTGGGCTGCAAAACGGCGGTTGTTCGGACGCAGGGAGAGGACGTTCCGTTTGGCATGTGCAAGGCGCTGCACGGCGCCGATCTGCCCGAACGATCCTATCTTGGGCTCGCATTTGACTAATTTTTTTGGTATATCTGAAATTTTAGTGGAAAAACACTCAGAAAAGCGTTATAATAGTATGGATAAAATGGGAAAGGATGCAGAACGATGGGCTTTGATGCACTTCTCGGCAACGATGCGCTGAAGCAGCGTCTGTCCGTCGCGCTGTCACGTGGGCAGCTTTCGCACTGCTACCTCATCTCCGGTCCCGCCGGGTCCGGCAAGCACACGCTGGCTCGCCTGCTCGCTTCCGCCATGCAATGCACCTCCGCTTCCCGTCCCTGCGGGCAGTGCGCGCAGTGCCGCAAGGTATGGAGCGGGATTCATCCCGACGTCATCACCGTGGACGACCCGGAAAAAAAGGGCATTCCCGTCAAGCTGGTGCGCGACGCCTGCGCGGATCTCTATGTCCGCCCCAATGAGGGCGCGAAGAAGATCTACCTCTTCCCGCGCGCGCAGGATCTGAACGCACAGGGGCAGAACGCCCTGCTCAAATGCATCGAGGAGCCGCCTGCCTACGGCGTATTTCTCCTGCTGACAGAGCATGCCGAGCAGCTGCTTCCGACCATCCGCAGCCGCTGCGTAGAGCTGCGTCTCTCGCCGCTGGGTGACGATCTGCTGCAAAGAGAGCTGGCCGCGCGCTTTCCCGACGCCTCGCCTGACGCGCTGCGCTCTGCAATGCTCCGCTCCGGCGGCTATCTCGGGCAGGCGATCGACCTGCTGCGGGAGGGCAGCGAGCTCTTGCCGCAGAGTAAGGCATTCGCCGAAGCCTTCTGTACAGGCAGCGCCGGCGATCTACTGCGTGTGCTTGCGCCGATGGAGCGATTAAAGCGCGAGCAGCTTCGGCCGATCCTCCTGCAATGGACGGAGCTTCTCTCCTCTGCCCTCGCAAGCCGCTCCGGCTTGCCCGCAATCAGCCCGGAATGTAACAGAATCGCACAACGCCGTACGGATACGCAGCTGCTTCACGCTGTACAGGCCGTGCAGCACGCAATTTCCCTGACGGACGCAAACGTAGGTACCGCCCACATCTGCGGGATGCTCTGCGTCAGGCTGTCCGAAGCATAAGGAGTATTTATGGAATCGATACCTGAAAGAAAAACGTTCACCGTCTGCGACGTCCAGTTCCGCAACAACGTCAAGGTCTATTTCTTCGATCCCGGCAAGCTCGACGTCCGCACAGGCGACACCGTCATTATTGACACCTCGCGCGGCACAGAGCTGGGCCAGTGCGTTCGCGGTAATCATACCGTCACAGAGCGCGAGGTCGTTGCGCCGCTGCGCCCCGTGATCCGCATCGCGAACGAGCAGGATCTGAAGGTCGACGCAGAAAACCGCGCCCGTGAAAAGCGCGCCATGGAGATCTGCCAGCAGAAAATCGAAGAGCTGAAGCTGGATATGCAGCTCGTTTCGGCGGAGTACGCCTTCGACGGAAGCAAAATTCTCTTCTTCTTTACCGCCGACGGCCGCGTGGACTTCCGCGAGCTGGTCAAGAACCTCGCCTCCATTCTCCGCAGCCGCATCGAGCTGCGGCAGATCGGCGTTCGCGACAAGGCGAAAATGGTCGGCGGTCTCGGCATCTGCGGAAGGCCCTTCTGCTGTGGCGAGTTTTTGGAGGACTTCCAGCCCGTTTCGATCAAAATGGCAAAAACCCAGAATTTGAGCCTCAACCCGACAAAAATCTCCGGCACCTGCGGCAGACTGATGTGCTGCCTGAACTACGAGCAGGCGGCCTATGAAGACTTGATCCGTACCTGCCCGAAGGCGGAATCCTTCGTGGACACCCCGGACGGCCGCGGTACGGTCACGGAGGTCAATCTGCTCAAGCAGTCCGTCCGCGTCCGTCTGGAAAAGCAGCCGGACACGGTCGTCTGTCACAAAAACTGCGACATCTGCGTTCTGCGCAACGGCAAGGCGAAGAAAACGGACGAGCCGATCCCGGACGACCTCGCGCCGATCTCCGGCAACCGTCCACAGAAGAAGCTCGAAAAACCGACCTTCACCACCTATCTGGAGCCTGTCGTGCTGAAAAAGACCGCAGAGCCGCTCACCCCGCCGGATCCGGTCATGCAGGAGCCGGAAGAGCAGGCCACTGCCAAAGAGCAAAAGGCGAAGCACCGCCGTCGCCGCGGCGGCAAGGCAAAGCCTGCGGCAAGCGCACCGGAGGCAGCAGCACCGGCCGCGCCCGCTGCGGAAAGCGCGAACGGGACGGAGGGAGCCGCAAAGGCCAAGCCCAGCCACCGTCACCGCTATTATCGTCGCCGCAAGCACGGCAGCAAATCGGAATAAATATGTTTTACAACACGGCAGAGGTCAACGACCTCTGCCGTCAGCGTGTCGAAAGACCCTTTTCGACACGCTGACAGGCTGTCAAAAAGTTCGGAAGACAAGCAACTCACGACCGTCGGCGTAATAGGTACGGTAGGTCGTGAGTTGCGCAGTAAGTCAAAATTCTTGCGAAGCAAGCTTTTTGCAACCTAAATTGTTAGAAAAACCTGAATAAAACAGAAAAACGTTTAAACAGGGAATAATCCAAAAATTGTTTTAATAAT